>CAZFDT010000072.1:0-25308 GCA_964518335.1 uncultured Phycisphaeraceae bacterium
TGACCAGTTGGATCGCGCCGGTGTCGGCGACGAGGTGGGCGACCTTGTAGTTCTCGATGGTCGCGCCCGTGGGCGTGGTGAGGGCGACGGGCTGGGGATCGGTCACGAGCCAGACCCACAGCGCGGTGCCGGCGAGCATGACGAGGCTCAGCGGCAGGAGGACCTTGACGCAGGCATAGAGCACCTGGTCGATGCGGATGCGGGGCAGGGTCCAGCGGATCCACATCTGCACGTAGATGAGGGCCATGGCCTTGACGACGAAGATCGTCGCGCAATAGACGTTGAGCGCCGCCAGGCCGACGACGCCGGTGGTGATGCCCATGTTCTCGGCGATCTGGGCCGGGTTGGTCACGCCCGCCAGCGCGCCGGAGAAGTAAGCCTCACCCGCGGCGACGGGGTCGTAACCGATGGCCAAGTAGATCGGATCGTACGGACCCAGCGGGCTGTTCCACGCCCCGAGGAACAGGATCACCTGGATCGCGCCGACGACGAACATCGCGGCGTACTCGGCGAAGAAGAAGAGGCTCCAGCGGATGCCGCTGTATTCGGTGTGGAAGCCGGCGACCAGCTCGCTCTCGCTCTCGGGCAGGTCGAAGGGGGCGCGCTTGTTGCTCGCCAGCGACGCGACGAAATAGACGAAGAAGGCGATGAAGATGAACGGGTTGT
This sequence comes from uncultured Phycisphaeraceae bacterium, assembly GCA_964518335.1. GTDB lineage: Bacteria > Planctomycetota > Phycisphaerae > Phycisphaerales > Phycisphaeraceae > CAZFDT01. The sequence continues at coordinate 667 of CAZFDT010000072.1, forward strand.
GGTAGATGAACCAGTCGTGGATGCCCCCGCCCTGCAGGTAGCTCAGCTCGGTCAAGTGCAGCGTGCCGGCGACGACCACGCCGCAGATGATCGACACGCCCAGGGGAATCTCGTAGCTGACCATCTGGCACGCCTCGCGCATCGCGCCGTAGATCGACCATTTGGAGTTGCTGCCCCACCCGGCGAGGATGACGCCCATGACCTCGATGGCCAGCACCGCCATGAGGTAGAGCACGCCGATGTTCAGGCCGTTCTCGAACACGAACTGAGGCCCGAAGGGCAGGGCGAGCAGGGCGGCGAACACCGGGGCGAACGCCAGGTACGGCGCGGCCCGGAACATGAACTGGTCGGCGCCCCTGGGAATCAGGTCCTCCTTGAGGATGAGCTTGATGCCGTCGGCGATCGACTGCGACCAGCCGTGCCACCCGCCCACGTGCAGCGGGCCGTACCGCCCCTGGATGTGACCGGCGACCTTGCGCTCCCACCAGATGGCGAACATGACCAGCACGCTCACAAAGGGCAGAAACACCGTGGCGATCAGGCCGAACTTGATCGCCACCGTCACCCAGATGCTGTCGTTACCGATCAGGGATTGAATCATGAGTCCAACCGTTCGTTCAGTCGAGCGTCAGCCCCCCGCCGCGGCCGGATTCTAGCAACGCCCCCGACAAGGCGAAAGCGACCCCCCAGCCGCCGGCCAACCTGCCCCACGCGGTGCCGCCCCTCACCGGTGAGCCCGGCGAACCCGGCATCGGCGGGTCGGCGAATACGCCTCGAACGCTCACGTCTGCCCCGTCCAGGTCTGACCCGACGCCTGCTGCGCGGCGGCGAAGGCGGCTCGAATCCGCTTCACGACTTCCGCAGCAAGCGGCCCCTTCGCCGCGGCGGCGACATTGGCGTCGAGGCTCCGCTCGCTCGTCGTGCCCACGATCGCACAGTGCACCCCTTCCATCGTCAGCGTGAACCGCAGGGCCACTTCCGGCCACGCACTGTCGGCAAAGCCCAGGTCCCCCGCCTTCAGCCCCATCGCGGCGAAGCGGCGCGTGTATTCGCCGGCGTAAGTCTGATACAGACCCGGTTGAGCATCGAGCCGTTTCCAGCAGGCGTTGGCAATCGGCCGCTTGGCGAGCACTCCCTTGTTGTGCTTCACGCACAGGGGCAGCACAGCGTCGATGTTGGACTGGTCGGCAATGCTCACGCTCGTCTCGATCACCTCGATCGCCGGATGCTGCGCCGCCCACGCCGCGGCGTCGTCGTCGCCGCTGTAGCCGACGCGCTTGACCTTGCCCGCCTTCTTCGCCGCGACGACCGCCGCGACCGCGTCGCCGCGCTCGAGGGTTTCGAGCGAGCACGAGTGCAGCAGCATCACGTCGATGCGGTCGGTGCGCAGCCGCTGCAGTGAGCGGTCGATGCTGGCGGCGATGGTGCGCGCATCCCAGTCGGGCGTGGTCAGGCCCGAGGCATGGCCGCACTTGCTCACGAGGACGAACTGGTCGCGGCGCTGGGCGACCGCCTTGCCGATCGCTTCTTCCGAGCCGGGGTAACACGCGGCGGTGTCGATCACGTTGCACCCGGCGTCGAGGAAGCGGTTGAGCACCCGCGTGAACTGGTCCTGCTCCGTGCTGAGGAATCCGGCGGGCGCCGCGCCGAAACCCAGGGGCGTGACGTTGAAGCCGGTGCTGCCGAAGGGGGTGGTATTCATGGCAGAAATCATAGCCGGGACGCTACGCGTCCCAGGTTCCGGGGACGCGTAGCGTCCCGGCTATTGAGAGCCCAGCCGTCGCTCGTCGCGCTCGGCGGTGGCGGCGTCGAGGAACTGCTGCAGTGGGACCGCGCCCTGGTCCCCTTCGGTGCGGTGGCGCACGCTGACGGTCCCGGCCTCTTCGTCCTTGCCGCCGACGACGAGCATGTAGGGGATCTTCTCGTCCTGGGCGACTTTGATCTTGGCGTTGAGGCGCTCGTTACCGTCGTCCATGGTGACACGGAACCCGGCGTCAGAAAAGGTTCCTGACACCTTTTTCGCGTAGCCCAGGAACTTGTCGCTGATGGGCAGCACGCGCACCTGCTCGGGCGCCAGCCACAGCGGGAAGGCGCCGTTGAAGTGCTCGATGAGGACGCCGCAGAAGCGCTCCATCGACCCGAAGGGGGCGCGGTGGATCATGACCGGGCGATGCTCGGCGTTGTCCGACCCGACGTAGCTGAGGTCGAAGCGCTCGGGCAGGACGTAATCGACCTGCACCGTGCCGAGCTGCCAGTCGCGGCCGATGACGTCCTTGACGACGAAGTCGATCTTCGGGCCGTAGAACGCCGCTTCGCCCGGCTCGCTGGTGTAGCTGACGCCCAGCGACTGGGCCGCGCGTTCCAGCGCCGCGCCCGCCGCGTCCCATTTGCGGGGGTCGCCCACGAACTTATCACTGGCCGGATCGCGCAGGCCGACGCGCACGCGGTAGTTGGTCATGCCCAAGGTGTTGAGCACGATTTTCACGAGGTCGAGGCAGCCGCTGACTTCCGCGTCGAGCTGCTCTTCGGTGACGAAGAGGTGCGCGTCGTCCTGCGTGAACCCGCGGACGCGCGTCATGCCATTCAACTCGCCCGACTGCTCCCAGCGATACACCGTGCCGAACTCGGCGTAGCGGATCGGCAACTCGCGGTAGCTTCGCTTCTCGCTCTTGTAGATGCGGATGTGGAACGGGCAGTTCATCGGCTTGAGGAGGTAGCCGTCGAGGTCGCCCGCCTTCATGTGATTGGCGAGGTCGGCACACGAGCACTTCTCCTCGGCGAGGCGGCGAAGCTGGTCGGAATCGATCAGCGGCGGGTACTGGCTCTCCTGGTAATACGGGAAGTGCCCGCTGGTCTTAAAGAGGTCCAGCCGGCCGATGTGCGGCGTGAACACCTGCGAATAGCCCTGGCGCTGCAGATGCTCGCCGATGAACTTCTGCAACTCCTGCCGCACGATCGCCCCCTTGGGCTTCCAGAGGATGAGGCCCTGGCCGACCATGTCGTCGATGGCGAACAGGCCCAGGCGAGCGCCCACGACGCGATGATCGCGCTGCCTGGCTTCTTCGAGCAGGGCGAGGTGATGATCGAGGTCAGCCTGGGTGAAAAACGCCGTGCCATAGACGCGCTGGAAGCGGTCGCTGGTGACATCGCCGTGCCAGTGGCTGGTGGCGACGCTGGTGACTTTGAACGCGCCGATCTCCTGTGTCGTCGGCACGTGCGGACCCATGCACAGGTCTTCCCACTTAGCCCCCGGTGAGTCACCGGGGGCTAACTGGCCGGTGACGTACCACGACAGTGTCGCAGCGCCGCCGTCGATCGCGCGCTTCGCGTTGTCGAGCTTGTACTTGTTGCCCTCGGCGTCGAGCTTCTTCATGCCTTCGGCGGGCGGCAACTCGTAGCGAGTGAACGGCCGATTCTCCGCGACGATCTTCTTCATCTCCGCCTCGATGCGCGGAAAGTCGTTGGTCGAGATCGGCGTGTCGAGAGCGATGTCGTAGTAGTAGCCCGTCTCCAGCGGCGGACCGTAGGCGAGTTGTGTCGCCGGCCACAGACGCTGGATCGCCTCGGCCATGACGTGGGCGGTCGAGTGGCGCAGCAGGTAGAGGGCGTCCTTCTCATGCTGGGCGTCGCGGAACTGGCTGCGGCCGTCTTTGCCCTGCTTGGGGCGGGTGATGATCGCGACCGTCGCGTCTTTCTCTATGGGACGATTGAGGTCCCAGAGTTGGCCGTCCACCTTCGCGCCGATCGCGGCCTTGGCCAGGCCGGCGCCGATGCTGGCGGCGACGTCGGCGGGGGTCGAGCCTGCAGGGAGTTCCTTGATACTGCCGTCGGGGAGCGTGATCTTCATGGGGCGGGCCATTGTAGCTTCGATAGAATGACGCGATGCGCGGGTGGACGAGGATGGGAAGCGGGCTGGTGGCGGCGGTGCTGGCGTGCGCCTCGCCGGGCTGGGCGATCGTGATTCGTCACGACGTGGCCGACGCCGACGCGATCGTTGCCGCCGCCGGTGACGACGCGGTGGGCAAGCTGCTCAATCGCAACCGGCTGGACTGCACGGCCACGCTGATCGCGCCGCGCTGGGTGCTCACGGCGGCGCATTGCGTGACCGACATCCGCCACCCGAAGCTCGATTTCGCCGGCCAGCGCGTCGCCGCCAAACGCTGGTTCGTCCACAGCAAGTGGAACGACAACGAACGCCAGGGCTTCGACATCGCCCTGGTCAAGCTGGCCAAGCCCATCACGACGATCACGCCCGCCACGCTCTACCGCCAGCGCGACGAGGTCGGCCAGGCCGCGCGGCTCGTGGGCTACGGCGACCACGGCGACGGACTCACCGGCGCCACCGGGTTCGACGCCCAACGCCGCGCCGGCAGCAACACCATCCAGCGACTCGAACGCGCCCGCGGCGGCAAGCCCCACGTCCTCGTCACCACCTTCAACCAACCGACCGACCCCGACGCACTCCCCGACGAAGCGACCACTGCAGCAGGCGACTCCGGCGGACCGTTGCTCCTGGGCGACGCCGTCGCCGGCATCACGAGCTGGGGCTCCAGCGACTTCTCCGAATACGGCGACGTCGCCCGCTACACCCGCGTCAGCTCGTTCGCCAAATGGATCGACCGCATCATGGGCGGCAAAGGCACGCTGGCGATCGAAGGCGCCCCGGGGCAGCGCATTCTCGGCGGTCGCCACGTGTGGCGCGACCGCGACGGGTCGGTCTTTCTATACAGCAGCCCCGCATCCGTGCCGGAGCCGGGCGCGGGGCTGGTACTCGTGGTGGTCATGGCGCCGCTGCTGCTGCGCCGTCGCGTCACAGGGGCCGCTCGTGCGGCGGGCCCTCGCGCGGAGGCATGTCCGGGTCGCGCATCCGCTGCGGTCGCATCGTTTCGAGCTTGTCGAGCTTAGCGCGGATGGCCTCGGGCACGGCGGCGCGCTGATCGGGCGTGTCGATCGGGCCGTTGAACAGCTCGTTTCCGGCCGTATCGCTGGCGACGAGCGTCTTCTTACCGTCGGTCATGGTGACCGCCAGCACGTGGTCGTCGTCCTTGTAGCGTGCGGTGCCGGCCGAGGCGCGTGTTGCAGTGGTCTGTTCGCGGACGCGCTCGCGCTCGGGCGGGCCGTCGGGCCGCTCGCCCCGCGGGCCCGGCTCGCGCGGGCCGCGCTCTGCTCCTTCGGGGCGCTCGCGCGGCGGGCCGCCGCGATCGTCGCCCTCGCGCCGCTCCATGCGGAACGGGCGCAGACCCATGTCGTCGTCGGGCATGCCCCGGCCGGGGAATCCCATCATGGGGCGGCCGCGATGCTCGGGCGCCTCGGTCTGGCCCACCGTTGCAGTGACCTGCATCGACTTGGCCTGACGAAAGAGCGTGAGCGTCACCGCGTCGCCCTTGGTCTTGTTCTGCACCAGCGTGCGAAGCTGCTCGGTGTTGACCAGCACCTGGTCGTCGAGCTTGTGGAGCACGTCGTGCTGCTGCAGGCCCGCGGCCGCGGCGGGCGAATCCGGCTGCACGTGGATCACGCTCAGCCCCACGCCGCGCGGCAGCCCGAGCTGGGCCGTCAGCTCCGGCGACACCTCCGCCGCCGCCACGCCCAGGTAGCCCACGGCGATCATGCGACCCTCGTATGGCCCAACCCCTTCCCCGCGCGGCCCGGGCGGACGCTCACGCTCACGCTCGCCCTCGCCACGCGGCGGCCCCTCGCGCCCCGGACCGCCCGGACCGCCCGGCTGCGCCATCAACGGCGCCGCCGCCAACGTCAGCCCCAATGCCATGCCCAATCCGATTCTGCGATGCATCGTTCATCCTTTCGCTATTGGTACTCGATCGGAACAATCCACGTGTCCTGCGTCGGCCAGGCCCAGGTGATCTCGACGCCGCCGCGCGGATCGAGGTATGTCACCTGCTGCACGACGTCTTCCTGCACGGCATAGCCCGGCGTGTGGGCATCGACGAACACCACGCCCTGGGACGAAAGACTCGACCAGCTCTCCTCGTACTCGATGAATACCGGAGCTTCCGGGGGCGCCGCTGCGACCGTGGGTGCTGCTGTGGTCTGTACGCCCGCGGGCACCATCGCCACGAGCGCGATCGCCGCCGCCGCCGCCAGCGACGCCCCGGCCATCAGCCACGGCGCCCAGCGCCCGATGCGCCCCGCCACCGCCGGCCGCTCCGCCAGCAGCGCGTCGATCCGCCGGTCCAGTGCAGCACTTGGCTTCGCCAGCGGCATCGACCGCAGAAGTTGCTCCAGTTCATCGCTCACCGCAGACACTCCAGTTCACCGCGAATCCGCTCCAGCGTCCGCCGATACCGCGTCGTCACCGTGCCCAGCGGCTCATCGAGCGTCCGTGCGATCTGCTCGAACGTCAGCCCGCCGTAGAGCCGCATCACCAGCGTCTGGCGCTGGGCGTCGGGCAGGTGGTCGATCGCGGCGCGGACGTAGCTGGCGGTCTCCCGCATCACGGCGTCGGCGGCGGGTTCACTGTCGAACACCGACCCCCCGGAGGCCGCCCCGGAAGCCGCCCGGTCGAACGCCGCCGCACGCCGCCGCCTATCGATCGCGGCATTGCGCACGGCACGGAACGCGTAGCCCACCGGGTCGTCCGCCTCGACGCGGTCCGCATCGACCATGCGGGCGAAGGCGTCATGCACGGCATCCTCCGCGCCGTGCGCGTCGCGCGTGATCGCCAACGCCAGGCTGAACAGCCCCTGGCGGTGCTCCGCGTAAAGCCTGCCCAGTTCCTGCCGCGTCGGCATGCGCTGTCTCGTCATGGATAGTGACGCACGACCCCCGGAAGTTTGTTCACGGGACGTTACGCCTCATGCGATCCGGGGCTTGGAGGACTCAGCCCCGGCGTGGCGGCCCACCCCGGCGTGGCGGGCCCGTTGTATCATGCCTGTCATGCTCGATCTGCGAAAGAAGCCTGCTCGACCTCTGGTCGCCGCGTCGATCCTGTCGGCGGATTTCGGCGCGATGGCCGCCGACTGCCGCGACGTGCTGGACAAGGGGGCCGACCTGCTGCACATCGACGTGATGGACGGGCACTTCGTGGGCAACCTGACGATGGGGGCGGATATGATCCGGGCGTTGCGCAAGCATCTGCCGGGCGTGTTTGTGGACGTGCATCTGATGGTGGATCACCCGGCGATGTTCATCGAGCCGTTCGCCGAGGCCGGGGCCAACCATTTCACGTTCCATCTGGAGGTGTGCGATCCGGTGCGAGCCCGCCACGCCGCCGCCCAGGCCATGATCGATTCGATCCACGCCTGCGGTATGACCGCGGGCATGGCGATCAACCCGCTGACCGATGCCACCGGGCTCACGCCTTATCTCGACGAGCTGGAGCTGGTTCTCATCATGAGCGTCCATCCGGGCAAGAGCGGCCAGGCGTTCATCCGCGAGGTGCTCGCCAAGACCCGCTGGATCAAGGACCGTCTCAACGCCCACACCCGCCTGGAAATGGACGGGGGGCTCAGCCCGCAGACCGCCCCCGACGCCGTCGCCGCCGGCGTCGATACCCTCGTCACCGCCTCCGCCCTCTTCGGCGCCCCCGACCGCGCCGCGGTGATCGATGCCCTGCATCGCGCCGCGTGACACGTTCGACGCTCCCACAACCGGCGCCCAGCCCGTCCCGCCAACCGATTGACCCAGCCTCTTCAAGCCCGTAGCATCATGGGCATCGCCGCCAGCAAAGCAGCATGGGGATTGGTGTAACGGTAGCACGACTGACTCTGGATCAGTTAGTATAGGTTCGAATCCTATATCCCCAGTTCCATATCGCGTTGGACCGGCGGCGGCCGGCGAGGAAAGAGACGAGGGGGTCCCGTGATGCGGGCGGCGATCTCGTGGCCAGCGGTCGGTTTCGCTTATGATGGGTTGTCGGCCTGCCGATCCTTATGAAGCGATCGTACCGATCGTGAGGGAACTGTGGGATGCGACACTTCGACTGCGTGATTATCGGCACCGGCCCGGCGGGGCAGAAGGCGGCGATCCAGGCCGCCAAGCTCGGCAAGCGCGTCGCCATCATCGAGAAGACCAACGTGCTCGGCGGCGCCCAGATCAACACCGGGACGATCCCGTCCAAGGCGCTGCGCGAGGCGGTGCTGCACTTGACCGGGGCGAGCAAGCGCGGGCTCTTCGGCGAGAGCTACCGCGTCAAGCGCGACATCACCGTCGCCGACCTCATCAGCGTCAGCCAGCGGGTCATCCGCCGCGAGTGGGAGGTCATCCGCGACCAGTTCGATCGCAACCACATCGAGCTGATGTGGGGCGAGGCCCATTTCGAGGGGCCCAACCTCCTGCAGGTCAAGCGCCACGACGAATGCGAGATGATCACCGGCGACAAGTTCCTCGTTGCCGTGGGAACCCGCCCCGCCAAGCCCGCCAATGTGCCGTTCAACCGGCGCACCGTCTTCTGCAGCGACGATCTGCTGCACCTGGACACCCTGCCCAAGACGATGATCGTCGTGGGCGGGGGCGTGATCGGCGTCGAGTACGCCTGCATCATGGCGACACTGGGCGTGCGCGTCACGCTCATCGAGGGCCGCAGCCAGGTCCTGGGCTTCCTCGACAGCGAGATCACCGAGGCGTTCCAGTATTTCATGCGTCAGGCGGGCATCACGCTGCGCCTGGGCGAGAAGGTCACTGCGATCAGCGAGCTGCCGCCGGCGACGGAAGGCGGCAACGGCGACGGGGCGCTGGTGCAGGCCACGCTCGAATCGGGCAAGAAGCTGCGCGCCGCGTCCCTGCTTTACGCCGTGGGTCGCCAGGGCGTGTGCGGGCCACTGCAGCTCGACAACGTGGGCATCACCTTCGACGATCGCGAGCGGCTGAAAGTCAACGAGCACTTCCAGTGCCTGCACGTCAACGGCAGCCCCGAGCCCCGGCCCGTCGAACACATCTACGCCGCCGGCGACGTCATCGGCTTCCCCGCACTGGCTTCCACCAGCATGGAGCAGGGCCGCCGCGCCATCTGCCACGCCTTCGGCCAGCCCACCGACGGGCTCAACACCCTCTTCCCCTTCGGCATCTACGCCATCCCCGAAGTCTCCATGGTCGGCAAGACCGAGCAGGAACTCACCAAGGAAGGCGTCCCCTACGAGGCCGGCGTCTGCAGCTACAAGGAAATCGCCCGCGGCCAGCTCCTGGGCGACGAGCACGGCATGCTCAAGCTCCTCATCCACCAGGACTCCCACCAGCTCCTGGGCGTCCACATCATCGGCACCGGCGCCACCGAGATCATCCACATCGGCCAGGCCGTCATGACCCTCGGCGGCACCGCCGAATACTTCATCAACAACGTCTTCAACTTCCCCACCCTCGCCGAGGCCTACCGCGTCGCGGCCTACAACGGGCTGAACAAGCTGCGGCATATCTGAACAGCTTTAGCCGGGACGCTATGCGTCCCAGGCACCTGGGACGCATAGCGTCCCGGCTATGGGCGCCAAAGCCAGGCGAGGACTCTGGCAACCTGTCGAATTCCCCATACAAAGTTTGATCCAGGCAGCTTCGTTGCGGCGCTGTCGTCGCGCTCATAGACTTGCCCTATGACGACCGCGATCAGCCGCACTGTGGATGCCACGACGATGACTCGATCCGAGCTGTTGGATCCGTCCGACACGTTTTGCCGCCGGCACGTGGGGCCGGGCGACGTCGAGGCGACGCAGATGCTGCGCGTCATCGGGGTGGGGAGCCTCGATGAGTTGATCGACCAGACCGTGCCGGAGGGGATACGGCTCAAGAGCACGCTGCAGCTCGAGGGGACCGGCCTGACGGAGTCGCAGGCGCTGGAGGCGATCGCGGCGGTGGCGTCGAAGAACCGGGTGGTCCGCTCGTGCATCGGCATGGGGTATCACGACTGCATCACGCCACCGGTGATTCTGCGGAACATCCTGGAGAACCCGGGCTGGTACACGCAGTACACGCCCTACCAGGCGGAGATTTCGCAGGGGCGACTCGAAGCGCTGCTCAACTACCAGACGCTGGTGACGGACCTGACGGGCCTGCCCATCGCCAACGCATCGCTGCTGGATGAGGCCACTGCAGCGGCGGAGGCGATGGCGATGTGTTATTCGGCGGGACGGCAACAGCGCAAGGCGTTCCTCGTGGCAGAGGACTGCCATCCCCAGACGATCGCGGTCGTGAAAACGCGCGGCGAGTCGATGGGCATCGACGTTCAAACCTTCGCCCCGAAAAGGACGCCCGATACGTTCGAGGGGATCTGCGGGATTCTGGTGCAGTATCCGACGACCGACGGCCGCGTCGAGGACTACAGCGCGCTGGCTGCAGTGGCCCACGAGCACGGGGCGCTGGTGGTCGCGGCGTGCGACCCGCTGGCGCTGGTGTTGCTCAAGCCGCCGGGCGAGTGGGGCGCAGACATTGCCGTCGGGTCGATGCAGCGTTTCGGCGTGCCCATGGGCTACGGCGGGCCGCACGCGGCCTACATGGCGACGAAAGAGGAGCACACCCGCCGCATGCCCGGCCGGCTCGTGGGCGTGTCGAAAGACACCGCGGGCAACCCCGCCATGCGCTTGTCCATCCAGACGCGCGAGCAGCACATCAAGCGCGACCGCGCCACGAGCAACATCTGCACCGCCCAGGTGCTCCTGGCGATCATGGCGTCGATGTACGCGGTGTACCACGGGCCCGAGGGTCTTCGCCGCATCGCGCGGCGGGTGCAGGCATACACCGCTGCACTGGCCTCGGGCCTGCGCAGGCTGGGCCTGCAAGTCAGCGGCGGCGGGTTCGACACCGTCACCGTCACCGTCCACGACGCCGACGCCACGCTCAAGGCCGCGCTCGAATACGACATCAATCTCCGCAAGCTCGACGCCACAACCGTCGGCGTGAGCTTCGACGAAACCACGACGCGCGAGGACGTGGCGTGCGTTCTCTCCGCGATCGCCGGCAAGCAAGCCGAGTCGCTCGACATCGATGCCCTCGCTGCGGAGCATCCGACATTCGACGTTCGACATTCGACACTTTTGGCCCATTCCGTCTTCAACAGCTACCACAGCGAGCACGAGATGCTCCGCTACCTGCACCGCCTGCAGGCCAAGGACCTGTCGCTGACCACAAGCATGATCCCGCTGGGGTCGTGCACGATGAAGCTCAACGCCACCGCCGAGATGATCCCGGTGACGTGGCCTGCGTTTGCGAAGCTGCACCCGTTCGCCCCCGCAAATCAGGCGGAAGGGTACGCGCAGTTGTTCAGCGAGCTGGAGCGATGGCTGGCGGCGATCACCGGGTTCGCGGCGACGAGCCTGCAGCCCAACGCCGGGTCGCAGGGCGAGTATGCCGGCCTGCTGGCGATCCGCGCCTACCACAAGGCCAATGGACAACTGCAGCGCGACGTGTGCCTGATCCCCGTCTCCGCCCACGGCACGAACCCCGCCAGCGCGGTGATCGCCGGCATGAAGGTCGTGCCGGTCCAATGCACGGAGAACGGTGATATCGACCTCGCCGACCTGCGCCGCAAGGCCGAGCAGCACCGCGACACGCTCGCCGCGCTGATGATCACCTACCCCTCGACGCACGGCGTGTTCGAGGCCGGCGTCCGCGAGGCGTGCGCCGTCATTCACGAGTTCGGCGGGCAGGTCTATATGGACGGGGCGAACATGAACGCCCAGGTCGGGCTCACCAGCCCCGGCACGATCGGCGCCGATGTGTGCCACCTCAATCTGCACAAGACCTTCTGCATCCCCCACGGCGGTGGCGGGCCGGGCGTCGGGCCGATCTGCGTCGCCGAGCATCTGCGCGAGTTCCTTCCGTCAACGCGGCAAGCGGGTGTCGGAGAGCCCGATCCGAAACCCGAAACCCGAAACCTGACACCCGTTGGTCCGGTCAGCGCCTCGCCCTACGGCAGCGCGTCGATCCTGCCCATCTCGTGGATGTACATCGCCATGATGGGGGGCGAGGGCCTTACGCATGCCACGAAGGTGGCGATCCTCAACGCCAACTACATGGCCAAGCGACTCTCGTCGCGCTTCAATGTGCTGTACGCCGGGGCCAATGGCCGCGTCGCCCACGAGTTCATCCTCGACTGCCGCGCGTTCGAGAAGTCGGCGGGCGTCACCGTCGAGGACATCGCCAAGCGACTGATGGACTACGGCTTCCACGCCCCGACGATGAGCTGGCCGGTGCCCGGCACGCTGATGATCGAGCCGACCGAGAGCGAGTCGAAGGCCGAGCTCGACCGCCTGTGCGACGCGCTGCTGTCGATCCGCGACGAGATCGCCGCGATCGAGGCCGGGCAGATGGACCGCAAGGACAACCCGCTCAAGCACGCGCCGCACACCGCCGCTGCAGTGACCGTCGACGACTGGCCCCACGCCTACCCCCGGAAGCAGGCGGCATTCCCCGCGGCATGGACGCACAACCACAAGTATTGGCCCACCGTCGCCCGCATCGACAACGCCTGGGGCGACCGCAACCTCGTCTGCACCTGCGCGCCGATGTCGGCGTATGGGAGTTGATCGTGGTTGATGGGCTTGCCCGAGGCGATTCCCCAGACCCCACGCCGGACCTGAGGCTTGGCGAAGGTCCGGATCCGGGGCTTCGAAGACTCAGCCCCCGGCGTGAATCGCACTTTTCAAACAGGCAGGTTCCGAGCCTCATGCCACCGCGGGCTTGACGCTCGGCTCAGACAACTTCACCGGCTCGCACAGCCAGCAACGCCTGTTGGCCCAGCGACGGCACTTGCCGCACTCGAACTTCGGATCGACCTTGATCTCGAAGATCAGGTCCTTCTCCTGCTTCATCTCCGTTCGCGTCCAGTCGCACAGCGGCTTGGCGTACATGGCGGGTTCCGTTCGGCCGGGTTCGTGGATGACATTGTACATTCCGTCGGGGGCTATCGGCTCACCTGCACAAGTTCGAGTCGGCGGAAGTCCCACGCGTTGGGGTGCAGGCCGCGCACCTGCCCGGGGCGGAACAGGCGCACGTCGGCGTACTGGAAGATCGGAGCGATCGGGGCGTCGGCGAGCATCATGGCCTCGGCTCGGCGGAAGATGGCCATGCGCTGCGCCGCATCGCGTTCGTCGGCGGCCTGGGCAAGCAGGGCGTCATAGGCGTCGCTGGCGTACTTGGCATCGTTGCCGCCGTTGCCCGAGTGGTACTTGTCGAGGAATGTCGAGGGGTCGCGGTAGTCGCCGAACCACGAGGCGCGGGCGATGGCGTAGTCCTGGCTGCGCAGGCGCTGGCCGAACACGCTCGACTCGACGCCTTCGAGTCTCACTGCAACACCCAGGTGGTCGGCCCAGTGGCGCTGGATCTGCTGGGCGATGGTCTCGTGCCCGTGGCCGGTGTTGTACAGGATCGACAGGCCCGTCAGCCCGCGGCCGCCGGGATAGCCCGCCTCCGCCAGCAGCCGCCGCGCCTCGTCGAGGTCATCGGTCGGCCCGGCCTCGACCGGCGGATCGTAGCCCGGCAGCGCGCCCACCGGCACGAACGTCCGCGCCACCGGCTGGTTCAACCGCGTCACGTGCCGCACGATCGTCTGCCGATCGATCGCCTGCGACAGCGCCCGGCGGACGCGCGGATCGTGCAGCGCGTTGGCCGACCCGTCCTTGCGCGTGGGCTGGCAGTTGAAGCTGTAGAAATACGTTCCCGCCGCCGGCGTCACGTGAACGTCGTCGCGCCCCTCGGCGACCAGATCGCCCGCCAAGGCGCTGGCGCTGGGCACGTCCGGCATGTAGTCGGCGCCGCCCTGGCGAAACATCAGCACCGCCAACTGCTTGTCGGCCACAATGCGCTCCAGGATCGACCGCGGCCCGACACGAGCGCGATCGTAGTAGTGCTCGCTGGCCTCCATCAGCAGATCGCGCTTGTAGCGGCGGCGCGTCATGACGTAAGGCCCGTTCGTCACCAGCCTGCCGGGACGCGTCCACGTCGGGTCCTGCACCAGCAGCCCGGTGGCGGGGTTGAGCGACACCTGTTCGTCCACGCTGGCCGCATGCACCGGCATGAGCGTGCCGAAGGCGCACAGCTCCAGAAAATAGGGCGTCGCGGCGCGCAGCTTCACCACCAGCGTGCGGTCGTCCGGGGCGCGCAGCCCCACCATCTCGACGAACTTCTCCTGGGCCTCGTTCCACATGGCCTGGGCATCGCCCGTAAACGCCGCCAGTTGCCCGGCGCGAAAGTTGAAAAACGCCTCGGCCCCGTCGATGACGAACAGAAGCTGGGCGTAGTCGGAGGCGAAGTCCGGCAGGATCGCCCGACGCCAGGCATAAATGAAATCGTGGGCGGTGACCGGGTCGCCGTTGCTCCAGCGCGCGTCGTCGCGGATGTGGAAGGTGTAGGTGAGCTGGTCGTCGCTGACGTCCCAGCTCGCGGCCGTGCCCGGCTCGATGGCCAGCTCGGGCAGCTTGTACTTGACCAGCGGGTCGAAGAGCAGCTCGATCACGCGAAAGTCGTGGCGCCAGCTCATGCGCTGCGGGTCGAGCCAGTGGTGCTCGCCGCTGCTGATGAAGACGAAGTCGGCGGTGTCCTCGACGCCGCGGCCGGCGAGGAGCCAGGCGAGGATGGCCAGGTCCAGGACAAGAATGGCCGTGAGCCAGCGCACGGGGAGATGATAGCGGAGAGGGCGTAGGCAGTAGGCAGCAGGCAGTAGGGAAGCATGATGCGGAGAAGGCCACATTGTTGTTTTCTGACTACTCCCTACTGCCTACGCCCTACTCCCTTTTTCCAGTCTCTTCCCGTCGCCTGCCGATACACCACGAGCACCTCGGAATGCTTCCGGGGGCGGCATGGAGGCCGCGTTGTGATTCGATTTCGCGTCGGCGAAGCCGAGAGCAAGTCGCAGTGGTCGATCATCACTGTTCCGCCCGCCGAGTTGCTCGGCGACGAGGACAGCCTGGCGAACATCGACCCGGATCAGAACATTGTGTTCGTTCGCCCGGGCCTGACGGGGCCGCAGCTCGGCTACGTGCTGTGCACCGTGGCGTCGATGCGCGAGATGTCAGACGTGTAGGGCCGCGACCCTCGGTCGCGTTGGCATCAACCCTGCGGGCCGTTGATTGGGCGGACGACGGCCATGGTCTGCTTGTCGATCTCGGCCAGGTCGATGGCGTCGCCCTTGGGCTGGCCGTCGGCGTCGAGAGGCTGAACGGTGGGGCGGTCGAGCATCTTCGGGTTGGCGCTGATCACGTGGGCGTTGGACGAGTCGCTGAGCTTGACGTAGGACCCGACGGGGAACAGACCCGCGGCCTGCACCAGCGCCCGGGCGGCGGGCTTCCAGAACACCATCGTGGCCGTCGACCGCAGCGTCTCCTCCATGGCGATGTAGGGCAGCTTGGGTTTGCGGTAGCTGCGCGGCTCGGTGGCGGCGGCAAAGCTGTCGGCGACGGCCAGCACCCGCGCATAGTCGCACACCTGCTCGCGCCGCGTCCCGCGCGGATAGCCCCCGCCGTTCTCACGCTCGTGGTGCTGATACGACGCCAGCTTCACGATCAGCGGCGTGCCCTGCACCGCCTCGAGCATCGCCAGGGTAAACACCGGGTGACGCTGCACGCGCCCGCGATCAATGTCGGTGAGCTGCTCGGCGCCGGTGCGGATGCGCTCGGGGACCATGAGCATGCCCACGTCGTAGAGCAGGCCGGTGAGCCCCAGCATCTTCACATGCTCGATCGGCCAGTGAAGCTGCCTGGCGATCGCCATCGCCAGCACGGTGACGGTGTACACGTGGTCGGGCACGTAGTCCTCGCGGCGGGGGCACAGCAGCGCCAACTGCGTGAAACGCGACGAGTGCTCGTGAAGCTGCCGGGCCAGCGCATCGATGATCGGCTGAAAGACGCGCACCTCCACGGGCAGACCGGCCTCGATCCGGGCGTAATACTGACGCAGGTCGTTGACGTGCGACGAACGCGCCTCGGCAAGCTTGTCCGGCGCCGGCCACGGCGCGACCTTGTCCGGCGGAGGCGGCACACTCGTCATCGGCGTCACCCGGCGATTGAGCGACGCCGCCTCGTGCTCCAACTGCTCCACCAGCGCGTCGCCCAGCAGAATCCGCTCGCGCCGCGACTGCTTGTCGTCCTCGTCCGGCGCGGCAAACGCCTTGCCACCCGCCTTCAACGCGTCGAGGTGGTGTTCCTCCAGCGCTTCGCCGGCCTCGACAATCACATGACCCGTGCGCGTCATCACGCCACGCGACACCTTCTGACCCACCGCCAGTTTGCTGTTGTCCAGGCTCTGCACGATCCCCGCCTCGACCAGCTCGTCGATCGAGTCGGCCAGGATCGCCTCGATCTCGCCGTAGCGCTGCAGCGTCTGCAGGTGACGCTCGTTGAGCTTGACGCCGGCGTTGAGCAGCTTTTGCCCGGACGTGGAAAACAGGCTCTTGTCGAGGACCTGGTCCGGCCGCAGATGGGTGATTCGTATCCTTAGCATGGCCGTGGTCACTCGCGTCCGTTCGTGGAAACTCGGGCGTCGCTACCGCGGCGCCCTGCGCGCGGCCTCCAATGGCCCGACTGAGGTTGGGAATCGGCACAGCAGCGCGGCGGCTTAAGCCGTTGCGTCCGAGAAGCAAAATATGAGGCATATCACCCATGGCCGAATGACCCCGCTTGCCCCCGCGTTATGATCTGCACGCCTGGGATCGAGGGACACGCCATGACCGACGCGCCGTTGATGCTCAGCGTAAGCGGGATGAGGGGCCACGTCGGCCGGTCGCTCACGCCGCCGCTGGCCGCCCGCTACGGCGCGGCGCTGGGCACGTGGTTCAAGGAGGCCACCGGCTGCAGTTGCCCGCACGTTGTCATGGGCCGCGACAGCCGGCCCAGCGGCCCGTGGGTCGCCGCCGCCGCCGCCTCGGGACTCGTCGCCACCGGTTGCCGCGTCACCGACCTGGGCGTCGCCTCCACGCCCGCCGTCGCCGTCATGGCCGATCACCTGCACGCCCACGGCGGCATCGTCGTCACCGCCAGCCACAACCCCATCATCTGGAACGGCATCAAGGCCCTGCGCAGCGACGGCGCCGCGCCCCCGCCCGATCAGGCGGCCCAGATCATCGACCGCTTCCACCGCGACGACTTCGACTACGCCCCCGTCGAATCGCTCGCGCCGATGCAGCGCGACGACACCGCCGCCCGCGTCCACGTCCAGCGCGTCCTGGCCCACGTGGACGTGCAGCGCATCCGCGCGGCCGGGCTCACCGCCGTCATCGACAGCGTCCACGGCGCCGGCGGCGACGAGGCCGCACTGCTCCTGGACGCCCTGGGCGTGCGGCGCGTCCACCTTTACGCCCAGCCCACCGGCCTGTTCCCCCACCCGCCCGAGCCGATCCGTGAGCACCTCGTCGAGCTCGCCGCTGCAGTGAACCAGCACCAGGCCGCCATCGGCTTCGCCCAGGACCCCGACGCCGACCGACTGGCCCTCATCGACGACGCCGGCACGTACATCGGCGAGGAATACACCCTCGCCCTCTGCGCCCTGCACGTGCTGTCGCAGCGGCGGCCGGGCACTGCGACGCCCGCGACCGCCGCCGCCAACCTCTCCACCAGCCGCATGCTCGACGACATCGCCGCCGCCCATGGCGCCGCCGTGATCCGCACCCCCGTCGGCGAGGCCCACGTCGCCGACGCCATGCGCAAGCACCACGCCCTCATCGGCGGCGAAGGCAACGGCGGCGTCATCTGGCCCAACGTCATCCACGTCCGCGACAGCCTCGCCGGCATGGCCCTGATCCTCGAACTCCTGGCCGTCACCGGCAAAACCCTCAGCGCCCTCGTCCAGACCATCCCTCGCTACGCCATCATCAAGGACAAGCTCGAGATCGCCGGCCTCGATATCCCCACCCTCCTGACCAAGGTGTCAGGAACCTTTTCCAACGCGAAAAGCGATACGCAGGACGGCCTGCGACTCGACTGGCCCGACCGATGGGTCCATATCCGCCCCAGCAACACCGAGCCGATCCTCCGCATCATCGCCGAGGCCCGCGATGAACCGGCCGCCCGCGATCTGATCGCCCGCGTGCGCGCCGCTCTGTAAAGCCGCGACCATTGGTCGCGCTCTTCGTTGGGCGTCCGTGGCACATCCGGTCGGCCCGATGGGCCGAATGCGCGACCAATGGTCGCGGCTTTACATCACCGCGCTCGGGCAATCACCGCGCGGGTCTCCAGCCGCGGGCCCTCCAACGGCATGAACGTCGCCTCCAGCACCGTCGCCTTCGCCGCGATCGACAGGTCGTCGATCTCCAGCCGGAACAGGTACGCCCGCGTGACCGGGTCCCAGAAGCGGCGTTGATCGGCCAGCGACTGCAGCGTCACGTCCCAGCGGTAGAGCCGTCGCGCCAGTTGCGGGGCCGCGCGATCGTCGCCGGCGAACAGCTCCAGGCGGAAGCGACCCACGCCCTTGACGGTGTCGTTCATCTCGTCGAACAGCTCGATGCGCGCTTCGAGCACGGGCTTGTCGCCTTCGCGGGCGTAGCGTGTCGAGGGGTACACGCGCATCGCCGACGCCGTCGGCCGCCACGTCTGGCCCGTCACCGGCTGCCGCGCGCCCACCCCCGCGCCTTTGGGCTCGCACCCCCACGCCGCCGCCACCAGCATCACGATGATCCAGGCATGTCGCATGATGTCAGTTTATCGCGGCGCGTGCATCTGATCCTGCAGTTCCTTGAGCAACTGCGCCAATTGCTGGTGCGTCTGGTTGAACCGCTCGAACGCCTCGATGTTGCGGCGGACCAGCTCGACCACGACGCCCAGCTCCTGCTGCTGGCTCATCAGCCGCGCATGAGCGTCGCTGAGTTCGGCCTCGCGGCGGCGGCTGAACATCCGCTCCCACACCCACAGCACGCCCATCAGGCCCGCCACGCCGAATTGCACGAAGGGCTGGATCAGTTCGTCTGGCATCGATCGTCTCCTGCCCCGTCATGGCGCGACGGGGCGCTTGCGGGGATCACACTCTCACCAGCGCGCCCACGCCCAGAGGCCGACGCACGTCGGCGACACCGTCGTCATCCAGATCCAGCAGCACGGTCGAGCGCTCCATCGCCTGGCGGAAGCGGAGGCGGTAGTATTCGGCCTTGTGCAGCAGCGCGCCCTGGTCGCCGTGGAGCGTCACCGCCGAGGCATAGACGCGCTCCAGCGTGCCCAGCGCCTCGAGCCGCGCCATCACGCTCAGCGAGACGATGGGCTCGTCGTCGGCCAGGCCCAGCATGGCGACCAGGGCGTCGTGGACCAGCGTCGCCTGCGGCGCGAAGGTGCGGGCGATGAGCGTCAGGCCGCTGCCGGGCGACGGCGGGATCGCCGCGTCGCTGAGGCGGTGTCGCAGCAGGGACACGGTGAGCGTGTGCAGGTCGTGGCGCTGCATCACCTCCAGCGGCGTGTCGGCGACGAGCACGACGCTGCCGGCCTCGACCTGGGCGCTGACGAAGTCGCCGGTGGCGCTGCTGAGCGTGGCGCCGGACACCGCCGCGTCGGTCAACTGCACCCGCTGCTGCGCGATGAACGGCACGTCGTTGAACACAGCCGGTTCGTAATAGAGCAGGTCGCGGTCGGTGGAGAAGTTCATGGCGAGGCTCCGTGAGTGTCGGCTTGTGGCGGTCGAGGGCGGAGGAGCAAACGGCGCCCAGGCGGTCAGGCCGGAGCGCCGCGAGGAGGGGAGATGGTCAGGTGGTCGCCAGGCCGCGGATGACGCCGTGGGCGTTTTCGTTGCGGAGTTCGAGGGTGTATTCGCCGATGAGCTGGCCCACCTCGCTGTCGCCGGTGGCGGCGAGTTTCTTGAAGTGGAAGCTGCGGCCGGCCAGGGGCAGCACGTCGATGCGCGAGCTGTCCAGAAGCAGGACGGCGTCGGCGGGGATCCAACGGCAGAGCACGACGCGGCAGACGCCGAAGTCGCTTTCGTACACGCTCACCAGGTCGCGGAAGCGCGTGTCGCGCGCGTCGAACCCGCGGCTGGACGTGATGAAGCCGTTGATGCGCCGCTTCTGCAGCCCGTTGACGACCAGGGTGTCGATCTTCGCCGACGACTGCTCCCAGATGGCGCGGAGGGCGGCGTTGAGCATGGGCTCGGTGAGCTCGCCGCTTTCGTTGACGACGTTGGTGGTGAGCATGGACAGGATGCCGCGCATCGAGCGTCGGGTGGCGCCGTCGCCTTCGGGGTTGGCGGCGGGTGCGACGCCGTTGATGACGCAGTTCTCCAGGTCGCGCAGCAGCTCGCGCAGGCGTTCCTGCTTCTGATAGTCGAGTTCGTCGGCGACGGCGAGCTTGCGCGACGCCAGTTGCGAGCCGGACACTTCGACGCCGGCGGTGAAGATCTGGGTGTAGTTGACGCGGCGAACGCGGTGGGTGAATCGTGCAGCGGGGCGGTCGGCGCCTTCGAGCGCGGCGTTGCCGAGGATGTGCAGCGCCTGGCCGTCGGCGAGGGCCTGCGGCGTCGTGCCGCCGTAGCCGCGCACCACGCTGATGACCCCGCTGGGCACGTCGAGCTCGACCACGAGCATGACCTCGTTCGCCCCGGCGACCTTGATCTGGTCGCCGACGCGGAAGCGATCGGCATGGGCGACGCCGAAGGTGGTCTCCTCCTCCGGCTCGGCCAGGGTCTGGTCGTCGATGGCGTCGGTGTTGGGCAGCAGGCCGTCTTCGAGCCACTCGTGCAAGGTCGAGTGGGCGACGCGGCCGGGATCGCCCAGGGCGTCGAGCAGGGGCGTTTCGTGCGGGCTGACGAGGGCGAGGATGTCGGACACATCCTCGGCGAGCTCGGGCAGGGCGGGGCCGGCGGAGTAGGTGGCTTTTCCGGTGAACATGAGAGGCTCCTGTAAAGCCGCGACCATCGGTCGCGTGGGTGAGTGGTCCTGGCATGGACAAGGCGGGCGACGGATCGTGGTGGTTAACTGCAACGTCGCAGCCGCAGGTATCGCAGCAGGTCGCGGCGGTGGCCGGTCGCCGCGGCGCGTTGGGCGGCCTCGTCGGCGGCGGCGTCAGGCTCGTCGTGCCGCGCCCCCATCACGCCCCCGCCCCCGCCCCCGGAATGGGCCGCGCGGTCGGCCCTGTGGAACAGGTGGGGCTTGTGACGCTTCAGGTCGGCGACGGCGGCGGCGACATCCGGCTCGGACATCTGCCCCACCGCCAGCTCGGTGAGCAGGCGCGTGGCGTCGAGATCGACCGCGTCGGCGTCGCGCAGCAGGTCGTCGATCTTCTGCCGCCGTTCGAGCTGGGCGATCGTGGCGCGGGCCTGGTCGAGTTCGGTGCGGAGCTGGTCGAGGTCGTCGGGCATGGTTGGGTCTCCTGGAAGGGGGTGAGTGGGGGATCCGGGGCTTCACGCAGGCAGCGGATTGGGCCAGTCGATGCGGACGGCGCGCTCGTCGGGGGTGTTGGCAAACGCGGCGGTGGCGTCGGCGGCGTGGAGGACGAGTTCGCACAGATGCCCGATGCCCGCGCCGTAGGTGACGCGCTTGCGCTGGGTCTTGGCGATGAGCCCCATGAGGACGATGCGCAGGGCGTTTTCGCTGGTGAGGTTGCCCACGCGGTCGCGGACGACGCCGGCGGACACGGGGCTGACGCCGCTGCACTTGTCCATGGCCTCGCGGATTTCGAGGATGTGCGCGTCCTCGCTGGGGCTGGCGCCGTCGCCGCCGAACTCCTGGATCGACGCGTCGGCGTTGTCGGTCTGCCACATCTGCCCCGGCCCGACGGGGCGATCGAGGAAGTGCTCGATCTGCTTGCCCAGGTACATCTTGAAGCTCTGGAACGTGACGCGATTGGCGCGGTCGCACAGGCGCGTGTTCAGCTCATCCTGCAGGGGGATGAGCGGCTCGACCTCGCTGAGACCCTCGTAATGGAAGGGCTGGGGCAGGTTCTGGATGTGGACCACGGGCACGCGGCCCAGGGGGTTGTCGAATCGCTGCACGCGCGTGGGCTCATCGACCGGGCCGCGGATCGTCGTCCGAGCGTCGGCGGTCCAGACCTGGGTCTCCTGCGTGGTAGCGCGGCGTGGCGCCGGCGAAGCGTGCAGGAGGCGGCGGAGCAGCGGCGCCGGCTCGAGCTGGTGCAACTGCAGCGACTGATGCACCGCGTAGGCGTCCAGGCGGCGATAGTCGCGCGGACTCGCCAGCGGCACGGCGCGGGGCGGGTCCACCACCTCCAGGCGCACCGTTCCGTCCCCGCCCGGCTGCGCCAGCACATCGACGTAGCCGTAGATGCCACCCAGCAGCGCCAGGTCGTGGAAGAACCCGTCGCCCCCGGCCGCGGCGAAAACGCCGTGGAGGAAGGCGTCGATCGCCGCGGCGCGGTCGGGGTCGGCGACGGTCGAGCGGATCGACAGCCCTCGGCCGAACATGAAATCGACCATGGCGTGCAGGCGCCAGCCGATGTCGTTTTCGATGACGATCTCCGGGGCGTGGCCGTGCAGGGCCTGGGGCTGGATCAGCCGCGGCGGCAGGCCGCGGGACTGGGCCAGGGGCGAGCGGTCGCCGGGCGCCAGCGCCGGGTTGCGGTAGTAGTCCCACAGGCGCTGCAGACGAGGCAGCCGCGAGGTGCGATGCTCGTGAAGCATGGCGGCGAGGAGTCGTCGATCGAAGGTGGCGGGGGGTGTGTGGTTCATGGTTCGGCTCGCGTGCGGGTCCATCACCCATGGCCGATGCGTCACGTTTGTGCGCGCGCAGGCGACCGCGCGCGAGCGCAGATCGCGCACAATACGAGCGTTGACAGGCGTTTACGATTGCCTGGAGAACGCGCCGAAAAAGGGGTAGGGTCGGGCCATTTTGTGCGCGCGCCGCGGCCCATTTGCGACTGACTCGCAACAAACTCTGCCGACCATGGCTTGCCAAGTGGGCGTCTTGGTGGTTAAATGCGCACGCAATGGATCGCGCTGAACAAGAACTAGACATCCTCGAACGGGTTAGCCAGATTCTTGGCGACGGGCTGGAGCTGCCGCAGGTCTTTCAGCGGGCGATGTCGCTCGTGAGTGAAAGGTTGGGCGTGGTGCGGGCGTCGCTGGTGCTCTGGGATCAGGCCAGTGAGCAGTTGCGGATCGTCGCGGCGGTGGGTCTGACGCAGGAGGAGATGGCGCGGGGTCGCTACGCCCTGGGCGAAGGTGTGACCGGCCAGGTGCTGGCCACGGGCAAGCCCGCGGTGATCGCCGACGTGAGCAAGCACCCGGACTTTCTCAACCGCACGGGCAGCCGCCGTCTGGTGGGGGGCATGCTTGATGCCGGCCGCGACGGCCCGGCCATCGCGGTGGCCGCCCCACCCTCGCCGCCCAAGGCCACGTCCTTCATCTGCGTCCCGGTCAAAGACGGCGACCAGTACGTCGGCTGCATCAACGTCGATAAGCCCTTCTCCGACGAGGAGACCCTCGACGCCGACGCCCGGCTGATGACCATCCTCGCCGGCAGCTTCGGCCAGACCATCCGCATCCACAACCTGATGCAGGTCGAAAAGGATCAGTGGCTCGAAGAGAACCAGCAGCTCCGCGACAACCTGCGCACCAAGTACCGCTTCGACAACATCATCGGGTCCAGCCCGGTCATGCTCGACGTGCTGGCGACGATCGGGCAGGTGGCGTCGAGCCGCGCGACCGTGCTGCTGCTGGGCGAGACCGGCTGCGGCAAGGAGCTCATCGCCAAGGCGATCCATTACAACTCGCCGCGGCGGGACAAGCACCTGATCCGGGTCAACTGTGGCGCCCTGTCGCCGCAACTGCTCGAAAGCGAGTTGTTCGGGCACGTCAAGGGCGCCTTCACCGGCGCCGTCAAGGACAAGGTCGGGCGCTTCGAGGCCGCCGACGGCGGGACACTGTTCCTCGACGAGGTGGGCACGCTCTCGACCGAGCTGCAGGTCAAGCTGCTGCGCGTGCTGCAGGAGCGCGAGCTGGAGCGCGTGGGCGACCACCGCACGGTGAAGGTCGATGTGCGTGTGATCGCGGCGACGAACCTGGACCTGGAAGAGGAGGTCCGCAAGGGCACGTTCCGTGAGGACCTGTACTACCGGCTGAACGTGGTGACGATCAACCTGCCGCCCTTGCGCAGCCGCCGCGAGGACGTGCCGCGGCTGATCGACCACTTCCTGGACCGCTACAACAAGGAGAACGCCCGCCATCTGCGGAAGATCAGCCGGGACGTGCTCAACACGTTGCTGCGCTATCCCTGGCCGGGCAACGTGCGCGAGCTGGAGAACACGATCGAGCGCGCGGTGGTGATGAGTCAGGGCGAGGAGTTCACCGAGGACCTGCTGCCG
Source organism: uncultured Phycisphaeraceae bacterium (assembly GCA_964518335.1). Classification (GTDB taxonomy): domain Bacteria; phylum Planctomycetota; class Phycisphaerae; order Phycisphaerales; family Phycisphaeraceae; genus CAZFDT01. Next base: position 24,831 of record CAZFDT010000072.1, read on the forward strand.
CTGCAGATCCGCCTCTTCGCCCAGCAGGTGCGCGGCGACAACAGCGACGAGTCGATCGAGGCCCACGCCGCCAAGCTCGCCTCGCAAGCGATCAAGCAGTACCAGATGTACGAGGGGCAGATCTACGACATGGTGGTGGGCGAGGTGGAGCGGCAGCTGCTGCGCGAGGCGCTGGACTACAACGGCGGGGTGAAAATCCGCACCGCCGAGTTCCTGGGCATCAACCGCAACACGCTCAACAAGAAGGTCAAGGACTTCGGCCTTGAGGCGGTGGACTGATGGGCGCGAGCAGGCAGTAGGGATCAGGCAGTAGGCAGTAGTCAGACGCCAGCGTGATGGCGGCGGTTGTTGTGCATTTCTCCGGCCTGCTCCCCACTCCCTGCTGCTTGCCTCCAACCCCTGCCGCAGGCTGGATTTGCCGCGCAGGGCAAACGCATGTAGTCCTCAGGCGAGGTTCATGAGGATTTTGAGCAGGTAG
>CAZFDT010000073.1:0-24885 GCA_964518335.1 uncultured Phycisphaeraceae bacterium
GTTAGGGACACTTCTATCGAGACCTAGGAGGTCAGTTCTATCGAGCTACAACAACCAGTTGCCCATGCGCGATGGCCAAGCCCGCATCGCGCGATACCTTCAGGGATTGCGGCGACGCGGGCAAGGATGCCGGTGCGTCCGCCAGGCGAGCGCTGCAGTGAACATGCCGCGCGGTCAGGGCACATTGCCAGGCGGGGGATCGCCGTTGCCGTCCGCGGGGTCGGGCTCAGGTTCGGTCGGCGGCGGGGAAGGCTCGATACGCCAGGCCAGCGCATACTCCCAGGCCATGGGAATGGCGTCGGCGCGGCGGACGTCGATGCGGTAGCGGCCGGGCTCGAGATCGGTCGCATACACGTGCTCGACGTTGTCAACGCGGCTGAGAGACACGGCGACCACATGGTCCTTGCCGGCATCGTCGGTGCGGTATAGGCGCAGGTCAAAGTTGGCCAGCGAAGGACGGTCGATCCAGAGACGGGCGCGCGTGATGGGGTCTTCGATGCTGCGGCCGTCGATGCGGCGGTTCCAGACAAGCACGATGGACCACTGAGCCATGGGTTGATCGAGGACGATGCGGTAGGACTCGGCGTTGGCATCGCCGGGTTCGAGGCTGCGCAGGTCCCAACCGTAGCGGTTTCGCAGCAGCGGCGGTGCGTTGAGGCCGGCAACGAGAATGGCGTGGCTCTTGTCGAAGTCCAGCACGCCCGCGCCCAGGTGCTCGTCAAGCGGCTTATCCGGCGCAGGTGACCAGACGCGGGGCTTGGCGGCGCCGGCCATGAGAACAGCCTTGATGGTCGTGCTGCGGCGTGCTCGCGGGGCATCGTCGGCCATTCCGTCGGCAGTCTCCAACAGCCGCGCCGCGGCGGCGCTGACGACCGGCGTGGAAAAGCTGGTGAGGTTCTTGGCGGCCACAAGGTCAGGCTTGCAGCGGCCCGGACCCTCGAAGACGGTGTACCCGCCGCTGCTGTTGCCCCCTGCCGCACCCACGGCAATCACGTTGTAGGCACTGGCCAGCAGCACCGGAACCGGCGTGGTGCGGCCGTTGTTCACACCCACGCACATGATGACGTTCTGTCGGTCGATGAGATCATCGACGCGACGAAGGATCTGCTTGCCCAGCGGGGGCTCGCCGCCGATCCAACTGTGGTTGAAGACGCGGATGTCGTGGGGGACGAACGGCGGCTCGTGGGTGCCGGTGCGCAAGCAACCCTGCTGGAGGAAGTGATCTGTGGGGAAGCAGTACACATCGCGGATGCCTGACGCCAGGCCGGAGCGGCCGTAGATCACCTTGGCAGTGCTGGTGGCGTGGCCGTTGTACTTGCTGCGGCCGGCGGTCTCGTGGAGCCGCACGTAATCGAGATGCGCATCCTGGCGATTGGGCAGGTAGTCGCCGGGCTGGCCCTCGACGTGGGCGGCGACGACGTTGCGTCCGATGGGCTTGCCCGCCGGCGCCGCCTCGGCGCGGAGCGGCAGATCCAGCGGCACCAGCCACGCACGAACGCCGCCCCACGCCCCGGCCGCCATCAGCAGCACCAGCGCCGCGCGGCGTGCCGGCTGTCGTCGCCATGCATTCACAAGCGTCTTCGCACCGCCCAACAGACTTCTCCGTTCGCGCCGCCCCGCTGCCCGAGGCCGCAACTTCCCACCGCCCCGCTGGTATCGGCTCCCGCCCCATCCGCCTGCAAAAAGGCCGCCAATACACGCGACAGGACTCGAACCTGTAACCTGCTGATCCGAAGTCAGCTGCTCTATCCAATTGAGCTACGCGTGCGCGTGTGAGGATTGTAGCGAATGGCGCGAGGCGGGCGGCGGGCAGGCGCGAAAGTGGGCTCGATCGTCCCGCACGGCCGTGGATATCGCCATGGATTTTCCGTGGTCGGGGACCGAATATGCTTGTCTGAGCGTGGTCGGGTGCGTATCGTAGAAGTGCAGGGATGACCATATCAGGCCTGCACGTCTTGGACGGATTTGTGGGTTGCGACTCTCTACCAGATTGGGGGTAGTCATGAAGATTCAGTGCCCAGGCTGTGCCAAGTCTCTGGAAGTACCCGATGGATGCGTCGGTCGCCGCGCCCGCTGCGCCTACTGCAGTCACAAGTTCGTCATCGCCGACCCCAAGGCGATGATGGACGAGACGATCGCAAGCTGGATGCTCGAGGACGCCTCGCACGTGCAGGAGCTCAAGCGTAAGACGCAATCGCTGATCGAGCAGCAGTTGGTAACGCGGCCGGTGTCGCCGGCGCGTCCGGCTGCGACGGCGTGACGGCCGGGCACGGTCTGCGCGCAGCCTACCAGTGGTGAATGCGAATGATGGTGGCGGCGGCCTGTCCGGGCATCGGGCCATGTCGCAAGGTGTACATGGGGATGTGGGGCGAGCAGAACATCCGCAGGGGGATGGTGGTTTCGCCGATGCCGCGCGAGACGGCGGCGAGGCTGTGGCGGTGACGCAGAATGCCGCTGGATAAATGAAGCGGCAGGTCGGTGTTGTTTCGCAGGGCGCGGCCCGTCGGGAGGCGGATCTGACCGCCGTGGGTGTGTCCGGCCAGGAGCAGCGGGACATTCAGATCAGCCAGAGCGGGAAAGGCACTGGGCGTGTGACACAGCGCAAGGCGGAATACGTGAGGAGAGGACTGCGCCGCCGCCGCCATTGCACGGGCCATGGCAACCGTGTCCCCGGGCCAGCCCAGCCCCAGTACCTGGATTGCCGCAGCGTCGATGGCGTGGACATCATTCTGCAGCCAGGTCACCGGCAGGGCGACCGCCTCGGCGATGAACTCAGGGCTGTCGTGGTTGCCGAAGACGCCGACGCAGCCCCATCGGGGACGGACGCGCTCGACGATGCGGCGTAGGCCGTCGATCGCGGCGGGCTCGTCGCCGGGGCGGGTCATGTAGTCGCCGGTAAGCACGAGCAGGTCCAGCCGCAGGGCGGTGAGTTGGACGGCAATACGGTCCATGAGGCGGGTTCTGGGCCTGCGACGACGGATGTGCAGGTCCGATAGATGGGCGACGCGTGCCCCGCTGGCCTGCGGCGGCAGGCCGGGCATCGTCAGGTCCACCCCCTGCACCAGACCGTAAGCCATAGGCATCCTGTGCGTCCTTTACAGAAACCCCCGCCAATCCTAAACTAAGGATGTCGGTCGTGCAGGTGTGTCGTCGCGCTGCGGGCCGGCATCAACGCTCTGGTGGAGAGCCGCAATGGCCAAGATGTTCTACACGCTTGAGGAGGCGGCGGAGAGACTGGGCGTCAGCGAGGATCAGCTCAAGAACATGGCTGCCAGCGGTCGGCTGCAGCAGTTCCGCGACCGCGACAAGCTGATGTTCAAGCGCGACCAGGTCGATGCGCTGGCGGCCAGCGCGGGGACGGCTGCGGATGAATCGGGCACGCCGATTCCGCTGCAGGACTCCAAGGCCGACACGGACGCCATCGACCTCAAGGCCGACAGCGGCGCCGCCACGTCACTGGGCACAGCCATGCCCGACAGCACGGCCGGCATGCCCCGCCGCGAGGACCCTCGCCAAGCCACAGGCATCAGCGTCTTTGACGCCGGCGAAGTTGAGCCAGTCGATCCCTCCGCCAAGACCGTCGTCACCAGCCCACAGATCGAGGACGAGGAACTCGTGCTCGACAGCGTCGGCAGCGGCTCGGGCCTGCTCGACCTGACGCGCGAGAGCGACGACACCAGCCTCGGCGCCGAACTGCTCGATGAGATCTATCCCGGCGGCGGCGAAGCCTCCGACCAGAAAATGGAATCGGCCGTCGGCTCGTCGGGCGTGTTCGACGGCGCCATCGCGGTCGAGAGCGGGCCCAGCGGGTTGGAGAACCTGCAGACCGCCAGCGAAGTCGTCCCCACCGGCGGCGTGGCCACCTACGCCTCTGCCGTCGAAGCCTACGACCCCGCGGGCAGCGGCATGGGCATCGGCATGCTCCTGGGCGCCATGGCCTCGCTGGTCATCGTCCTGATCGTCGCCATCTCCGCCGTGACCAACGCTCCCAGCCAGCTCACTGCAGCCATGACCGCCAAGGACAACACGCTCATCCTCTGGTGTGCCGGCCTGCTCGTGGGCAGCCTCATCATGGGCGCGATCGGGTTCTTTGTCGGCAAGTCGCGCGAGGCATAAGCCGACTGCATTCTTCGCTACAATCCAAGCCCGCGGACGCGTGTCCGCGGGCTTGTTTGTCTGCAGGCCCCGCGCCTGCTAGCTTCGAGCCAACTCCTCCACCCTTCAGGACCACCCCGCCCCATGCTCAGTGGTTACGCCAAGAACGAGTGGCTCACGGTCCTGGGCATCGGGACCTTGCTGACGATCACTTTTGCCGCCATCGGGGTGTGGCTGGCGGCCATTCTCATCGTGCTGATCACGTTCGCCCTGCTCACGTTCTTCCGCGACCCCGACCGCCGGCCGCCCGTGCAGCGCGGCGTGTTTGTCTCACCCGCTGACGGCCGCGTCAGCAGCATCCACCGCGTTGAGCACTACGAGCCTTTCGACGGACCCGCCCTCTGCGTGCGCGTTTTCCTCTCCGTCCTGGACGTTCACGTGCAACGCAGCCCCTGCCACGGCGTCGTCGCCTCCGTCACTCACAAGCCCGGCCAGTATCTCAATGCCCTCAACCCTCAATCCGCCGAGGTCAACGAGTCGGTCACCATGGTGCTGGTCCATCCCATCCGGCGCAACCCGATCGCCGCGGTGCGTCAGGTCTCGGGTCTGCTGGCCCGCACCATCGTCTGCGGCGTCGAGTGCGACACGATCCTGCAGCGCGGCCAGCGCTACGGCATCATCAAACTCGGGTCCACGGCAGAGCTCTACGTCCCCGAGTCCCTGGGACCCAAGGCCGCCGTTGATCGAGGCGCCAAGGTCAAGGGCGGCGTGACCGTTCTCATCACCACGATCAACCGCGAGGAGGAGAACCCCATCCCGCCGTCGCCGTCAAGAGCTGCAGTGGACTCCGGCGCGGCCGCGGCCGACCTCACTCGACATTCGCCTTGATGCCACTGGGCTGGACGGGGAGGTTGGCCGCGTGCAGGTGGGAGATGTCGGCCAGACCGATGCAGCGAGGCACGGCGACACCGGGCATGCGCTCGTCGAAAAGGATCGTGGTCACGGACGACGGCGCCAGGAAGAACCCTGTCCACATCAGAGGCAGAGGAATGGCCAGCAGGTGCGCCAGCCATGTGAGGCCGAACCCGCCGTGACAGAAGACGGCAACCCGCTCGCTATTCTCGCGCGCGACCCGGTACACGCTACCGTCGCGTACGAATCCGAGCGTGGCGAGAAAGGCGTCGGACGCGGCCTGCATGGCTTCGAACTCGCGACGATAAGCCGGATCGGTGAACGGCTCGATCGTGTGCCAGTCGTCATGCGTGGGCAGGCGCCCGTTGCCGCGAACGGTGTGGCCGTGGACGTCCCACACGCAGAAGTTCGACATGCGCCCCAGACGCGGGCAGTACTGCTGCAACTGCGGCAGATGGCCCATCTCTTTCGTCCAATCCAGCACATCGTGATCCATGCCCAGGCGATCGGCGGTGTACTGCATCGTCTTTCTCGCCCGCGTCAGCGGCGACGTGTAGATGCGGTCCAGCCCGAGGCGGGAGAAGCGATCCGCCAGCGCGGCCGCCTCCAGGTGGCCCGCCGCAGTGATGGTGTCGTTGGCGTAATCGGGATCGGCGTGACGGACAATGTAGAGTCGCATGGTGGGTTTCAGCGCGAAAGTTCGTGAATCTTGCGATAGTTGGCGCGAAAGTAAGCGGTCCACTGCAGCCGGCGCTCGAGTTTGCTGTCAGCATCGCCCAGCATCGTCGCCAGCGACTTGCGGAAATCGCCCAGTGTTTGCGCCACCTCGTTATAGCGCGGGTGCTCGGGCTGATCGATGATCGAGCGCCAATGCTCCGCCAACGCGTCGTCGGCCCACGCGACGGTCAATTCCGGCGGCATCGCGTCGAAAAGCGCCAGGCACTCGTCCTTCCCCGGGCCGTCGGGCATGCGGTTGATCGCCTCCCAGGCTGCGATCAGGTCGGCATGCACGTCGATCGCCATCGCATGGGCTACGGTCGCCACCTGGCTCTGAAAGCTGGGCATCGCCTTGGGGAATGGCGACGCCAGATCGTACGGATTGACGCGATCGGTCCACGTCTGCTGCTCGGACTCGGTGTAGAGATCGCGGCGGATGGGCATGCGACGAAGCTCGTTCTGCGCCGGGCCGTGCTCCTGCCCGAAGCGGCGGTTCCAGAGCTGCTGCGCCGGCCGGCTCAGGAGCCACACCACGAACTCGTTGGCCAACGGACGGTTGGGGGCGCCGATCATGATGCTGATCGGATCGGCGTTGATCGCCGTCATGCGCGGCGGATCGACGTAGCCCACGCGGTTGCCGCCGATCGCCCCGGACTGGAACCGACCATAGAAATCGATGCACATGCCCGCCGCTGCTTCACCTGCCGATACGTCCACCGGAACCTTGGCGGCGCTGGCGGTGAAATACCTCGCATTGGCGAAGATGCGGCGCAGCATGGGCCAGCCCTCGTTCCAGCCCTGCCGACGCAGGATCGCGTTGTACGTGGCCGCGATCGAGCCCGAATGGCCCGGGTCTGCCAGGGCGACCCAGCCTCGATATCGCGCGTCCTGCAGGTCGCTCCAAGTCGTCGGCTCGGGCAACTGCAGCATGGCCAGCGCGTCACGGTTATACACGATCCCAAAGCTCGACAGCACCACCCCAACCCATCGCAGTTCCGGATGATACAGTGGCTCGCCGCCGATCACCGGGCTGGGAAACACCTCCTCCAGCAGACCCGCAGGCAACTCTGCGGGAACCGTCGCCGACACCGTCACGTCTTTCCCGTCACGCTTGACCGTCTTTCCGGCCGCCAACAGGTTGTGCTCGTAATCGCCCCCGCCAAAAAACAGGTCGTAGCCCAACCCGTCCTGCTCCCGACCCAGCGACGCCGCTTTCTCCAGCTCGTGCAGCACCTGATTGCGCAAGTCGCTCGTCCCACCGCTGCTGCGCCAGTCGAACTCGACCCCCGGACGGCTCTGCGACATGCGCCATGCGTTGAACGCACGCTCCACCTCGTAGCGAATCTGCTCGTTGTGCGGCGTGATAATCACCAGCCGCTCGACAGGTCCGTCGTCGCGACGCGCCGCCCGCACATCATCGCGCGGCCGCATCACAAACGGCACGCCGACCACCAGCACCAGCAGCCCCACGACGACGATCTTGGTCCAGCGATCGTTCATGACCTAAAGGATACCATCCCTTCACGACCCGTCAGTGGGTGAACGCCGGGTGCGTCGCCACCACGTCGATCGAGCTGCGTGCGCCGACCCCGTCCGGAAAGTTGAACCACAACTCGTTGCCGTCGAGGACGACGCGCTCGCCCGCACCTTCGGCCACGAACTGCTCCGTGGGGGACAGCGACAGGTGCACACTCAACGGGCCCTGAGTCGACACCATGATGTACACGTCGGCGACGCCGTCGCGGAACACCGCCCGCCGCCCGCACTCGACGCGTTCGACCAGTCGCCACGCATACCTCGGCCGCGAGAAGCCGCTGCCCTCGAGCGCCTGAAACGGACCGTAACGCTGGTAGATGTCGCTGTCGGCCGCCAGACTCGACAGGGCCACGCGGACCTGCTCTGTCACGTCGGCGATCACTCGGGCATCCACACGCCGCTGCTTCCAGCTTCGGACCTGCATCACCGCGACGACTATCGCAACCATGGCGACAACGATCGCGGCGAGCTTCAAAAATAGTCCGAACCATCGGCTGACGCTGGCGTTCATGGATCACCTCCGGGCAATTGAAGTGCGGCGGCGGCGCGTTCGAGCAGTTCCGAGGCGCGTCGCATCGATTCGTCGGCGGGAAGGCCCGCACCGATGACATAATAGCTATGCAGACCCGCGGCCAGCGTGCGGTCGGCGTCAGGCGCGGCGCAGCCGACGAGGGCGATGGTCGGCACGCCATGTTTCGCCGCGGCGCGGGCGACGCCCAGGCACGCCTTGCCGGAGAGCGATTGTCCGTCGAGGCGGCCTTCGCCGGTGAGGCAGAGGGTGCAGCCTCGCACGCGGCGGTCAAAGTCCACGGCGTCGAGGACCAGGTCAATGCCGCGCTGCAACGTGGCGTCGAGAAACGCGACGAGTCCGCCGCCGAGCCCGCCGGCCGCGCCAGCCCCCGGCAAGGACTCGATATCGCGGCCCAGTTGCTCGCGCAGCAGCCGGGCGAGGTGGACCAGACCAGCGTCCAAAGTGCGCACCTGTTCGGACGTGGCGCCTTTCTGCGGCCCGTAGATGCAGGCGGCGCCCTGGGGGCCGGTGAGCGGATTGGTCACGTCGCAGGCCACGGTGATCGGCGGCACCGCGCGACAGGCCGCGGCGTCGATGCGCGCGATGCGCTGCAGTGAACCCCCTGCGAGCGGCGCATCGAGCGGTCGTCCGGCGTCGTCGATGAAGCATACGCCCAGGGCCTGGGCCATGCCGCAGCCACCGTCGGTTGTGGCGCTGCCGCCGATGCCCAGCAGGATACCGCGGCAGCCATGCTTCGCGGCTGCAGCGATCAGTTGGCCCGTGCCATACGTCGTGGTGCGCGTCGGGTCGCGCCGGTCAGCGTGAACCAGCGCCAGTCCGGAAGCGGCGGCCATCTCGATCACCGCCCTGCCGTCGGGCAGCACACCCCAGGTCGCTTCCACCGGTTGACCCAGCGGCCCGGCGACGACCGTGGCCATGCGTCGCCCGCCAGTGGCCGCGAGCATGGCCTCGACCGTGCCCTCGCCACCGTCGGCGATGGGGCACAGGTCAACCTGGGCATCCGGCACCGCACGCCGCACGCCCCGGGCCATCGCGGCGGCGGCAGCGGCGGCGGAAATCGACTCCTTGAAACTGTCGGGTGCGCAGATGATTCGCATCGCTCGATAGTACCCATTCGCGGTTACACTGGTGGCGTGCAACAGGCGTTGATCGATTCGATGATGCGGCGGGCGCTCGACCTGGCGTGGCATGCGGCCGAGTACGGCGAAGTGCCGATCGGCGCGGTCATCTATCGCGGAGACCGGCTGATCAGTCACGCCTTCAATCTGCGCGAGTCGCGGCGCGACCCGACGGCCCACGCCGAGATCATCGCCCTGCGCGAGGCGGCGCTGCGCCTGGGCACGTGGCGACTGGACGACTGCATTATGGCCGTGACGCTCGAGCCCTGCCCCATGTGCGCCGGGGCCTTGGTCAACGCTCGCATGGGCACACTGATTTACGGCGCCGCGGACCCGAAGATGGGCTGCGTCGATACGCTGCACAAACTCTGCAGCGAGTCCCGATTCAACCATCGCGTCAAGGTCATAAGCGGCGTCATGGCGGAGGACAGCGCCGCCATCCTCCGCCGCTTCTTTCGGGACCGTCGCGGCCCCGACAAGCCCCCCAAGCCTGGCCAGAACGACTGATCTATCCGGCGGAGCCATCCTGGCGATTCGCGCGGCGCCTCCAGCGGCTGCGCAGTTCCAGCAGCGCCGGCATCAACGTCAGGCAAGCCACGAGCGTCAGGCCAACGCCCAGCGCGAGAACGAACCCCAGGCTGGCGATGCCGTGGTGGCGGGCGATAAGCATGGAGCCGAATCCGATGATCGTGGTGACGCTGGTCAACACGATGCCCTTGCCGGTGCCGGCGGTGAGGCCAAGGGGCCGTGAGCTGTCATCGACGCGGTATCGATGCAGGACATGCACGCCGAAATCGACGCCGATGCCGAACATCAACGGCAGGACAATGATGTTGGCGGGGTTGATCTGCTGGCCGCAGAGGCGCAGCACCCCGAAGGTGACGGCAAAACCAAGTGTTACAGGCAGCATGGCCAGCAGGGCGTCGGTCACGTTCTGAAAATCCAGCAGCACCAGCACGAACACGATCGCCAGGGCCAGAACGCCGGCGATCAGGTACGAGCGCCGAATCAGGTCGCCGGAGAAGAAAATCTGGGCGATGACGCCGGTGACGTGGGCGTCAATGCGCTGCATGTCGCGGATGAAGCGAGGCAGAAACCGGGGATCCAGGGCGTTGGTCAAGTCGCCGCTGAGTCGTGGGTACACTTCGATGGCGAAGCGCCGTGATCCGGACGGGTCCACTGCAACATACGACCGCATGACCTCGGCGGGCAGGTCGGCTTCGACCAGGGGCGACGTATCGAGGGCTGCGCGGATGCTGACCGCCATCTCCCGGCGGATGTCGGCGATGCGCTCACCCAGGCCGCCCAGCAGCATTGCCATCGCGCCGCTTGGCGGGGTGGGCGGGGCGTCGGCCACGCGGTCGAGTATAGAGCCGATTTGCCGCCTCGCCGACTCGATCAGCGCGAGCTTGGCCCCCTCATCGGCGGGAAACAGGAGGCCGTAGCCCGCCACGCCCGCGACGGTCGAATCGGGCTGAGCGGCGACAGCACGAAACGCCTCGACGCGACGCCGGGCTTCATCGTGACTGTCCGCCACACTGATGCCATAGAAAATGGACTGCCCGCCGTCGCGGGTAATGCGTTCCCGCCACAGGTCACTGTCGATGCCGCGCGGCAACAGATTGGACAGGTTGTAGTCAAAACGCATCTGCGTCGTGGCCGCGACCGACACCACCGCTGCGATCACCCATACGATGATGGTCCACCACGGCCGAAGGTAAAACGGCGTCACCCAGCGGTCCTCATAGAGATGGAAGTGACGGTCGTCCATATGAATGACATGGTGACGGCGGAGCTTGACCAGCCGCAGCATCGCGGGAAAAACGCTGAACATTGCCAGCAGGCAGAGCATGATGCCCACACCGGCAATCAAGCCCATCTCGGCCACGCCCGTGAAATCCGTGAGCATCGTCGTGCAGAACGCTGCTGCGGTCGTGACGGCGCCGGTGACGATGCCAGGCCCCACGGACTGGATGGTGTCGCGCATCGCCGCCCTGAAGCCGCGAGGCCCGGCGCCGTGATGATGACGAACCAACTCGAAGCGCGATGCGATGTGAATGCCGAACGCCACGCCAAGACCCAGCAGCATCACCGTGAACACCACGCTGATCACCTGCAGGTATCCGATCGCCATCGTGAGGAATCCGAACGACCACGCCACGCCAATGAGCAGCGACGAGACGATCAACAGCGGCGTGCGCACGCTGTGAAACGCGGCGATCAGCACTGCGGAGATGAGCGCCACGGCGATGATCGACGAGATCGTGCTGTCGCGCGTGGCGGCGATGGTTTCGTCGGCCTCGATCACCTCGATGCCCGTCAGCCCCGCGGCGCCACCAGGGTGAGCCTGCAACACCAGCGCGATCTTCGCGCGAATGGACGCGATCGCCGGCGCCAGCGCATTGAGCGACGTGGCATGATGCTCCGGCGTGATGCGGATGATCATCACCCGGCCGTTGGGCGTCGTCAGATACTGCCACGGCCGACGCCTTTCCTCCATCAGGCGTCGCAGGGCCGTTACGCTCGCCTCCTCACCGATCGTCGCCGGCCGCATCGCCGCACCCAACTGCGACCAGATCGACTCATTGTCGAGCAACTGCCCCACCGTCACCAAATCGTCGAGCTGACGCTCAAAGGCCTCCAGCGGCATCAGCCGCATCGCACGTGGGCTGACCTGTCGCGGGTCAAATCCCCACACCGCGTCTTTCACGTGCGGATCCGACTGGAGCATCGGCCCCAGTTGATCGACGATCCGTTCGGCCGTCTGTCGCGCCTCGGGCGTTTCCCGATCGCCGTCGCCCCAGGCATCGACCGCCACGTACAAGTCATAGCTGCCCGGAAAGTTGCTCTGCCAGTCGATGAACCGCTGGTTCCAGTCGAGGTCTCTGGCGATCAGGTCGTTTCGATTGGGCTTGAAGTCCAAGTGCAGCGCGGCCAGCCCGATCGATCCCGCTGCTGTCACCAACGCGATCAGCACCACGATCACGGGATGTGCCGTGACCATGTCGGACCAGCCACCCAACAGCTTGTGGCGCAATGCCTCGTGCATCAGGACCGACAATCTTATCCAATGCGGGCCAGTCGTCATCCCACGTCGATGAGGCCCAGCGCGTCGCCGTACTGCTGGATCAGCAGCTTGCGAAGGGCGCCATGGGTAGCCTGCGTCAGGGCGGGATCGGCGGCGACAAGCGCCTCGGCGTCGCGCCGGGCGAGTTGAAGCAGATCCATGTCGTCGGGGATGCGGGCGACGCGCAACGGCGGCAGACCGTGCTGGCGAGTGCCGAAGAAGTCGCCCATGCCGCGGATCTCCAGATCCTTCTCGGCGATCTTGAAGCCGTCGCTCTCCGCCGCGATCGCCGCCATCCGGTGTGTGGCCGACTCGGTCTTGGGCTCGGCGATAAACACGCACAGCGCCTTGCGGCTGCTCGCACCCCGGCCCACGCGGCCGCGCAACTGGTGTAACTGCGCCAGCCCGAAACGGTCGGCGTGCTCGACGATCATCACCGACGCATTGGGCACATCTACGCCCACCTCGATCACCGTCGTGGCCACCAGCACGTGAATCTGCCCGGCGCGGAAGCGGTGCATGATCGACTCGCGCGTCTGCCGCTTGAGCCGGCCGTGAACCGCAGCCACGCGGTACCCGCTGCCCAGTCGCTTCTGCAGGTGCTGAGCGTGTTCGCGCACGCTCTTGAGCTGCGCCGCTGTGTCCTCGCCGGCTTCGTCGATCGCCGGCACGACGACATACGCCTGTTCGCCACGCCCCAACCGCTCTTCAAGATAGTCATACACCTTCGCCGTCTGGTCCGGCGCCACTACACGTGTAACCACTGGCTGCCTGCCCGGCGGCAAACCGGTGATGATCGACACGTCCAGATCGCCGAACACCGTCAGGCTCAGCGTGCGAGGAATCGGCGTGGCGGTCATCACCAGGTGGTGCGGGCTGGTCGGCTTGGCCAGGCGAATCGCATCGCCCTCGCGCCCGCGGCTGCGAAACACCGCCCGCTGCAATACGCCGAAACGATGCTGCTCATCGATGACCACCACGGCCAGGTCGTGGAACCGCACATGCTCGCTGAGAATCGCCTGCGTGCCGATGACCAGGTCGATCTCGCCCGCGGCGATGCGACGCAACGACGCCTTGCGCTCTGCACTCTTGGGCGGGCAAGCCCCGGCCGTGAGCAGCACCACGCGCACGTTGCTGGCCTTGAGCATCGCCGACAGCGACAGGTGGTGCTGCTCGGCCAAGATCTCCGTCGGCGCCAGCAGCGCCGCCTGCTTGCGGTCGGCGACGGCCATCAGCATCGCATAGAGCGCCACCACCGTCTTGCCCGCGCCCACGTCGCCCTGCAGCAGCCGGTTCATCGGAACCGTCTTGCGCAGGTCCGCGGCGATCTCCTTCACAACCTTGTCCTGCGCTACAGTGAGCCGAAACGGGAAGCGATCGCGGATGTGGCGATCGATCGCCTCCGACCAGCGCAGGGCCGGGGCCTCCAGAGCGCTCTGGTTGTAGTGGCGCTTCAGCGCGATACCCATCTGCAGCAACAGCAGCTCATTGAAAGCCAGCCGCCGCCGCGCCGCCCCCGCTTCCTCTTCATCCTCGGGACGATGGATCATGCGATACGCCTCGGCCAACGGAGGCATGGCGTGAGACTTCAGCATGTCCGCCGGCACAGGATCGGCCAGCAGCGGCAGTGCCTCGGGCAGCACATGATCCAACAGCTTCTCGACCGCCCAGCTCGGCAGGTCCTGCGTCGCCGGGTAAATCGGTCGAAGGCGCTCGCGCCGCGTCGGCGCCGGCGCGTCGCCGTTGCGGGGGTCGGGCAGTTCCTCCCAGCGCGGATTGACGATCTGGCGCCGGTTGCGGTACACCACCGTCTTGCCCTGCACGCGCAGCGTCATGCCCGGCCGAATCCGATCGCGCAAATACGTGGCATTGAACCACGTCAGCAGCAGGTCGCCGGTGTCGTCGCGCAGCGTCGCCTCGAACCGCGACTTGCCCCGGCCGTAACCCTGCACCATACGCGACGCAGCGACCATGCCGCGCGTCGAGCCGATCGCCTCGATAGGCATCGCGGCCACCGTGCCCTCGGCGGCCTCCTGCTCGTAACGCATCGGCAGGTGCTTGAGCAGGTCCATGACGCTGGCGATGTCAATCCTCGCCAGTGCGTGCGCATCGCGCGGACGCACCCAAGGCAATTCGACCACGGGCGTGTTCAACCGTAGCGGCTTGTTTTGAGTGGGGTCGCCCACGCGCGGCAGTGTACCGTGTCCATGCCCCCGCCCGCGCACGACAAAGCCCTCGCCGGTTGCGGCCGGCGAGGGCTTGACGTGAACCACACGTGAATCGCTGACGATCAGCGCCGGCCGTAGCCGCGCGAACCGCCGCCACCGCCACCACCGTAGCCGCCGCGACCGCCACCGCCGCCGCCGCCGAACCCGCCGGAGCGCGGCTCGCGGGGCTTGGCCTCATTCACGGTGAGGGTGCGGCCATCCAACTCGCTGCCATGCAGCGCCTCGATGGCCTGGCGGGCACCGTCGTCATCCATGGTGACGAACCCGAAGCCGCGGGGCCGACCGGTTTCGCGGTCGGTCACGAGAGCGACCTCGGTGACGGGGCCGTAGTTGCTGAAAAGCGCTTCCACGGCGTCCTGGGTGGTGCTGAACGACAGATTTCCGACATAGAGTTTCATACGAAGCTCCTTCTGAACAGTCCCGGGCGTGTAGATGCTCGGGGGTCGAGGCTGACGGGTGGGCTCGCGGGGGCGTCCAACAAGGAACTTCCGGGGCTTGGCGACGGTCTCGGGTGAACGGCCGCAGCGACAGTGCTGTCGGCACTCAATACCCACATAGACACCGCGTTAACGGAGTTGGGGTCACTGGGTTGTGCGGGGGTGAACGCGAATCGAGGTGCGAGGGTCTTTCAGCAGTGAATCGGGGTCGATGACGCGACCAGTATAACCGACTCGCCACAAAATGCCAATGGGTCACTTCTTGTGGCAACTCAGGACGACCGTTCCGGCCAAGCGTGCCAGCGGCGGGCATATCCGCAACAGATGATGATCCAACTGCTGTAGTCGCCCACGCCATGCCGCCTGGTGCGAAGCCAGCAGCCGGTCTAGCCGACTGGTCAGGGTGAAACGGCGGGTCTGGGTAGCGTCGAAGGCCGCGGCAATCGTGGCCAGGTCCGCATCGGTGAGCTTGCGTTCATCCTCGGTGATGTGCAGGTCCAGCGAGGTGTCCTTCGGAGCGAGTTTCAGACCCAGGCGACTGTTGCGGGCCTTGTCGACGATCGGGGCCTCGACGTGCTCCTTGAAGATCGCCACACCGCCGGGCCTGAGCACGCGCCGGGCCTCGGCCACGGCACGCGGAATCTCGACATGGTGCAGGATGTCAATGCCCACGATCACGTCAAATGTGTCGTCGGGATATTCGAGCTGCTCGGCAAGCATGGCGCGGAAAGCGCAGCGATCGGCCAGGCCGTGTCGCGCGGCCAGCTCGCCGGCGACGGCCAGGTTGTCCTCGGACAGGTCGAACCCGTCCACCCGATAACCCAGGTGCGCCAGTCGCACGGCGGCGATGCCGGCGCCGCAGCCGAAGTCCAGTAGCCGTTGACCGGCATGGACGTACCGCTGTCGGGCCAGCTCATAGACGTACCAATAAGGATTCCATGGCCGGTGCTCGCGCCCGAGCACGGGGGCGAGGTCCACTGTCTCGACGCGCTGGCGCGGCGCGTAGTGCCGGTAAAACGCGGCCTCACGTCGCTGCCGATCGGTCCAGACGTCCAGAGATGGCATCGGCCCCATCATTGAAAGAAAGTATCGGCAAGGCCGAGGGCCCTCTAAACGGTAAGCCGGGCACAGACACCAAATCTTGCCGCTCCACCGCAATTGCTCTGGTCGGCTTAAGTGTCACAGACGTTACGACGATGAGTGACGCTGTGGGCCAAGGCAAAGCCCCAAGGAATCTGCACCTTGAACCGCGCGACAGCCTCAACGCGAATCGGATACGAGCGGCATCAGCGAGCGATCGATGTCATTGCTGCAGTGGTCGGCATCGTGGCGACGGGGCCGGTGATCGTCGCATGCGCGGCATGGGTGAAGCTGATCGACGGCGGTCCTGTGTTCTTCCGGCAGTGGCGAGTCGGGCGCGACGGATGGCTGTTCCGCATCTGGAAGCTGCGGACGATGGTCGCCGACGCCGAGGCCGACGGCGCGAAACTGGCGTGTGCGGCCGATCCGCGCGTGTTGCCCGGCTGCGGGTGGATGCGCAAGAGCCACATCGATGAGCTGCCGCAGTTGTGGAACATCCTGGTCGGTGAGATGAGCCTGGTGGGTCCGCGGCCGGAACGGCCTGAGATCCACGAGCGGGTGGCGTCATCGCTACCGCGCTTCGACGCGCGCACCCAGGGCCGCCCCGGCCTCACCGGGCTGGCCCAGGTACGCAACGGCTACACCAACGACCTGCCGGGCATGCGTCGCAAACTCGCTCTGGACCGCTGCTACCTGCGCCGGCGATCCATCCTGCTGGACCTGTGGCTCATCCTGGCTACGGCGCCCAAGCTCTGGGACCGAGCCGCACTGTGATGCAGACGACGCCCATGAAAGAAGCCGCCATGCCGACTCGACGCACCATCCTGAAAATCGTCAAGCTCATCGCCATGGCGATGGCGGGCGCGACGGTGCTGGCAGGATGCACGCGCTACCACGACTACAGCGCCTTCGTGCGCGAGCCGCGGCCGGTGGCGTCCGAACAGACTTATCTGCTGGAGCCACCCGACGAAATTCAGATCAGCTCACGACGCGTGCGGGAAATCGCCAGTCACTACGAGCGGATTCGACCCGATGGCAAGGTGACGCTGCCGCTGCTGGGTAGCGTCTATGCGGCAGGCAAAACACCCGAGCAGTTGCGCGCGGAACTGGAAGTGCTGGCGGCCAAGTACTACGAGGACGCCGATGTCAACGTGAAGGTCACGAGCTTTGCCAGCAAAAAGGTGTTTGTGTTCGGCGAGGTGTTGGCGCCTGGGCCGTACCCCTACACGGGGAGCAACACGGTGCTGGGCACGCTCGCCCGCGCACAGCCCAATCGCCTAGCCGATCCGGGCCGCATCCACATTCTGCGCCCCAGCCCCGACGGCGACCTGGTCCGTCGCATGACCATCAGTCTCGACCAGATGATCAAGACCGGCGACACCACGCTCGATGTGGTCATGCAGGAAGGTGACATCATTTATGTGCCCGCCAACATGCTGGCGGCGACGGGCCTGGCGATCCAGCAACTGCTCCTGCCTCTGCAGCCGGCAGTGGCGACCGTGCAGGCGCCGACGCAGATCTACAGCTACGGCACGCAACAGCCCTATCAGAACGGAGAAGGCAATTCGCCCTGACCGACGATGACACGCACGCCCCCCACATCCTCGCAGCACATGCCCGACATCTGGTCGATGCTGCGCCGACACCGCATGCGTTTTGCGCTGGCGGCGTTCGTGGGCGCGCTGGCGACCCTCGTCGGCGGGTTCTTCCTCCCCCGCCAATACCAGGCCGAGGCCGTGTTTGAACGCCGCAACGACATGGTGCTCACCGAAATCACCAACACCGGCGCCAGCCGCTCGTTTCAGAACCCGCGCCAGTCGCTGGTGAAGGAGCTCACCGGCGACGTGGCGATCGATGCGACCGTGGACCGCGTCGCCGAAGAGCTGTCCCGGCACGGCCGCCAACTGGATCCCATCGCGCGTGACCGTCTGCGCGCGGAGCTGCGGCGAAGGCTGCACGTCTCCTTCGACTTCGCCACCGATCCGGCGGATCGGGTACGGCTGTCGTTCACCGGCCCCGACCCGCTCATCGCCCAACTGGCGGTCAACACGCTGGTGGAAATCTACATCGAGCAGACGCGCAGCGCGATGGACGCACGCCTGCGCGAGTCGGCGACATTCTTCACCGGCGAAGTGTCGCGCTGCCGCCAGCACATCGCCCAACTCGAAGACAAGCTCCTTGCGTTCGAGCTCGAGCACTCACAGCTCATGCCCGACAACCCCCACAGCCTGCAGTCCGTGGTGGGCGACATGCAGAAACTCCTGGTGGAGGCCCGTCAGGCCCACGAGTCGGCGCGGCTTCGCGTCGAGGCGCTGCAGGCGCAGCTCGACGCCACGCCAAAGACCACGCCCACCATCACGCGCACGAAAAACCCGGAATTGACCCGGCTGGAGGATCGCCTTCGCCAGCTCGACGCGCAGCGATCGCGTCACCTGCTGGTCGATCGTATGCGGCCGGAGCATCCCGATGTGGTGGCGGTTGAGCACCAGATGCAGGCGCTGCGCGAGCAGATCGCCGGCACCGAAGCCGAGGTGGTGTCGGCGACGACCTACAGCGACAACCTGCGCCATGCGGAGATCGCACTGCTGTTGGCCCAGAGCGAGTCGGAGCAGTTGGCCTCGGCGGGCCAGATTCAGGTACTGGAGAACGAGCTGGTCGAAGCCGGGCAGCGGACGGACGCCCTCTATCCTGTGCGAGCCGAGTACAAGGCCATCACGCGCGAAGTCGCACAAGCGCAGCGGCAGTTGCAGTTCTGGGAAGACAACCTTCGGCGCGTGCAGATGACATTGTCGGCTGAGCACGGCAACCGCGGCGTGCAGCTTGCCTTCATCAAGCCCAGCGGCGAAGTGAGACGGCCGGCGTCCCCCAATTTCACGCAGGTCGCGCTCGCCGCCGCTATGGCCGCCATCGCCACGGGAACGCTCAGTGTCTTCCTGGCCCACCGTGCCGACCGCTCGACCGACGACCCCGAGAAGCTGGCGCGCGAACTGGACCTGCCGCTGCTGGGTAGTGTCGGGCCCATTGTCACCGCGGCGCAGAGGCGCGTGCAGTGGCTGCGCGACTGGGTGATCGTGCCGACCCAGATTGGCGCCATGGCGGCGATTGTGCTCGTGCTCACGGGCGCATCGTACGTGGCGCTGGAGCGGCCCGACGTGTGGAGCCGCGCCGCCGCCAAGCTGCAGCATGGGACCGCCACACTGGGTCTGACGCAGGGGGAACGCTGATGTACGAACGCTTCTTCAATCTGGCGATGGCGCCTTTCGAAAGCACGCCCGATCCCGCGTTTTTTTTCGAGAGCGAGCAGCACCGCGAGGCGCTGGCGGCAGTCGAGTATGCCATTCGCGCCCGCAAGAGCGTGGTGGTCATCACCGGCGACCTGGGCGCGGGCAAAACCACCGTCACGCGCACGGTCACACATCGCTGCGGGGGCGACGCCATGCTCGTGCCGCTGTTCTTCGGCATCACCCATCGCCATGAACTGCTTCGCCACGCCCTGCACGCACTGGGGCACGACACACCACGCGATGCCGAGCACTGGGAGCTCGTCGAAACGCTGCGCGATGCACTGCACGACAGACGTGGCCAGGGCAAACCCGTCGTGCTCGTGATCGATGAGGCCCAAACCCTCAGCAACGACGTTCTCGACGAGCTGCGACTGCTGACCAACCTCGACGCGGTGCAAATCGTGCTCGTGGGCCAGAACGAGCTGCTGGAACGCCTGGCCGATCCATCTCTCGCGGCGCTGCGGCAGCGCGTGGCGATGGCGCGGCGGCTGACAGCGTTCGACCCACGCACAACCAACGCCTACATCCAGCACCGGCTGCGCTTGGCCGCCGATGATGGCAAGCCCGGTGCGACATTCCGGGGCGACGCCGTCGTGGCGATCTACCGGCACAGCCTGGGCGTGCCTCGCATCATCAATACCGTGTGTGATCACGCTCTGTTGCTGGGATTTGTCCGCCAGCAGCGCACGATCACCGCCCCGATCGTCGAGGCTGTGCTCAGTGACATGGTGACACAGTGGACCGATCATCAGCCGCTGGCGCGGATCGCGCCGCAGCCGACGACCCGACTGGCCAGGAGCGCGTGATGGGATATCTCTTCGACGCCATGCAGAAAGCCAGGCCCGCCGCCGTGGCGCCCTCCGAGGCGACGCCGACGACAGACGACGCCTCCCTCGAACCGATTCAGCTTGATCCGCGTCAACTGCGCCGCATCGACGAGCGCATTGTGGTTTGGGCCGATCCGGCCGGTCTGGAGGCCGAGGAATACCGCGCCATCCGCACGGGTCTGCTCGCACGATGGCAGCACAAGCGGCATCTATCGCATGTGATCAGCTCGGCTGTCCCGCAGGAAGGCAAGACCATCACCAGCCTGAATCTGGCGGCGAGCCTGGGTGAGTTGAGTGATCGCACATGCGTGGTGGTGGAGGCGGATCTGCGCCTGCCGATGTTCGCCAAGCTACTGGGGCTGCCAACGGGTCCCGGGCTGGTCGAGCTGCTTCGCGGCGACGCAACGCTCGGGCAGGTGCTTGTGCCGATCGCCGGGCGCCAAGTATGGGTGCTGCCTGCCGGCGCCGACACGGGCGGATCGGCGGCGCAATTGATGTCGGGGCCAGCCATGGCGGACACGGTCAGTCAACTGCAGCGGCGCTTCGATCACGTGGTGCTCGACACTCCGCCGGTGAACGCCGTCGCCGACGCCGGAGTGATCGGCGCGCTGTGCGATGAGGTCATACTCGTGGCGAGAATGCAGCGGACGCCGGTGCCGCTGATCGAGCAGGCTCGTCGCACGCTGGCGCAGGCCCAGGCGAAGATCGCCGGGGTCATCGCCACTGGCGCCGCCGCGCGAACGCAGGCGTATGGATACGGGTATCGGTACGGTCGCTATGCCACGGCGATGCGTCGCGCCGCGTGATACGACCACATGTGCGGACGACGGGGCGGTTGGGAGAAGGACGTCGCGGTCAGCGTGGGCCGCGGCGGGACAGGCGACTGGGTCAGGGGTTGGGGGTAGTCATGCATCCATGTGCGAAACAGGCCAAGCCGACCATGCTCTTGCTCAGCCCGTGTCTGCCTGATGAACAGGGGACCAACGGTCACCGGCGCGCATGGAAGCTGCTGCAATGGGCCGGCCACACGCATCGCGTGACGCTGGTGGCGACTGCCGATGAGGCGTTGCATCTGAGCCGGTGGCGACAATTGTCGCAGTCTGCCGAGCGGATCGAGCTACTGCCGACTGCAAGTCCGATCTTGCGACTGCAACATCGTCTGCGACGGTGGCTGCGCCAACCCGACGAGACGCCGGCGTTGCGTATGGACCGCCACAGTTCGTTGGCGCGGCGCTACGATGCGGCGCTATGCCTGTCACCGCAGTGGTGGCCTGAGTTCCGTGGCGTCAACGCCGCGGTGCGAATGTGCGATCTGCGTCCGGCCGACACCGTGCTGGCCCGCGCCATCGCTCAGGAGGCGCATGTGGTTCTGATCTCGCCGCAGCAGGCGCGGGCGTTGGTCCGCCCCGCCGCTCGCGTGGTCCGCATCCTGGATACTTCGGACACGCTGGCGCAGCGTGTGGCCGCGCACCGTCTGAGCCTGGCCGCTACGTCCACGACCATGGCCGATTCCCCGTCGCCGCCGCAACATCCGCCTCACGTCCACGTGGACTGGAAACTGGGACCCAGCCCGCATCGCCTGGCGGCGTAAACGCGACAGCGAACGAAAGATCACCCGACACTCGCTCTTCGCCGGTCCGCCCTTCGGCCCTTTCAGACATCCGGCCACAGCGGCAGGCGATGGTCTAGAATGTCGCGATGCCCAAGCCGACAGTCATAGCAGATGAGCGGGTGCGGTCGGTCGTGATTGCGCTGGTGATGGCGGTTCTGTTCGCCGCGTCGCTGGCGGCGGCGGCAGCGATTTCGGCGTCGTCAGCGACCGTGGCCCTGGAACTGGCCAACCTGTCGCTGCGCGTGCCTCAACGATGGAAACAACAGCAGCCCCAGCCGCCCGTGCCGGGGTTCGATCCCCAGATTCTGCTGCAGGATCCGGCCGACCCCGGTCGAGGCCTGTTCGTCGGGCACACGAGCCTGCGCGTCGCCCAGAACGCCCAGGTCATGCTCGCCGTGGCGCTCAACACCCTCGCCCGGCCGGCGGGTTCCGACGTCCGCCGCGAACAGGTCATCGACTCCTTTCGCCTGCACAACCTCACTGGTGCACGGGCCACTGTCATCGACCGATCTGCTGGACAACTGCAGCACCACGAGCTGGCGGTGCTCACCGGCAACGGGCTGAGCCACTGGGTCATCCATGCCGTCACGACGCATCCCGACGCCGACCAGGCCCACGCCATGATCGCCCGCGACCGTGTGATCTTCGATACGATTCTCCGCAGCGCCCGCCCGGTGGCGTCTGACCAGGAGGACTCCTCCCAATGATGTCACGTTGTTTCGTGCTGTGCCTGTTGCTGCTGTGGGCAGCGGCGGCGTCGGCCCAGACCCAGCCGCCGCGCTGGCAGGAGCCGGGCTTTGGCGTGTCGCTGCAGCCTCCGCCCGGCGCCAAGCTCGTTCAGAATGCCCGCATGGACGAGATGCTTCGCATCACCTGCGCCGATGGGCAAGTCATCAACTTCAGCATCCGCAAGTCGGAATCGCCCGTCGCCATTGACGCCGTCGCCCGCCACGCCATCAACCTGATGCAGTGGTCGCACGCCAAATCCATCGTGGAGGAGCAGCGTCTGGCGACGATCGCCGGTCGGGCGGGAGCGCGGCTGCGCTTCGACGTGCCCGACGGCAAGACCGGGCCATGGACGCTGGTGCAGGCGCTGATCATGCTCGACGATCGTCATGTCGCCGTGCTGCACATGGACGTGGACAAGCACGCCCTGGATCAGGCCATGCCCACGTTCGATACGTTGGTCAAGAGCGTGCAGATCACCGACCCCAAGCTCCTGGACAAGGAACGCCAGGAAGCGATTCTGCGTTCGGAGGCGGTGCTGGCACGATTGACGCCGCACCAGGTCAGCGGCGTGCTGGAGCCTGACCGCTGGCTGCGCATCATCGAGAACGACATCGACGTGGGCTACATGCGTGTGCGGCAGTTCCGCGACGTGGAGATGAACCAGCCGGGGCTGCGCGTGGACACGCAGGTGCGCATGGTGGTCGGGCGTCAAGCGGTGGACACGCTGGGCAACGTGTTCATGGCCGACAACAAGCGGACGGAGATCTGGTCGGTGCGCACCACGGTGCGGGAGAAGGAGGCGCGTCTGCGCCCGCAGGCGGGCAGAGGCAAGCGGCCGGACGTGGGGGTTACACCGTCATGGGCAGAGACGGGGCTTCGGTCCGACCATGAAATCACCGTGACCGTGCAGACTCCGTCGGGCAAGAAGGAACACAAATGGGAGCGACCCAAGCACGGCTATCTGCCGTATGCGCTGCAGTCGCTGATGCCGGTTCTGCTTCCTCGTGACACGGCACAGACGTACGCGTTTTACAGCTACTACCCCAACGCCACGTCGCTGGTGTTGCGCACGGAGCGGATCGAGCCGCGGCCGGACGGGTCGTGCCGGCTGTTCACGCGGGCGTCGCCGGACGAGCCGGAGTCGGTGACGGAATACGACGCGCGCGGCCGGCTGGTGCGCCAGACCCTGGCCGACGGTCGCGTCCTGCTGCCCAGCACGGCCGCGCAGGTCCAGACGATCTGGAAGCTGCGTTGAATGGCCTCGGGCAGCGTGCGATGGCGTGAAGAACGGGGCGCAAAAAAAACGCCCTCGCCAGCTTTAGGCTGACGAGGGCGTCAAAGTCGGCGATGACCTACTTTCGCGCGGTTGCACTATCATCGGCGCGGCGGGCTTAACGGCCGAGTTCGGAATGGGATCGGGTGGGACCCCGCCGCTGTGGTCACCGACAAGCAATCGTGGCCGGGTGAGCGGCCACGACTGGTGATGTCGTGGATGACAAGGTGTTGAGTGAGGTTACACGTGGGTCGAGGCGTATGGGGACGCCTGGTTGACCGCGGGCCACCGATCGAGGGATGGGTGGTCAGTGGTCGGTGTGATCAAGCGATCGACCATTAGTACCGGTCACCTGAAGGCATTTCTGCCCTTACAGCTCCGGCCTATCAACCCGGTGGTCTACCGGGGGTCTCTCGCGTGCAAGCACGCCTGCAACCATGATCTTGAGGGGGGCTTCACGCTTAGATGCTTTCAGCGTTTATCCCTGCCGAACGTAGCTACCCAGCGATGGACCTAGCGGTCCAACTGGCGCACCAGGGGTTCGTCCTTCCTAATCCTCTCGTACTAGGGAAGACTCCTCTCAAGGTTGCTGCGCCCACGACAGATAGGGACCGACCTGGCTCACGCCGGTCTGAACCCAGCTCGCGTGCCACTTTAATGGGCGAACAGCCCAACCCTTGGGACCGCCTTCAGCCCCAGGATGTGACGAGCCGACATCGAGGTGCCAAACCGCGCCGCCGCTATGGACGCTCGGGCGCGATCAGCCTGTTATCCCCGGGGTACCTTTTATCCGTTGAGCGATAGCCCTTCCACACGGGACTACCGGATCATTAGAGCCCTCTTTCGAGACTGCTTGACGAGTGGGTCTTGCAGTAAAGCTGGCTTGTGCTCTTACACTCGGTGCGCGGTTTCCAAACGCGCTGAGCCAACCTTTGCGCTCCTCCGTTACATTTTGGGAGGAGACCGCCCCAGTCAAACTGCCCAACTAGCACGGTTCCACGCCCGGATTCACGGGACGCGGTTAGGTCACAAGTACACTCAGGGTGGTATTTCAACGGTGGCTCCACTCCGGCCAGAACCGGAGCCTCAAAGCCTCCCACCTATGCTACGCAGAGAATACTCGTGGCCAATACCAGCCTGCAGTAAAGGTCCACGGGGTCTTTCCGTCTTGCCGCGGGTACACGGTATCTTCACCGCTTCTTCTATTTCACCGAGTCGGTTGTTGAGACAGTGCTCCAGTGATTACGCCATTCATGCGCGTCGGAACTTACCCGACAAGGAACTTCGCTACCTTAGGACCGTCATAGTTACGGCCGCCGTTTACCGGTGCTTAAGTCGCAAGCTTCGCCTTGCGGCTGACCTGCTTCCTTGACATTCCGGCACCGAGCAGGCGTCAGACTGTATACATCCTCTTGCGAGTTAGCACAGTCCTGTGTTT
>CAZFDT010000074.1:0-24212 GCA_964518335.1 uncultured Phycisphaeraceae bacterium
GCTTCATCGCCGCCTTCCACCGGGTGTGCCCGACGATGATCACGGCTTCGGCATCCACGACGATGGGCTGCCGCCAGCCGAACTCGCGCAAGGAGGCGGCGACGGCGTCCACCGCCCCGTCGTTCTGTCGCGGGTTGCCGGGGTAGGGTTTGACCTGGTCGATGGGGCGGATTTCGATGTTCATTTGGGTGCTCCAGAGTTTTTTTCACACGAAGGAAAGAGAGTGATTACTTGCGGCTGTTCCCGCCGCGATCTCCTGTAAATCCGCGCAGGGAGGAACCGTTGCAGTTGCCCTTGCCAAGTTCCCCACTGCCACACTGGCAGATTGTGGGGAACTGCAACAATTCGCCCACGTTCGCCCCCGGGCGTACCATCGCGCGGTGGCCTGGTGGTACGCCTATCCCTAAAGGACGCGACGTGGGCCAACGTGGTTGTACGGGTGGCCAACGAAACGGTGTTAGCGCGCGAGTCTGCGACTCTGCGAGTCTCTTTCCAGCCCCATCCACTATTTATTTCTTCTCTCCCCTTCACGCGTAGGGGTGGAAAACAGAGTCGCAGAGTCGCAGAGTCGCAGATCATGGCGTCGCCTCCGTGGCATGAAGCCGCCAAACAGCGCCGTTGCGGTGGTGTTCGTTGGGGTTGCTGTCGAGGAAGCGCCCGCCGACCACGCGCCGTCGGTATGCCCGCAGCTTGTTGCCGACCTGTCGCGGGGTGGGTGTCTTGCCCGGTGGGCAGCCGACGAAACACTCCAGCGCGGCGCGCATGGCGACACTGGCCTCGTCGCTGGGCTGGTAGTCCTTGCGGTACAGCGTCGAGAGCATGTCGGACGCGACGATGCCGGCGCTGTTCATGTCGTAGGTGGCCCACGCCTGGATCAGTTGGCCCAGCGCGTCGGCCGTGGTGTCGGACGCTTCCGCCAGCTTGGTCCGGGTTCGGCACGGATCGGGCAGGCCCGCCCACACGATTGCCTCGCGCACGAGCTGCGACCAGCCCTCGAAGCTGCCAAACGGCGTGAGGTCGTGCTTTGGCCGCCCTGCTTTGCAATACGCCACCAGAATCGTGAGTGCGTGGGCCAGCAACCTGGGCCGGTTCTCCTTCACCCAGCCGAGCAGGTCCGGGTGGCGGAAGCCGGTGCGTTCCTCGGGCTTCTCTTCTAGGACGTCGAGGCGTACGTGGATGATGCGGCGGGTGGTGTCGGCCGCGACCGAGACGTTGTTGCCGGTGCCGTACCACACCGGCATCAGGGGCAGGTCCACCTGCTCACTCTTGCCCAGGATGCGGTCCTTCCAGCGCGTCGTCGTCAGGGCGCGGTCGAGCGTGTCGTTACCGAAGTTGCCTTCGAGGTTGTCGAGGTGAACCACCCGGTCACCGGCGATCGCCACGGCCGTGATCTTCTTCCTCATCTCCTCCGAATCGTGAGCGTAGGACGACACGGGCATCTCGTAGCCCAGCACGATCTGGCCGATGACCTGGACCAGCAGCCCCTTGCCGGCCCCACGAATGTTGGCGTCGATGAGAAACAGGGGCGTCGGCCCGTCGAAGGCGAATCGGGCCAGCGGGGTCAATAGCGCCGCGAACCAGGCGGCGAGATGGTCGTCGCTGGCAAAGATGAAGTCGCAGACGACCTCACGCAGGTCCTCCAGCGCAGCCTGGGCATCATCGATATCCACATCGTCCGGGATGATGGGGAAGTCGGTGGTCGGTTGGTACAGCACGCCGGTAACGCTGTCATACCCCGGCGTCTGCCACAGCGACCCATCGGGCCGCAGGATTGGTGCGTCGGAGATCCCCGCCAGGTGTCGGATGCCGGACCACTGCCCGCGGGCATCGACGGCGGCGACCAGCCATTGGGTGGGATGGGTCGGGACCTCGACGATGTCATCACCCTTGGACGTCAACCGTACGAAGACGGCGAACTGCGTCATCCGCTCTCGGAGCGACGCCTGCGGTAAGGATCTGATCGTGCCCGCGCCCTGGCGGCGGATGATCCCGTCCTGAACCTGATCATCACGAAGCACCCGAACCAGCATGCCGCCGCGCTGGAAAAGGTCTGGATCCTGATTAAGCGCGTCGACCGTCTCAAGCACGACCCGGTGTTCTTCGGTGTCGATCGTGATCTTCGGCCGGCGCAACGGTGGTCGCGCCCGTGGTACGGGTGGCAGCATCGGCGAGTTCGTCAGGTTCTCCGCGCTGGGGATGAGGTTTGCCTCAGTGCCGGAGATTGGCTCGTCCACCGTTTCTCTGCCGCTGTCCCGGTTAGCCATCTGCACCAGCGTGCCGATGCCCAGCCGACGCCCGTTGTTGTTGGCGGCGTAGGCCCCGCCGTTGAACGTTTCCCACTTCCCAGCGCACTCACCGGGTTCGTATTTGGATGACTGCTGCGACCATGCGTCCCACGCGGCCAACATGATGGCCGATGAGTCGATGTCATACAGGATCATGCCCACGCGGAGCCAATTGTCGTAGTCGTCGGCTCGGGCGGGATTGAGACGCTGGAGCTGCCGCAGAGCGTCGATCATTGCGACAGGGTCCACGGTCACCTGGGTGGTCGCCGCACTCACAACCGGCTCATCCGGCAACTCCGGGATCACGTCGGTGTCCGACGGTGTCCAGCCGACGATCAGGTCGATGGCATCGTCGCCCTCGTACCACTCACCCGCGATGCAGAACCGCGACCAGTGCGGCCGTTTGTGATGCCGACCGAACAGCCGGATGAAGTTGCCGAAGTGCCCCTTGCCAGGCTCGGGTGCCACGCCGCTCTGCTTCGGAAACACCTCCCAGCCTTCGGGCGCCAGTGCCGTGGCCCACGCCCGCACGTCCCGCGCATGACGCGGACGATCGAACAACACCCAGACGTGAAATCCGCCCTTGCCGTTGCTGTCCTCCAGCAGCGGGTACATGCCCATCTCCTCGAGCTTGCGGTACAACGCGGTCGCCTTGGCGAAGTTCTCAGCGGCGAGCTTCTCGTCGGGTGGGCCGTGGTTGTCCACGTCCCACACGGCGAACCGGCACATGCTGTCCTCGCCGACCGCATGGAGGCCGATGGTCTTCTTGCCGCTGTAGTGGACTGCCAGCGCCTTGATGACCAGCGCTTCTTTGGCGGTGACGCTGCCGCCATCAGGTAGGTACAGCCCGTAGGCATCCGTTCGGTTGACGACGTGCTTCATCGCCCACTGGGCCAGTTCCGGTGCGCGGCGCGTCCATGCGCCAGATGCGTCGGGTCCATCCGTGCTGCTCATCGCGCCAGCCCCCCGCGCAGCGCCGGCGCCCCCGTGAGAATCTCCGTCCCGCCCGCGTCGTCGTCGCCGCGCTCGATCACGACCGCGTCGGTGCCGAACTCGCGTCGCACGTACCCCGTGAAGATCAGCGCGAGCGTGCGGCCTACGTCGCTTGAGGTGTCGATCGCAACCGTCTTGGCTTGACGGTCGACGGCAGGGTGTTCCTCCAGTTCGACTCGCTCCTCACCGTGGATCGCCTCGGTAGCGATGCGACTGAGCAGCAGCGTGCCCTCCAACTCGGCGAGCGGCACAGTGCGGCTGAACTTGAAGCAGATGTTGGTTTGCATTGTTAAGGTCCTTTCATGTGCGCGATGCTTCCATTGGTTACTTACCGGGACCGCGCGCATTCTGGTTGTTACTCGTTGAGCGATTTCGCGAGCTTGACGATGGCAGGGTGTCGCAAGACCTCCTTCCACCTCTGCCGAACTACGCCGCGTTTGAGCTGAAAGCGGCTCATGGTCGTAGCCTCCCCGTCTTCGAGCATGGATATGGCAATGAGCTGTAGCGCCTCGGGAAGCTTGGTTACCGCATCCTCAAAGTCCATGCCAAAGTCGATCGACGCCGGCTGTGTCCGCACGTCACACAGCGCTTCATCAGGCACCTCATCGATTGGGGAGGGCAACTGCCCTTCATTGCGCTTCTTGGCCTTCCGCTCTTCGATTCGGTTCAGGATGTTGTTCTTCACGACGCGGCTCACGAACGTACTCCGTGCGCCGCGATCAGCCCTGTACTTGTGGATGACCTCGCCAACGTGCGTTTGTAGGTCTTCAGTCAGAGGATCGATATCACTCCTGGTGTAGCCGTAGTGGCCGATGAGTTTGAGCACTTTGATACGAATGATCGTTGCGTCTGCCTCGGTGATCCGAGGGTCTCTTTGTATGTCCACGGTGGTCTCCCCCGGCCAAGGGGGAGGTCACGTGGGTGTTCGCTGAGACGGAGTAGACCTGCTTCGCTATCACCTTCCGGGGCGGAGCAGAGAATCGCTGTGAGTACGCCGTCGTCGGCGTTCACCCACAGCGTCCTCCGTACTCCGGCCGGATAACTGTCTGGTTAACGTGATGAAATATTGGTTACTGATGCAGACTCAGGCATCAATGACTGGTTCATGGTCGTAGGAATGTGGTAGGCCATGAACAATCACGAGTTCATCGATCTCGCCATCAGGCATCTGGTCAAGGTCGTTGAAGAACTCGATCCAATCGCATCGCAGAACGAAATCCCCAATCGGGTACTCGTGTCGCTCAGCGCCGATTTTCTGCCGGCGCTTCATTCGCAGTGGCGTGGTAAGTACCGGCTGCCGTTGGCGAATGGGTAAACCATAGACCACGCCACAACCGAGCCGTTGACACAGAATCACAAGGCGTCTGCGACATACGTACAGGCCGCTCAGTCTGACCTGAGAGCTGCCTCGGGGCGAGAGGTGGTGAGGACGGGACGTTACACTGTTCATGATGCACTCTCCGCAACATTGCCCGATCGCCGACATGGCGATCACGATGTTCGGAGTGTGCATAAGTTGTGGGGCTGACTAGTCGTGACTAGTCATGACAACTCAAGAATTTCGGCAGCTTTCTCACCCTTAGGCGTTAGGAAATAGCCGCCGCGCCCGCCACTGTGCTTTTCATTGTCAATGAAACCGGCTTGAACAGCCGCCGCGAGAGCGTTCTTGAACGTCGTGTTGAACTTTGCCCCGACCCATCCTGCAAGCACCTCTTGCGTTGGCTTGGTCGCCACATTCGCACCGATGACATGTTTCTCGAAGAGTGACTGGATGATCTCTTTCTGCGTCTTGCCCAGACGCTTCACTTCCGCCTTGAACTCCGCGAGGGACACTTCTTCACTTCGTCGCGGCAAACTGACTTGCTCCGCATCGAAGGCGTAGTTGACAACGGAAGTGTCAGCAAGAACTCCAGTTCGGCGGGCTTCCACATGATTCTTCATCTCAGATGCCATCACCACAGCGACCTGTTTTGCATGACGTAGATGAAGGTCAAACAACTTCTCGGCACCCAATGTGGGACTCATACCAAGGTACGGATAGACGCGACCGAGTTCTCCCGCGTAAGCTTGGTGGAATAACAGAACTGAATTCATCTTCTCCACACGTCTGGCATCACCGACAAATCGCTCTCCCATGATCCGATCTTCATCCTTCTTGCGATGATCACATATTGCGTCGGCGCGATAGCCGGTTGCTGGATCGTCATCCTGGCAGTCTGCACCTAACGCGGCAACTCGACGGGACAAGCACTGCGAACACATCCCGCAGTGCGGCGCCTTAAGCGTGAACTGACGCGTGTGGGAGCAACTAAGCGTGTTTCGTGCAAGGTCACGATGTCCCGCATTGCACAGCCGCCGCAGGACGTCCTCCTTGGTGTCCCAGAGGTACTCATTGTGAACTCGAAACTGCGAGTCAGTGACGGCAGAGAATAGCTGCCCGAATCCCGCCATTGCTTGCGGATGGGTCGTTCTAGTCGCTCGTCCGCCAATCTCTTGGCCACACAGCGGAAGATTAATGCTGACGATGCCATTCTCATAGAAGTATATGTCGTCGATTCTGAAATAGTGGGCAACTGCAGCCGCCATTGACGCATAGAGAAACGACCTGCTCCTTTGAGTGGGATCTCCGTCAGGCGACTGGATGCGGTTGGCCAGGACCGGGAAATGAACGGGCCGGAGCTTCGGATCCTTAGCTCGGTTGCTGATCTCGGCGACGAGCTCTCGCTGCTTCTTCGCAAGATGGTCCACCGGCTTATGACTTACAAGCGCTACACGATGACGGTGTGTGATTACCTCCTCAACGACGCCGGTGAGAGAATCCAATCCCCCTGAGAACAGAAGAACGCGTTCAACGGGATCGGGGTCCTTGGACCGGGTACGGAAGTCGAGATAATCCTGGAACTGCGGACGAACATCCATCTTTGTGAAGGCAAACTCATATTCATCGTCCGTCAGAAACCTCAGCGTCTCAACTAGGGTTTCAGTCACCTTCGAGTGAGACCAGAAGGCAAGGTCTCTTACAGGGATGACGAAACGAAATGCGCGATACCATTTGTCACCGTAGTCGATGGTCTTGCCACCGAAGCGTCGGCAGGACTGGTCTGCGGCATAAACAAGGGCAGCCAATTCCATCAGATCATGTACACGGTCCGGCAGCCGACTTGCCATGCGATCCGTCAAATCTGTGATTTTGAGACGAACATTCTTCTGCGGGCCGAACGTTGCCAGTGGCAGTCTTGTTGCGGATTGCCACGAGCTGCCGCGGCGGCGATCAGCTGCGCCATTGCAGAGAATTACGTGAGCGTTAGGCAACATCGCGAGCCTCCCGGAATGCCATCGCGTCCCTTACCTTGTCGATCGCGTGTGCAGTGAATCCTTTTGTCTTCCTGAGGGTGATGTCCTGTAACCATCTATGCCTGCTGTACCATTCGCCGGCGAACTGACGCATGGAGGCCGTGGTAACGCGGCAATGATCATCGAGCTGCTGGAGGAACTGGTTATGCTCGGATACGCCCTTGAACCGTCGATCTGCGCCAACGTGATTTGAGAGTTCGCGGCTGAGGTGATACTCAAGGTATCTTCGGGAAAACCTGGCGAAAAAGTCGTGAGCGAGACGTGCAAAGCCCTTCTCCCCTGACATCTTGGCAAGCGAGTTCTGTACCGTTTCCTGCGTAGAACCCCACAGAGTCTGCGCAGATGCCCCACACACAGCACTCAAGCTCTCTGCAGCGGCAAGATGAGCCATTTCACCGATGTCGGATCGAGATCGCGTGGCCCGTAGATGTCGGTCGAATGCTGCACTGAACCCACTGACCAGATCAAAGACATTGAGTTCGGACTTGCCGCCTGCGGGAGGTAATGGATAGTCGGGTGTTCCACGTGGTTTGAGAGACGACCCAATGCCGAGATCTGCGAGTGCCTGAGCGAAGTTCTCGCCCTTGGCGGCCCTTGTGACGTTCGCCATCAGGAACAGGCAGTAGGCCAATCCCTCGTCCGTCTTTGCCCGATCGAGACCGTTGGTTGTAGCCGAAAGTGTGGCGTCTGCTATTTCGGCTAGGGAGCCAGGTGAGATACCGACAGTACCTGGAGCGCCAGCACCGCTTCCCAACAGTGACACAACCCGCTTTAGCGCGGGTGTGCGCGGAAATCCTTGGTGTGCGCGGTGTCCCATATTCCCGGCTGCCTTGGAATGAGGCCAAATTTTGGGCCTACGGTTGGTCGTCAGGCCAAATGGGTGAATCGGTCGCTGATCGACCGAGCCTGCAGGTGCCGAACGGGAATTGATTACCGGGCCTAGCCTCAAGTTGCTCGCCATAGACGGCGTTGTCTCTCCCACCTGGGCTCTGCCGCGATCGGTCGCATCTGCCACTCCTTGATGGGATCATCGCCCCCGTGTACTAACGGCAGGTGCAGCAGCACTTCCTGAATGTCCGGCGCCAAGTTCAACAGGTTCATGATCTGCGTCACTCGCGCTCGCGTCACGTGCCCCAGACGGGCCAGTTCGGCGTAGCCCCTCACTTCGCCACGCTGCAGAAGCCCGTCGAACCGGATCGCCAGGGCCATGAGCCGGGCCACGTGGGGCACCCGCCCGGCGGGTGCTGGCGGCGGCGCTTCACCCGCGACCACCACTTTGCGCTTGCTGGTTCGGGTGCTTGGCAGATGGATCTTGCACGTGACGGTGAGGGACGCGGTCATGCTGCTGCTCCTTCAAGTTGCCGGGATAGCGCCTGCAGGCCATTCGGGCGAAAGGTGACGGCGACCGTGCCGTCGGCGCCGTTGTAGTCGACCCGCTCGATCAAGAGGTGGACCACCCGTGCCCGCTCGCGAGGAGTCAGCGTGGCCCACAGTAGGTCGAAGGCGGTCAGTGCAGCACGGGCTTCGTGCTCGGTCACGGCGCGGTGGGACAAGCTCTCCATCTGGTCGCGCAGTTCGCTCGACCGTTGCTCCGCGGTACGGATGGCGTCTTGCACCTCGGCCAGGCGATCGGTGCGATGACCATTGCCGCCGGCGCCGGCGATGGTGCGCAACTCGGCGTTGAGGCGCTTCAGGTCGCGCTGCACTTGCCGGTCCTCGTCGCGCAGGGCTTTGAGCTTCTCTTGCGTGTCGGATTTCACTTGGCGGAAGGTGCGGAGGATCAGTTCGGGATCGTGGGCCACCTTCTTGATCTGCTCGACCACCACGCGCTCGATCTCGGCCGCGGGCAGCGACTTCGATGGGCATGTGTCATACCCGCGCTTCTGGGCACCGAGGCACACGTAATAGCGGTAGTGCTTGTTGCCTTTGGACGAGTAGGTGTACGTCATGGCGCACCCGCAGGGGGCGCACCGCAGCAGGCCCTTGAGCAGGGCTCCACTCTTGTTGCGAATGCTCATGCCGCCGCCCCGGCCGTTGCCCTTGAGCCTGGCCTGCACCTGCTGCCACAGCGACTCATCGATGATGGCCTCGTGTTCGCCGGCGTGTAGTTCCTCGCGATACCGCACCTTGCCGATGTAGACGACGTTCGTGAGCATCTTGAAGAGTTGGTGCTTGTCGAATGGGCGCCCCGTCTTCACGTTGCCGTTGCGGGCGGTCCACGTCTTGGTCATCCACCCGCGGCGGGCCAGTTCCTTGCAGGTGGCGATGAGCGTCTCGTGCTGCAGGTACAGGTTGAAGATGGTGCGAGCACGCTGGGCCTCGTCCTCGTTGACCACGAGCTTCGGCCCGCCGGGAGCGTGAAGCACGTCGTAGCCCAGGACCGGCCTGCCACCGACGAACTTCCCCTTGCGCCGGGCGGCGGCGATCTTGTCGCGGGTGCGCTCGGAGATGATCTCCCGCTCGAACTGGGCGAACGACAACAGGATGTTCAGCGTTAGTCGCCCCATCGAGTGGGTCGTGTTGAACTGCTGCGTCACCGAGACGAACGACACCCCGTGCTTCTCGAACACCGACATCATGCGAGAGAAGTCCAGCAGCGACCGGCTGAGGCGATCGACCTTGTAGACCACGACACAGTTGACCTTGCCGGCCTCGATGTCGGCTATCAGCCGCTTCACCGCGGGCCGGTCCATGTTGCCGCCGGTGAACCCGCCGTCGTCGTAGTGGTCGGGGACGCACACCCAGCCTTCGTGCTTCTGACTGGCGATGAACGCCTCGGCGGCCTCGCGCTGGGCGTCGAGGGTATTGAAGTCCTGGCCCAGGCCCT
Source organism: uncultured Phycisphaeraceae bacterium (assembly GCA_964518335.1). Classification (GTDB taxonomy): domain Bacteria; phylum Planctomycetota; class Phycisphaerae; order Phycisphaerales; family Phycisphaeraceae; genus CAZFDT01. The sequence goes on from CAZFDT010000074.1 coordinate 9,460, forward strand.
CCTCGGTGCTCTTGCGCGTGTAGATCGCACAGCGGATGGTCTTCGTTTCGGGACGTGAGGTGGATGCTCTGCTCATGATCTACCCTCGCCGGTCAGCCTGAAGAAGAGGTAGCCGTTCCAGTGCGCCCCGGTGACGGCTTTGGCCACCGCGGACAGCGATCGGTACACCTGGCCCTCGTACTCGAACCCCTTGGCCAGTACAGCCACCTCGATGCGGCGCCCGCGGTACTCGCGGCTGATCGTGGACCCGGGCATCAGCAGACGCTCGCCGCCAGCCACCTTGGTTCGCACCGTCCGCCCATCGGCGCCGGGCGACACCTTGGGCGGCGTGGGTATCCGCAGGCGGATGTCGGCATCGCGGGCCAGTTCCGTCGCCCGCTGCTTGGCCCGTTCGGATAGCCCGCCCTCGGCCAGGGACTGGAGCCGCCACGCCACCCGCTTACGGAGGAAGTCTTTGTTCCCCGACCGGCTGGGCTCACCAAACGCTTCCAGGTACTTCGCCCGAAGCTGGGCTGAGGTCATCCGCCCCAATGCCGCGATCTGTATGGCCATGCTCATCGTTCGTAACTCCTGTCTTGAGCCTCTCTTGGCGTTAACCACGAGCACCATGAAGCCTCATTTCCGCCGGAACCTCAAGGCCGATCTGGCCGGAATCTGCTGAAAATCTGACGGCCGATTCCCCGCCAGAAACTGCGGCCCGGTCGCGCAGCCGCAGCACTGCGGCGGCCAGGATCGCGGCCACCTCGGCGAGGCGGCCGTCAGCGGTCATGTCAGCGGGGTCGATCAGGTCGTCATGCACGGTCATCGTGCTCCCTTTCGTGGGAGGCGATGCCCGCAACGACCTGCGCTTCGCGCCCGGCGCGCTGCCTGGCAACCAGAATGGGGCCGGCGCGGTGCCGGACCTCAATGGTTACTTACCGGGTTCGCAGCGAAAGTGGTTGTTGACGGTCCCTTGTGCGTGGTATCCTCTCGCCCACGTAAGGAATCCGTCGGTTACCGCGTCGGGACTCAGATGGTGAACACGCACACCACCCGCTTTGGCCCGTGCATACTCGGATGTACGGTACATGGGCCAATCTAGTCCGTGCATGCCGGTTCGCCGCACAGGGACGAGGAGCGCCGGCGACCTCCGGCAACGCAACTATCAGGAGCCTCGACTACTGAGTTTGTTCAAAGATGCGTCGTGGGTCATACTGCTAAGCTCAGCATCACATTGGCCATACAGCTCACACTGCCAGACGTGATTCGGCAGCCGATCATGATTGGGGGGAAGCACGTCATGATCGAGCGCGTGATACTGGTCGTGGATCAATTGTGGCATGCGGTTGCCGGTTTCCTAGGGATGGCATGAACATCGGATGTAACGATGCAGCAGACTCCTTCCATTTCACCGGCCGAAGTCAACAAGCAGTTTGTCCTAACGAAGTGCGACTATTTTATCGATGTACAGCTTTGGCCGTTACATCAAGTGTTGGATCCCGAACGATGGCTGCAGAATTTTGGCGTCGACGAGACGGAGCATGCCGTTCATCTGCTGAATGCCTTTCTCTTTTTTCGGGAGTCACTTGTTAACGAGCTCTTCGTAGCCGCCTTCCAAGGACTGAGTAGGTATGTCCGACGAAAGGGTGAACCCATCCTCAGCACGACAGCCGCGTGGAATTCGTTCATCGAGAATGCGTTGTTGACATACGTAACGGGCGAGAATCCCAGTCCCGCGGACAGCGGCTTCACGTTCGCCCGTAAGGCGCGGCAGATACTGGAGATACCCGAAACCAGTATAATGAGCCCGCCCGAGGTACTTGAGACTCTGATTGATGAGGGGCCACGACCGGTAATCTTCGTCGATGACTTTGTCGGTTCGGGGCAACAGTTTGTCACAACGTGGCAGCGAGTTTATACGATCAAAAACACGCTGCCGATTTCCTTCGATCGACTCTCCGTGCTGCAACGCGGCGGTCAGTTTCATTATTGTCCAGTACTATGCACGGAATACGGTCTTCGCGCCATTCAAACTGCCTGCCAAATTGTCTCTGTCAACCCCGCACACATCCTGCCCGCTAAGTACAGCGCATTAGCAAGCGACTCCGTTGTATGGCCTGAGCGGCTACTGCCCACCGCTAGGGATTTCATCTATCGCGTCAGCAAACGCGCTGGGATCCCTGAGGGCACATGTGAGGGCTTCCACAACCTCGGTCTCTGTGTCGCGTTTGAACACTGTGTACCCGATGCCACACTGCCCTTGTTCTATTGGAATCAAAACGGATGGAAACCACTAGTTCAACGCAAATGACTAGCTCACCTGGTGCCCCGCGACCTGAGGAGCAGTTGAGCCAGCTCTTCGGTAGCTATAAAGCCGAGTGGCTTAAGGAACAGATGTACGATCTGTTCACTGAGCCAGCTTACTTCCCGGAGCTCACCACGTCACGGCCGTGTATGCTGATCGGGGGGCGCGGCACCGGAAAGACAACTGTACTGCGATGCTTATCATACGAGGGGCAGTTCGCTCTCCACAGACGTAACGTCACAGCAATCACTACTTTCCCATATTACGGCCTCTATTACCGTGTCAATACCAATCGAGTGACTGCGTTCGAGGGACCTGAACTCACACCTAATCGATGGAACAAAGTTTTTGCTCATTACCTTAATCTTGAGATGTGCGATCTGATGTTGCGCTTCCTGGAGTGGTATCAGTTGCATCACCCGACTGCTCCACAGATCGGATCACGAGACTGCACTCGCGTTGCGTCCAGTCTGAATATTCCAGCAGCGACTAATGTGCAAGAACTCGCCCGTGAGATCGCAGACGCCAAGGTTCGGTTTGAGGCATTCATCAACAACGTGGCTGACAACGATCCGGTATCACTGTCGTTGCAGGGCGCGCCCGTGGATTCATTGTTCCAGGCCGTGCTTCAGCTACCGACTTTCCATGGAAAGTCTTTCTTTTTCCTGATTGATGAGTATGAGAACTTTGTTGATTATCAGCAGCAGGTCGTCAACACACTGATTAAGCACGCCGGGCAATTATACAGCTTTAAGGTGGCGGTCCGTGAGTTGGGATGGCGCGTAAGGACTACGCTGAACGAGAATGAGCAGTTGATTAGCCCGGCTGACTACGTTCGTATTAACATCGTGGATAAGCTTGAGGGCGAGCGCTTTCGGGAATTTGCACTTCGTGTCTGTAACGATCGCATTCAGCGCGTTAGGATTCAAGATGATGAACCAATTAAGGATATCAAATCTGCACTTCCTGGTCTGACGGAGGAGGAGGAAGCGGAAGTTCTCGATCGCGAGGGCTCAGGACTCGCGGCTGCAGCCCGAGAACAGCTGTTGCAGGTTGTATCGGTAACTGACGTGGATGCAGTCAAGGAGAAGCCGCTGTTGGAATGCTATTTTATGGCCATTTGGGCAGAGTCTCAGAGAATACCGATTGAGAAGGTATGGCAGCAAGCGATCGACATACCTAACGAATGGCAGGCTCGTTACCAAAACTACAAGCATTCTCTCTTGTACACCCTAAGGCGGGGCAAACGCGGAATTCAGAAATACTACGCCGGGTGGGACGTCTTTGCGCAACTCTCAGCCGGAAATATTCGGTATCTACTTGAACTAGTTGACCATAGTCTACTGCTGCACTTGCAGCGAGGAGGTAAGCTCAGTCGGTCCATCCCCCACAAAATCCAGACCATGGCCGCCCAGAACGTCGGTAAGAAGAACCTGTCTGAGCTCGAAGGTCTCAGTGTCTATGGTGCGCAACTGACAAAACTGTTACTCGGGCTGGGGCGAGTATTCCAGCTGATGGCGGCTGAGGCGAGTGGACATGCGCCCGAGGTGAACCAGTTCCACTTGGCAGAGGAGGACGTCACTATTGAAAGGGACGTCGAGGAGGTGCATGGACTTCTGAAATCGGCGGTAATGCACTTGGCACTTCTGCGGTCACCTGGGAACAAACCAGCAGACGAGGCTGACACCAAAGACTATGACTACATGATGCATCCGATCTTCAGCGCATTCTTTGTGTTCAGCTACCGCCGAAAGCGGAAGATGACCTTGACTACGTCACAGCTCTTGGGATTGGTGAAGAGCCCGAAGCGAGCGATTCAAGACATACTCGCCGCGAACAATCGAGAGGGCGAAGAACCACTTCCTGAACAATTGTTACTTTTCGAGGGTTACTACCATGCCGGTACGTGATCGACCGTTGCTGACAGATACCTATCCGATCGTTGATGAATTCACACCCGATTCGGGTAGCGCATATGTTTATGCTATGTCGCCCGAGCATCGTAGCGAGCATACAAGAAGGTGGCAGCAGAAATCCACGGATGTGGAATTCGTTCATATCACGGCACAAGATGCCAGTAGCTTTCGGTTGGCCGGAGTCGATGAACCAATTTCTTTGCGGAGCGGAAGACAGCTTGTTCAGTTCTGGCAGAAGCTCAAGCGACAGACTGTATACCTCGACATTACGGGTTTTGGCCACCACGTATGGGCACCATTATTGCGAAGCGCCTTGGAGCTACGTCTTCAAGTGATGGCTACCTATGCCGAACCCGTCGAGTACAAGTTCAGCGCAACTCCGACGGAGGGCGAGATATTCGATCTCAGTGAGAGAATTCTAGGCGTCGCACCGATCCCGGGGTTTGCGTCACTCACGGACGCTCGCGATGGGGGGAGCTGCTTTATACCCTTGCTCGGGTTTGAGGGTACACGCTTTGCATACATCGTTGAGCAAGTGCAGCCGCCTGGCGGCAAGACTATCCCAGTGGTGGGTGCGCCCGGCTTCAGGCCAGAGTATCCGTTTTACGCCTTTCATGGCAACCGTTCGGCTCTCTGGGAAACGCGCGCGTGGAAAAACGTGCGATTTGCTGCGGCGAACTGTCCGTTCAGCTTGTTCTACGTCCTCCAGGATATCGCCGATGAGCATCCACGAGATCTCTTGAAGATAGCTCCAATTGGGACAAAGCCTCACGCTCTCGGCGCGGTCCTCTATACTATCGTCGGCCGACGGAATGTAGAGCTAGTGTACGATCATCCTATTCGGAAAAGGGATCGGACCGAGGGAACTGCGCGGCTCTTGGTATATCACGTCTCCGCATTTGCCACGGTGTAATGTAGCGACATGGGCGACTCGATTTACACTCCGTCAGTACTTGCGACCAAGATGGTGTCATTGGCACGCGTGCGTAGCGTGCATCATGTGGCAGATTTCGCTGCCGGGGATGGTCAACTGCTTCGTGCTGCACGATTGCGGTGGCCTGAGTCCAGATGCATCGCGACCGATGTCAGTGCCTCGGCGGTCGCTTCGCTGCGTAGGAAACATCCGGACTGGACTGCCGGTCAGTGCAACTTTCTCGTACAGGAGTCGCGAAAGCGATGCAGAGCGATCACGGGATTTCTCAATAGGCTGCCATTGATCCTACTGAACCCGCCATTTTCGTGTAGGGGCGCCATGCGACACTCCGCAATGGTGGATGGCGAGGAAGTACCATGTAGTCCCGCGCTTGCATTCGTCCTTACGGCGATGGCGTTTCTTCGAGACCGAGGGGAATTGGTCGCGGTCCTGCCGGCAGGCTGCTTGAGAAGTGAAAAGGACAGATTTGCATGGACGGTGATCCGCCGCACGTGCATGCTTGAAGTATTGGCCGCTAATGGGCATCGGACGTTTGAGGGATGCTTTCCAAAGACGGTACTCGTGCGCGTGACCCGTAATGCCGTCTCGGGTGGCAATGAGGCACCAAGTCAGTCGGTGAAGCCTAACGGCAACGCCGTCCCGGTAGGTTTGGTTCGTGGCTCGCTACCTATGCACTCGTCTGTTGTGCAAGTCAATGGGCGGTGGCCCTTAGTTCACACGACCGATCTGCGACCTTCGAGCGTACAAGCTACACGGCGAATCGCCTCGGGTCGTCACAGAATGATCTGTGGCCCAGCCGTCTTGGTTCCGCGGGTGGGTGAACCAAGCAGAGAAAACCTCACATGTTACCGGTCGAAGCGACGAGTGGTTCTGTCAGATTGTGTTATCGGCCTAACCTGCTCTTCTGTCGACGATGCGGTTAGGTTGCATACTGAGATTCTGACGCATTGGGACAGCTTCTGCGATGCGTATGGTGGAACATGCGCCCGCTATATTACCATCGGTGCGCTGATCGGAGTTCTACGACGCATTGGATTCGAAGCATCGGTTCCCAGCCAAAGTGTTGGCGCTAAGTCCCAGTGTGGCCGAATCCGCCGGTAGCACGTTGAGTCTCAGAAAGCTGGTCGACCTCACTCCATACTATTCGTAAGACTGGTTCAACAAGAATCCGTGCGATTCGCTGGTTTCGGTGGATAGTGAATGAATCAGTTCCCAGATTCATGAGTGGGACAAGTACTTCGCCACGGTAGTCGGCATCAATTGTCGCGGGTGAATTGGGAATGCCAACTCGATGCTCGACGGCAAGGCTAGAATCTGGCCGCAGCAATGCCTCAAAACCTACCGGCACCGCTATGGCAAACCCTGTCGGAATCAGTCGCACCTCTCTCGGCGGTAGTGTTATTGACCTATCGATGGCAGCATATACGTCCATTTCTGCTGTGCGCTCCGTTCGATAGGTCGGCAGCAAAATGCCAACCGCATGGGGAAGTCGCTTGATCGGTACTTTGACAACGGAATTAGGCATGTCGGATCCTATGGCAATCCCTCGTCGGAACGCCGAGCACCTTGAGTTGCCTCTTCCGAGAATACGGGACGATCACATCTTGCAACGTGGCGCACCTCCTGTCCGCAAGTGTGAATGGAACGTGCTTGTTCGGCTAACGCACAAGCCTACCGCGTGTGGCGATCTCTACCAAGTCTGCCGCCAGGCGCGCAGGGTGATCGCGACTAGATCAATTCCGGTCGGCCGTGTTCGGCGCTTGTCAGACCGCGGTGCGGAGTTGGGGCATTCGTCGGTAGGCTGATGGACTGACTGTCGGCGAGGTCTCGCCGCCATTTTGCCATGGGCCGACGCCCCGCGCGATCTGCCTGGCTGTTTTGATGAACTGGAGGACCCGTGGATGGACCGCACCCGGCTGCACCGGCTCGACGATATCATCGCCACGGCGATTCTGGCGGAGGTCTGCGGGGTCGCCACCGGAAGTAGGGTGGATGGACGTGGCGGAATTCTGCCGGGCCAAGTTTGACTGGCTCAAGAACCTGCGTCTGCCCCACGGCATTCCGTTGCACGGCACCTTTAAGGGGGGAGGGTGTTTGCTGCACTGTACCTCCGACGCCTTCGAGCATTGCTTCCTCAATTGGGTGCAGGGGCTGATCAAGGTCGGTGGCCGACATGCCCTGGCCATCAATGGCAAGACGCTGCGAGGCGGCTGCGCCCCCCGGACATAGGGGCGGTGACTCATCGAGCGGCGGCCTTCTTTCCGGGGGTGTACATTGCTCTCGGTATCGGACCGCAACCGCTTCGTTAACTGGAACCGCCAGCACCCGACCGAGAGTCAGAGAGTTCCGGCCCCGAAACGGCCGTTCGGCCGCCGGCGACGCGCGATCGGCCGACGTCCGCGCTCTCTTCTCCGCGGCACCCAGTCGACCACGATGCGAAAAAAGCTACAAAATAGCCCTACAAAAGCAGAAACCCCAAGAGGCGGGCCTCTCGGGGTTCTGCGTTAACTGGACAGTCACGGGGTTCCGCGACTGGGATTTACGCTCCCCGAGCTGGACTCGAACCAGCAACCTAGCGGTTAACAGCCGCTCGCTCTACCGATTGAGCTATCGGGGAAAAAGGGACCCTAGTAAGGATAACAGATAGGTCGAGCCAGGCAAGCTCGTGGACGTCTGAGGGTGCATTAACCCAGCGCGGCGCGGTCTGGTGGAATGTGGTACCTCATTGCGAAGTCATCACACTTGCAAGGAGGCACCACGATGGACGCGAAGGTTGTTGAGCAGACGGTCGAGACGATTGTGGCCCGGCTCAGGCCGTGGCTGAGTCAGATGGTAACGCAGGCGGCGTCGTCGGGCACGCCCGAGGCGTTGGCGAATCTGGAGCGGGCGTTCCGCGACGGCTCGCAGGAGCAGGTGCGGCTGGCGTATCAGGATGTGTTGTTGTCGGCGGCGGCCGGGGACGCTGGGCGTGTGTGTCCGCATTGTCAGACTCGGCGACGGCACAAGGGCCGACGTGCCCGCAAGGTGCTCACCAGCGTCGGCCACGTCGCCATCGACGGTGTGTGCTGGCAGTGCCCCGATGTCGCCCGTGGCGGTTGTGGTCGTCACGAGCACGCCAGCGCCTGTCTGGGGCTGGCCGGTTCAGTGACCACCACGGCGCCGATGCGTGAGTTGATCTGCCTGCTGGGCCTGTCGCAGGGCAGCTTCGCTCATGCCGGGCTGGCGTTGGACAAGCTCATGGGCCTGACGCTGAGCACGCCCACGATCGCCGCCATGTGCGAGGAAGAAGGCCGACGCATCGAGGCGAGCGTGGCCGACGATGCCGCGCCTCATCTGGTCGAGGGCACGCTGGTGGGCAGTTGCGACGGCACGATGGTGAATACGCGTGAGGAGGGCTGGCGTGAACTGCGGTCTTCCGGGGGTGGCGGTTCGACGACGACCGGGGCCGACGCGGCAGCGGCGCGGCGTTGGAGAACGCCGCCGCGTTCACGCCCCGTCTGCGGCAAGAGGCGCTGCGCCATCACGCCGATCAAGTGCAACGCTTCGTGTTTGTCAGCGACGCCGCCGCGTGGATCAAGGACGCCGTCGCCGAGCACCTGCCCGAGGCCAGCGACCACGTCATCGACATCTACCACGCCTACCAGCACATCCACGACGCGGCCCGCAGAATCCACGGCGAAGGCACCGACGCCGCCCACGCCTGGGCCCGGAACTGGTGCGACGAACTCGACATCCGCGGCGGCCAGGCCGTGCACGATCGGCTGCGACACACACGCTACAGTGAACCCCACCGCCAAGAGCCCTTGGATCAACTCCTGGGCTTCCTCGATCGCCACGCCGACCGCATGGACTACCCCCGCTACCGCCGCGAGAACATTCCCATCAGCAGCGGCCCCATGGAAAGCACCTGCAAACAACTGGGCCGACGACTCAAAGGACCAGGCATGCGCTGGCGCACCGACAACCTCACCCCCATGGCCCACCTCCTGAGCCTCTGGGCCGACCAACGATGGAACCACTACTGGACCAAATCAGCCGCCTGACCGCCCGCAGGATTTTTGCACCCACGTCTGATCTATCACCACGGGCGCATGACAGCCCGCGCGGGGCAGGGATCAGGTCGCGAAATAGACTTTTCCCGCGAGGAGGCCCTTGTCACATCTGCCTGTATTGCAGGCGCTTACGACTATCGTTGCAGTTGCCATCTCTACTCGCGCGCGAGTTTTGGGGAGAGACATATTTCGAGGAGGGTTGTGCACGGGGAGCCTTTGGTTGGAAGATCGGCCAGGTCCGAGCCGAGCAGCCCACCACGGCCTACGGCGATTTCAAGCACGAGATCATCAACGAGATCGCCCGGCCGCTGCAGATGCCCTTCAACGTCGCCGCGGGCAATAGCAGCGGCTACAACTACGTCTCGGGCCGTCTCGACCACCAGCGCGGCGTCCGAGTTCTGTCTCGACTCGTCCTGTCTGAAAAGATCGCCTGACGTGGCGTGCGGATCGCGGCTGACGGATGTATTCTGACGACATGCGCCTCAATATTGTCTATCTGCATTCGCACGACACCGGTCGATACGTTTCACCCTACGGTCATGCGGTGCGTACGCCGCACCTGCACCGCTTTGCGCGGCAGGGCGTGCTGTTCCGCCAGGCGTTCTGCACCAACCCGACTTGTTCACCCAGCCGAGCGTCGCTCCTGACAGGCACGTGGGCCCACTGCAACGGTATGCTCGGGCTGGCCCATCGCGGATGGCGCATGACCGACTACCGCCAGCATTTCGCCAGGATGCTCAAGGACCACGGCTATCGCACGGTGCTGTGCGGCATTCAGCATGAGACGCAGCACGACCGCATTCAGCAAGACCTGGGTTACGACCACGTGCTGAAAGTCGAGCAGTCCGCAGCCAGCCGGGCCGACGCGGCGATCGACTTTTTGAGGAAGCAAGACGTTGGGAATCGGGATGCCGCGCCGCCGCTGTTCCTTTCGGTGGGGTTCTGCGAGACGCACCGCGATTTTCCCGAGCACGATGCGGCAGATGATCCGCGTTACTTGGCACCGCCCGCGCCATTGCCCGACACCCCGGACACCCGCAAGGACATGGCCGACTTTGCTACGATGGCCCACGGGTTGGACGCCGCCATCGGCCGCATCCTGGCTGCGATCGATGATTCGCCGCTCGGCGACAGCACTCTTGTGATCATCACCACCGATCACGGCATCGCGTTCCCGCGGATGAAGTGCAACCTGACCGATCACGGCCTGGGCGTGATGCTGATGATGCGCGGGCCCGTGGCCAGCGGATTTCACGGAGGGAAGGTCGTCGATTCGATGGTGTCGCAGATCGACGTGGTTCCAACGCTGTGCGAGCTGCTGGACTTGGTGGCGCCAGCGCACGTGCGCGGGCGCAGTTTCGTGCCGGTGGTTCGGGGCCAGGCCGATGCCGCCAATCCGACTGCGGTGCGCGACACTGTGTTTGCCGAGGTGAATTACCACGCCGCATACGAGCCGATGCGTGCCGTGCGCACGCCGCGCTACAAGCTCATTCGCCGCTACGGCCGACGCGGCAAGCCCGTGCTGCCCAACTGCGACGATTCGCCCAGCAAGGACGTGCTTCTTGCCGGAGGCTGGCGCGATTGGTCGCTGCCTGATGAGGAGTTATTCGATCTGCTGCACGACCCTCATGAGGCCGCCAATGTCGCTGGCGATCGACGTCATACCGAGGCGCTGGCTCATCTGCGAGGCGCGTTGGACCGGTGGATGGTCGAGACCGACGATCCCCTGCTCAGGGGCGACATTCCGCTGGTTCGCGGCGGGATCATCAATCAGCCAGATCAGTTGTCGCCGAGAGATGCGACTTCGGCCGCAGTGTGAGCGCTCAGCCCCTCGCGCTCAGCGCGCCGAGCACCTGCTCGCTCATGGACATCTGTTCGCCGATCTGGTGCTTGTCGCTGACGGTGACGGCCTGGTGGTTTCCCCTCGCGACCACGGCCGCGAGGATCGCCTCATCCCGAAGATAAGGATTGCCTACCAAGCGGGTTTTTCAGCAATATGTCAGCGGGTAGACGAACTGTGCGTTGCCCGGATCGAGCAAGTCAGGAAGGGCGTCGTTTATATGACTGACGACAGTTGCTCTTGAACAGGCCCGGGTCTTCCGGCCCATCGCCCCACTCGCGATCGGTGAACGTGTTGGGGCCGAAGATTGTGAACGCTCACTTCAAAATGACCCACTAACGATCACGAGGCATTGACCCAGCTGGGCGGGAAGGGAGGGTAAGCCGGCCGGAAGGGTCACTGCAGCACTTCTGTTCGCGTTTCCCATTCGCATGGTGGGTGGTTTTCGCCTCGGATCGTCACCGGGCAGCCCAGGGGCACGCGGCGGTAGAGCCACTGGACGTGGTCGTCGAAGAGGCTGATGCAGCCGCGGGTCGTTTCGCCGGCGGCCAAGCCGCCGTGGATCATGATCTCCCCGCCCAGCGCGGTGTCCCAAGGCGGGCGGGCTCCCCGCGCGTGGGCCGCCAGGATCGCCTCATACTGCGACCGATCGATCAGCTCATGGTCCAGTCCGCGCCGGGCATCGGCCGGCAAAGGATAACTCAGGCCCAGCGAACGGTGAAACCGGCTGCGCGGATTCCGCGTGCAGATGTGAAAGCATCCCTCGGGCGTACGCAGATCGTCACGCTCGACCTTGGCCCCAACCCCTCGCCCCAGCCCGCAGGGCAACACGACCGACCGCCCGTCCTCCAACTGAACGGTCAACTGCCGCGTCCGCTTGCAGATCAACAGATGCACCGCCATCGTGTCGTCGTCAAACATGCGATCCTGATCGGGCTGACACACAGATGGCATCTGTGCCGGCGGCATGCGTATCACTTGACTCCGAGGGTGATCCGCGCCCGGTCTGAGCCGTTGCCGGGTACGGGTATCTCCAGGCGTAAGAACGCCTGTTTGAGCGCGGGCGGCCTGTAAGGGTTGTGTGGTATGCAGGGGAAACACAACCGCCCGCCGGTGGACGACGTCACCGTCACCTTGCCGTCAAGGATCGTCACCGGGGTGTGTCCGGGGACATTCAACTCGAGTTTCTTCCGCGTCAAACAGTATGACCTGCCGTCGACGGTCACCGTGTCACCGACCCCTGCTCGCAGTGGCATGTTGAAGCAGAACTGATCGACTTTGAACCAGCCGGTATTCTTCACGGACAATTCGAGCCGCCTGGCGCTCCTTACCGCGAACGATACCTGCCCTTCGAAGCCGCTGGCGTAGCACGCCTCCACGAATGGGGGTTTCGCGAGATTGCCGATGCGCCCGCCGTGTAACACGCCCAGCGACTGCCCGGGGACGGGCACGAAGGAATGGTGCTGCGGGCGATCCTTGTCCTGCGAACCGGGCACGATCAGGCCCACGGCCTGGTGCCAGATGCTGTAGACGCAATGATAGTCGAGGCGGAACCGACTCTGAGGCGGCACCACCACCGGGTTCACGGCCATGTTGTACTGCCAGCTTCGGTCACGCGTGAAGTGGGCGAAGCGCCCCAGCCACCGCGAGCCGGTCCAGGGCTTGTATGCTCCCACGCGGCCCGCTGTCCAATGCACGAAACTCTCGAGCATGCGGGCGCTCAGTTCCGCGGGACGGGTGGCGGCCTGAAAACCCTGTTTGAGCCAAGCGTCAAACGCGGCCCTGGCGAACGCGCGCCCCGCGGGTAGGTGGCTGAACGCAAAATGCGACCAGATGAAAGGCGTCGAACGCCAGCGCATCCGGCGGTCAATGAGTGCCACGTCGGTGAAGTCCGGGTAGGTTGCCGTCTCGAGGAAGCGGAAGAACTTCTCGCACGTCGCCAGATATGTCTTCCTGCCGGTCAGCCGGGCAAGCCGGGCCACGCCCGCCAGTGATACCAGCCCATAGGCCACCACCGGCCCGTGCCCTTCGGGGAAATATCCCTCCGAGTCCTGGAAGGCGACGAAGCGATCCATGAACTGCAGCGACAACTTCCGCCATCGGGCGTTCCTGAACGCGACGCCACCCAGGTAAAGGGCGCAGGCGTATAGGCTGGCATGGTTGGGGCTCGTGCGGAACGAGTAGGGGTTGAACATCTCCTGCGCCATGTAGCCGTCAAGCTTCGCCTCCAGGCAACTCAGCGATCGCCGCATCGCCTGCTCCCATCGGCTGCGAGCGACGGGCGGCAGGTCCTGCTTCACCAAGCTGTAGGCATCGAGCCAAAACGTTAGCAGCCGCTGGTCAACCGTCGCCTTCGCACGGTCCGCCGACGATCGTGCCATCGCCCCCATCTGGCGGGTGTGCTGAGCGAAGTGGTCACCCATGGCGACCACGGCCGCGAGGATCGCCTCATCCCGATGATAAGGATTGCCAACAAAACGGGTCTTGTAGCAATATGCCAGCGGGTAGATGAACTGTGCGTTGCCTGGATCGAGCAAGTCAGGAAAGGCGTCGTTTATATGACTAACGACAGTTGCCCTGTAGCGTTCGGGAAAACCTGGTCTGAAGCGCATGCCCTTGCCCGGTGCTACGGCGTATCATCCCACGGCGCAAGGCCGGAGACGACGCGCGTTTCGTAGACGGTGCCCTTGGCGTGGCCGTCGGCGAAAAGAATGTTGGCCTGGTCGAAATGGCGCTGATGGTTGGTCCAACTGACGTTGGTGTCGATGAGCATGTAGCCTTGGTAGGAACCCACGTCACCGATCAGGTACAGCGCTGCTGGCCGGCGCAGCCGCCTGAGGTCGGCACGCAGGTGCTGGCTGGCGTTGCTGTCGGCATAGGGCGGGCCGACCGTCCCCAGCCGGCGGTTGATCCCGTATGACGGATTGATGGCAGAGGCGAGGAAATTCTTGATGTAGGTCGGGCAGGGGAAGGTGTCGTGGAAGCGGCCACGGGCATTGCCAATCCGGCCGTTGGTCAGGTTGGCCATGTGCCCGTCCCAGTAGAGCATCAGGCTCTGGTTCCAGCGCACCGTGTTGAGGCCGGGCGGATTGAATGCCGGCGGCGGAATGGCCCGGTCGTCCTGGTTGTAGGCGCTGAAGGCGATGAAGATCTGGCGCTGGCTGCTCAGGCAACGGACGGCGTCGGTGGCCTCGCGTGCCTTCTGCAGGGCCGGCAAGAGGAGCGCGATCAGGAGGGCGATGATCGACACGACAACGAGCAGTTCGATGAGAGTGAACCCGCGTGATCCGATGGAGCGATCGGTCATGTTGTGGCTCTCGACAGGCGTTTACGCTCGCGGCCGCGCCTCCCTTGTCCCTGGCGTCCGTATCCTAGGGCGCTCAGGGCCGGCGGGCGCTTCTCTTGATCCTGCAACAGGCCTGACGATCTCGTAGTGCATCCATTTCGGATTCACCTGATTTTGTCAATCCCTGTTACATGCCGTTTTCCTGCAGAAGTCATCGTCCGGATCGTGGCGTCAGAGGCGTGGTCCGTGCCGCTCGCATCGGCGACCGAACACGAGGACCGTGCCCAACAAACCCAGCAGCGCCAGTGAGCCGGGTTCGGGGATGACGTATTCGTACTCAATAGTCAGCACGGGACGATTGTCAATGGTTGTGGCCGTGGGGGCGAAGTGATCTGCCCCCGATTTATGTGCCAGTGGTTATGAGAGTCGGGTTGTGGTCAT
>CAZFDT010000075.1:0-24061 GCA_964518335.1 uncultured Phycisphaeraceae bacterium
GCCTACCCGGCCGCCGCTGACGGTGGCGCCGATCGAGGGCCTGCGTGCCGTGCCGGCCGCGAGCGCCCTGCCCAGCACGCTCGGCGGCGACGATGGCCAGGTCCACAAGCTCAAGGTCGATCTCTACAGCTACGGCGCGGCGATACGCTCGATCAGCCTCAGCGACTACCACGAAGACCTGCAGCAGACGATCCCTTACGTGGTGCAGACGCGGGTGCTGGGCCACCTGCGTGCGGATGGTCGGCAGGAAGAACGCTATCCCTTTGCCGCGCGCGGCGTGTGGATCAATGACCACTTCGTCAACCTCCAGACCGTCGCCTGGCAGAAGACCGGCGAAGGGGCCTACCAGATCGACATCGTCGATGGCCACGACGCCCCGGTGCTCACGATCGAACGGCACTACCGACTGCAACCCGACTCGTACAGCATTCTCTGCGACCAGAAGCTCACGACGCGCACCGACCGACCGCTGCGGGTGGTGTGGGAGCAGTATGGTCAGGGCGACGCGACGCCCGATGAGGCGGCGTACATGGGCGATCGCCGCGACCTGGTCACGGGCTATTTCGACCCCGTTTACGACCCCAAGCGCCGTCACATTTTCGCTGCCGACAAGGGCTACGTGCATCGCACGAAGGTGATCGACGCCTATCCGGGCAACGTCGATCGGGCGACGGAGATCGCCTTCTGGCCCACGGACCGCGTGCCCGCCGGCGCGGAACTGGTCTGGCTGGCGTCGGTCAACCGCTATTTCGCTGCCGTGGTCCATCGCCCGGTCGCCGCCGGCCAGCCCCTGCCCGACGCGGCGCTACAGCACCTGTTCCCCGCGCCCGACCTGGAGATGATCGGCGTCAAGGATCACGCCGGCGACAGCCGCGGCCTCATCTTCCGACTCCGCAGCGTGCCCATCGACCTGCCGCCCGGCCAATCACACCAGCTCGACCTGGCCCTGTTCGCCGGCCCACGCAAGACCCGCGTCTTCGCCGACGCCGCCCAACCCTACAAATCGCTCGGATTCGACGGTCTGGTCCTCTACAACCTCGGCGGACCCTGCCACTGGTGCACGTTTCAACCCCTGGCCAAGGGACTGCTGGCGTTCATGACCGCCATCCACTACGTCACCCGCGACTGGGGCATCGCCATCATCGTGCTGGTGCTGGTCGTGCGGGCGATCCTGCACCCGATCACCAAGAAGGCCCAGGTCAACATGATGCGCATGGGCAAGCAGATGCAGGCCCTGCAGCCTGAGATCGAGAAGCTCAAGAAGAAATACAAAGACGACAACCAGGCGATGCAGAAGGAGATGATGGCGCTGTATCGCGAGAAGGGCGTGAACCCCGCGAATATGCTCGGCTGCCTGCCGATGTTCCTGCAGACGCCGATCTGGATCGCGCTGTACGCCATGCTGTATTACGCGATCGAGCTTCGCCATGTGCCGGCGTTCTACGACGTGTTCAACAGCATCGCCGGTCTGTGGGGCGGGCAGTGGCACTTCCTCAGCGACCTGTCCACTGCCGACCATTTCATCAAGATTTTCGACAAACCGCGGCAGATCAACCTGTGGTTCATCCACCCCAACTTCCAGGCGATCAACGTGCTGCCGATCCTCATGGGCGTGACGTTCTTCTTCCAGCAGAAGCTCATGTCGCCGCCGCCCGCCAACGAGCAGGCCGCGCAGACCCAGAAGATGATGAAGTGGATGACGCTGCTGTTCCCCTTCATGCTCTATTCGGCGCCGAGCGGGCTGACGCTGTACATCCTCGCCTCGACGGGCGCGGGCATCATCGACAGCCTGCTGGTGAAGCGTCACGTGAAGAAGATGGAGGAGCGAGGCGACTTCACCAACGGTAAAGGCGGCGGCCCCAAGCCCGGTGGGTTCATGGCCCGCATCGCCGACGCCGTCGCCGAGAAGC
This sequence comes from uncultured Phycisphaeraceae bacterium, assembly GCA_964518335.1. Classification (GTDB taxonomy): domain Bacteria; phylum Planctomycetota; class Phycisphaerae; order Phycisphaerales; family Phycisphaeraceae; genus CAZFDT01. Next base: position 1,911 of record CAZFDT010000075.1, read on the forward strand.
AGAAACTGATCGAAGAGCAGAAGCGTCGCCAGCAGTCGGGTCCGCAGCGTTTCAAGGACCGCAAGCGTTGATCGGACGGGCCTTGGCGGCGGAGCGTGGTCATGTCTGTCGCCACCGACACCATTGTGGCCGTCAGTTCGCCGCCGGGCGTGGCGGCGCGGGGGATCGTGCGGCTGAGCGGGCCGGACACGATGACGATTCTTGGCGCCATGGTCGAGCCGGTTCCGTCCGAGGCGCAACGAATGGCGCGCGTGCAACTGCGATCGCCGGGCATCGCCGCCTGGTGCGTGGCCTTCCGCGGGCCGCACAGCTATACGGGTGAGGATGTGGCGGAGCTGCAGTTGCCCGGGAACCCGGCGTTGCTGGAACGGGTGCTTCACCAGGCAGTCGCGGCCGGTGCGAGACTGGCGGAAGCGGGCGAGTTCACCTGCCGGGCGTACCTGTCGGGCCGCATCGACCTGACGCAAGCCGAGGGCGTAGCCGCGACGATCGCCGCCGCAAGCGATGCGGAGCTTGCCGCTGCGGCCATGCTGCGCGACGGTGAGCTGGGGAGTCTGGCCGCGGCGCTGGTGGAGCGGCTGGCCAGTCAGCTCGCGCTGGTGGAGGCGGGGATCGACTTCACCGACCAGGAGGATGTCGTGCCCGTGACGCCGGCGGCGCTGGACGCGGCGCTGGCTGCAGTGGGACTCGAGGTGGCCGACGTGCTGGCCCGCGCCCGGCCGTGGAAGGCCATCGAGTCGCTGCCGTGGGTCGTACTGGTGGGCGAGCCCAGCAGCGGCAAGAGCACGTTGTTCAACGCCCTGCTGGGTCGCCGTCGCGCCGTGGTCAGCGCCGTGCCGGGCACCACGCGCGACGTGCTCGCCGAGCCGCTGCAGTTAACCAACTCGCGCGGCGGCCGCATCGAGGTTATGCTCGTGGATATCGCGGGCCTCGACAGCCCTCGCGCCCAGCTCGACGAACAGGTCCAGACGGCCGCTCGCCACGCCATCGCCCGGGCGGAGGTGATACTCCAGATGAACCAGCCCGGCGCACGCCACGGCGTGACCGCGCTGTACGTGCGCACGAAGGCCGACCTGCTCCCGCCGACGGACCCGCGCGACGACGTGAGCGTCAGCGCCGTCACCGGCGAGGGCCTCGACGAGTTGCGCCGCCTTATCGCCGACCGTCTGGGCGACCGCGGCGTGTCGCTGGCGGGCGACCTGCTGACGCTGCAGCCGCGCCACGAGGCGGCCCTGCGAGCCGCGGCCGGTCATCTGCAACAGACCCGCGACATGCTGGCAGACCACCTGCACGACGCCGCTTTGCCCGCGCCCGAACGCCTCGCCGCCGCACTGCGCGCCGCACTCGACGAACTGGCCGCCCTGGGCGGCCGCATGACCCCCGACGACGTGATCGGCCGCATCTTCGCCACGTTCTGCATCGGCAAATAGGAGGACCTGTATCGCAGTCACACAGGTGAGCCGATATCATGCAGACATGGTGAGCCGCGCCCAGATCCAGGCGATCGCCGACCAGATCGCCGCGAAGTTCCCCGCGGTCGAGAGGATCATCCTCTTCGGCAGCTACGCCTACGGCACGCCCACGCCCGACAGCGATATTGACCTTCTGGTGCTGAAGACCCTCGAACACCGAGAGCATGAGGACGCGGTGCGCATCCGCACTTCCGTCGCACTTCCGACTCACTCAGCCTGCGATATCATCGTGCGCGATCCAGTCCACGCCATGCGCCGTTACCAGTGGTTCGACCCGCTGATCCGCGAAGCCTTCGACAAGGGCGAGGTACTGTATGAACGAAGTCGTGCAGGAATGGCTTGATCGCGCCGAAGGCGACTATGCAACCGCGCGACGCGAGAATGCCGTCGTGGAGCAGCCCAATCATGTCGCCGTCTGCTTTCATGCCCAGCAGTGCATCGAGAAGCTGATGAAGGGGCTTCTGGCAAAAAGGCCAAGTTGTGGCGCCAAGGACCCATGACCTTATCGCCCTGAGCGGGCTTGTCGCCGAGTGCTACGAGTCCTGGCGCTGGAATGAAGCGGAGCTGGCAGAGCTTACCCAGGGCGCAGTGCAACTGCGATATCCTGGTTTCGAGCCCAGCGCTGAGTTGGCGCACCGTTTGATGGCACTGTGCGAATCCATGCGCGCCTCGCTGCTGCCTCTGCTGCAGTGAACACCGGGGAGTGGCCAGACCTGTCGCAGGCGCCGTCAAGGTCATCATTCCTGCTCCGTCGCCGCGCCACGCTACGATATGCGTATGGCACAGCACTTCTCCAAACATCAGCAGGGCATCGTCCGGCGGTACTACGAGCATCAGGACACGATCCGATCCAACCGGCTGTCGGAGCTGGTGTCGGAGCTGGCGGTGAGCGAGTCGCCGTCGGCGGCGACGAAGCTGTGGGGCAAGGCGCAGGTGGAGCTGATGCGGGCCGGCGCCGACGCGACGCGCGTGGCGAACGTGGTGGGCCAGCGCGACCTGGAGGGACTGGCCAAACTGGTGCAGCAGTTGGACCAAGGCGGTGCCAAGGCCCCGGCCGAAGCGCCGCCAGCGCCCGCCCCCGCGGCGGCGCCCGGTGCGTCCCCGCCACCGCCGCGCACGCTCGCCGAGGCGCGGCAGGCGCACATGGCCGCGGGCGGGTACGACTCGCTGGACGAGGGCAATCTCAAGCGGGCGCTGGGTGCGTTCCGCAAGCGGTTGAAGCTGATGCGGCGTGACGACGAATCGCAGATTCGCGGTCGCTACGTGACGCGTGGGGCGTCATCGTCGATCGCCGCGATCACGCCGCCGCGCGAGTTTCCGATGGCGGTTTGGGAGGAGCTGGTGCGCCAGGGCCGGCTCAAGCGTGCGGGTCAAGGCACGTTTCAGTTGCCGTAAACCGATGGTTTTACCGCCATTTGGCGACCGCCACTTGCTACTGTGGCGGCGCATCCTATAATCGTTGTTGAAGGTTCCCTGTCGGCGACGCCGATACGTGCTGAGGGCCACCCAAAGTCACGCATGGTCAGATGGGGGGGTGACGGGCCGAGGTCGCAGTGCGAAGCCGGGGGCAGTTTGCCAGCCGAACCTTGAGGACGCCGGCCGCGTGCGCGGTCGCGCGGGGTGTGGGTCGAACGATGGTTCATTCGCATCGGGAAAAGCCCGATTCATGCCGGCGGTTCTGACATTCCGCAAAGGCGATCGCGTCGTACACCCTCGTCGGCCCGAGTGGGGTGCGGGCGTCGTCAACCAGGTGGACCTGGTCACGCAGGACGGTCGGCAGACCCAGCGTCTGACCGTCACGTTCGAGCACCATGGCCGAGTTGTCATCAACACCGCAGTCGCGCCGCTGGAACCGGCGCCCGACCGCACGCAGGACCCTGATACATCCATGAACGCCACACGCACCCCAACGTCCGCCTCTGATGGCGGCTGGCTCGCGGCCCTCGAACGCAACGGCAAGCCCAAAGGCAGCGAACTGTGGGCCTTGCCCGCCTCCTTCAGCGACCCGTTCGTCAACGACGCCGCCCGACTCCACAACGTGCTCGACAGCTTCCGCTTCGGCCTCGACGCCCGCGGACTTATCGACTGGGCCATCGCCCAGACCGGGCTGGCCGACCCGCTGTCCAAGTACACCCGTCACGACTTGGAGCAGGCCTACCAGCACTACGCCCGCGACCGGGAGCTGCACCTGCGCGAGATGGTCCGCCAGATGAAGCGCCAGGGCCAGCAACTCGTCATCGAGCAGGCCATGAGCCGATGCCGCATTCAGGAAGCCCGCGCCGCCCTGTCGCGTGCGATGCGCGCCTGACGCCCTTTCTCCAGCCGCTTGCGGCTTCGCACGCCCGCTCGATCACGCACCACGCACGCCAATTACAATGCGCCCATGTCTCCCGCCCAGCGCATCGCCCGTCTGCGTGACGATCTGAACCGCCACAACCGGCTCTACTACGTCGAGGCCCGGTCGGAGATTTCCGACCACGATTACGACGCGCTCTTGCGCGAGCTGCAGGACCTGGAAGCGGCGCACCCCGATTTGGCGACGAGTGATTCACCCACGCAGCGCGTCGGCGGCGAACCGATCGCCGGCTTCCGCACCGTCGAGCACGCGGCGCGGATGTATTCGATCGACAACACCTACAGCCGTGGCGAGCTGGACGCCTGGGCCGGCCGCGTCCGCAAAACACTGGGCGACGACGCGCAGGTCGCCTACATCGTCGAACCCAAGATCGATGGCGTGGCCGTGAGCCTTCGCTACGAGAAGGGTCAGCTCGTCCAGGCCCTCACCCGAGGCGACGGCCAGCGCGGCGACGACATCACCCACAACGTCAGAACCATCAAGGCCATCCCCCTTCGGTTGGCCAGCGATACCCCACGCCCGATACCCCATACCCTCGAAGTCCGCGGCGAGATCTTCATGGCCAACGCCGACTTCGCCCGCCTCAATCAGCAGCGCGAGCGCGACGGCCTGGAGAAATTCGCCAACCCCCGCAACATGACTGCCGGCACGCTCAAGCAGCTCGACCCGCGCGAGGTCGCCAAGCGCCGCCTCATGTTCATGGCCCACGGCCGCGGCGTCATCGACCCCGCCAACCTTGTCGATTCGCAGCACGCCATGCTCGACACCTTCCGGGCCCTGGATATTCCCACCAACCCCCTCACCCGCCTGTGCGCCGCCATCGACGAGGTATGGCAGGCCATCGAGGATTTCCAGCAGAAGCGGGCCACGCTCGATTACGCCACCGACGGCATGGTCGTCAAGGTCGATCGCTTCGCCCAGCAGGAGGAGCTGGGCTTCACGAGCAAGAGCCCGCGCTGGGCCATCGCGTACAAGTACGCCGCCGAGCAGGCGCAGACGAAGCTGCAGCACGTCGAGTGGTTCGTGGGCAAGACCGGGCGGGTGACGCCACGGGCGACGATGGAGCCGGTGTTCCTTGCGGGGACGACGGTGACGCACGCCTCGCTGCACAACGCCGACCAGATTGCGCGGCTCGATCTGCACGAGGGCGACACGGTCGTGATCGAGAAAGCCGGCGAAATCATCCCGCAGGTGGTGATGGTGATCGCCGAGATGCGGCCCCAAGGCGCCAAGCTCATCAAGCCGCCGGCGAACTGCCCGAGCTGCAGTGAGCCTCTGGTGCGCGAGGAGGACGAGGTCGATCTCCGCTGCATCAACCCGGAGTGCCCAGCTCAATTGCGCGAAAAGCTGATCTGGTTCGCCGGGCGCGACCAGATGGATATCGAGGGCCTGGGCGAGAAGGCCGTGATCCAGTTGTGCGATGCCGGCTTGCTCAAGTCGTTCGGCGACGTGTTCGCGCTCAAGGGTCAGCGCGACCGGCTGCTCGAACTCGATCGCATGGGCGAGAAGAAGGTGGACAACCTTCTGTCCGGCATCGAGGACGCCAGGAAACGTGGCTTGGCGCGCGTGCTGGGCAGTTTGGGCATCCGCCACGTCGGCACCCGCGCCGCCCAGCTCATCGCCGGGCACTTCGCCGACATCGACGCCCTGCTCGCCGCCTCCGCCGACGACCTCGCCGCCGTCCACGAGATCGGGCCCGTCACCGCCGAATCGCTGCACACCTTTCTCCACAGCGCCGCCGGTCGACACGTCATCACCGAGCTGCGCGACGCCGGCGTCGATCTCACCGCACCCAAGGCCCACACCCCCGCCGCCGACTCACCCTTCACCGGCAAGACCATCGTCATCACCGGCACGCTCGAAGCCTTCGACCGCAAAGCCCTCACCGACAAGCTCGAAGCCCTCGGCGCGAAAGTCACCGGCAGTGTGTCGAAAAAGACCGACCTGGTCATCGCGGGAGAATCGGCCGGCAGCAAACTCGACAAGGCCCACGCCCTGGGCGTCGAAGTCTGGAACGAGGCCCAACTCCTCCAAGCCCTGCCCCAGTCAGGCTGAATCCCCGCCCCCGGAACCACCCTCGCCGATCATTCCATCGTGTATTCTGTCGCCACCTATACCGACCACCTTCGGGCAAACGCCCATGAAGAGCCGCGCACGAAGTAAGCGGGAATACGCACCCATGCAGAGCCGCGCACGAAGTAAGCGGGCAATCGCGGGAGTTACACACTCACGCCCGCCGCGTGCTTCGTGTGCGACGAGAAGGAACCGCTTACTTTGTGCGCGGCTCCGTGACACGTTTTCGCAGCGGGATTGATCACATGGCGCTGGCGTATTTCATCACGTTCTCGACCTACGGCACGTGGCTGCACGGGACGGCCAAGGGCCTGGGGTCGGTGGATGCGCAACACAATGAATACGGGACGCCGTTCGTGCAACCGGATGCGCAGCGCCTGGAGCAGTCGCGGGCGGCAATGACGCAGGCGCCCTACGTGATGGATGCGCGGCGTCGGCGAATCGTCCGGGATGCGATCATCGCGATCTGCTGTGACAAGGGGTGGGACCTGCTGGCCGTGCACGTGCGGAGCAATCATGTGCACGTGGTGGTGCAAGCGGATCGCGATCCGGGGCGTTTGATGAGCGACATGAAGGCGCGGGCATCGCGGGAGTTGAACCGTCTCGAAGGCGCCGCGCACGCAGTCAGCGGGATTCCCCGCAAACGCTGGACGCGGCACGGGAGCACGATTCACCTGTTCGAGCCGGAGGCGGTCGAAGAGAAGATTCGGTACACGATCGACGAACAGGGCCAGATGATGGAATGGTACGAGAAAGAGCCGCGCACGAAGTAAGCGGGCATGGACGGACCGCTTACTTCGTGCGCGGCTGACGTGTTCGTCTGTGCTAGAGGGGTGCGGGGGTCATTTCGAAGCGCTTTTGGGTCACGTCGAAGCGCTTTCGCGCCGTGTCGAATCACGTGTGGGGGCGTGGCGGTTGGGGCGATGATTTCGATGGTGCGGTTAAGTCGGGTTGGCGGTTCGGGCGATGATCCGCGACGGGCGGGGAAGCTGGCTACAATCTCCGCCGTGGAAACCAAGCAGGACATTGCGGTGCGGCGGGCGAAGATCGGCGACGTGCCGACGTGCAGTCGGATCATCAACGACTATGCCGAGCTGGGGCTGATGCTGCATCGCTCGCTGGCGTATCTGTACGAGCACCTGCGCGACTTCCACGTGGCGGTGGTGCCGCTGGACGACCCCCGAAAGCCGGACAGCGACGACGAGCAGGTGATCGGCATCGCGGGGCTCAACATCATCTGGGCGAACCTTGCGGAGGTGTATTCGGTGGCGGTGGCACCGGCGTTCCAGGGGATGGGCGTGGGCAAGATGCTGGTGCGGGCGTGCATGGACGAGGCCCAGCAGCTCGGCGTGCGGCGGCTGATGACGCTGACGTACGAGCGGGCCTTCTTCGAGAAGCTGGGCTTCGGCGTGGTCGATCGGATGAGCCTGCCGCTGAAGGTGTGGAGCGAGTGCCTGCGGTGCAGCAAAAACCAGGCGTGCGACGAGATTGCGATGATCAAGGAGATCGCGGGCGTGCCGGAGCTCGATGCCCCGCCGCCGTACCGTCCGCCTGCCGGTGAATACACGGTCCCGATCACGATCGAGCGGGCCAAGATCAACGCGCGCCCGAAGATGGACGAGGCGCACTGACGACCGCACATGCCGACGGATCGGCGACATGACTGGCTGTCTGGGCTGCTTGACTCACCCCCTGTGGCGGCGGTGATCGAGGCGTGTGCGGCTGCGCGCGGCACGCAGGTGACGGGCAGCCGGGGGTCCAGTGCAACGCTGCTGGCGGGGGCGGTGGCGGTGGGCACGCGGCGGCCGGTGCTGTACGTCGTGGCCCATCTCGACGAGGCCGACGACGCTTACGACGACCTGGAGCTGTTCGATCGCGCGGGGAACGACCTGCGTCGGCAGCGCTTCGGCGCCCTGGAGGTCCTGCCCGGCGAGTCGTCGGTGAGCATCGAATTGCTCGCCGAGCGGCTGGGCGTCGTGCAATCGCTGTCTTCACATCAGACATCAAATATCAAACACCAGACGTCCATTCTCATCGCCCCGATCCAGGCGCTGATGCAGTCGGTGCCCTTGCCCGACGCGCTGCCCGATCTGACGCTGACGTTGGCGGAGGGCAAGCCGCTGCCGCCGGGCCATCTGCTGGACTGGCTCACGCGGGCCGGGTACACGCGCACCGACGCCATCGAGCAGCCCGGCGAATACGCCACACGCGGCGGCATCATCGACATCTACCCCCCCGCCACCACCGAGGGCGCAACCGGCCCCATCCGACTCGACTACTTCGGCGACGACATCGAGTCCATCCGCAGACTCGACCCCGACACGCTGCGCTCAGCCCAACGCGTCAGCAGCGCCCAGCTCCTGGGCGCCAGCGTCGCCCAGCTCCAGAGCGATGACCGCACCACCAACCTGATCGACCTCCTGCCGGACTACTGCATCGTCGTGATGCACGAGGTGCTGGAACTGCACGAGCAGGCGCGGGGCTATTACGAGCGCCTGACCGATCCCCGCGGCATCTACATGCCACGCACCGTGTTCAGCAAGCTCGCCTCGCGCACGCACGTCGAGGTAAACCAGTATTCGGACACGACCTCGACGGGCGACGTGACGCGGTTCGTGATGTGGCCCGTCGAGCCGCTGCCCACGTTCGCCCAGGACGCCGGGGACGCGGTGAAGGAGGTCGGCGAGCTGTCGCGCGACCACGACGTGACGATCCTCTGCGAGAAGGACGCCGAGCGCGACCGCCTCGGCGAATTGCTGCGCGAGCACGCACCCGCTGCAGTGGGCCGCGTCGCCGTCGAGTCGGGCTATCTGCACCGTGGCTTTGCATTCGAGTCGGCCATCCTGCTGCCGCACCATGAGCTGTTTCACCGTTACGACCTGCCCGGGTCGAGACGGCGGGTCCGCGCCGTCGCAGGGGGCGCGGGCACGACGGCGTCCGACGCCTTCCTCGACCTGGACGTGGGCGACTACGTGGTCCATGTTGATCACGGCATCGCGCGCTTCGCCGGGCTCAAGACGATGCGCAAGGATGGCGGCGACGCCGGGAGTGGCACGCAGGAGTACCTGACCCTGGAGTTTTCCGGCCGGGCGGTCATGCACGTGCCGGCGACGCAGATCGACCTGGTGCAGAAGTACGTGGGCGGATTCGAGGGCAAGCCGCCGCTGTCGGTGCTCGGGGGCAAGCGGTGGCAGAAGCAGAAGGAGCAGGTCAGCGAGGCGGTGAAGGATTTGGCCGGGGAGATGATCCGCATCCACGCGGCGCGGGCGAGCCAGCCGGGCGTGCGATTTCCGCCCGACACGACGTGGCAGAACGAGTTTGAGGCCGAGTTCCCCTACCCGGAGACGGAGGATCAGCTCGCGGCGATCGCGGCGGTGAAGCGCGACATGATGGATGAGCAGCCGATGGACCGGCTGATCTGCGGGGACGTGGGATTCGGCAAGACGGAGGTGGCGATCCGCGCGGCGTTCAAGGCCGCCGAGTACGGCAAGCAGGTGGCGGTGCTCGTGCCCACCACGGTCCTGGCCGAGCAGCACGAGCGCACCTTCCGCGGTCGCATGGCCGACTATCCCTTCAGGGTCGCTTCGCTGTCGCGGTTCAAGACCGAGGCGGAGCAGAACGCGATCCTCGAGGATGTTGCCGCCGGGCGCATCGATGTCGTCATCGGGACGCACCGGCTGCTGTCGGGCGACGTGGCGTTTGCCGACCTGGGCCTGGTGGTGATCGACGAGGAGCAGCGTTTCGGCGTCGAGCACAAGAACAGGCTGCTGCAGTTCCGCCTCACCGCTGACGTGCTGACGCTCACGGCCACGCCCATCCCCCGCACGCTGCACATGGCCATGGTGGGCCTGCGCGACATCAGCTCGCTCACCACCGCCCCGATCGACCGCCGCGCCATCGTGACCGAGACGATCCGCTACGAGAAGCAGCGCGTCCGCCAGGCGATCGTGCGCGAGCTGGCGCGCGACGGGCAGGTCTATTTCGTCCATAATCGCGTCCACGACATCCAGAGCGTTGCAGATGACCTGCAGCAGCTCGTGCCCGACGCTCGCATCGTGATCGGGCACGGCCAGATGAGCTCCCGCGAGCTTGAGGACGTCATGCTCCGCTTCATTCGCGGCGAGGCGGACATTCTGGTCTGCACCACGATCATCGAAAGCGGCATCGACATTCCGACGGCCAACACGATCTTCATTCACAACGCCGACCATTTCGGGCTGGCCGACCTGCACCAGCTCCGCGGGCGCGTGGGCCGATACAAGCATCGCGCCTACTGCTACCTCGTGCTGCCCGACGACCGGCCCATCGGCGAGGTCGCCGCCAAGCGGCTCAAGGCCATCGAGCAGTTCTCGATGCTCGGGGCGGGGTTCAAGATCGCCATGCGCGACATGGAAATCCGCGGGGCGGGCAACCTGCTGGGCGCCGAGCAGAGCGGGCACATCGCGGCCGTGGGCTACGAGATGTATTGCCACCTGCTGGAGATGGAGACGAAGAAGCTGCGCCGCGAGCCGATCATCGAGCCGGCGCGCACGCACCTGGAGTTGCCGGTCAGCGGCCACCTGCCCAAGCGTTACATTCCGTCTGACAAGTTCCGCATGGAGACGTATCGCCGCATCAGTCGCGCCGCCACGCTCGCCGAGTTGGCGGCCGTCACTGACGACATGATCGACGCCTACGGCCAGCCGCCGCCGCAGGCCCAGGCCCTGATCGACCTCGCCGAGGTGCGCGTCGCTGCCAGCACGCGGCAGATCGACCGCATCAAACTCGACGGCCCCGACCTGATCTTCACCGTGCGCAGCGCCGCCCAGCTCAACGACGCCTTCGCCCGCGCCGCCGGCCGCGTCAGCGTGATCGACGAAAAAACAATCTACTGGCGCCCGCCCTCGAGCTACCTGCAGCCGCCCACGCTGCTGGCGGTGTTGCGGCGCATGCTGATCGGCGGAAGCGAGGAGGCGAGCGCAGTGCGAAAGCGTCCTCTTGCGGCCAAGCGCTGATCACGCCGCCAGGCGCTGCATGACGTGCATGGCGTCGGTGTTGCGCGGGTCGCGGCGGAGAATGCGCTGGGCGATGAGCAGGGCTTCGGCGCCGCGGCCGACTTCCAGCAGCGCCCGTGCGAGCATCGACGCCGGCTTGGCGTGATCGGTCAACCCCGTCGCCGCCGCCAGTGGAATGATCGCGTCCTGCGGGCGCCCCAGCGCCAGGTAGGCCTCGCCCACGCGCGTCAGCGTGTGGCGGTCGGGCTGCTCCCGCGCCGCCTGCTCCAACTGCGCCAGCGCTGCTGATGCACTGCCATCCATGACCGGTGTATCGGCGATCGCTACGACCGACATAAGCGGCACAACCGATCGCGTGGATTATTCGGACCCCGACCTATCCGCGCTTGCGATTGAACATCCACTGGCTGCGGGTGGCGATGGCGTCGTGATAGACCTGGGCATCGGGCTCACTGTAGCAGCAGAAGATGACGCCCAGGGGCAGGTCGTGCTGGAGAAGGTGTCCCTGGACGTGGCCGATGGCGATGCGGGCGGCGCGATGGCGTGGGAAGCGATAGACGCCGGTACTGATGGCGGGGAAGGCCAGGGTCTGGACGCCGTGCTCGACCGCCAGTTGCAGGCACTGGACGTAGCAGGAGGCGAGCAGCACGTCCTCGTGGAGGTCGCCGAGCTTGGCGTCGCCGCCGTCGCCCTCGGTGTGCCAGTAGGGGCCGACGGTGTGGATGATGTGGCGGACGCCCTGGCGTTCGAGGTCGAACGCGGGGGTGATCCTGGCCAGCCCCGTGGGGCAGCCGCCCAGCGTGCGGTTGTGTTCGAGCAGGCGAGGCCCGGCGGCGCGATGGATCGCCCCATCCACGCCTCCGCCACCCAGCAGCGACTCGTTGGCGGCATTGACAATCGCGTCGGCCCGCACCCGCGTGATGTCGCCCACCAGCACCTCGATGCGATCGATCGGATCGGTCATGTCGGGCATCTTACCGCCATCGCGGCGGCCGCTCCCCGGTGCTGGCGTCGCGGCACGGCGGCGGTATCCTGTGCAGCCCGGACCCCGGATTGGCCCCCCGGAAGTGCCCCGGAAGTGCCCCGGAAATGCCCCGGAGTTGCCCGGGAATCGGCCCCGAAAAGCCCCCTGCCCACAGGGGAAGCCCCATGCCCGCCACGCATCTGCGACAGAACGTGCTCGTCTCCGCCCGGCGAATTGTCATCAAGCTGGGCACGCACGTGCTGCGCGGCGACGGCGGCGAGCTTGACCTGGCCTACGTCAATGCCATCGCCGACCAGGTTCACGCGCTGCGGCAGCGGGACGTGCAGGTGACGATGGTGTCGTCGGGCGCCGTGGGGTCGGGGTGCAAGGCGCTGGACATGACCCGCCGCCCGGTCGATGTCGCCGAGCTTCAGGCCGTCGCCGCCGTGGGTCAGCCGCTGCTGATGGCTCACATGCGCGACGCCTTTTCGCGCCACGGCATCGTCACGGCCCAGATGCTGCTGACGCGAGGCGACTTCGACGACCGCGACCGCTTCCTGAATCTGCGCAACTGCGTGGCGCACCTGCACGCGCTGGGGGCGCTGCCGATCATCAACGAGAACGACACCGTTGCAGTGGACGAGCTGCGCTTCGGCGACAACGACGTGCTGGCGGCGATGATGTGCAACGCCTTGCGCGCCGACGCGCTGGTGCTGCTGACGATGGCCGATGGATTGCTCGACAAGGGTGGGGCGAAAGTCGAACTGGTCGAGGACATTCTCGCCACGATCGCCGCCGCCCGGCAGCAGGACTTCAAGAAGAGCACATGGGGCACGGGCGGGATCGTGGCCAAGCTCGAGGCGGTGCGGCTGGTGGTCGAGGCCGGCGAGCTGGCGGTGATCGCCCACGGCCGCGAGCCGGACGTGCTGCCGCGGCTGCTGGCGGGTGAGCCGCTGGGCACGGTGTTCGTCCCCGCGCAGCGCAAGCTCGACAGCCGCCAGCGGTGGATCGCCCTGACCAAGCGTCCGGCGGGGACGGTGACCATCGACGACGGCGCCGTTGCTGCAGTGACCCAGCGGGGCAAGAGCCTGCTGGCCGGGGGCATTGTCGAGGTGACGGGGCGCTTCGAGCGGGGTGAAGTGTTGATGGTGCGCGACGCCTCGGGGCGCGAGGTCGCCCGCGGCCTGACGAACTACGCCGACGCTGACATCCGTCTCATCCAGGGCAAGAAATCCACCCAGTTCGAGAAGCTGCTGGGCCGCCCCGCCTATGCCGAGGTCATTCACCGCGACAACCTCGTCATCATCGGCGCGGCCAACCCTGGCGCCCGTGCGGGCTCGCCTTGAGACACGCCCGCGAATCGCCATAATCCCCTTGAACCCCCCACGACCGTTGCGAACGCAACCCACGGAACCCAGGAGAATCGCCATGCCCGCTACGCTCGAAAAGATCGCCGGCCAGCCCATCACGCAGAAGGACGGCAAGCTGGTCGTGCCCAATCAACCGATTGTGCCCTTCATCGAAGGCGACGGCACCGGGCCGGATATCTGGCGCGCCTCGCAGCGCGTCTTCGACGCGGCGGTGGAGAAGGCCTACGGCGGTACGCGGGCCATCGCATGGAAAGAGGTGCTCGCCGGCGGCAAAGCGTTCGAGCTGACCAAGAACTGGCTGCCCGACGAGACGGTCGCGGCGTTCAAGCAATACATCGTGGGGATCAAGGGCCCGCTGACGACGCCGGTGGGCGGCGGCATCCGCTCGCTTAACGTGGCGCTGCGACAGTTGCTCGATCTGTACGTCTGCCTGCGCCCGGTGCGCTACTTTCAGGGCGTCCCCTCGCCGGTGAAGCGGCCCGAAGCGGTGGACATGGTCATCTTCCGCGAGAACACCGAGGACATCTACGCCGGCATCGAGTTCCAGGAGGGAACCGAGGACGCGGCCCGATTCAAGAAGCTGCTGCAGGAGAGCTTCCCCAAGCAGTTCGGCAAGGTGCGCTTCCCCGACAGCGTGGCGTTCGGCGTCAAGCCCGTGTCGCGCGAGGGCACGCAGCGCCTGGTCCGCGCCGCCATCAAGTACGCCATCGCCCACAAACGTAAGAGCGTGACACTTGTCCACAAAGGCAACATCATGAAGTTCACCGAGGGCGGCTTCCGCGATTGGGGCTACGAGCTGGCCCAGAAAGAGTTCGGCGGCACGGTGATCGACAAGGGGCCATGGGTCAAGCTTCCGGGTGGCATCGTCGTCAAGGACGCCATCGCCGACATCACGCTGCAGCAGGTGCTCACGCGGCCGGATGACTTTGACGTGATCGCCACGCTCAATCTCAACGGCGACTACCTCAGCGACGCCCTCGCCGCCCAGGTCGGCGGCATCGGCATCGCGCCCGGGGCCAACATCAACTACATGACCGGCCACGCCATCTTCGAGGCGACCCACGGCACCGCCCCCAAGTACGCCAACCAGGACAAGGTCAACCCCGGCAGCGTCATCCTCTCGGGCGAAATGATGCTCCGCCACCTGGGCTGGGACGAGGCTGCGGACCTCATCATCCAGGGCATGGACCGCGCGATCGCCGCCAAGACGGTGACGTACGACTTTGCCCGCCTCATGGACGGGGCGACGGAAGTCAAGTGCAGCGAGTTCGCGGAGGAGATGGTGAAGCATATGGGATAGAATAGGGGCATGTGCAACCTGACATCCCGACAACGTGACGACATTCGCCGCATTGCGATGGGACACGGCGCCGTTCGCGTGCTGTTGTTTGGGTCGCAGGTCACAGGCGCCGCCACCGGCAACAGCGACGTGGACATCATGGTTGAGCTGGACACGGGACGCGGGCTGCTGGTCCTCATCGCCATCAAACAGGATGTCGAGCAGGCCACGGGTCTGTCGGCGGATGTGGTGACGCCGCGATCGATCAGCCCCTATCTGCGTGACCGCATCATGCGGGAAGCGATGCCGGCATGAAGGAAGATCGTCTCGCTATCGCCCTCGATCAGATCGACGTCACGCGCAAGTACACGCGGATGGTGCTCGCGCACGTGCCGCACGAGCGGTGGTACGAGATCCCGGCGGGGTGTCCGTCGCACGTGGCGTGGCAGGTCGGGCACATCGCCTATGCGATGACGATGCACGCGTGGCGGACGGTGGGCGGGCAGGCGGTCGAGGCGGTGCTGCCGGCGCGATACGTGACCGACTTCGGCAAGGGGTCGGCGGCGGTGACGGATGCGTCGCGGTACCCGTCGCCTGATGAACTGACGGCCAAGTACGAAGAGGTGATCGACCGCTCGCTGGCGGTGCTGGCAACGCTCGATGAGGCGGCGCTGGCCGAGCCGGCGACGCACGCGACGGGGCTGGTGGCGACGAAGTTCGACCTCTTGATGTACGCCGCCCGGCACGAGATGCTCCACGTGGGCCAGATCGGGCTGATCCGCCGCCTGCTGGGCCTGGCCCCCTATCGCTGAGCAGACGCTAAGCTATCGCCCATGCCCAACCACCCCGAGCAGTTCGCCGGCGTCACCGTCACCTGCAAGGCCAACGTCTATTTCGACGGCGGCGTCGTCAGCCACAGCCTGCTCCTGCCCGACGGAGCGAAGAAGACGCTGGGCCTCATCCGCAAGGGCAGCTACACGTTCAACACCGATGCACCCGAGCGTATGGACATCACCGCCGGGACATGCCGCGTCCGGCTCGCAGGTGAGTCGGCGTGGACGACGCACGGCCAAGGCGCCTCGTTCGGCGTGCCGGGCAAGAGCAGCTTCGAGATCGCCGTCGATGACGGCATCGCCCAGTACATCTGTTCCTTCGGCTGATGGGGTCTGCCATGACCTATGAAAGCGCTATTCCCTATGTGGCCCAGCGCATCCACGCGGCGGCGATCTACTGCAGCGACGGCCGCGTGGGCGAGCACTTCGACGACTTTCTGCACCACGGGCTGAAGCTGCCCCGCTACGACCGCGTCGCCCTCCCCGGCGGGCCGGCGTGCCTGGCGGGACACACCGAGGCCCATCTCGAAGAGCAGGGCGTTGTCGATGAGCTCAAGTTCCTCGTCGATGCCCACGAGCTGGAACGGGTGATCCTCATCGCTCACGAGGGCTGCGCCTTTTACGCCCAGCGGCTGCAGTTGCCCGAGTCCTACCTCGCCCCGCAGCAGAAGATCGATCTGGTCAAGGCCGCCGGGTTCGTCCGCCGCGTCACCGGCATCCGCGAGGTCGAGGGCTACTTCGCCCACCTGCAGCAGCAGCAGATCACCTTCGAGCGCGTGCCGACCCAATAGCCCGCCACCGCACCCACGCCTCGTTTCAGGGGACGCCCCATGGACAACCCGTACCAGCAGGACCTGCAGCCGACCAACATCACCTGCCTCCAATGCGGCTACGACCTCACCGGCTCGGCCGTCGGCGGGTACTGCCCCGAGTGCGGCACCCCCGTGGCCAACACCCTCCGACCTATGGGCTCCAGGCAGAACGCACCAAACAGCGTCGCCTGCATGATCCTGGGCATCCTCTCCCTCACCGTTTGCGGCCTGCTGGGCCCGATCGCCATCATGCTCTACTACAACGCCCGCAATCATTACCAATCTGGCTACTACTCCAGCAGCTCCATGTCGATGGCCAAGGCGGGCCTGATTACCGGGTGGATCGCCACGGGCCTGATGTGCCTTTGGATTCTCGTGGCCGTGCTCAGCAGCCTGTCGTGACGCTCGCGTGGCGGAGGGGGTGGGGTTTGCTCTAAGATTGGCCGCTGGTGATGGATGGATTGCCGGTCATTCTGCGTCTGGCGGGCAAGCGCGTGGTCGTGATCGGGGGCGGCCCGGTGGCGGTGCGCCGCGCCGGGGCCATGATCGCGGCCGGCGCCCAGGTGACGGTCATCGCGCCGCAGGTGGACGAACGCCTGCCACCCATGGACGTGACGATCCACCGACGGTTCTACCAGGACGGCGACCTGGCGGGGGCGACGCTGGTGGTGATCGCCACCGACGACGCGGCGGTGAACGAGAAGGTGGCTCACGACGCGCAGGCCGAAGGCGTGCTGGTCAACCGCACCGACGACGCCGGGCAGTCGGACGTGCTGATCCCGGCGCGGGGCGAGCGCGGCCCGGTGACCCTCGCCGTGCATACGGGCAACATCAGTTCGGCGGCGGCGGCGATGATCCGCGATGAGCTGCTCGTCGCCCTGCGGCCGCAGTGGGTGACGCTGCTGCAGACGATCGATCCGTACCGTGCGATCATTCAGCAGCGCGTCACCGACCCTGCCGAGCGGCAGCGACGCCTGCGCGAGCTGGCGTCGAGCCACGCCATGGACGTGCTGCAGCGCGGTGGCGTCGAGGCATTGACACAGCACTGCGAACAACTGGCGGGAGCAACTCGGGCATGACCTCCGTCACCACCCTCAGTCTCGTGGTGTTGACGCTGCTGGCGGCGGCGGCGGCGGCGATCGCGCTGCGGCGGCTGATAGGCAAGGGCGCTGATCATGCCGGACCGCGGCGCGTGCAAGGGGCGCTGGTCGCGCTGACCACGCTGGGCTCGACCGCGGTGTTCGCCTACCGCGCCTTGGCGGTGCATCAGGACTGGCTGCCGCTGGAAGCGCACGTCGATGGCCTGCTGCTGATCGCGGCGCTGCTGGGGGCGACGGTGTGGTTCCTGCAGGCGCGCCCGCCGTTGGCGGCGCTGGCGGCGTTCGCCCTGCCCGTGCTCGCACTCATTCTCGCCTGGGGCGTGTGCGCATCGGCGTGGACCTACCGTGCGTTCGAGCTGGACACACTCAGCCCGGTGTGGAAGTCGATCCACCTCGCCGGCGTGTACCTGGGCACGCTCTGTGCTGCAGTGGCCGCCGTCGCCGGGGCCATGTTCCTCTTCGTCGAGCGGCGGCTGCGCCAGAAGCAGCAGATGATCCGCATGGGTGGCGTGGCCAGTCTCGAAACGCTCGAACGTCTCATCGTCCGCGCCGCCACACTCGGCTTTGCCCTGCTGACGCTGGGCCTCATCGCCGGCCTCGTGCTCCACCCGCAACAGTCGTCGCTGGGCCCGGGCTGGTGGCACTCGCCCAAGGTGCTGCTGGCAACGGCGGCGTGGCTGATCTACGCCCTGGTCATGAACGTGCGCTACGCCACACACTTCCGCGGCGGCCGCGCGGCGTGGCTGTCCATCGCCGGGTTCGCCCTGCTGCTGATCACCTACGGCGTGGTCACCGCCCTGCCCGCGTCCACGCCCACGCCCTCCACCGCCTCGGCCGAGATCGACCCGCCGCCCGCCGGTCAGGAGGCGTCGCCATGAGGCTGCTCATGCTCGGCGTCAACCACCGCACCGCCCCCGTCGCCCTGCGCGAGAAGCTGGCGCTGGCCGGCGACGCGCTCGACGCCACGCTCGACGCGCTGCACGCCGCGCACCCCATGATCGAGGCGGTGATCCTCTCGACGTGCAACCGTACGGAGCTGTACCTGGCGCGCCCGGCGCACGAGCCGCCGACATTCGATGAGCTGCGCGCGTTCCTGTCGGCGCGCTGCGGCATCGCCGCCGACCAGCTTCCGGGGGTGACCATCCAGCGCGAGCAGCAGGAGGCGGCGGGCCACCTGTTCCGCGTCTGCGCCGGGCTGGAGTCGATGGTGCTGGGCGAGCCGCAGATTCTCGGGCAGGTCAAGCGCGCCTACGAGGCGGCCAACGCGCGCGGCTGCGTCGGGCCGGTCCTGCACCGGGTGTTCCAGCACGCCATCCGCTGCGGCAAGGACGTGCGCAACCGCACCGGCATCGACGCCGGTCGCGTGAGCGTCGGCAGCGTTGCAGTGGACTTCGCCCGCAACGTCTTCGAGCGCTTCGACGACAAGACGGTCGTCGCCGTCGGCGCCGGGGAGATGATCAAGCTGGCGCTGCGGCATTTCTCGTCGCAGTCGCCGGGGCGGCTGTGGCTGACCAACCGCACCGCCGAACGCGCCCACGCCCTGGCGGCCGGCATCCCCGCCGCACAGGTCCGCGCCTGGGACGACCTGGACACCCTCCTTGTTGAGGCCGACGTGCTGCTGGTCTGCACCGGCGCCACCACCCCGATCATCACGCTCGACCGCTTCCGGTCCGGGGGGCTGCACAGGCGCCGCCGCAACCGCCCGCTGTTCATCATCGACCTGGGCGTGCCCCGCGACGTGGCGCCCCAGATCGGCTCGCTCAGCAACGTGTACCTCTACAACATCGACGACCTGCAGACCGTCATCGGGGAAAGCCACGGCCAGCGCAGCGCCATCGCCACCCAATGCGAAACCATGCTGCTCGAACAGGTGCGCTCGTGCATCAGCGCGATCCAGCATCAGGACGTGGGCCAGCTCGTCCGACAACTGCGCGAGCGCCTGGAGCGTCTGGGCCGGGCCGAGCAGGACCGCACCACCCGCAAGCTCATGACCGCATCGCCCGACGACTACGAAGCCCTCGTCGCCGAGCACACGCATCGGCTCATCAACAAGATCCTGCACCTGCCGCTGTCGCAGATCGATCGGCGCAACGCCGACGCGCCGCTGGGGTTCTACGCCGCGGCGCTGCGACGGCTGTTCGCGCTGGACGACGAGGACGGCGCCGCCGACGCCGCCCCGCACCACGACGACGACAACGCACCGCTACCCCACCCCGTGAAGCAGATGGATTAGCCTCGTGAGCGAACGACTGGCACGATTGGGCGTGATCGTGGCGACGGCGGCGCTGCTGCTGGGCGCGATGTGGGTCGCCACGCAGCGCGGCCCGGCGCCGCAGGCCCCACGGGCGATGGCGTCGGTGTTGTTTCTGGCCGTCGATAGCGCCGCCGTGCTCGTGCCCCTGTGGCTGGCGGCCCTGGGCTGGGGTTATCCCCTGCGACGATGGGCTCTGCACGACATGCGCTTCGCCACGGTGGCCCAGGCTGGCGCGGGCATGGCGGCGATGCTGCTGGCGGGCTGGTGCTGGGCCTGCTTTTCGCTGGACCCGCGGCATCTGTGGGTGCTCGCCGGCGCGGGATGGCTGATGCTCGCGCTGCAGTTGACTCTGCTGGCGCGACGCCACGGCCTGGCGTCGCGCAGCATCAACGTCCCGCTCCCCTGGACGCTGCCCCTGGCGGCGGCGCCCCTGGGCCTCATGCTCGTCGCCGCGTCCTGCCCACCCGGCACGCTCTGGGCCATCGAGGCCTACGGCTACGACGTCATGAGCTACCACCTGCAGCTCCCGCGCGAGTGGCTCGACGCCGGTCGCATGAGCGGCCTGCACCACAACGCCTACAGCTTCCTGCCCGGCCTGATGGAGTCGGCCTACGCGTGGCTGGGCGCCGCGAGCGGGTCGGTCCTCGACGCCATCTACGCGGCCCAGATGCTGCACTTGTCCCTGGCGGCGTATGCGGCCGTGGCGGTGGGATGCCTCGTCGCCACCGCCGCCGGCGCGCGGGCCGGCGTCGCCGCCGCGGCGATCGTGCTGGCCATGCCCTGGACCATCGTCACCGGCAGCATGGCCTACAACGACGCGACGATGCTCGCCTTCGCCGCCGCCGCCCTGCTCGTGGCCTGCGACCCCGTCAGCGAGCGCTGGCCCGGCGCGGGCGCCATCGGCCTGCTCGTCGGCGCCGCCATCCTCGCCAAGCCCTCCGCCGGGCTGCTTGTGGCCGTACCCCTGGGCGTGTTGCTGTTGACCCGTTGGAACCACGTGCTGCCCTGGCGGCCCACGCCGACGCTGAAGCGCGGCCTCATCGTCACCGCCATCGTCGCCGCCGCCGCCCTGCTGACGATCTCGCCGTGGCTCGTCCGCAACGCCATCCAGACGGGCAACCCGCTGTTCCCCTTCGCCTGCCGCGCGCTGGGCTACGGCCATTGGGACGCCCAGCTCGCCGCACGCTGGGACCAGGCGCACGGCCTGACGCTCGACGCGGGCCTGGCCCCACGCGCCGCTGCAGTGGCCCAGCAATGGCTTTTCAACACCGGCTACGGGGGCATCGGCGGCGCCGTGCAGACCCGACAGGCCACCCGCGTCGCCGTCTTCGACAGCGGCGGCGGGTTCCCCGTGCTGTGGTCCACTGCAGCCGTCGGTCTCGCCCTGAGCCTGGGCCTGCGCCAGACGCGACGACTCGCCCTCGCCATGGCCGCCATCCTCGTCGTCCAGCTCGCCTTCTGGGCCACGCTCACCCACCTGCAGAGCCGATTCCTCCTGCCCACGCTCCTGCCCGGCGTCGTCCTGGCGGGCCTGGCCTTCGGACGACTCGACGCCATCCTCTCGCCCCGACGCTGGTGGCTTGTGCCCAGCATCGTCATCTTCGTCGTCGCTGCACTGACCGCCTCGAGCTTCAACGAGTTCTTCTCGCAGGTGCGACCAGGCCTCGACCCCTGGGACGTCGTCGATTCCCTCCAGCGCGGCGTCGCGCACCACGAACTGGACAACCTGCCCCCCAACAGCAAGGTGCTGCTCGTCGCCGACGCCGGCGGCCTGCTCTACATCGACCCCGCCATCCAGTACGCCACCGCCTTCGACCGCAGCCCCCTGGGCGCCCTGCTCGACGAAGCCCAACGCTCCCCCGCGTTCGATGTCACCGACTATCTGCGCAGCGCCGGCTATCGCCACGTCTGGGTCAGTTGGAGCGAACTGGCTCGCCTGCACGGAACCTACGGCCACGACCCACTCGTGACCGAACCCGCCGTCCGCCACCTCGCGGCGACACAGCGGTGGACACCCGTCGCCGACCTCGGCCACGCCACGCTCTACCGCCTGCCGTAAAAGCCACGACAGGAGCCACGCAGCACGCCCCCGCAGCCGGCGGCAAACCTGCCGCCGAGCGACGGGCCAAATTGCGACCGCCTCGCAAATAGGCCGCGGCGCGCGCACAAACTGGCACGAGCCTACGACCTTTTCTGCTGCGCGTGCAAGTTTCCCTTACCCACTGTCCCTACTCGGCTTGGATGCGATAACCCATTCGCAAGAGTCGCCTGCGCGCGCACAAACGTGACGCACGGGCCCAAGGGTGGAGACCTGTCATGCACGATGTGGCCGAGCAGTTGCGGATGCAGAACGACCTGTTGGCCGCCCTCTTCGACGGCGCCGACCGGCTGGCGGCCGTCGCGGCGGAGTGCGAGCTGTCGCCGCTCGAATTGGCCCTGTGGCTCAACCAGCCTTCGACCCGGGCCGCCGTCGCCGCGCTGCGCGCGGTGACGCAGTTGCAGTTCGACCTCGCCTCCGATCGCCTGCGCCTTCGCGCCATCGAAAAGCTCGGCACGATGATGGTGTCGGACGACCCCGTCGATGTCGAGACGATCCGCAAGGCGGCGACGACGCTGCTGTGGACCCCCGGAAGTTTGCGCGGCA
>CAZFDT010000076.1:0-24028 GCA_964518335.1 uncultured Phycisphaeraceae bacterium
ACCTCATCCGCACTCTCACCGGAGGCGATCGGATGTAAATGTCTTCACCCTGGTCCCCTCACGAGAACAGTTGCTTCGCGATTATCGCGACGGTTTGCTCAACAGTACGCTGCCGTTCTGGCTTGAACGATGCAAACGCTATCTTGACCATGACTATGGTGGTTATTGTCATATGGCCGATCGTGACGGCACCTTGTTCGACACCGACAAATCGGTATGGGCCCAGGGTCGCAACGTCTGGCTTTGGGCAACGTTGTACAATACGGTCGAGCGGCGAGAAGCGTGGCGCGCGGCCGCGGCTGTGGGGGTGCGCTTCCTCGATGAGCACTGTTTCGATCCGCAGGATGGGCGCATGTGGTTTCACGTGGCCCGTGACGGAACGCCTGTTCGTAAGCGTCGCTACGCCCTGAGTGAATCCTTTGCAGCAATTGCTTACGCGGCGTGGGCGCGCATGACGGGCGAAGCGCGATACGCGGATAAGGCCGTGGCGTGCTTCGACCAGTTCCAGAAGCACTCGCCGAGTCCGAAATATGCTCCATCGCGCACGGCAAAGAGCTTCGTCATGCCCGTCCTCACCATTTCGTCGGCACAGTCACTGCGACAGGACATCGGCTTCGACAAGGCGGATGCGATCATTGACCGGGCGATTGACGCCATTGAAGCGCACTTCGTTAAAGATGACATCGCCGCCGTGATGGAGCAGGTCGCGCCGGACGGATCGATCATCGACCATGTCGACGGCCGCACCCTGAACCCTGGCCACGCTCTGGAGGGGGCCTGGTTCATTCTGGATGAGGCGATGCATCGTGGAGGCGACGGCAGGCTGGTCAAGCTCGGTTGCCGGATGATCGATTACATGTGGGAACGCGGCTGGGATGAAACACATGGTGGCCTCCGCTATTTCGTCGATGTGTTTGGCAAACCTGTGCAAGAGTATTGGCATGGCATGAAATTCTGGTGGCCTCACAACGAAGCCATCATCGCGACGCTGATGGCTTACCTCATCACCGGGGAGTCCCGATACGCCCAGTAGCACGCCCGCGTGCATGGTTGGGCGCACGAACACTTCCACGATAAGGAATTCGGTGAGTGGTTCGGCTATCTGAACCATGATGGCACGCTGTCCACAACCACCAAGGGCAACCTGTGGAAAAGCCCATTCCACTTACCGCGCATGCAATGGCGGTGCTGGCAACTGCTGCAGTTATTCGATGGACAGCCAAAACCCTGAGTCGATGCCCAGTACAAGGGTTTTGCCCCATGGTGAACAACGACCGCCCGGGGCTTCACGTCGCCGGATTACTCTGTGCGTCCGGTCCCAATAGAAAACCGGCTGTATCCATGAAGGTCCAGCCGACCCGCGGGTTTCGTCCAATCGAACTGCTTCGATTCGTTGAGCATCACTCTCCGGCTGGCACAGAGGGTCAACATCGATTCAAACCCAATGACCGCCCGCACCTGGCCCATCAGGGTATTCACCTGGCGAACAGCCCTGTCGGGGATGTCATATATCGGCGAGGCCTGCACTGCTGCATTCACCGTCAGCACCTCCGCCCGGGCTGACTCCAGCGTGGCGATCCCGCCGGCAACATCGCGATCGCGCACGAGCTGCGCGAAACAGCGGACCATGTGTTCGCGGGCATCGCTCTCGCAGCGCACCACATCCTCACCGTCGGCAGTCTGAATCACAATCGTATCGCGCACAAGATAGACGCGCCCACACTCTCCTTCGATCACCGTCACGCCATCGATGAAAAACTCGCAGGCGTGAGTCATGAGTACCAGTAGGTCCACGCCAACGTCGAGTTGCATCCGAAGGCTGGCTGTGTCAAAGCTCTGGATGAGATTCCCACGGTAAAGCTCAGCCGCGATTGTCGTCGGGTGCGCCGAGGCGCCAAGTGAGGGACCGGCAAGAAACAGGGCCATCTGAAGTTCGTGAGCGCAGGCGTTGTTGATAGGACTATCGAGTACCCACGTTCCGTCGAGATCGAGCCTGCCGGCCCAGGCGGTGCGGCCGTAGTATGTCTGACCGCGCGCCCCGGCGGCGTGAACGGTGACGCGACAAAGTTGACCGATGACGCCATCAAGCAGACGGGACTTGAGGTTCAGCGTCGCGGGGTGGTAAAGGGCCTGAAAACCCATCGCCACGGGCAGGCCTGCACGGTTACACCCAAGCTTATAGGAGACCCGGCATGAGTATCTTGGCACTGGACCCGGGCAAAGCAGTACGGCGGTATTCATCATGCACCGCGATCGAGAGGAACACCATCACACCACGGTGCGAACGACGCCCGCCGGCGGTCGTGCGGACGGGGAACAGCTTTAGGATCGTCATGGTCATGCTGCGGCCTCCATGGGCGGGAACCGCTCGGCCACAAACCCCGATGCCGTGGGGTTGAAACGTGATACCTACGTTGGATCTCCTAGGCTCTGTTGGAAAACGTCATGTTACGTGATTCGCAAGTACCGTTGAATGAAAGCCAGGCGTACCATGCCTGCGAAGTTCTTGGCGGTCTTCTCGAAGCGACTGAAGACGCGGCGGCACTCCTTGAGCCAGCCGATGAGTCGTTCGACGATGTTGCGATTGCGGTAGGCGTTCTTGTTGAACGCCACGGGCCGGGCGTCGCGGTCCTGGTTGCACTTGGACGGGATCACCGGCGTGATGTCCAACGCCAGCAGATACTCGTCGATCCAGTCCGCGCGGTAGCCCTTGTCGCCGGCCAGCGCCACCGGCCAGGCGACCGGCTGATCGTGAGCATCGAGCAGTTGCGCATCGGCACCGACCATCACCGTGTCGAACGCCGCGGCTTCATGCGTCTGGCCGGCGGTCAACTCGAAGTGCAGCGGATGACCTGCGCCGTCGCACAACACGTGGATTTTGCTGGTCAAACCGCCACGGCTGCGGCCCAGCGCGTGGTCCGCCGGTTCATCGAGGGCCCCTTTTTTCCGCCGCCGGACGCACACTTGTGGGCCCGCACCGTCGTGCCGTCGATGCACCACAGGTCACGGTCGATCTCGACCTCGCCTTGCAGGCGTTGCAGCACCGCCGCGAGCGTGCCGTCAGCGTTCCACGTGTCAAACAGGTCCCACGCCGTGGACCACTTGCCCAACTCGCGCGGCAGGTCGCGCCACGGTGCGCCGGTGTTGAGAACCCACAGCACACCGTCGAGCATCTGTCGCCGGTCATTGGGCGGCCGCCCCGTACGCTTGGGAGAGTCAAACAGATCCGCGATACGCGACCATTGCTCATCCGTGAGCCGATGTCGATCCATGCCGAGTCCTTTCAGAAGGTGCGTCACCTTCAATCATCGGCATCATCACGGGTTTTCCGACAGAGCCTAGGGAGTTCGTCATGGTTCTTGACCCACCCCCATGCTATAAATGCCGCGATATATCGCGACGCGACGGCCATGGCCAACGACGATCTTGAAAAGGTACTGAAGCTGCACGAGGAACTGCTCGCAGCGTTTGGCAAGCGACTGGCTGTCTGGCTCGACTCGCCCTGCGGATGCTATGCTGTTGCAGTGGCCCTGCCATGATGGCGCAGCACGTTGACCCCGTTGGAGGGGGGCGCGGGGTGGATCAGGTACTGGCTGATCTGGGGCAGCGCCGCGATGGGAGCCAATCGCAAATGGGCGTAGTGCTGTCGATGGCCGTGGAGGCAGGAGCTGCCGTCATTCACCCATTTTGCTCGTACATCAGGGCGACCGATTGACGGCCAACATACAGCCACAGGCTACGCCCATTCCCGAGGAATACGGCCAAAAATGGAGAAAAATGGGCGGAGGCAGAATTGTCATAATCCGCTATTGTCCCAGTGGTTAATGTCATGTTGCGGAGCTTGAGTACGCCCTCCCGGGGTACTATCGATGCGACACAAGCGCCCCGAAACGGTTGGGAAGCGTTGCGCTACGGTCGGGACACGTCTCGGACCGGGTGTGGGTTGTCCCGCCGGTGGCGATGCTCAATTCGCAGCACTTGTAGGTCGTCCCGCCACGGGCTGGAGGCGCGCCAGCACGTACGAGCAGCGCTGCCGAGCGGGAAGATCGCAATGCGGACCGGGGTGGTTGCGGCAAATCACCGGCGATGCCGTCGGCGAAGGGTCGTGACGCCGACGAGTAGCAGCAGGCCGAGCGTCGTCGGCTCTGGCACCTGCGACGTGAGGGCGTGGTAATAGTCGAGCGTGCCCTGCGATACGAGCGGGAAGCCGTCCGGCCGCAGCGTCCCGGCATTGTGGATCGCCACGAGCTTCTGGCCCAAGGCGTGCCAGTCGGCGGCGGTGACCCGGCCGTCGGCTGTGAAGTCGCCGGGGGCGTGGAAGATCGAGTCGCCGCTGAGGATGGCCGCGATCATCAGGTCCAGGTCGTCGCCCTCGAACTTCTCGTCCATAGTCAGATCGCCCAGCCCGGCCCCACGCGTGGCGGTGGGCATGATGCCGGTGAACCGCTGCACGTTCCACGTGCCGGTCATCTCGAATGTGACGATACTGAACACGTTGTTGCCGTTGGGCACGCCGAAGAAGCCTTGCTTGAACAGGTTGACGTCCACGCGGTCCATCTGTCCCTGGCCGTCCATCGCCAACTGCAGCACCTGCTCCTGCGTCATCGCCAAGGGAAGGTTGAGGAACAGGTGGACGCTGTCAGCGGTGTGATCGATCGACTCGATCAGGATGTCATTGTTGCCCGTGCCGCTGAAGGGCTTGAACCCGGCCGGCGCGGAGATCGGGGGCAGGCGGTCGATATAGACGACCTTCTTGAACTCGCTGAATACCGCCGGGCCGCCGTCCTCGCGGTGGCGAAAGGCGCGGACGGTAATGAAGTTGACGCCCTCGGGGAG
The DNA here is from genome assembly GCA_964518335.1 of uncultured Phycisphaeraceae bacterium. Classification (GTDB taxonomy): domain Bacteria; phylum Planctomycetota; class Phycisphaerae; order Phycisphaerales; family Phycisphaeraceae; genus CAZFDT01. The sequence goes on from CAZFDT010000076.1 coordinate 4,837, forward strand.
CATGGTAGCGTCGATGTTCTGGATGTACAGCCCCTGACCATTGCCTTGGAAGTAGCCGGGTTGCTTGAAGGTGGTGAACTGTTCGAAGCCATAGGTGGCGCTGGCGGGCGCGGGTGTGCGGAAATCGACGACGCCATTGCCGTTGAGGTCGAGTCCGTCGTTGATGCGGACGAGGGCGTTGTCGCCGTCGGCGTCGCGGTCGCGCAGCGAGCCGAGCAGGTTGACCGCCTTGGTGGCGAGCTTGACCTGGAAGGAATCGTCGTGGATGACGAAGAGATCGGTGAGTCGGGTGTTGCCGTTGGAGAAGGCGTTGCCCTGGGGATTGCCGCCTTCGAGGACGCTGGCGACGTTGGAAAGTTCGATGCCGTTGTCGGACTGGGGCGTGGGCAGGCCGTAGATGAGGTATCCGCGGTCGCCGCCACCGTTGCGAAGGAAGCGGACGTTGATCTTGTTGGGCGTGCCGAAGCCGGTATCGTTGAAGACTTGGACGACCTCGGGGATGTCGGCGTTGCCGACCTGCTGGTTCCATGCCTTGGCGTTGCCGGTGAGTTCGACGAGGTAGGCGCCAAAGGGCATATCGACATTGAGCGTGCGAGAGTCGAAGCCGCTGTCGAGCCGGTTGTTGAGCAGCACGACCATGGAGCCGGCGCGTTCGAAGGCGTAGAGTTCCTTTTCGAGCCAGCGTTCGCGGTAGTTACCCCGGCCGTGGGTGTTGCGAATCTCGACGAGGTCAGTGACGCGGTCGCCGAAGACGCCGCCCAGAGCGTCCCCGCGGCCGTCTTTGGGGAAGTCGCGGTTGTTGCCGAACTGCTTGGCGTTGAAATAGACGACGCTGTTGCCCGGATGCATGAGCATGTAGGCGTGGGCGACGTTGTTGAGGTGGGGCCCGAAGTCGTCGTGGCTCTGGACGAACTTGACGCCGGCGCTGCCGTTCTTCAGCCCGTCGTCGTGGAAGTCGAGATCGGCGTACACGACGTTGCGCCAGTCGTTGGCGAAGCCGTTGCCGGTGAGGTTGTCGCGCAGGGTGAAATACTGGGCGAAGTCGAGCACGTCGCGGTTGCCGCCGATGCGGCCGATATCGCTGGGGTTGATGTCTTTGCGGACGAAGCTCTGCAGGAAGTCGCGGTTTCCGTCGAACACTTCGCCGTAGCTGAACACGTGGTTGGTCGAGCCGTCCAGGTGCTTGCGGGGATTGGAGCGGTACACCGCGCGATCGAGGAAGTTGAAGGCGAAGCCCTCAACGTGCTTGGCGGCGTCGATGCGGAAGCCGTCCACGCCGACGTGCTGCACCATCCATTGCAGGTAGCGCATGAGGTAGCCGGTGGCGTTCTCGCCGACCGGGTCGCCGGCCATCGGGTTGGCGGTGTTGTAGGAGTAGATGCGGATGTTCTGCTCGCCGGTGGTGGGATCGAAGACACTGATGAAAGGGCCGTCGCGGTCGGGGTAGAAGCGACGGTTGGACTCGAGGGGGACATTGGCGAGGCGGCCGCTGGCGTCGGGCGTGGTGCCCGCGGGAAGGTTGCCACCGTGGTTGCCGGGCACAGGCTCGACGCCCGGCACGGGGTGACGAACGAAGCGGTGGTTCGTCGCATGGTTGATGTCGATCAGGCCCGCCAGTCGTCCGCGCAGATCGCCGTAATCGTAGGCGCTGTTGAAATCGCCGTCGGTGCCCGGCTGTCCGGTCGGTGTGCCGTTGGGGTTGCGCAGCAGAAAGCCGGGATAGCCGCCGGAGTTGAGGAAGCCCGATGTGCCCGCGTCGCTGAATCCATTGTGATTGATGATCGCGTCGATGTGCAGATACGAGCCCATGCGATGCATCATGTCGGCGGTGCGCTTGAGCCCGGCCTCGGTGCCGTAGAGCGTCTTGCGATCCCAGCGGCCCAGATCGAACCGGTCGTACACGTCGTAGCCGACGGAGAAATCGCTCAGATCGGCGCGGCCCGGCGGCGGCAGCCACACGGCGCCGTAACCGGCCATGAACAGGTCCGGGGCGCGGTTCACCGTCGTCTGGTACGGCGACTCAAACCACTGCAGAAACGCCCGGGGCGACACGTCCTGCCCCCACGCCGCGGTGGTCCACAGCAACGCCAGTCCGCACGCCGCCGCACGCCAGCAGCCATGTCCCCCCAGGTTGTTCCGGCTGGTTCGCACTACGTAACTCCTCTGTCAGCGACTACCGTTCGATGCCCTTCACGCCGCGGCGCGCCGTCGCACCATCGCTATCGCGGCGCCGACCATCAGCAGAGCGACGGCCGTCGGCTCGGGGATGATCTCCAGGCTGTTGAAGTACACGTTCGCCGATTCCGTGTCGCGGTTGTAAAGCGCAATACTGTCCAACCCCGCGCCCGCTGTGCCGCCCAGCGTGCGGTCGAGGAATGTGAACGTCTGGCTGGTGGATCGGCGGAACACCGTCAGGTCGTAGGTGTTCGCCGAGGTCAGTGTGAACGTAAGATCCAAGCCGGCGCTGGTGAAGCCGATGTCCGTCACCGTCGTGCCGGTGCCATCGACAATGCGATACCCCGACTGGCCGCCCAGGAAGTAGAACTCGAACCGCGAGCCGGTGTTGTAATTGGTGTGGGCGCCGTTGCTGTTGCCCGTGCGCAGCACGATGCCCATTGAGCCGTTGGTCTGGATGTTGCCGTTGTCAATCGACAACAGCAGAGACTGGCCGACGCTTAGCGACCCGTCGGTGAAGCCGCGGAACGCCACGGCGGCATTGAAGCCCGAGCCGTTGGCGAACGTGCCCCAAGCGCGGTTGTCGCCCGTGCCGATGCTGACGTCGGTGTTCGATGCGCTGGACCGGAAAAATCCGGCAAAACCAGAGCCGGCGTCCGAGCGGAAGACCCAAGGACTGAAGCCCGTGCCCCCGTTGCTGCCGTTGGTCCAGCCGCTGCCGTACCCGGCGTCCGACGCTGCGTCCGCAGCCAGCATTGCCCCCAGCGCCGGCGCCGCGGCCAGGCCTGTAGCCAGAAAAATGACAAGTGCTCTCATACGCATCCTCCTGGGGCGCAAAGCCCGATGGGGTGGTGTGAAACGAAGACCGTGAAATATCCTGCGTTCCAGATCAGTTCTTGCGACGACGCGTACCCATCAGCGCGATGCCCGCGGCGCACAACGCCAGACTCGCCGGTTCAGGCACGCTCACGAGGCGATGGAAGTTGGCGATCGTCACCGGGCCGTTGCCGAAGTTGCTGCCCGAGTCCTGGAACGGGAAGCCTTCGTTAGACATGAACGCGCTGTCCTGGCCGTCGTTGTTTGAGTAGATCACGACGAAATCGACGAGGTCGCCGGCCTCGATGCCCAGATTCTCGTAAGTGAGGAAGAACTCGTACGTGGCGTTGCTGGGACCTTCGCCGATGGCGGTGCCCGAGTTGCCGCTGTTCTTGGCGATGAGCGAGCCGTTGCCACCGGTGGCCAGCTCGAATAGAGACTGGAATCCGCCGAATGCCGGGCTGATGATCCAGCCGTAGTCGGCGGCGAAGGGCAGTGTCAGGCCGTTGGACGCGGGCCGGGACAGGCGTTCGCGTCCGAAGTCGGCAAAGTCGTTGAATCCTGCGGCGTCGGACAGCTCGGTGAACCCGCCGGGCTTGGTGTCGAAGTACACGCGGATGCTGTTGCCGCTGATGTCGCCCATACTGCTGAAGCCGAAATACACGCCGTTGGCGTCCGAATCAACGCTGAGCGTGCCGCCGCCGACCGGTCCGCCGAATCCGCCGCCACCGCCGCTGACGGTTCCCACGTACTCGCCGCCGGTGACGGTTCCATCCACGGTGGCGCCGCCGGGGGTGGTGTCCACCACGGTGTTAATGAGTCCCGCCGACGCCGGCGAAGCAAGTGCAGCAGCCAGAACTCCGAACATCACACGATTCATGGGCAGCCTCCTGTGGATGGGTGTATCCACGTAACAGGGTGTAGCAGATGACATTGTGAAACCCTCCATCATCGCGGGCACATTGCCCGCGGCAGTGAGCGATCAGAACTTCAGGGGTGAAATTCGCACTTTCTCGAAATTGCTCGGCCCGTGATTCGCCGCGTGGCCATCGGCGAACGCGACGTTCACGGTGTCGCCATGCCGGTCCCCGTTGTTGTCCGCCAGCGGCATCTTCTCGCGGATCGACCAGCCGGCGGTGTAAATCGCCAGGAGCGTGCCCTGGCCATTACCGCTTACCCAGAAACTGCCGGTGTACATCAGAACGTCATTGCGGTTGACCGGACTGCTCTGGTTATTCCACGGCTGATTGCCGCAGTCGGCGTAGAGCATTGTCATCGAGGGATTGGCCACGCCTTCAAGGTTGCCCTCCAGCGGCAGGTTGTTGCCGCCGTGCGGGTCGATGGCCTGCCCGTTGATGGTCGTCCACCAGCCGCGATTGTTTCCCACCAGTGAAGTAAGGTCGGCGTTGACGCCGTACGAAATGGGATTGTTGTTGAACGCCCAATCGGTTGTCTGCAGGTTGTTGTAGAGCTTATAACCGGGATCGATGCCTGTCTGACGGGGATCACTGGGACACACGAAGGCGCGGGAGACTTTATCGACGGTCTTGTCGAACGAATCGTCAGCCCCACCCCCCATGTATGGAACGATTGCACTGGCCCAATCCTTGATCTCACCGCTGCTGTAGAACGCATATCGTCCGGCCCGACCCGGAGGAGCGCCAGACCCGCCCCAGAAAAGGTCGCTGGTGGAGGTCTGAACGAACTGTCTGTGATCGGTGGCGAAGACGGTGGAAGCGATGGCAGTTTGTCTGACGTTGAACAAGCACTGAATGTTTTTGGCTGCACTGCGCGCCTTGCCCAAGGCGGGCAGGAGCAAGGCGATGAGCAGGGCGATGATGGAGATCACCACCAGCAGCTCGATGAGGGTGAATCCATTAAACCGTTTCACCTTCGCGTTGTTGCCCGTCGCCTGGCTGTTCATCGGACCATCCTGTGAAACCGAGTCATGCGTGATGCGAAACTGCAAGAACTGATGGGCGGCCATTTCCCGCTGCTGAACTGGGCGGGCCGCCGCTTTCGCCACCCATGCGAAGTCTAATCGCATTCGGCACAAAGTCAATATCTCCACTCGATTCCGGCACCGCGCCGCGGTCGCCATTGACTTTGATCACCATCATGGTAAACTGGTTCACCACACTTGTCAAGAGGCTTTGTCAGCGCGGCATCGGACACGGATCATCGACCATGACGAAACTGGCGGGCATGACTTCGCCTCCACAAACCCCGGCCCGACGGCTGGCGCCGGCTGGACGCACGGCCGCGCAAACGGCTGCCGCCCGCAAAGTCGGCATCCGCGACATCGCCCGGCAGGCCGACGTCTCCGTCGCCACCGTCTCGATGGTCATCAACGCCAACCCCAAGATCAGCCGCGCCACCGCCATCCGCGTCCAGCGCATCATGGATCAACTCGGCTACCAGCCCAACCGGCTGGCGCAGAGCCTTTCCAGCAAGTACACCCGCGTGCTCGCCGCCATGCTCCCGCCGCTGAAGCACCCCTTCGCCGACGCCTACTTCGGCGAGCTGCTCTCGGGCATCTGCGACCGGGCCGCGCGGCTGGGGCACAAGGTCATGCTCGAGCACGCCAAGCCCGACTTCGTCCGCGAGGGCAAGCACGTCGAGCTGTTCGAGCGTCGTTTCGTCGATGGTGTGCTCCTCCTGGGCTTTCACGACCGCCATCACTTCCTGCAGGAGTTGGCCAAGCGCGGCTATCCGACCGTGAGCGTCAACAATCGCTTCGAGGCCTGGGCCATGGACCACGTCGTCTGCGACTATGCCTCCGGCGCTGAGCAGGTCATGAACATGCTCCTGCAGCTTGGCCACCGCAAGATCGGCCTGATCATCGGCGCGCCCGAGGCCCACACCACGCGCCAGGTGCTCGACGTGTTCACGCGGCGATGCCAGCAGGCTGGATTGGACGTGGCCGACTCCTGGCGCGCCGACGGGCGCTTCACCGAGGAAGGCGGCGCCGACGCTGTTGCCGAGTTGCGGGCTCGCCATGCCGACATGACAGCGATCTTCGCGGGCAATGACAAGATGGCTCTGGGTGCCATGAGCCGACTGCAGCGCGACGGCGCGAACGTGCCCGGCGACGTGTCCGTCGTCGGCTTCGACGACATCCACCACACCGCCTACGTCAACCCAGCCCTGACTACTGTCCACCTGCCGCTCTACGAGTGCGGCGCCCGCGCCTGCGAACGCCTCATCGAACGAGTCCGCGGCAAGATCGAAACCGTCAACGACGTGCTGCCCACCCACCTTGTCCTGCGCGAGTCCACGGCGATGGCGCGGCAGATCAACAACTTGTGAACCCCCAACTGACTTGATGGAGGACGCATTCATGCCCCCATGCGCACTTGACTCTCCCACGTCGGACCTGAGCCACGGCCGGAGGCAAAGGCCCGGATTCATGGCGAGCGAAGGCGCATCGCGCATCAGCCCGGAGCTTCGCCGAGGGTCAGCTCCGGCATGGCGGTCCGTGTCATCGCTCCTGGTGCTGTGGCTGGCATCGATCGGCGTCGCCGCGCCCCACACCTTCACGTTCACGCCGACCCACGACACCGGCGACATCCACAGCGTCGCCGTCGCCGGCACGTTCAACGGCTGGTCGCGCCACGCCAGCCCACTGCAACAGGGCGACGACGGCCTGTGGTCCGCTACGCTCGACCTGCCCGACGGCGTCCACCACTACAAGCTCGTCGTCAACGGCGACCGCTGGCTCAACGACCCGCACAGCGACAAGGAGCTCGAAGAGCCCGACGGCCACGGCGGCGTCAACTCCGCGGTCCTCATCGGTCTCGACGGCCGCAAGCTGCCGGCGCCGCAGCCGAATCACATCAACACCGATGGCGTGATCCACAACCCGGATCGTGACGCTCGGATCGTCTCGCGTGAACATGTGTTGCTGAAACTGCGCGTTCGTCAGGGAGATGCTCAATCCGTCGAGGCGAGCACCAACTATAATCCCATGGGGCCAATGTTCACCGTGCCACTGCAGCGTCTCGGCACGCGGCACGGGTTCGACGAGTTCGCGGCACTGATCCCCAGCAGCGGTACAAAAGTTAGTTACAGCTTCATCGTCCGCGACGGTGAGGCTCGGCACGAACTGCTCGACAAGCAAGGTTCGCACTTCGTCCTGATGCTCGACGACCCCGCATTCGCCACGCCTGATTGGGCGAAGCACGCGGTGTGGTATCAGGTCTTCCCCGAGCGGTTCCGCAACGGGGACACGTCCAACGATCCACCGCGGTCGCTGCCGTGGACCAGCGACTGGTGGGCGGCACATATCGAGCACGGCGAAGCGGCGGGGCCGCAGAACTTCTACCGCGGCAAGGGCAACGTGTGGCATCGCAAGTACGGCGGCGATCTGCAGGGCATGATCGAGGCGCTGCCGTACCTGCGTCGCCTGGGCGTTAACGCGATCTACCTCAATCCCATGTTCGAGGCCGAAAGCCAGCACAAGTATGACACCGGCGACTTCCGTCACATCGACGACAACTTCGGCTTCGCTGGCGAACTGGCCGAGTTGGCGACGTCGGGTGTCGAGACGGACGACCCCGACACGTGGACGTGGACGAAGACCGACCTCCTGTTTCTGCGCTTCGTCGCCGAGGCGCATCGGCAAGGGTTCCACGTGATCCTCGACGGTGTGTTCAACCACGTGGGTCGGCCGCACTATGCATTCCAGGACGTGCTCAATCTGGGGCGCGACTCGCGCTACGCCGAGTGGTTCGAGATCATCGACTGGGGCGACCCTGCCAACTGGGGCAAGCCCGAGACCTACGGCAAGGAGGGCGGCCTTCGCTGGCGGGCGTGGGACGGCGACAACGGCTGGTTGCCCGCATTCCGCAAGGACGGCCACCGCGGTCTGGCCGACGGGCCGCGCGAGCACATCTTCGCCATCACCCGCCGCTGGATGGCACCGGCGAATCTGCCCGACGAGTTTTTCGCTCAGCTTCGTGCCGAGTACGGCGACGAGGTGAATTACCGCATCGATGGCTGGCGCCTCGATGTGCCCGGCGATATCCCCCATCCGTTCTGGATCGAGTGGCGGCAGGTGGTCAAGAGCAGCAACCCCGACGCCTACATCACCGGCGAGATCTGGGGCTGGGCCCATCCCTGGCTCAAGGGCGACCAGTTCGACGCCGTCATGAACTATCAGTTCGCCGTGCCCGCGCAGGCGTTCTTCGTCAATCAGCGCGACGCCCTGACGCCCACGCAGTTCGCCAGGCGGCTGCACAATCTGGCCTACACCTACCCGCTGCAGGTGTCCCTGGTGAATCAGAACCTCTACGACAGCCACGACACCGACCGCCTGGCGTCGATGTTCGTCAACCCCGATCGGCCGTACGACGGCGCCAACCGCCTGCAGGACAACGGCCCCGACTACAACCCCCGCAAGCCGACCGAGGTCGAACGCAAGCGGAAGCTCCAGGCGGCGGTGTTGCAGATGACCTATCTCGGCGCTCCGATGATCTACTACGGAACCGAGGCGGGCATGTGGTCGCCCGACGACCCGAGCAATCGCATGCCGATGACCTGGGCCGAGCTGACTTTCGACGATCCGCAGGTGAAGTTCGACCCGGCGGTGTTCGCGTCGTTCCAGCGTGCGATCGCGGTGCGGCACGCGCTGGCGCCGCTGCGGCTGGGGCTGTACCGCACCGTGGCGACCGATGATCCGGCGGGCGTGCTGGTGTTCGCACGCGACCTGGTCGAAGAGAGCGTGTACGTGGTGGTCAACCGCAGCGATTCGCCGCGAACGGTGCTTGTCTCGGTGGCCGACGCACAGGCCCAGCCCTGGTACGACCTGATGAGCCCGTCGGTGGTTGCGCTACAGGAGGGCGAGGATCGCCCGGCGGTGACGTTGCGTGGCAACGCCCGGAGCATCGGCGCCAACGCCACCGGGCTGGTGGTGAAGGTTGAGCCGTGGGGCACGGCGGTGCTCGCTCGACGAGATGCGTTGCAGTGATCGGGTGTGGCCGGATACACTGCCAACACGTCTGGGAAAGGTCCAGCGATGACGAAGACCCTATCGGTCGTGCTCGGGTGCGGTGCGGCGGCGGCGGGCGGTATCGGGGCGTGGTATCTGTCGGCCACGCACGAGGCTGAGGCGAATCTGCAGCAGGCGATCGAGCGATCACTGCAGCAGACGCCCGCATCAGTGACGTTCGTCGTGACGCCTTCGCCGGATACGCCCCCCGGCCAGACGTTGTACATCTCGGGCAGCGGGCCCACCCTGGGCAACTGGGAAGCGGCCGGCGTGCCCCTGACGCGAAGCGAAGACGGCACGCACCGCGCCACCGTCGAACTGCTGGGCCACGTGCAGTACGACTATAAGGTCACCCGAGGCACGTGGGGCGCCGTCGAGCGAGGACCGGCCGGCGAGGACATCCCCAATCGCACGCTCGAAGTCCGCGGCGACTCGACCGTCGTCGTCGAGGTCGCCTCCTGGATCGACAAGGGTCAGACGATTCCCGGCCGCATCACGATCGCCGGAGAGCTGCGCGTCCATCGCAAGTTCCGAAGTGACATTCTCGGCAACGAGCGCGACATCGCCGTGTGGCTGCCCCCAGGTTATCGCGACGGCGGGGACGAACGCTATCCCGTGCTGTACGTCCACGACGGGCAGAACCTGTTCAATGAGGCGACCGCCTACGCCGGCGTCGAGTGGCGGCTCGATGAGACGGCCCAGCGATTGATTGGCGAGGGCATGCTCCCGCCGATCATCATCGTGGGGATCTACAACACGCCCGAGCGTGCGGCCGAGTTCGATCCGGCGGGCAAGGGCGACGCGTATGGCCGCTTCATTGTTGAGGAACTTAAGCCGCACCTCGATCGCGCGTTGGCGACCCGACCGGGCCGCGACGACACGGCGGTGGCGGGCGCGGGCCTGGGCGGACTGATCACGCTGCACATGGCGGCCCGACATCCGGCGGTGTTCGGCCGCGTGGCGGCGCTGTCGCCGTGGCTGCGCGTGGGCGACAAACCGCTGCACTTGACCGGTGGCGACCTGACGTGGGCGAGGAACGCGAGAATCTGGCTGGATCTGGCCGCGGGCGGCGGCGAAAACTTCGACCTCCCGACGCAACAGGCGGACCTGTCGGCCTATGTCGCGGCGCTGGGCGTCGCCCCGAGCGACCCGCCGCTCATGACGTACCACACCTGGGCGGATCTGAAGCAGGATGAGGCCGGCTGGGCCTCGACGATGGACCGCGTCCTGCTGTTTCTGTTTCAGCCGTTAAAGTAGTCGCATGGACCTGCTCGCCGCGGAAGCGATGGCGCGCGAACTGATGGAGCAACACGGCGTCGCCGCTGCGGGGTGGCGGTTCGTGTGGAGTCACGGGCGGCGACAGCTCGGATCGGCCCACGTGCGCCGCCTTCGCAAGGGACGCCAGATCAAGACGATCCGCCTGTCGCGCCACCTGGTGCAGCTCAACAGCGAGGCGGAGGTGCGCGACACGATCCTGCACGAGATCGCCCATGCGATCGCGGGGATCGAACACGGCCACGACGCCACGTGGAAGGCCGTCTGTGTGCGAATTGGCGCGACGCCCCAGCGGCTGGCGGGCGAGGATGTGCAGATCGTCCCGCCGCGCTACACCATTGTCTGCAGACAGTGCGAGCGGGCGATCGCCCATCGCTACCGTCGCGTCAACCCCCGTCGCCTGCAGCACAGCTACTGCCGCCAGTGCGGCCCGACATCCAAAGGGCGGCTGACGGTCCACGACGCCGCTGCCATGGCCCCCCTGGGTCTTTTTCAGCAGGTCGCGTGAAGCACTCGTCCAACCCGGACGACGAGCAAGCAGGTTGCGTTGCCACGCCGCCGTCGCCACCCATTGGCTCATGCCTCATGTCGGGAGACGAAGTGGCCCGGCTCGCCCTCGACCTCGCGCAGCGGCGGGCGATCCAACAGGCTGTGGCGCGTCACGTACTCGATGCCGGGCTCTTTCATCGCCTCCAACTCCGCCTGTTCCTCGGCGCTCATCTCGGCGACAAGCCGGCCATCGTCCTTGAGGTAGCTGATCGGCGAGGGCACGTCGCCCAGCAGCATGATGCGCCGTCGCTTGGCGCGTGGATCGGGCGTCGGCGCGGCGGAGAGCAGCGCGCGGGTATAGGGGTGAAGCGGATTGCGATAGAGCGTGTCACGGTCGGCCAGCTCGACGATGCGGCCCAGGTACATCACCGCCACGCGGTCGCAGAAATGCTCGACCACCGCCAGGTTGTGGGCGATGAACAGGTACGACAGCCCGAACTCATCTTTCAGGTCGTTGAGCAGGTTAAGAATCTGCGACTGAATGGACACGTCCAGGGCGGACACCGGCTCATCGCAGACGATGAAGCGAGGCTCCAGGGCCAGTGCTCGCGCGATGCCGATGCGCTGCCGCTGCCCGCCGCTGAACTCGTGCGGGTAGCGCCACGCGTGGTCGGGTTCGAGCCCGACGCGCTTGAGCAGCGACTCGACGCGATCGCCCAGTTCGCTGCCCTTGGCCAGGCGATGCACCTGGATCGGTTCGCCGATGATGCGACCGATGGTCATGCGCGGATTGAGCGATCCGACGGGGTCTTGGAAGATGATCTGCATCTGCCGGCGGAGCTGCTTCATCTGCAAGCGATCGGCGGCGAACACCTCCTGACCATCGAAGACGACGCGCCCGGACGTGGCGGGAATCAGTCGCAGCACGGTGCGACCTACGGTCGATTTGCCGCAGCCCGATTCGCCGACGAGTCCGACGGTTTCGCCGCGGCCGACGGTCAGCGACACGTCATCGACGGCCTTGACGTAGCCGACAGTCTTTCGCAGCAGCCCTCGTCGCACGGGGAAGTACGTCTTGAGTCGCTCGACTTGCAGCAGCGGCGAATGGACGCTGCCCGGAGCGGGATGCAACATGGCGGCCGTGGCGGTCATGGCATGAGTGTAACGGCAGGGCGGTCCAAGAAGGAAGCCCGCGGAGGAGGTGGCCGCGGGCTTCGGGAGGAGGAACCGACAGTCCTGCCTTCATGCTTCTATTCGCGCATCAGCGCCAGCAGCACGAAGCGAGGCATCCACTCGCCGCTGGGCACACGGTCGAGCACAGACAGCCGCACGCCGCGGGCCAGATCGTGCTTTTCCAGCTCAGCGACAAGGGCGTTGACAGAATCGACCTTGACGTTCATGACATCAGTGATGATGGTGTCGCGGGCGATGTCTTGTCCCTGGGCGACGGAGCCCGGTCGCACGCTCAGCACGCGCACGCCTGCCGTGCCCGACGGCAGCTTGAGCTGCTCGATCTCGCGGGCATCAAGCCCCTTGGCGCCCTGGATGCCCAGCTTCTGCAGCAATTCCATGGCCTGGGCGGTGGCGTCACCGTCGGGGCTGCGCGGCATCGACCGGCCGGCGGCCATCGGCTCGTCGGGCAGCTCGCCGATCTTCACCTCGGTGGTGATGAGCTTACCCTCGCGGAAGAGTTCAACCCTGAGCGTCGAGCCGGGCTTCTCGTTGGCCACGCGGTTACGCAGCTCGTCGGCGCTGGTGACGGCCCGATCGTCGATGCGCGTGATGATGTCGCCGCGCTGGAGCCCGGCGTCGGCGGCGGGTCCGTCGGCGATCGGGTCCTCCACGAGTACGCCCTTGCCGGTGAATCCGAACGTCTCGGCCATCTTCGGGTCCAGGTCCTTGATGAAGATGCCCAGATAGCCACGGCTGACGCGGCCGTCACGGATGATCTGGTCAGCGATGGAGCGGACCATCTCGACGGGGATGGCAAAGCCCAGGCCGTTGTACGTGCCGGTGGCGGTGGCGATGGCGGTGTTCATGCCGATGACCTGGCCATAGATGTTGGTCAGAGGCCCGCCGGAGTTGCCGGGGTTGATGGCGGCATCGGTCTGTATGAAGTCCTCGTAGCCGCCGCCGCCGCGGATGATGCCCAGCCGTCGGCCCTTGCCGCTGACGATGCCCTGGCTCATGGAGAACTCGAAGCGGAAGGGCGAGCCAAAAGCGAAGACGATGTCGCCCTGCTCAATGGGTTCGCGAGCGATCGTGGCCGGATGGACGTTGCCGCCCTCGATCTTGATGACGGCGATGTCCGTGCGGGGGTCGGTCTTGACGACCTTGGCGGTGCGTTCGGAACCGTCGTGAAAGCGGACGAGGATCTCATCGGCGATGGCGCCGCCGGGTTTCCGCACGACGTGGTTGTTGGTGATGATATGGCCCTGGTCGTCATAGACCCACCCGCTGCCGTTGCCGTATGGCCGCAGAGGGTTGTAGCGGTCGAAGTCCTGGCCGTCGGGGGCGGGGGCCTCGGGCTCGGGCATTTGCGGGGCGTTGGGGCCGAAGAAGCGTTCGAACAGATCGCTGGGCGATGACCGGCCGGCGCCGCGTGCGGCCGACTCTCTGGCCTTGACTTCGATGTGGACGACGCTGGGCTCGACCACCTCGGCGACTTTGCGGAAGGCGTTGCTCAACTCCGCCAGCGTCGGGTTCTCCGCCAGTTCGGCCTTGACCAGCAGAATACGCTCATCCGCGTGTGCATGGGCTATCTTCCGCGCCAGCCCCGGCCCGGCCAGCATCACCAGCAGCACCGCCACCAGCAGCACCAGCGTTGGACCATACCAGCGTATGCGTGACATAGGTTTGCTCCTCGTCGTGAAACCATAGCGTTTTGAGTCACTGCCCAGGCCACACTCTCCATGCGGGAGCGGCGGCCGACACCACAACTATACGCCACCGACGTGATCGGGTTCGCTCGCCTCAAGCTGTGGGGGCCGGATCAGGGCGTGTCGCCAGGGCCGGAGCGTGCTTTCATCATGCGGCGGACGAGCCAGGCCTGGGCGGAAGGGAAGATGGTCAGCACGCCCAGCCCCACGCGGGTGATGGGGCTGGGCCAGACCTCGGGCCGGGGCCGGCGCAGGGCGCCGACGATGCGGCGGGCGACGTGGTCGGCGGACTGGAAGGCCCACTTGGGCGTGTTGAGGATAGGGTCTGGCCCGTGCGCCTTGATGGACACGTCGAAGAACGCGGTGCGTGTGCCGGTGGGATGAACCGAGGTGACGGGCACTCGTCGAGCGTGAAGCTCGGCGCGCATGGCGCAGGCGATGGCGTCCTGGGCGGCCTTGGTGGCGGCGTAGAAGCCGTACATCGGCGGGCTGATTTCGCTGGCCGAGCTGCTGCAGATCACTACGTGCGGCTGATTGCTGGTGGCCAGCATGACCGGCACGCCAAGGCGCAGGAAGCGGAACGTGCCCCAGAAATTGGTTTCGAACATGGCGCGGGCCTGGGCTTCGTCGGTGTCGAGAACGGGGGCGACGACGCCGTAGCCCGCGTTGGCGTAGAGCACGTCGATGCGGCCGAAGGCGTCGCGCGTGGCGTCCACGAGCCGGCGCACATCGGCGTCATGATCGACGTTGCAGGCAGTCGCCAGGGCGCGACGGCCCAACGCTTCGACCTGCGCGGCGATGGCCTGCACCTTGTCCACGCGCCGCCCGCCCAGGGCTACGTGCATGCCGGCGCGGGCACAGGCCATCGCCGTGGCGGCGCCGATGCCCGTCCCGCCTCCGGTGATGACAATCACCCGATCACGTAAGTCGCGGGGCATGATGCGAGTGTACCGCGCCAAGCACCCGGGCCTCGGCGTCAAAGACGCGGCTTGACCACTCACCACTCACCACACACCGATATACTCTGCCCCATGACTGACGCACAACTTATCGCGCGCATCCGTGACGTGGCGCTATTGCACGGCGATTTCACGCTGCGCTCGGGACGCAAGAGCAAGTATTACCTGGACAAGTATCTCTTCGAGACGCAGCCGGACATCCTGCGCGAGCTGGGCAAGCGGTTTGCCAAGCATGTTGCGCCCCAAGTGACGCGCCTGGCCGGGCCCGAGCTGGGGGGGATTCCCCTCGTGACTGCCACGGCGATGCAGACTGGGCTGCCCATGGTTCTGATCCGCAACGCCAGGAAAGACTACGGCACCGCCAAGCAGTTCGAGGGCGTGATCAACAAGGGCGACACGGTCCTCATCACCGAAGACATCGCCACGACCGGCGGTCAGTCGCTCGAGGCGGCGCGCATGCTGCGCGACATGGGCGTGACAGTCGCCAAGATCGTCGTCGTGATCGATCGCCAGGAGGGCGCGCGCGAGAACATCGAGAAAGAAGGCTTCGCCTTCGCGTCGCTGTTCACCAAAAGCGATCTGGGGATCAGTGAATGACCCGATTGCCTTCGGCCGATGAGGGCTTCACCCAATCAGTTCGGTTTCACGCTTGGGCTGTTGGCCGTGGATGATGACGGGGTCGATGGCGCCCTCGATGGTGGCGTTGCCGTGCTGATCGACGACGCAGACGGGGATTTTGCCGGCTTTCCAGTCGGCGAGAGGGAGCAGGGGCCAGCGCTGGCGGTGGTTACGGTCGGGCTCGACGGTGATGTAGGCTCCGCCGGGGGCCAGGCGGTCGATGATGAGGCGGGGGTGGGCCAGGAAGTACCCGATGCTGGTGATGCCTCGGGGGTAGAAGCAGAGGTTGTTGTTGATGTAGGTGTCGATGAAGCCTTTGGAGGCTTCAAACGTGTTGCTCATGACCTGCAGGTCCCAGTAGAGCTGGGCGTAGGTGGGGCCGGCCATGCCCATGTACCGGGCCAGATGATCGCGCCACAGGTTCTGCGACACCCAGACGTTTTCCGGCTCGAAGGAAGTGTGGCCGCAACCGTATCGGCTCATGCACTCGCGGTAGCCGGCGATCAGGTCGTTGATGAGCCGATCGCTGCTGAGCAGCGGTGGCTGGCCGATCATCATGGGCAACAGCAGCGCGTTGCCGGTGTAGATCGACACCGCGTCCCAGCCGTCGATCGTATCGCTTGTGAGCGGCTTGCCCGTCCACACGTCGGTCATACCGACCGCCGACCGATCCACGCACACCGCGTAATGGTCGCCCAGCCAGGCGTTGAGTTCGACCATGCGCAGGTCGGCCTCGTAGCGCCGCTCGTAGCGCTGCGCGTCGTCTTCCCGGCCGCAACGAGTCAGCAGGTCCACCGCGGCGCGAATCGCCGCGATGCGCTTCACCGCCAGGTAGGTCTGCTTCCGCGCGTACTGCGTCGCCGGGCTGGCGTCGTCGATCGTGTTGGCCACGCCCTCGGTGGGGAAGCCCGACCGGTCGGTGTCGGTCCACAATAGATACCGCGCGAGCTGGTCGATCAGGCCCGTGTGACGCCGGGCGATCGCCAGGTCGCCGGTCCAGTGCGAATACGCCTGCAGCAGCAGCAGGTAGTTGCAGTTTTCTTCGACCTCCATCGGATGCGGGTACGCCTGGCCCGTCACGCGCGTGGCGGCGCCCATGTCGTGGCTCAGGTACACGCCGTTCGACGTCGCGTGCGCCGTGACGTGCCCAGCCCACTGGTCAAACTGCATCGCCAGGAGCTGAGGCCACAACGTCAGGTACAGCAGCGCCACGTTGTACTCCACGTCAATCGTCGAGTGGAACAGGCAATTGCCCTCCCACACGCTGAACCATGGATCGAGCTGCGTCACGTCGCGGATGCCACCCTTGAATTGCCGCGGCTCAATGTCGCACCAGAACGTATTGCTCAGCCAGTTCTGAAAGCTCTGGTTGATGAGATGGCGCTGGCTCTGGTTGATCGGGGCCTGCTCGATCACCTTCTCGAAGCGGCGGGAGTAGGCCAGCTTCTCATCGCGCTCGTCGATGGCCTCGCCGATCACCTCATCCAGGCTCGACCACTCGCGCAGGTAACGGAAGCGCGCGTCGCGGATCGTCTCGGGCTGGTCGCCCGGACCCACCTGCAGCACTGCATCGCCACAGAACGCGGCCCAGACCAGCCGCCATTTCGTTCCGCTGCCCGACGGCGTCACCGGGATGTCGAGCATCAGCCCGTCGCCGTCGGCGGTGGGCTCGCAACCGCTATTGAGGCTGACGATCCGCTCGGCGACTTTGACCCGACGCGCGTCGGCGGTGTCGCGCTTCGACTCGTGAGTGTGATCCAGCCGTGGCGTCAGCGACGTCTCGTACGCCAGATCGATGCGCCCCCGATCGCCGTCGATCGCGGTCGTGATCTGCGTGTCCGGGCGCTGCAGTCGAATGAACAGCCGTACGCTCCGCGGCGTCGGCGCCTGCTGCGGGGTCCAACGCACCCGGCCGACCGGGTTCACACGCATCTCCAGGTAGATCGCCGGCATGATGCACAGCCGCTCATCCTGCGGATAGAACACGCTGTGAATGTTGAACTCGAATCGTAGCCGGTACTTTTCGCTGTAGCCGCGATACGTGATCGAATTGACGCGATCGAACTGCTCGCAATTGAACAGTGTGATGCCGCGCGTCGTGAAGGGCAGCACGCGGTCGGTTCCGTCCGGCTCGGCCAGCCCCACCATCAGGTCCATCGGCGCATCGAGAAACCGCCCCAGCGCCGAGTGCATCACCCGCCGATGATACGGCTCCAACAGGAGGCTGAATCGGCTGCCCAGCCGCGCGATCGTCCATGTCATCAACTGCACGACGATATCCTTGGTCCCGAAGACTATATTGTGCAGGATTATGCCCGCAGCGCCAACTCCGCGCGCCTCGCCACGCGTGGCACGTCGGCGCGACGCCTGTCGCAGCGATATACTCAACGCTATGACTGCCAGCATTGACGTGCAGACGTGGGGCCGCATTGACGGCAGGGACGTCAAGCTCTTCACACTCGCCGCCGGTGATCTGATGATGAAGGTCACCAACTACGGCTGCATCATCACCGAACTGCACGCGCCAGACCGCTGTGGTAAGCGCGACGACATCGTGCTGGGCTTCGACAGCCTCGACGGCTATATCGCCGGGCACCCCTACTTCGGCGCCATTGTCGGCCGCTGCGCCAACCGCATCGCCGCCGGTCGCTTCGATTTGGCCGGCCGCACCCACCAGTTGGCCAGAAACGAAAAGGACCGCCACCACCTCCACGGCGGCGTCAAGGGCTTCGACAAGCACGTGTGGAACGCCGCGACGCGCAAGGTCGCTGGCGGCGTCGCGCTGCAGTTGTCCCGCACCTCCCCCGACGGCGAGGAAAACTATCCCGGGCAGGTCGCCGCCAGAGTCGTCTATACCCTCACCTGTGACAATGAGCTCAAGGTCGTCATGACCGCCCGCACCACCGCGACCACGATCGTCAACCTCGCCCAGCACACCTATTGGAACCTGGCCGGCCACGCCAGCGGCGATATCAAACGACACGAGCTCACCCTCCACGCCGATCGCTACACGCCCTGCGACCTCACACTCGTCCCCACCGGCCAAGTCGCGCCCGTCGCCCGCACGCCCTTCGACTTCCTCAACCCCAAGCCCATCGGACGCGACCTCATCCACGTCGGCGACAACCCCCGCGGCTACGACACCAACTTCATCATCACCCCTGGATTCCCTGCCACTGCGAGTGCCTCCGCCCCACGCGTGGCGGACGCAGCGCAGCCGCCCCTGCCTACCAACGGAAAACTGCGACCCTGCGCCCTCGTCCACGACCCCGCCACCGGCCGCACGCTCCAACTCCTCACCGACCAGCCCGGCGTCCAACTCTACACCGGCAACTTCCTCGACGGCTCCCTCAGCGGCAAGTGCAACACCCACTACCACCCCTACCAGGCATTCTGCCTCGAAACCCAGCACTTCCCCGACGCCATCCACCACCGCGACTTCCCCACCCCGATCCTCCACCCCACCCAGACTTACCGCCACACGATGCTGCATCGCTTGGGCGTGCGGTAGGTCCGAGCCCGGCGATGGACCTTTGGACCTACGGCCACGATCCGGCTATTCCGTTTTGCATGGCCCACGGCTTTCCTCCGTGCTCGCCATCGCGGCGTGAGGGTGTTCGGTGAGTCATGCAGCCGAACGTCCCTCTGACCGCGATTCCACGCCGCGGCGACCGATTCGCGCCAACGGGCACAGGACTCGCGCCCTGCGCGATTCAGATGGGTGAGGTTGCCCCCGGTCTGCAAGTCGAGTAGGATACATTGGTTGGCGTTGCGCTGTGGCCTGCGGCGCCAACAGGTGCCATCGAGCACCATTAGCCAAGTAAAGGCAAGTATTTAAGGGCTCGTAGCTCAGTTGGCTAGAGCGCACCCCTGATAAGGGTGAGGTCGCGTGTTCGACTCACGCCGGGCCCATTCGTAAGTACTAATCAAAGCATGATTTAGAGCACCTAAAAGAACTCTTGACGGAATCTTCGCCTGCAGATGACGCTGCA
>CAZFDT010000077.1:0-23945 GCA_964518335.1 uncultured Phycisphaeraceae bacterium
GAGTTCCTCGCGCGGGATGCGGCGGAAGCGCGAGCCGGGCACGCGGAACCCGTGCAGTCGGCCCGAGTCGAAGCAGCGGATGATGGTCTGCTGCGAGATCTTGCAGACCTCGGCGGCCTCGCCGGTGGTGAACACCTGCTTGCCGCGCAGCTCCGCCGGCGCCGCCGTCGCGTGGTTGCCGTTGCTGTTGCCGTTGGGTGCGTTGGTGATGCCCATGGTCCTGTCCTCCCGTGTCAGCCCGGAAATCTTCCCCACCTTGTCTAAGTTGCCATCGGCGGAGTCGGGAGTCGGGTTTAGGACGGCGCATCCTCGGCCGAAGGCTTGACGCCATCGGCCCGCTGATATCGGACGCGGCCTCGGGTTATCATGCGCCACAAGGGGGGCGCCTTCGATCAGGAGCACCACATGGCCGTCACCATCACCTACCTCGGGCACAGCGGCGTCCTGCTGTCGGACGGCAGGCACACCCTCGCCATCGACCCGTTCCTCACGGGCAACCCGCTGGCCAAACACAAGCCCGGCGACATCGAGTGCGACTACGTCGCGCTGACGCACGGCCACGCCGACCACTTCGGCGACACGTTGGCCCTCGCCCGCGCCAACCGCGCCACCGTCATCGCCGCGTGGGAGATCTGCAACTTCATCGAGGAGAAGGGCCACGCCAAGGTCGATCCGGGCAACCCCGGCGGCCGGGTCTATACCGACTTCGGCTACGTGGCGTTCACCCCGGCGTTCCACTCCTCCAGCTACGAAGGCCGGTACATGGGTCAGCCCTGCGGCCTGGTGATCGACATCGGCGGTATGAAGCTCTACCACGCCGGCGACACCGCCCTCTTCAGCGACATGAAACTCATCGGCGAGATCGCCAAGCCTCGCGTCGCCTTCCTCCCCGTCGGCGACCGCTTCACCATGGGCCCCAAGCTCGCCAAGCTCGCCGCCGAGTTCGTCAAGCCCCAGTTCGCCGTGCCCATCCACTACAAGACCTTCCCCCTGCTCACCAGTGACATCAGCGAGTTCAAGCCCGAAGGCGTGACGGTGAAGGAGATGCAGCCGGGCGAGGTGTGGGAGTTGAAGTAACGCCACAAAACCGCAACGCCTCAACGCCGTAAACAAGGCAAACCGGGGCTGACCGAGTCTGTAGCGTGGTGGCGTGGTGGTGTTGCGGCGTTTCTTCACGCCATCGCGTTGACCATGCCGCCGGTCTGCCCGGTCGTCACCGACTGGCCCGCGGCGTTGTAGCCGCAGGCGACGCTGCCGGGGGTCATCGACACGGTGCTGGTCGTGGACGCGAAGGAGCTTTGTTGCTGTTGACCCATCATCGCCAGCGCCATGGCCAGGCCCAGGGCGCTGTTCTTGTCCTCGTCCTGGTCGTCCTTGCCGCCGAGGCCCTGCAACGCCATGGCGGCGACGAGCAGTTGGATCACCTGCTCGCCCATCGACCCCATGGCGTGGGACATCATCATGCTGTCGCTGCTGAACGACGCCCCGTCCTTGCCGATGGACAGGCTCGAGCTGTGCTGAAAGCTCGTGCTGCTGTGGCCCCCGGCGGCCGAGACCGAGCTGCTGTAGCCGGTGTAGGCGGCGCCGCTGCTCCCGCTGATCGCGCTGACGGACATCGCTATCCTCCGATCGTGTGAGCCGGTGGTGGCTCGAGGGGAGGACTGGCACAGCCCGCGCCGGGCGCGGCGGCGTCGTGAGGCGAAGCGAAATGGCCTGATTTCCCGGCATTTTCGTGACTCGGCCGCCTGTGACGGCGGCAACGATCGCAACGACGTGTCGCCCCGGCGCGTCAGCCTGGGTTGCCCGCAGGCACGGCCGCCGCCTGCTGCGACGCCCCGTCGCCCGACTCCGGCAACGCCGGCGGCTTGTGCGTCACCTCCACCAGCAGGTTCCGCTCCGACCCGCCTCGCGGTGGCGGACGACGACCCATGCCCCCCATCCCACCGGCACCCCATCGCACCCGCGCCCGGTTGTCCACCGGCACGGCCTGCCGGCCCAGCGGCGATCGCTCCCACGTGAACGTCAGCTTCGTGTCGTAACGATCCACCGGCAGCGTCCGCCACATGCCGAACTGCTGCGCTTCACGACCCGACAGCGCACGCCACGGCATCGCCACGAACACCCGACGCCCGTCGGCGATCGCCGCGTCGATCAGCCGATGCTGCTCGGCGGTCAACGCCCGCTGGTCGAAGTCCTTCAGTCGCTCGTACAGGGCCACGCGACGCTGCGGCTGCAGACCCTGCGGCTCGGCCATCTCCTCGTCGGGCAGCGGCAGGCGGCGCACCGCGCCCTGGTCGAACTGCTCGCCCGTGTAGAGCTTGTAGTCGCCGACGAACTGCAGATGGTGCAGCAGATTCTGGTTGCGGCTGATGATGACCGACCCCGGCGGGGCTTTGTCGAGGACCAACCGGGCCTGGTCCTGCAGCGCCAGGCGGTTGATCTGGTCCAGTTCGAGCTGCTGGACGGACGCGGTGACGTTGACGAGGATGGCCAGCGCCGCCACGACGCCGGCGGCCAGCGCCCAGCCCGCGCCGCTGGTGCGTGTGACAGTGACCCCGTGGACAGCGGCTTGCGGCCTGGTGTCGATCAGCACCGCCGCCACGGCCGCCGCGCATGCCGCCAGCGCGGGGAACTGCGTCACGAAGAAGCGCGTGTAGCCCAGACCCTCGGGACTCGGCGCCCAGTAATACGCCGTGTACAGCAGCACGCTGGGCACGATCCAGGCGAGCATCACCAGCCCGATGCGCCAGCACCAGAACGTCAGCCCGATCATCCCGGCGACGGCGACGGGGAAGATCATGAACAGGCCCGGCCCGTCGAGCGAGCGGAGCATGGTGGCCCAGTTGTCGAGGAAGTATTCCCACTTGAACCCGGTGGACTCGTTGGTCGGGTCGTACCCGGTGAGCGAGCCGAAGGCGGCGTAGTTGTAGGCGATCATCGCGCCGACGACGACCCACCATGCGGCGGCCATCGTCATGACCTGGAGGTAACTGCGCCACTGGCGCCAGCGCATGCCCGCCAGCACCGCCACGGCCGCCGCCAGCACGAGCAGACCCTCGGTGTAGCGGAACGTCACCGCCGCACCCAGGCACAGCCCCGCGCCGACGGCCCGGCCCCACCCGCCGCGACGAGACCACTGCAACGCAAAGTACATCCCCCACGTCACGAAGCACACCGCCCCCGCGTGACTGTTGGGATTCGTCGCCAGCCCCATGATCGCCGGGCTCGTGGCCATCGCCCCCGTCGCCAGCAGCGCCAGACCCGACCCCGCCACCTGCCGCACCACCAGGAACGTCGCCGCCAGGCCCAGCGTCATGCACACCGGGTTGATCCAGTAGGCGAATGTCGGCCCGATGCCCGTCCACCATCCGATCGCCACCAGCAGCGGCAGGCCGGGCGGATACTTGGGGTAATAGCGCTCGTGGTCGGTGCCCAGGTCGGCGCCGATCCACATGCGGCCGACGAACTGATAGGGATCGACCTGGCCGGTGTCGGGATCGATCACCGACAGTCCGGCCGTGCCGCGCTGGGCCAGCACCTTGCCGCCGACGAGGTAGCCGTTCTGATCCACGCCCGGATGGGCCGCGACGTTGAACGCCGCCATGACGAGGAAGAACACCACGACCAGGGCGACCGCGCCGGCCCCGAAGAGCCACCGCTCCCACTCGCGCTCATCCTGCCGCAACAGCGGCTGTGCGATCATGTTCGTGCGTTTCCTGTTCTTGCGGCCGCTGGCGGCTTAGCTGGGCCTGCATCGCCGCCCTTCGCTAAGCCGCAAGCGGCCGAACACGATATCACCTTGCACGGTCAACGCGGCAAGCCCTCGGATGCTTGCACCCGCTTGCGTGCGATGACGTGCCACGCCAGGCCAGCGGCGATGAGGGCCAGGCCCGCCAGCCAGATGTGCCAGTGGACCCAGAACGCCAGGAACAGGCACGACGCCAGGCCGCCCCACGCCCAGGCGCGGGGGAAGAGGCGCTGTGCCGGCGGCAGGCGCAGCGCCGCGGCGTTGGTGATCGCGTAATAGATCAGCACGGTGAAGGCGCTGAACGACCAGGTGGTCTTGACGTTGCCGATGAGGACGAGGCCGGCGATCGCGGCGCCGATGACGATGGTGGCGACGTTGGGCGAATGCGAGCGCGGGCTGATGCGTGCGACACTTGCGGGGGCGTCGCCGCGGCGGCCCAGGGCCAGCAGCACGCGCGACAGGCCCAGCAGCAGGTTGAGCAGCACGCCCGCCATGGCGGCGACCGCGCCGACGCCCAGCACGATGCCGCCGACGCGGCCCACCGACTGCTCGGCCGCCCACGCCAGCGGCGCGATCCACTTCGACGCTGCAGTGAACGTCGGCGACTTCGCCGCCGCCACGTACACCACGCCCACCGCCACGTACAGCAGCATCGACACGCCCAGCGTGACGATCATCGCGCGGGGGATGTTCTTCCGGGGGTCGGTGATCTCCTCGCCCATGGTGGCGATGCGCCCGTAGCCGGTGTAGGCCACGAACATCAGCGCCGTCGCTTCGAGCCAGCCGGGCGACAGGTCGAAGTCGGCCCACGGCCGCGCCAGCGTGCCCTCCCGCGCCGCCCACGCACCCCCGGCGACCACGAAAAACGCCAGCGCCCCCAGCGTCACGGACACGATGGCGATGTTCACCGCGTTGGACCGGCGAATGCCCGAGCAGACCAGCACAGTCAGGACGACGACGATGAACAGCGCCGCCGGCGTGGTCATGCGTGCGTCCAGGCCCAGCCCGCCCAGGAGGTAGCCGGCAAACCCCAGCGCCGCCGTCGCCGCCGACGCGCTCTTGGCGCACAGGAACATCCACCCGGCGGTGAAGCCCAGCGCCGGGTGCAGCAGCCGGTAGCCGTACTCGTACGTCCCGCCCGACACCGGGTGGGCCGCGGCCAACTGCGCCGAGCTGAGCCCGTTGCACGTGGCCACCACCGCCGCCGCGGCGATGGCGATCACCACGCCCGGCCCCGCCAGGTCCGCCGCCAGGGCGATCGACACGAACACCCCCGTGCCCACGATGCTCCCCAGCCCGAGCATGACCGCGCCCGTCACGCCGACCTGACGCTGCAGTGATCCCTGTGTCGCCGGCGTCGTCATGGCGCGCCTCCCGTAAAGTCGCGGTCCTCGGCCGCTCGCGCCAGCTCGCGGGCACGCTGCAGTTCGTCAGGCGTCAACAGCGCATCGCGCACGCGGTTGAACAGCGGGTTGAGATACCCATCCAGCCAGCGGAACAACCGCGATCGCTCCTTGAGCACGTTCTTGCGGAAACGGATGCATCCGTGACACATCGGCGACCGTGCCTCGTAGTCCTTCGGGTTGACCCGGTGCACCAGCGCGAACGCGCGGATGCCCGTCGCCAGCACTTCGCGGAACGGCCGGAACCACCACGCCCGCCGGTAGCACAGCTTCTCCAGCCGGATCGTGCAGAGCTTGCACGACAGGTGCGCCGGCGGCGAGACGACAATCGGCAACGTCATGACTCACTCCTTTCCATGAGGGTCACTGCAGCGGATCATCACCAGGCCAAAGTGGTACGGCGGCAGATCGACGCGCCCGTCGCCCAGCAACGCAAAGCCGACCCGCTCGGCCCAGGCGCGGCACTGCTCGGGCCGCGGGCGGATCGCCAGCGCCGGGCCGCGCGGCGTCGCCGGGTCGGGGTTCCAGTGCATCACGCCCAGCCGCCCGCCCGGGCGCAGCACCCGCCTCGCCTCCCCGAGCAACTGCAGCGGCGCCTCGCAGTGCAGAATGTTGAACAGCATCGCGTAATCCACGCTGGCGTCGGGCAGGCCCATGCCCTGGGCGACGAAGTCGCGCAGCGTCGCCCGCACATTGCCCAGGCCCGCCTCGGCGGCCTTTCGCGCGGTCGCCTCGACCATCGCCGGCTCGATGTCCAGCGCATGCACCACGCCCCGCACCATCCGAGCCGCGGGGATGGCGAACGTCCCATAGCCGCAGCCGAAGTCGGCCACGTCGCCGCATGCCTGGGTCAGTCCCAGCCGCACCAGCGCCTCGTGCGGGGAGAAGAACGTCGCCCACATCGACTCGTCGGGCATGCCGCTGTCGCGCGTCTTCATGGCTTGCCTTTCGACGCAGGATGCTGGGCCAGCTCCCGGTGCAACTCGCGGACCTTGCCACGCGCCGCCGCCAGGGCGCGGCGTCCGGCGGGCGTGGCGCGGTACACCCGCACGGTGCGACCGGCCTGCTTCACCTGGCGCGAGCGCACCAGGCCGTCGCGTTCCAGCCCGTGCAGCAGCGGGTAGAGCGTGCCCGCACCCAGTCTGTACCCGTGCCGCGCCAGCTCCTGGATCATCCAGTGGCCATAGACCGGCCCCTCCGCCGCGTGGTGCAGCACGTGCAGGCGAACCAGGCCGAGCGTAAGGTCGCGGGCGGGCATGGGTTATATCATCGAAGTTCGATATCGAGATTCGATGGTAGTCTGCCATGGCTGTTCGATCAACTCAACTTGATCATCACAACATAGATCAAGTTGCATGTTTTGGTGAGCAAGTTGCCTTTGCCCCTTGTGGGTGGGGAAGACGCCACGACCAGACAGATTGCCCGTCGCCGGGCCGATCGCTGCGAAAAATGAGCACGTCCATGGCTTCGCGGGCACGGCGAAGAGTGATCGGAGAGATGCCCTCCGCGCTGGCCCGATCGAGGATGTCACGATACGGCATCGGCCCGTCGGCGAGGGTCTGTTCGAGCCAGAGCACGGCCTGGGCGAAGCGCGGGGCGTGGCGCGGCGGGGCGACGGCCAGGGCGTCGGGGGCGACAGGCTGGTCGTCCCAGGCGACGACGGGCATGTCGGGGCCGGCGCCGGGCGCGGCGGCGGCGACGATCCGCATGGCCGCGCCGTGGCGGGCGGCGGCGACGTTGAGCTTGCCAGGCACGAGCAGCCGCCGGCCGTCGGGGCCCGGATCGGCCGGGTCGCGCACGAGCATGAGCACCGACCGCGCCGCCGCCGCCAGCAGCACGCTGCCCATCGTGCGGTACAGCAGCTCGTGGCCGCGACCGCGGTCCGTGGGTTTGTTCAGGTGTGTCACCACGAGCATGGCCACGCCGTGCATGAACGCGACGCGACCCAGCAGATCGAGCATCGTCCGCACCGAGCGACGACGGGGCGTCCGCCGCGTGAGCCACATGTTCAGCGGGTCGATCACCACCAGCCGGGGCGGCGCGTCGCCCTTGGCCAGGTGGTCGAGCAGTTTGCTGAGGCGGACGATGTCGTCGGCGGCGTGAAACTCGGTCCGGCGCCCCCGTTCATCGCGGACGCCGGTGAGAAAGGCGATCCGGGCCAGGTCGGCGTCGGCGGCCAGGAGGCGCGGGGCGACGGTGTCGCGGGGATCGTCCTCGCCGACGATCAGGAGCACGTCGCCGGGCTGCCCGCCCTTGCCGGCGGGTTGCGTCGGCATCGGCCGGCCCCGACTGACCCGCGCCGCCAGGTCCAGCGCCAGCACGCTCTTGCCGACACCGCACTCACCCGCCAGGAGCGTGAGCTTGCCCCGGGGGATCAGTCCCGGCCACAGCCAGCGCACCGGCGAGCGGGGCACCTCGTGCATGCGTACGAAGATCGCCCCGCCGGGGGCGTGGACCTCGTCGGGCCAGTGCCGGGCCGTCGCCAGGGCGGGTGTCGGGGTCGGGGTCGGGGTCGGGGTCGGGATCTGCACAGCCATGGCCGGTCTCCTCGAGGAGGGGCAACGCGCCGGCCGCGCGGCCGGATCGTTCGGTATATGTTAACATGGCGAGGGCCTTAGTTCAAGAGCGATTTAACCGCGCCCCCGGCCGGGGACGGATCGCGGCGCTACGCCGGCTTCGCCGAGTTGAGCCATGGACACATCCCCAGAGCCTGTGGCTGCTGCTCGGTGAACTGGAGGGGCATCGCAGGCATTACAGCCCCGCCGTGCGCTTCTCCGCGGCGGTTAGAAGCTGGTCGAGGCGGGCGGCGGGCAGGCCCAGTTTGTCGGCGAAGTGCTGCAGCACGACGCGCTCGTCGGTGGTGAGCCTGCCGTCGGCGATGGCGACGGTGAGCACGATCTTGAAGGCGGCGTCGGGGTCGCTCTTGATGAGTCGGAACTGCTCCTGGAAGAACTCGGGATCGCGCTGGGCGCGGTCCATCATGGCGGCCAGGGAGGCCTGCCCGACGCCGGCGGCGGCGGCGAGCTTGTCCAGCAGCGGGCGCTCCTGCTCGCAGATGGTCCGGTCGAGCCCGGCGATGCAGCAGGCGGCGCGGAGGATTTCGACGTGGGACATGGGCATGCGTTTAGAACTCTCTCCCTCTGGGAGAGGGAGTCAAGCGGCAGACGACGTAGCCGTTGCAGTGGACCTGGTGGCGCGGTAGAGGGCGTAGCCGCCGACGCCGGCGAGGGTGAAGGGCACGGCGAGCATGAAGAGGATGGCGTAGTAGAACCCATCGGCCAACCCGCCCCCGCCCCCGCCCCCGGAAGGGGCTGATGTCGGATCGGTGGCGGTGGGGTTGCGTGAGCCGGGCATCGCCTCGGCGCAGTTGGGGCAGGCGTCGACGACGGCGGCCGACACGGCGAACATCGCGGCGGCGACGACGAGGATGCGGGCGGTGCGACGGATCATGGCACGGATTATAGCCGCCTGCGGCCGAGTGGGGCCAGTCGCCGGCGCGAGGGTCACTGCAGCAGTTCGATCTGGACGGGGCCGGCGTCGGAGGCGTGGACGACGAGGCGGTCGCGCCACTGCCGCCACTGGACCTCGAATCGGGCGGACACGCCCATGTCGCCGCGCTCGTACATGCGGGCCAGGGCCTCGAAGCTGGCGAGGGTGATCTGGCGGTCGAGGTCCTGTCCGTCGCGGACGAGGGTGAGGGTGACGGTCTGGCCGGCGGGGTTGAGCTGGACGAGCTGCTGGAAGCGGTCGTCGGAGACGTCGGTGTCGATGGGCGTGCCGTTGATGGCGACGATGAGGTCGCCGGGGAGGAGGTGTGCGTAGGCGGGGAATCCGGGGAGGGTGGAGTTGACCAGGACGCCGGCGCGGCCGGTCTGCAGCCGCTCGGCGGGGGTGATGACGCGCTGGGTCATGCCCAGGGAGCCTGGCCCGCGCTCGGGAAACTCCTTGCGGCGGAGGGTCGCCAGCAGGTGATGGCGCGCCGCCGCGAGCAGGCGGTGGCGCTGCTCGGGGGAGCGGGCCTGGGCGAAGAGCTCGCCCCACTCGTCGTCGTCGATGTGGGGCGCCGCCAGCAGCGTCTGCGTTGCAGTGGACCGCACGGCGTAGTCGGGCGAGTCCAGGTCGGCCAGGAGCGCGACGGGGTCGAGGGGCTGCGCTTGGGCAAACGCTAAGACGCTAAAACGCCACAACGCCACAACCAGAAGCAGCCCGACAGATCCTCGACGAATCAACATAGTCAATGTTCCCTCTGGTTTTAGCGTTGCGGCGTTTTAGCGTTCTAGCGTTCTCTTCACCCATCCAGCGCCTTGACCAGCATCTCCGCGTGGCCCTGCAGCCAGCGGACCTTGCGCTCGACCATGTCGAGGAAGCCCACGCCCTCCATGCGGGCGAAGCTGCCGGTGGCCGCGATGGGGATGACGCTCTGGGCGATGAGCGACTCGACCATGAGCCAGGGGACGGTGCGCAGCTCGGCGCGGGAGAGCACGCAGCCGGGCACGCTGTCGTAGCCGCGGAGGAAGCGTTTGAAGCGCGACTCGTCGATGTAGTCGGGCCACTGCGCGGGGTCGTCGCCGCCGCCGAGGATGGAGAACTGCAGCGCCCCGTTGGCGACGTCGATGATGCGCTGCTGGATGCGGGCCGCGTCGTAGTCGATGACGGCGACGACGCGCGTGCCGCGGAAGAGCATGTTGCCGGGGTGCCAGTCGCTGTGGACGATCTGCATGGGCCAGTCGGTGAGGCCCATCTCGTTGACGCGCATGGCCGCTTCGTTGTAGCTGGTGTGGAGGAAGCGGACGCTGTTGTTGATGCTGTCGGCCTGGTCGGCGGCGTTCTTGGGATCGACCTTGGCCAGCGTGGTGGGGATGGCCTCCATGGCGCGGGCGACGCTGCGCGACCCGTGGTAGCTGCCCTGCGGCGGCTCGTACTCGGGCTCGTAGTCGGTCAGCAGCTTGTGGAACAGGGCGAGGATCTTGCCCGCGTCCTGCGTGGCTTCGAGCGAGTTGTCGTAGCTGGTCCCCTTGATGTACTCGAAGAGCTCGTAGATCTCGCCCTTCCACTGCAGCATCGAGTTGTTGTCTTTCTTGGTGCCGATGAGGTGGGGCAGGGGGAACTGCTTGGCGGCGAGGTACAACTGCAGCGCGTGACAGAAGGCGACCTTGAACGAGTCGTCCTTGCCGCGGGCGCGGCGCTTGAGCAGGTACAGCCCCGTGTCCGTGCGGAGGATGAGCTTGGGGCTTTTGCGGCTGCCGCGGGGGAACTCCTGGATGGCCTCGATGGTGCCGATGTCGAAGTGGGACAGGACGATGGCCAGCTCGTCGGTGGCGAAGCGGTCGCGGCCGCCCTTGCCGCCGGCGGTCGAGGGCACGCCGGAGGGGACCGATCCCGCCGACACGCCGGACATCCCGGCCACGTCGGTGGCGACCGGCGCCGACGCCACGCCGTTGCCCGGCGTCGCCGCTCCCGAGCCCAGCGCCGACAGCGCGGCCTTGACCTCGGTCACGCGCGCGTTGGCGGCGACCGCGGGCTTGCCCCCCGGCGGCCCCGGCTGCGTGGTTGGCGTCGGCTCGCTCATACAGACCTTTTATTGTACGACAGCCATGACCTCCGCGCCCACCCGCCCGCGATCTCCTCCTGCCGGGCTACCGGGCTACCGGGGGGGCGCCGGCGGATACTCGTGGCACAGCAGGTGCGTCGGGGCCGCGTCCTCCTCGATCGCGGGGAAGCGGCCCACCGGCGGGCTGAAGCGGTTGTCCGTGGCGTCGTCGTTGACGCTGGACACCTCGCCGATGAGCGCCGGACCGGCGGCAGGGTCGGCGAAGAACTGGTGGTAGAGGTGCGGCACGAGTGTGATGCTCTGGCCTGGGTCAAGTGCCACGCGCCCCCCGGCGGGGACCTGCCGCGCCACGCCGTCACAGCTCACCACCACCGGCGTGTCGGCGAAGCTCTCGTCGGCGGCGGCGTGACGCAGCTCGACGATCAGCCGCCCGGCGCCGCGGTTGATGATGTCCTCGGTCTTGTGCCAGTGGAAGTGCCACGGCGTGACCTGGCCGGGGCCGACGAGCATGATCTTCTCCGCGTAGATCTTGCGGTTGCCCGGATCGTCCACGCGCCCGTTGCGCAGGGTCAACAGCAGCAGTCCGACCTCGTCGAACCGGCCCGAGCCGAAGTCGGTCACGTCCCACCCCAGGCGGCGGGTGCGGATTTCATCGGCCTCGTGACCCATCGCCCGCCACTGCCCGGCCGTCCACTGCGCAAACGGCGGCAGCACGAACCCGTGCTCGGCGAAGAACGCTTTGGCCTCGTCGATGCGACGGTTGATCTCGGATCGCTTCACGGTGATCGCTCCCTGTCGCGCTCAGTCCATCTGCCCCAGCGGCAGGCCCACGGGCAGCGCCGCCGGCCGATCGTAGCGGCTTGCCGTGGCGACGGTGACGCCCTTTTCGCCGGAGTCGAGGAACCCGATCATGGCGTCGAGCACGTTGAACGCCAGCTCGCCGCTGGCGCGATGCGGGCGATTCGTGCGGATGGCGTGGGCGAGGTCGGCCAGACCGGCGGCGCGCCCCAGGCCGCGCGTGTGCGTCGGAGCCACCTCCTGCCACTGGCTGTCGCCGAGCTTGCGCAGGTACACGGTCCCGTCGAACCCGTTGGGGTCGGGCACGCGCAACGTGCCTTCGCTGCCGTGGATGGTGATCGGGTTTTTGCCGTCGTGGACCGAGTGGGCGGTGGCGAAGCTGGTGATGATCGTGCCGATGGCGCCGCAGGCGAAGCGGAGTGTGCCGGCGACGTGGTCGGGGGTTTTCACGTCGATGGTCTGGCCGTACTTGAGGCCGCGTCCGCCCTTGCCGTCGCCGTGGGTGATGGTGCGGCGGGGGATCATGATGTCGGCCATGCCGCTCACTGCAACGATGGGTCCGAGCATGTTGATGAGTGCGGTGAGGTAGTAGGGTCCCATGTCGAGCATGGGTCCGCCGCCGGGCTCGTAGTAGAACTCGGGGTTGGGGTGCCACGACTCGTGTCCGCGGCCCATCATGAAGGCGGTGGCGACCAGGGGCTTGCCGATCGCCCCGTCATCGATGAGCTTGCGTGCGGTCTGATGCCCGGCGCCGAAGAACGTATCGGGGGCGCAGCCGGTGCGCACGCTTTTTTTCCTGGCGGCGTCGAGAATGGCCTGGCCCTCGGCGCGGGTCACGCCGAAGGGCTTTTCGCTGTAGTGGTGCTTGCCGTGCCCGATCGCCGCCAGCGCGACGGGGGCGTGGGCCTTGGGTATGGTCAGGTTCAACACGATGTCGATGTCGGGGTCGGCCAGCAGTTGGTCCACGCCCAGCACGCGGGGGACGCCGTAGGTGGCGGCGGCCTGCTTCGCCTTTTCGGCGACCATGTCGGCACAGGCGTCGTAGGTCATGATGCTGCTGTAAGCCTTGCCGTGATCGAAGTAGGCTTTGCTGATCGCGCCGCATCCGACGACGCCGACTTTGACTGGTTGCATGGGACGGGTCCGGGGGAGGGTGAAAGCTGTGGCGACCGGAGCCAGCGTAGAGAAGAACGCGCGTCCGTGCAACGGCGTCATGGGCCGACGGGCGCCCGCGTCAGTCGTAGCGTCCGAAGTGCTGGATCGCGGCCATGATGAGGCGCAGGCCGGTGAGGCG
The DNA here is from genome assembly GCA_964518335.1 of uncultured Phycisphaeraceae bacterium. GTDB lineage: Bacteria > Planctomycetota > Phycisphaerae > Phycisphaerales > Phycisphaeraceae > CAZFDT01. Next base: position 12,795 of record CAZFDT010000077.1, read on the forward strand.
CGAGCCGTTGTTGATGGAGCCGGCGGTGGCGAAGCGCAGGCCGCGGGTCGGGCGGGCCTGCTCGAAATCGCGGAGGAACTCGGTCACGATCGCCTGCTCGTCGTTGCGGCTGAAGGTGAAGGGCGCCAGTTGGCCGTCGATGACGGCGTGGGGCAGGTGGCGGCGGATGTCGGCGACGGCGAGCGTGGGGCCGAAGTTCGTACCGGTCAACTGCAGCTTGCCGAGGATCGGCAGGAGGTGGCCCATCGCCGAGTCGGAGTGCTGGTAGCGCGAGTCGCCGGGTCCGGGGCTGTACACGTCCCACACGCCCTTGAGGATGGGCGCGCCGAACAGCTCGTACATGTCGGGCGTGAGCAGGCAGGAGTTGTCGTCGGCGAAGCCGAAGCCGCGCGGCGAGGTCTGCGGCGTGAAACCCGCTTCCTCATCGAGCACCCGCGCCAGCCCGAGCATCGCCCGCAGGATCAGATCGCGCAGTCGCACCGCCAGGTCGGGGTTGTCCAGCACCAGCAGCAGAAACGCCTCGACGCCGTAGATGCTGGTGGCGAACGTCACCGGCCCGCGCTGCCAGCGATACAGCGACGGCTTGACGCCTCGCGCCATCAGCCGCGACTTGTGCTCGTCCCAGTCCTCGGGCAGCACGAACTCGCGCAACGTCCGCACGTCGGCCACCCTCGCCTCGACGCGATCGAGCAAGGCCCGCAGCTCGTCCTCGCCATGCGCCGACTGCTGCAGCCACCACGAGCGATCGTGCCAGACGTTCTTCGCCTCGAAGATGTCGGCCAGCGTCTTGACCGGCGGGTACACGGCTGACGGGTCGGCGGGCGTCTCGCTCAGCAGTCGCCGGCCGATGATCTTCTCGGCCTTGTCGTTGTAGGCTTTGTTGAGCGACAGCCGCCAGGGCTCGTCGTGGTCGTAACGCCAGTAGTCCTCGGCGATGCCCAGCTCGTCATAGACGCACTCGCCGCCCATCCACACGCCCAGCGCCACCTGCGGCGCGTTGGCTGCGAACGGCTCCCGCCCCGCGACCTGCTCGTCGGCCCAGAACCGCTCCACGTCGAGCGGCGCCAGGCCATCGCGGGCGTGCATCTCGTGGACCAGCCACTCGGCTTTGGCCGCATGGTCATCTGCAACAGTGGTGGCGGGCATGAACGATCCTCCGTCGGTCCGTTCGCGGCGGCGTGGCCTTCCCCGGCAACGTTGTACCCGATTGGCCCCCGGCGCTCGAGTGGCGTCTCACGGCCGCCGGCGCGTCGGGTCCACGCCGGCGCGCGTGCCCTCGGCCGTGGTCTGCGTCGCCGAACGCGGCAGGTCGCCGGGCATCCCCGGAGGCTGCTCGCCCAGCCACGAGTCGCTGGCCTTGGCCCGCGCGATGATGTCCACCGCCTCCTCCACGCTGTCGGTCACGTGGAACAGATCCATGTCCCCGGCGCTGATCGTGGCGAACTGGTCGCGCATGACGTCGGCCATCCACTTGACCAGCCCGTCCCAGTAGGCGTGACCGACGCACACCACCGGGAACGGCGCGATCTTGAGCGTCTGGATGAGCGTGAGGCTCTCGAAGAACTCATCCATCGTGCCGAACCCGCCGGGGAAGTTGATGAACCCCGAGGCGTACTTCACGAACATCACCTTGCGCACGAAGAAGTAGCGGAACGTCAGCTCGTGCGTCTGATACGGGTTGGGCTGCTGCTCCATGGGCAGAGCGATGTTGAGCCCGATGCTCTTGCCCTTGGCCTCGAAGGCGCCCTTGTTGGCGGCCTCCATGATGCCCGGCCCGCCGCCGGTGATCACCGCATAGTCGCGCTGCGTCAGCAGCTTGCCGCAATGCTCGGCCTGCGTGTAATAAGGATGGCCCGGCAGCATCCGCGCCGAGCCGAACACCGTCACCGCACGACCCACGCCCGACATCATCTCGAACCCATCGACGAACTCCGCCATGATGCGGAACAGCCGCCAGGTCTCGCGCGAAAGGAGGTTGTCCTTGTCGTAGGGCATGGGGGAAGGGAGTAGGGCCTAGGGGTTAGGGCCTAGGGAAAAGCAGAGATAAAAGCAGTCGCCGCACGCGCGCATTCTGCCAGGCCCTGGGCCCTAACCCCTGGGCCCTAAGCTCTTACGCCGTTTTCGCCAGCGCGGCCTTGGCCTGCTCGACGATCTGGTCGAACGCGGCGGGGTCGTGGATGGCGATCTCGCTGAGCATCTTGCGGTTGAGGTCGATGCACGCGGCCTTGAGCCCGGCGATGAACCGGCTGTAGTTCATGTCGCGCATGGCCACCGCCGCGCTGATGCGCGTGATCCACAGGGCGCGGTAGTCGCGCTTGACCAGCTTGCGGTCGCGCGTGGCATACACGCCGGCGCGGATGACCGACTGCTTGACCTTGCGCCACTGCCCGCTGCGGGCGCCGCGGTTGCCCTTAGCGGCCTTGAACCACCGGTTCTTGGATTGACGCCGTGCGGCGCCCTTCTGTGCACGAGGCATGGTGAGCCTCCGTTATTGCGTGCGGCGGGGCCGAGGCGACGACCTCGGACTTGGCCGGTTACTTCCGGGTGTGCCCGACGCACAGTGATGTCTGATGTCTGATGTTTCATGTCTGATGTCAGAGGGGCGTGTCCGATGCTCTCACATCAGACATCATCCATCAGACATCAGACATGGCCTCACTCCGCCGGCTTGAGCGGGCGGCCGAGCATCTTCTCCAGGCGGCCGATGTCGCCGCGCTTGGCCACGCCCTTGCTGCGCAGGCGCAGCTTGCGCTGGCCGGGCTTGCCGCTGAGCAGGTGGCCGGAGTAGGGCTTGCGGTACTTGACCTTGCCTCGCGCGGTGACTTTGACCCGCTTGAGCAGGCCCTTGTGGCTCTTCATCTTGGGCATGACACTGGTTCCTGACCCCCGGACAGCCCGCCGGAGCGAGCCGGGCATTGTACCGACTGGTCCGCGAACGGCAAACGCGGGACAAGGGCATTTGCCGGTGACGGGGCTTGTGATTAGGATACCCGGCCCTAAAACACTCGGGACTCTACTTAGGAAACGATATCCCATGGCGATTCGGATCAAAGCGCGGGCCGGCGAGTCGGCGGAGCAGTTGATGCGCCGGTTCAAGAAGATGTGCGAAAAGGAGGGCCTGACCAAGGACGTCAAGCGTCGGGCCTATTACGAAAAGCCCAGCGAAAAGAAGCAGCGGGCGATGCGCAAGAGCGTCAAGCGGATCGAGCAGGCCACGGGCAAGGCGCCGCCGCCCAAGCCCAAGCTCAAGCCCAAGGGACGCTTCGGCTCGCGCCCGCGCTGAGTTGCGGCAGACCCGCTTAAGCGGGTCTGACTCGGTTGGTGACCGGATGGAACAAGTGTTGAAGCTCTGTCGAGCAGGGGCCGCCGCCGGGCGGAACCCTGAGGGGAGGCTCCCACCCACTCCGACGCCGTCTGACGGTCGTTCGGGATACCCGGCGGGCTGAGTCGTAAGGAGACTCCAATCATGCGCATGTGGTCGGGCATCACTGCCCTCGCCGTCGCTCTCGTCGGCACGATCGCCTCTCACGCCGACGCCGCCTCGTTCGCCCTTCCCACCGCCTACTACCTCGCCCCTGTCGGCGCGATCCTCGCGCTGATCATGGCCTTTGTGTTCTACGGCCAGATCATTCGCCACAGCGAGGGCGACGACAACATGGTCCGCATCGCCCAGGCCGTGCGCGAAGGCGCCTACGCTTACCTGCGGCGGCAGTACAAGATCGTCGCGGCCGTGTTCGTTGCACTGGTCCTCGTCCTGCTGCTGATGGCCTTCGGGCTCAAGCTCCAGCCGCAGCTCACCGCGCTGGGCGTGCCCGTGGCCGGCCTGCTGTCGGGCCTGTGCGGGTACTTCGGCATGAAGACCGCCACCAGCGCCAGCGCCCGCACCGCCCACGCCGCCAAGCAGTCGCTCAACGACGGCCTGAAGGTCGCCTTCCGCGCCGGCGCCGTCATGGGCCTGTGCGTCACCGGATTCGCCCTCCTGGACATCAGCGTCTGGTTCTTCCTGCTCACGCAGGTCTTCGGCTACGAGGACCTCAACGTCGTGACGACGATCACGCTCAGCTTCGCCATGGGCGCGTCGCTGCAGGCGCTGTTCGCCCGCGTGGGCGGGGGCATCTACACCAAGGCCGCCGACGTCGGCGCCGACCTCGTCGGCAAGGTCGAGGCCGGCATCCCCGAGGACGACGCCCGCAACCCGGCGACCATCGCCGACAACGTCGGCGACAACGTCGGCGACGTGGCGGGCATGGGCGCCGACCTGTACGAGTCGTACTACGGCTCGATCCTGGCGTCGATGGCGCTGGCCGCCGCCGCCGCGTACCGACTCTCCCTCGACGCCGGCAGCGCCATCAAGCTCGTCTGCGTCGCCCCGGCGCTGGCGGGCGTGGGCATCATCCTGGCGATCATCGGCATCTTCACCGTCCGCACCAAGGAAGGCGCGTCGATGGGTCAGCTCCTCAAGAGCCTGCACTCGGGCGTGTGGATCAGTTCGGCCCTCATCATCGTCGCCGCCGGCGGCATCCTCTACTGGCTGCTGACCGGACTCGTCCAGCAAGACGGAACCGCGGTGACGTTGATCTCCTGGTGGGGCGTCTGGGTGGCGATCATCGCCGGGCTGGTCGCCGGCCTGGTCATCGCCTGGGGCACCGAGTTGTATACGTCCTACGAGCACAAGCCGACGCAACGCATTTCCGAGCAGGCGCAGACGGGCCCGGCGACGGTCATCATCAGCGGCATCGCCGAGGGCATGATTTCCACTTGGATTCCGCTGCTGACCGTGGTCGTCGCCATTATGGTCGCGTTCATTTTTGCCGGCGGCAATGAATCGTTCCTGCTGGGCGTCTTCGGCGTCGCCGTCGCCGCCGTGGGCATGCTCTCGACGCTGGCCATCACGCTCGCCACCGACGCCTACGGCCCGATCGCCGACAACGCCGGCGGCAACGCCGAGATGACCCACCAGCCCCCGTTCGTCCGCGAGCGCACCGACATGCTCGACAGCCTGGGCAACACCACCGCCGCCACCGGCAAAGGCTTCGCCATCGGGTCGGCGGCCCTCACCGCACTGGCCCTGCTGGCGGCCTACGTCATCACCGTGCAGTCGGCGCTGACCGATCAGGTCCGACAGTCGCCCATCGACGTGGCCGCGTCCGCTCAGTCCGCCACCATGGCCTACACCGGCAACGGCCTGTTCAAGGTCTCGCCCATGGGCAGCGACACGACCGATGCCGGCCTGCTCCTGCAGCCCGACAAGACCAACAGCATCGACGCGATCCTCAAGCCCGGCGACACGGTGCCGGCCCACTTCGATGCGGACCTGGGCGTCTTCGAGGTCGCCCTCGCCGCCGCCGACGGCAAGCGCGTCAAGTTCGAGGTCGCTCCCGCGAGCAAGGCCTCGCTTCCGCAACTGCTGCAGTACTACAACGTGACGCTGATGAACCCGCGCGTGCTGTGCGGGCTGTTCGTGGGCGTGATGCTCGTGTTCGTGTTCTGCGCGATGACGATGAACGCCGTGGGCCGCGCCGCCTTCGCCATGATGCAGGAGTGCCGGCGTCAGTTCGGCATCATGAAGGGCGCGTTCCGGGCCAAGGGCATGAGCGAGGCCGACATTGCCGACCCGATGAAGTGGCCTTTCGAGATCGACGCCGACGGCAAGCGGTATCCCGACTACGCCAACTGCGTGGCGATTTCGACCGCCGGGGCGCAGCGGGAGATGGTGGTGCCGTCGATCATGGCGGTGCTGGTGCCGATCGTGGTGGGCCTGATCCTCGGCGTGGCGGGTGTGATGGGGATGCTCGCCGGGGCGCTGGTGTGCGGCTTTGCGGTGGCGATTTTCATGGCCAACGCCGGCGGCGCGTGGGACAACGCCAAGAAATACATCGAGGCCGGCCACTACGGCGGCAAGCGCAGCGACCCGCACAAGGCCGCCGTCGTCGGCGACACCGTGGGCGATCCCTTCAAGGACACCTCCGGCCCGTCGCTGAACATCCTCATCAAGCTCGTGAGCATCGTGTCGGTCGTGTTCGCCGGCCTGATCGTCAAGTTCTCCCCCATGATCGGAGCGTGGCTACACTTAGGGTGACATCTGTCAGCCGGATACGGACAGTTCCACTTTCGGGAGCGTGACATGAACCCTTTTGATCTTCGTGAGGCCCTGAGAACCCAGCCATTTGAGCCGCTCGTGGTGGTGACGAACAGCGGCGACCGCTACGTCATCAAACACCCGGAGATGGCGCAGCTCATGGAGAACGGCACGCTGCTGATTTTCGAGCCTTCAGAGCGCGATGACGCCACCGCCAAGCGCATGACGCGGGTCGGTTACGTGAACATTGCTGCGCTGGAGCCCCTGCGCGAAAAGGCGGCGTGAAGTTGCCACAAACGGACCTAGCGGGTACATCTATGCCTGCTTATGTCCAAACTTGATACAGTGATGCCCGGCATCGATGCGACGGACGCGAACCGTCTCAAGCAGCGCCATGCGCGCGACAGCGCCGCCGAATCGGAAAAAGCCCGGCATTTTGCCCTTGAAGCCGCGCGGCTGCTGCACGATTCGCATTGCGAAGACGTGCTTGTGCTTGATACGCGCGGCGTGAGCCAGATCACCGATTTCATCGTACTCGCCAGCGGCACGAGCGACCGGCAGATCCGCTCGGTGGGCGACGAGGTGGCCGCGCTGGGCAAGCCGCTGGGTTTTGCCCGCTTCGGCAGCGAGCTGGACCCGCGGGCGACGTGGCTGGTGGCGGATTTCGTGGATGTGATCGTGCATCTGTTCGAGCCGGCGACACGGGCGCATTACGACCTGGAAATGATGTGGGGCGACGTGCCCCGCTTGGATTGGCGACGCACCTCGGGGAAAAGGAACGAAGACTGACATGGCAAACTTTGCAAAAGCGTTGAAGGAGGAGATTTCGCGGATCTCCCGGCGTGAGGGCCGGGCTTTGACCGCCAAGCTCAACCGCGCCTCGGCGCAGTATCGCCGCGACCTGGCGGCGCTGAAGCGGCAGATCGCCCAGCAGAGCCGCAAGCTCGCCTTCCTCGAAGGCCAGGAGCGCAAGCGCGTCGCCAAGCCGGTGGCCGACCTGCCCGAGGACGCCGCCAACGGCGTGCGCTTCCAGGCCCGCGGACTCAAGTCCCACCGCGCCAAGACCGGCCTGTCCGCCGCCGACTACGGCAAGCTCATCGGCGTCTCCGGCCAGAGCATCTACATGTGGGAGCAGGGCAAGACCCTTCCCCGCAAAAAGCAGATTGCCGCACTGGCAAGCCTCCGCGGCCTGGGCAAGCGCCAGGCGATGCAGCGCCTCGAACTGCTCTGATCTGACCTCGCGTCAACCTCGACCGTGACCCAGGCCGCTGCGCGTCAGCCAGCCCAAGCTGTCGCGCACGGCCTGCATCATGTCGCTTCCGGGGGCGCACTCGTCGAGCTCGACGATCAGGCACTGCAGCACGTCCGGGTCCGCGGCGCCGATGCACGCGGCGATGTCCAGCTTCCCATGGCCCACTGCAACGTGCGGCTGGCCCTTCACCAGCGGGCCGTCCTTCACGTGCAGCAGCGGCGTGCGCGACGCGTAGCGCCCGATCAGCTCCGGCACGTCCACGTCGCCGAAGTTGCTCGCCCAGTACATGTCGATCTCGCACGCCAGCGTCGGCGCGTGCTCCATGAGCACGTCCCAGCCCCGCCGCCCGTCGATGTCGCGGTCGAACTCCCACCAGTGGTTGTGGTAGCACAGCCTCAGCCCGTGCGGCTGGAGCCGTTGCGCCATCGTCTCCCACGCCGCCGCCGACTTCTTCACCTCGTCGAGCGTGGCAAACTGGTCCGGCCCGAAGCAGCCGGCGTAGCAGTCGAAGCCCAGCGCCTTGGCCGTGTCCACGAGCTGGTTCACGTTGTCCTTCGTCGGCTGCGTCCACGCCGACGACACGCCAATGCCCATGTCGTCGAGGAACCGGCGAAAACTGCCGGGGGTCATGTCCCTGGGCACGCCCGACTCGATCGCCGCGTAGCCGATGGCCGCCAGTTCGGCGATCGTCTTGCGCGTGTCGTCAGGCGTCTTGCAGAACTCGCGGACGGTGTACATCTGGATGCTGATGGGCTTGCTCATGGCTCACGATGATAACTGGCGAACGGCGTCGGCGAGCGCGACGGCGTGGTGGGCGACGCGCGGATGCAGGTCGCGCAGGTGCGGCAGCACGTCGCGCCGCAGGCGGGCGCGGAGGCGCGACGCGTCGGCGTTGGTATGGTCCTCGCGCCACAACTGCTGCAGTTGGCCGAGGAACGTCAGGGCGTCGGCGCGCGTGGCGGCGAGCATCGGGCGGATCACGGCGGTCGCCGATGGCTCGTCGTGAGACACCGGGCGCTTCCACGCGATGCCCCGCAGGCCCGCGACGCCGGTGCCGCGCACCAGCCGCATGAGCACGGTTTCGAGCTGATCGTCGGCGTGGTGGGCCGTGGCGAGAACGCCGGCGTCGTGCTCGACGGCGATCTGCGCCAGCGCGGCGTAGCGCTGCCTGCGGGCGGTGGCCTCGACATTGGCGCCGTGGTGCTGCGGGTGAATGTCGCTGCGCGCGAACGGCAGGCCCAGCGTCGCGGCAAGCTGCTCGACGAAGCGGGCGTCGTCCTCCGCGTCGTCGCGCAGGTGGTGCTGCACGTGGCCGACGATCAGCCGCAGATGCCACGTGCGCCGCGGCGCGAGCAGGTGCATCGCCCGCAGCAGCGCCACCGAGTCGGCTCCGCCGCTGACGGCCACGACGACGCCGGCGCCGTCGCCCACGCCGCAGCGGTGACGCAGCCCGTGGGCGACGCGCCGGACAAAGGGGTGCAGGTGCGGGTTGGCGGGGGCCTGCGACATGCCGATGATGATATGATCCGGCTCGGTCTGGAGACGCCCTTCCCGATTGCGGATGATGATGATGCCACCGCCTGTGCTGGGATTGACGTTCGACACGAGCGTTCTGTCGCCGCTGGTGCCGTGGCTGCCGGTGCTGGGCGTGGCGCTGATCACGCTGGGGGTGATGATGCGGCTGCGCCATCGCCGCAAGCGGGTCAGCGGCCAGCCGACGGCGCGTGAGCAGCTCGAACGCGCCAAGCAGACGCGGGCGATGAAGACCGATCTCGAGGAGCTGATGGTCGAGATCGAGCGGCTGACGCGGCGGTTCGCCTCGCAGATCGACGCCAAGACGGCGGAGCTGGAGACGCTCCTCCGCGAGGCCGACGAACGCATCGGCGAGCTGCGCCGCCACCACGGTCAGATCCCCCCGCCGCCGCGCGCCCGGGCCGCGAGCGATCCCTACGCCGACGCGACCGACACCGCCGATCCGCTGTCGCGCAGCGTCTTCGACCTCGCCGACGAGGGCCTGCCGCCGGTCGAGATCGCCCGCAAACTCAACGAGCACGTGGGCAAGGTCGAGTTGATCCTGGCGCTGCGAAAGACGCAATAACGCGACGGTTTGTGCTATCCTTCCCGCATGATCGAACTGCACGGCGCATACACGGCCATGATCACCCCCTTCGTTCGCGGCGGCGTCGATGCCGCGCGACTGCAGGCGAATGTGAAGCACCAGATCGAGCAGGGGATCGACGGGCTCGTGCCCGTGGGCACGACCGGCGAGTCGCCCACACTCTCGCACGAGGAGCATCGGCTGGTGATCGAGAAGGTTGTCGAGGCCGCGGCGGGCCGGGTGCCTGTGATCGCCGGGACCGGCAGCAACGCCACCGCCGAGGCGCTCGAGCTGACGAAGCACGCGAAGAAGGTCGGCGCCGACGCGGCGCTGATGGTCAACCCCTATTACAACAAGCCCACGCAGGAAGGGCTGTACCGCCACTTCGCCGCCGTCGCCGATGCCGTGGACCTGCCCATCGTGCTCTACAACATCCCCGGGCGCACGGGCATCACGATGAGTCCGCAGACCGTGGCACGCCTCGCCGGCAAGCACAAGAACATCGTGGCCATCAAGGAAGCCACCGGCTCGCTCGACATCGCCAGCGAGATCGCGTCGCTGTGCGACATCACCATCGTGTCGGGCGACGACTCGCTGACGCTCCCGCTGATGTCGATCGGTGGCAAGGGCGTCATCAGCGTGCTCTCCAACCTCATGCCCGCCAAGGTCAAGGCGCTCACTGCAGCGGCCCTTGCAGGCGACTACACTCAAGCCCGCCGCCTCCACCGGGAGTTGTTCCCGCTCTGCAAAGTCATGTTCATCGAGACCAACCCCATCCCCATCAAGACCGCGATGATGCTCAAGGGCCTGGACACCGGCGAGCTGCGCCTGCCCCTGTGCGAGATGGCCCCCGCCGCCAAGGCCCAGCTCGAAGCCGCCCTGCGCGACCGCGGCGCACTGTAGTCGGCTATGATGCTTGCGCCATGCTGCGCAGCACCCCTGAATGGGAAGCGTTCGAGCGGGAGGAGATTCGGGATCAGCCCAAAGGCTATGCCCGAGGGGTTGATCTATACCGCGGCATGTTGCAGATGGCGATCTCGCGAGGCAAACTACCGCCATCCAATCCTCTTGAAGGGCTCGAGCACGATGTCGAACTCCGGCGGCGCCTCGATGCGTTTGGACTTCGATCGAATGCTCGGGCAACTGGCCCGACAACTCGATAAAGCCCGCGTTCCCTACATGGTCATCGGCGGACAGGCCGTGCTCGAGCACGGACGCCCTCGCCTGACAGAGGACATCGATTTGACCCTGGGCATTCCGCCAAGGGACCTCGACCGCTTGCTGCGCGCCATTGGAGAGCTGGGGCTGACCCCCTCCCGTGCCGACGCCCGCGAGTTCGTGAATCTGACTCACGTCTTGCCTACGCGCCAGCAAGACTCGCCCTTGCGCGTGGACTTCAGTATGACCGACTCGCCCTACGAGCTGCAGGCCATCGCCCGCGGCGTGGACGTGGTCATCGACGGCGTGCCCGTGCGCTTCGCCACGGCCGAGGACCTGGTCATCCACAAGGTCATCGCCTGGCGCGGCCGCGACATCGACGACATCGAGGGCGTGCTGCTGAAGAACCCCGGCATGGACACGGCCTACATCCGGCATTGGCTTGCGCAGTTCGCCGACGTGCTCGAACAGCCGCTGGTCGAGCGATTCGACGAGCTGTGGCGCAAGTGCCAGGGTGAAGACATTTACCCCAGTTGAGTGATCCATGGTCGCGGGATGTGCCGA
>CAZFDT010000078.1:0-23865 GCA_964518335.1 uncultured Phycisphaeraceae bacterium
TGCGCGTCTGCACCGAAGGCCGCAACTGGTTCGAGACCGATTTCCCCAACTGGCTCGCCGGCGCCGGCAAGCCCTTGGACACGTGGAAGCGGTCCAGTGAGCATGGGTCGTGGATCATCGAGTCGCTGGAGACCGGCCGCGTCTATCGGGGCCACTTCAACGTGCGCAACCGTGGCGTGATCGCCAATCTCCCGGCCGACTGCATCATCGAGGCGCCCGGGTTCGTCGATCGCTTCGGCATCAACATGGTCGAAGGGCTGCAGTTGCCCCAGGCCTGCGCCGCCACGTGCGTGGCCAGCGTCAACGTGCAGCGCATGAGCAAGGACGCTGCAGTGACCGGGGACGTGACGCTGCTCAAGCAGGCGATGCTGCACGATCCCCTGGTGGCGGCCGTGTGCAACCCCGAGGAGGTGTGGCAGATGGCCGACGAGATGCTCGTCGCCCAGGCCCAGTGGCTGCCCAACTACCGCAGGCTGGATATCGAGGCAGCCCGTCAGCGCCTGGCCAGACCAGCCGTCAAGACCCGGCCGTGGACCGGCTCGGCCCGCCTCAAGATCAAGACCGTGACCGAGCTGCGCAAGGCCAAGGACGCCAGCGTCCTCGCCGCCGACAAGGCCGCCGCTCAGCGCGCCCGGGACGCCGTCCAAGTCCGCGGCTCCGCGGTTGCCGGCGGGTCGAGGCGTCGCAAGTCGGCGTAATGCCGCGCTGCGGTTGCCTGGCGCTCATACCCAGCTCAGGTGGTTGATCGCGCGGGCCAGGTCCACGTCCTTCTGCGTCACCTTGCCGCCGGCGTCGTGCGTGCTCAGCGATAGCTTCACCGTGCGATAGACGTTGAATATCTCCGGGTGATGGTTCATCGCCTCGGCCTCGAATCCCACGCGCACGAGGAAGCTCATCGCCTCCCGAAAGTGCTTGAACGTGAACGTCCGCGCGAGCTTGTCACTCTCGCGCGACCAGCCGGGCAGGTCCTTGAGCGCTGCAGTGATCTGTTCCGACGATAGCGGCTTGGCCATGGCGATTCTCCTGGGCATAGGGCGTCCATCGCATCATAGCGCCGCCCTCGTTCAGACGTGCGCGTCATGTGATGCCCCGTGTGTCAGTTCGTGGCCCTCACTCCTCGAAGTCCATTGAGATCGGCAGGTATCCGCGGCGGCCCAGGCGGTGCAGGATCAGCCCGTACGCGGGGCACGTCAACAGCAGCAGCAACGCCGCCGCCAGCCGCGACGCGACGCCCGGCGACAGCGCCACGACGCATGCCGCCAGCACCCACACCGGCCAACGCGCCGGCTCGCACACCAGCCCGTGGGACGTCGCCTGCACACGTTCAGACATACGGCAGGTCCCCCTTCTTCGCCGCCGACATGCCCACCAGTACGTCGGCCAGCGCCGCAGTGATGGCGTCGAAGTAGGTGCGGCCCTTGTCGGCGGTGGCACGGCGCGGGTCTCCCGAGCCGGTGTCGGGATGGCTCTGCGACCACGGCCGCGGCGTCCACACGCCCGGCTGATCCAGCCCGGCGACATCGAACGGCACGCGCGACCCGTCCCCGGCGTGCTGCAGTTGCACACATTCGGGGCACAGGTGCAGGAGCAGGCTCGTCTCCATCTCGTCCCCATGGTCGCCCGGCGCGTCGAACGTGCTGGTCCGCGCGTCGGGCTGCAGCTGCCAGAAGTTGACGACGACGATGAGCGAGCCGGTCTGCCGCACCAGGTCGCGGACCATGGGTTTGAACTCGTTGCCGCCGTGGGCGTTGAGGAGGACGAGCCGGTCGATGCCCTGGGCGGCCAGCGACTCGACGACGTCGCGAAGGATGCCCGTGGCGGTGTCGGTGCCGATGCTGATGGTGGCGACCTGGTCGAGCTGTTGGGAGTCGTTGCCGAAGGGAATGGTGGGCAGGACGATGGGTCTGGCGCCGCGCGCTGTCGCCAGTTCGGCGGCGTGTTGGGCCAGGGCGGTCGCCTCGATCGTGTCGGTTCCGTAGGGCAGGTGATAGTTGTGCGCCTCGGTCGCGCCCCAGGGCAGGACGGCGACGTTGGGCCGATACTCGCGGAGCTGGCGGTAGTTGGCTTCGTGCAGGATGAACGGGCGTGGAGGCATGGCGTTGTCCCTGGCGTGCGTGGAGGCATCATACGACAACGCCGAGGCGGTCACCCGATGGACTGGGCGGTGTAGCGGTACCACTGCAGCGTGGGCGACCAGTGGTCGGGCGGGAGGCCGGCCTTGATCTTAAGCTGCGTGACGAAGTCGCGTGGGTCGGGGAGCTTGTCCCATACGGCTGGCAGAAACGTGCCCCGTCGGCCCAGGGCCTCGTCCTCGAGCACCACGCCGTCGATCCCCGGCCGGAGTTGGCGGATCAGGTCGGCTTCGTCGTCGGCGTGCAGGGGCTGGGGCGGGGTGAGCACGGAAATGTGAATGTCCAGGAACGGCAGGTCCTCGCGTGCGATGGGCTCGAAGCGCGGGTCCTCGAAGGCGGCTCCGAACGCGCAGCGGGCGACCTCGGCGACGAGGGGCCGCGCCGGCTCGATGGTGCCGATGCACCCGTGCAGTTCGCCTCCGACGTGCAGCGTGACGAACGCGGCGCGGGTCTGGGCCAGTGCGGGGTCGTGGTCGGCGGGGTCGATCGGCATCGGCCGGCCGGTGCGCAGGCCGCTCTCCACCGCCGCGCGAGCCAACTGCAGCAGCGTCTGCTGCTGGGCGTCGGTGAACGCGAGGGTGGCGGTGGCGTCATGCAAAAGCGAAGGCTCCGTAGCCGACGACGCTGTCGCGCGGGCCGGCGGTGTCGCCGCTGGTGCGCAGGTCCAGCGTCCGGGCGGACCATCCCCGCGACGCGGCGCACTGCAGCAGCGCCTGGATTGCCAGCCGTCCGCACGCCTGGACGGATCCGATCGACTCGGGGTCCAGCCGCTCGATCGCGTCGGCGGTGGCGCGGTCCAGTCGCCGCGCCGCGGCGTTGTCCAGGTAATGCGACAGGTCCGAACTCACCGCGATGAGCGTGTCGTCGGTCCACAACCGATCCAGCACCGCGGCGATGTCGCCCGGCTCGGCGTCGCCGAAGACCAGGGGCACGTAGGCGAACGATCCCAGGACGAGCTGCAGGAAGGGCAGGTGCGTCTCCAGGGCGTGCTCCTGGGCGTGGGCGGCGTCGAAGCGCCGCACGCGGGGCAACTGCAGCGCCGTCGCCACCGCGTCGCAATCCACCGCCACCTCGCCCAGCGGCGTGGCAAACGCCGCCACGTCCGCGTCGGGCGCCGCCACGCCGTCGAACGCCACCCGGTGCGACGGGCCAATGTTCACCACGCGGCGCACTTGCCCCCGCCGCGCCCCCACCGCCGCGAACGCCGTCCCGGCGACCGGGCCCGAATACACATACCCCGCGTGCGGCGCAATCACCGCCATCGCCCCGCCCCGCCGCCACGCCTCGTCCAGACGCGCTGCGCCGGCGTCGAGCATCTGCGTCACCATCGCCCGCAACGTCTCCGCCCGACCGGGATAGAACATCCCCGCCACTGCAGGCGCCCGCACCCGGTCAGTCGTCAGGCCATGTGCCGCGGTACGGGCCATGCCGGCCTCCGCTCACAACGACGGGACATCCCCCAGTCATATCCTATCCGCCCCACCCCCCAGGCCGCACCCCCTGTTACGGAATGACGGCCTGCCCGCTCCTGAAATCAGTTCCAGACGACGTGCACGACATCGTCGCCCCGCAGCGTGCGGGCGATGTCGGGGTCAGGCACCAAAAAACCGGCGCGAGGGCTGCACCCTCGCGCCGGGGTAGTCATGCGACAGTTGCCTGCCCGGTGGGTCATTGCGACCGCCCACGGCGGCGGAGCATCGCCGCGGCGCTCAGTGCCAGGATGGCGATGGAGCCGGGCTCAGGAATGACAATGAGGTTGACTTGACCGGTGGTGCCCGTGTCGATGGCGAAGCTCAAGCCGCTGGCCAGCGCGGGCATGGTGCCCAGGGCGAGGGTGTTGTCGGTGAGCGAGCCGGTGTAGTTGATGAGCTGCCACTGGTCGCCCGCGGTGGCGCCGGCGAACGATCCGAGGGCATCGACGTTGAGCGTGCCGTCGAGCGTGAGGTTGGTGACCTGGTCGATCAGGTCGTTGACGCCGCCGCCGACGGTGAGGTCGGTGCCGTCGAGTTCAAAGTCGAGGATCGAGCCGCTGTTGAGCGTGAGGGCGTTAAGGATGGTGAGCGTGCCGGGGCTGGTGCCGGGGGCGAGGGTGGCGGTATTGACGACGACGGTGCCGCGGATGGTGCCGCTGCCGCCGAGGGTGCCGCCGTTGACGGTGATGGGGCTGGTATTGCTACCTGCAGTCGCACCGCCGTTAACGAGTAGTGTGCCGGCGGTGACGACCGTGGTACTGCTATAGGTGTTGTCGGCGGCAAGCACCAGCGTGCCGGAGCCGAGCTTGGTGAGGTTCGTTGCGGCGTTGCCGCCGCTGACCAAGCCGTTGAGAGTAAGCACGGTGTTGGCTGTCGTAACGTCAAACGTACCGCCCGCAGTGGTCTGCGTGGCGAGTGAGAACGGCCGGTTCGTGCTGGCGCTGCTGCCCGTATATTTGAGCGTGCCGACCGCGTTGGTACTGCCCATGACGACAGCACCGCTGCCGGCACCCAGCGGCTGATTGATGCCCGTGTTGGCCACGGTGGGAACCGACAATGTGCCGGCGAAGATGGTCATGGTGCCGGTCATGTTGCTGTTGCCGAGGATCACAAGTGTTCCGTCGCCTCGTTTCGAGAGTCCGTTGGTCGCGGTATTGAAGGTGATGTTTCCGCCGAGAGTCAGCGTTGCGTTTCCATTCATCGTCCAGATCTTGGTGGCGTTGTTGTTCACGGCAGTGACAGCGCCCGTGCCCAAGTTCAGGTCGTTGCTACCACCAAAAGTAAAGTTGCTTTCAATACTGATGACGTTGTTGTTGGCGAGTGTCACGGGGGAGCCGCTGGTGTTGTCAATGATGTGCGTGTTTGCGCCGCTGGCAGCTAGGGTCAGCGTACCGGTGCCTAACGCCGTGTTGCTGTTCACGTTCAGCGTGCCCCCATTGATCATCAGGGTGGTTCCGCCTGCGTATGTATTGTTTCCAGAGAGAGTCAGCGTGCCTGCGCCACTCTTGCTGACCGCGCCGTTGGAGAGGTTGGCTGAGATCAGGGCGCTGACGCCGGCGCCGCTGCCCAGGCCGTGCGTGTTGCCGCCCAGGTCCACGTTGCCGCCCTGGACGGTGTTGACACCGCTGCTGAAGGCGAACCCGCCGCCGGCGAAGGTGAGCGTGCCGGTGCCGCTGTTGGTGACGGTGCCGCCGTTCATCGTCACGCCGGCGTTGAACGTCTGGTTGAACCCGTTGAGGTCCCACTCGCCGTCGGCGTTGATGGTGTTGCCGCCATTGACGCTGGCCTGATCATCGCCTTGGAAGCGGAGGACCGCCGAGCCTGCGGCGCCGGCGCCGTCGCCCACGACGAATCCGGAGATCGGCGTGGTGCCCGAACCGTTGGCCACGATCGTGCCGTCGTTGATCGTCGTGCCGCCGATGACGTTGTTGCCCGAGAGGGTCCAGGTGCCGCTGCCGTTTTTGACGATGCTCAGGAAGCCGCCGCTGTTGATGTTGCCGGCGATGGTGCCGCCCGTGCCGGTGCCGTCGAGCGTGAGGTTGCCCAAGCCGCCGATGTAGCTCATGTTGTTGACGACGGTCAGCGCGTTGGCCGAGTTGTTGGTCCAGGTCTGCGGGTTGAGCAGGACAAAGCCCAGACTCTCGCCCGCGGTATTGGAGCCGATGGTCACGTCGCCCGCGCCCGAGTTGACGGTGATGCCGCCGGTGTCGAGGTTCATGCCGTGGTCGGCGGGGCTGCCGTGAAGGGTGGTCGTGCCGCTGTTGCTGAACACCAGGCCCAGGGCCGACTGCACCGCGCCCAGGTCGATGATCTGGTTGACCGCGTCGTTGCCGCTGCGGTTGAAGTGTGCGGTGTCGAGTGCGCCCGGCACCGCGCCGGGGTCGGGCGTGTCGTTGGTCGAGTCGGTGGACCAGTTGGCGGTGCTGTTCCACGTGCCGTCGCCGCCGTCGTAGTAGAGGTCAGCCGACCAGGCCGATGTGGCGGTGAAGGTGATCAGGGCCAACCCAGTCAGACAGCGAGCCATCTTGAGTGCGTTCACGTGTGAAGTCCTCCCATGGTGTTGCGCAGTGATGTTGCCGTGCGATAAAGGATGACACAGGGGCCGCATACGAAGGGCAAGGCCGCCCCCGTGCTGCATGCGAACAACACATACCGTTCTGGACCGCGACCGAGCAAAGGCTATCTCCCAAAGACCTGCAATGGCTGCCGCGAACCGAGATGCACTGGCGAAGCGCTCGGGCATCCCCTTGGCAGGCCCCCGGCGCGGCCCCGGACCCGTCCGACTTAAACTTATCGTATAGTCATTTGCGGATTCCGCAAGAGGGTCCAAGCAAAAAAGTTAAAAATCGTCACATTTCGCCCTCCCCCGCCCGCCGCACGGCTTCCCCGGGCAGTGGCAGAAGTAGCTCGTCCACCGGCCGGGGGGCAGCCATGCCCGGGCCCTGGTAATCGGCGACCGTCGCGCCCTTGTGCCCGGTCGGGCTCAGAACGGTCAGGGCGTAATCCCCCGCCTTGAGCGAGAGCGGGTGGCTGGCGTGGTTCTTATCTCGATTGCTGGCGGCAACTTGGCCATCGACCAGGACGGTCGCGGTGTCGCCGAAAGCCCGGAAGCGGTACTCGCCCTCGGCGGGAATGCGAATCCGACCTTCCAAGAGGAGAAACCAGCCCCACAAATGGACACCCTCGTACGACGGGTGGAAGCTGAGGCGGCCCATGGGGAAGGTGTGGTGGGGCGCCACCTTCAGTTTGGCCAGCTCCTCAGGCGTCGTCGGCAGGGCCCCCCCTGCGCCGCCTGCCAGGGCGTTGTGCGGCAGGGCCGGCTTCCAGACATTCGCCTCGCCCGCTGCCGCCTCCTCGGCCGGTTGCAGACTGCTGACCGGCCAGGCGCTGCACATGACCTTCGGCGTGATTGGGTAGTACCGCCTTTCCGTGCCATAGCCCACGGGCTGGTCACGCTCATCGAACAGTCGGGCGTAGATGACCGTCGGCTCGGTGAGCTGGATCGGCCCCGCATACACCGGCGAATCTCCGTCGGGCAGCGACGGCGGATTCCAATAGTCCAGCGGCTCCAGGCGATAGCGGATGGTTCCGGGCCGCGCCGAACGCAGCGTCACGGTCATCTGCTCGTGAAACACCAGATCGCGGCCGGGACTGAGCAGCCCCTGCTCCTGGACTTTGACGGGAAACATCAGGTCGTCCAGCCGGCGATCGGTGGCGGACCACGTCGTGTCTCGCCAGTCTGCAAACGGCTTGAAATCGGATCGCCGTTCGTGATTCCACGCATTCTCCGACAGCGACGCCATGAGGCGGCGCAGGTCGCGCATGTGCATGTAATGCCAATGCTGCCAAGTCAGTGTGTGGATGCCGGCGATGCTACGCACGTGCTCCGGGTCGATCTTTTTGGTGGCGACGGGGTCGAAGTAGTAAGCGCCGCTGAAGCCCGAGTAGAGCATGAAGGTGTTGTAGGGCGGCGGATGATTGGTGATGACGTGGTTGGTCACCGAGCCGCTGTTGTGGGGCAGGATACGGTAGCCGCGCTTTGCCAGCTCGTTGTCGTTGCCGCTCCAGGGCATCTGCAGCACATCCATGGGCCCGCCCCGGCCGTACACCAGCAGCGTCTTGCCGCGCGCCTTGGCGGCGTCGTTCATGCGGGCGATGAAGTGCTGGAACGGGTCCTCACCCGGATGATTGGCCTCGAACGCGGCATACTCGGGCAGGTTCTTGAAGCGCCGATCCGCCACCTCGTCGGCGCCGATCGACAGGTACGGGCTGGACGTAAACACGTCCATCACCTCATTGAGCAGGGCGATGCACGCCTCGATGGTGTCGTCGCGGTTGACGTTGATGTAGCCCGACGATTTGTACACGCCGGTCTGGGCGTCGCGCGTGCCGAACACCTCGGGCATGAGGCGCGGAGCGTCGGTGTGGCCGGGCATCTCCAGCTCGGGGATGATCGTCACGCCGCGCGCGTCGGCGTAGGCCACCAGCGCGCCCAGCTCCGCCAGTGTGTAGTGACGCACCCGGCCTTCCGGCGTCACCGTGGGCAACTGCGGAAACTTCTCCGATCCGAACGTGAACATCCCGTGATCGTTGAGGTGGAACTGGATGTGGTTGATCTTGTAGTACCGGAACAGGTCGATCAGCTCGTAGAGATTGACCAGAGGGTGCCATTTGCGGGCGATGTCGCACTCGGCGCTGCGCAGCTTGATGTCACTGTCGTCGGCGATGCGCATGCGGGGAGCCCAGAGCCGACCGGCGTCGAGATGCACCGCCTGCAGCAGCGTGGCGGTTCCCCACGCCGCGGCGCGATAGCTGCCGCCAGCGATGGTGACGCGATCGGTCACGTCGAGGCGATACGCTTCGTCGCCGAGGTCTGGGTCCAACTGCAGCACGACGTCGCCGGGTTGTGTCGGGCCGTCTGCGGCCGTCGGATGATGCGGCGTCAGCCGACGCAGGTCCTCGGCGAGCACCGCCGCCAGCGGCGCCAGCGCCTGCGAATCGGCGACCACGCGGATATGCCCGTCCAACGCCACGCGGCCCTCGCCCATCGTCACCGACTTGGGCCGGGGAATCATCGCCGGCTCAGGCTCCGCCGCAGCTACCAGCAGCGGCATGGCGATCAGGGCCACCGCCCACCACGTCCATCGCATCTTGTGCATCGACGTTTCCTCCATCATGCAAATCCGGCATCCGCCCAGTTGGCTTCCACGCGCACCTGGCTGGCGTTGGCCGGTGTGACAATGAGACTCACCACCCTGCTCCCGGTGGGCAGCGCGACATCGAACGGCCACGGCGGCGTGCCCAGATGCATCACCGGACTGCTCGCCATCTCGCGCCCATCCACCCACACGGCAAACCGCGCCGCCATGTACGCCGCCACGCCCCGCGCCAGATCGCGCCGCAGCAGACCCTCGTCCAGACCCGCCATCGCCACGAAACGCGTCGCTCGCGCCGGCACCTCGTAGATCAGTTCCGCCGGCGAACGTACCCCCATCCCCCGCTCGTAACGCACCCCGCGCAGCGTCATCTCGCCCCCGCCATACGCATGATCCTTCTGTGGCGGAGGCTCCGAACCGATCGATGGTTTGCTCCACCACGCCACCCAGTCGGTCATGATGGCCCTCACGGGCTGCATATCCGACAGAGGCACGTCCGGTCGCGGCGGCGCCGGCGGTCGAAGCGTGTAGTGGCACTCGGTGGGCACGCTTCGCTGTCGCCCCGACACGAACGCGGCCACCTTCAGCACACACGACCGGTCCACATGGATCGCCTCGTCATAGCGCGGCGACCGCGGCGTTGGCTCGATCCCGTCCAGCGTGTAGTGCAACTGCGCGCCAGGCTCGCTTGGAAACGTCATCGTCACCGTCACCGTCCCGTCGAAGTGGCACGAACGATCGGCAAAGCCCCAGGGCACGACGCGCACCGGATCGACGATCGCCTCGTCGTCCCATGCGCCCGCGCGGCGCAGTTCGGCGACCAGATCGATAGATGGCGCGGCGAATTTCTCCACGTGCGCCACGCACGCCGCCGTGTAACGGTCCGCCGACGCCGCGCCTGTGTTCGTGCCGTGCGCCTCGGTCTGGTCGCCGGCGAACACGCAGTCGAGCCCCGCCCCCGCCAGCGCCGCAAGCCCCTCGGGCTTGCCCGTCAGGCACATGTTGGTGGCAAAGCCAGCGTAGATGATCCGCGTGATGTCGTGCGCTCTGCACCAGGTGAACAGCTCGACGCCGTCGCCGCAGATGAGGTCGCGCTCGTCGATGTGCAGGCGCGGATCGAGCCCGGCGCCGCCGTAGTTGGGCACGCACATGCGCGGCTGCGGGGCGCAGAGGCAGCCGCGGCTGTGTGGCCCGGCGTCGCCATCGGGAAACGGCGGCAACTTCAACGGCGCGCCGGGCATCGCCTCACGCGGCAGCGCCGCCATCCGCTGACGCTGGGGCCAGCCCACATAGGCGTAGGCAAAGTCTGTCGGGCAGTGCACGATGGTGAAGCCCAGTCGCCGCGCCGCGCCCAGCGCGCGGTCGAGCCGCGGTATGCGCCCCCCCGCCAGGCCGCACCATGTGATGCACCAGTGATACGCCCAGGCGTCGATGACCGCGATGACGGTGCGAGCCGGGTCCACCTGGATGGCGTGAGTCGAGGGCTGGCCTGTCTGCGGGTCGCGGCGTCGAGTGATCATCTCCATGGGCAAATCCAGCTTGTGTTGCAGTGAGCCTGTGGGCTCAGTCGGCGGTGCGAATGCGGAAAGCATAGGCCAGGTGGCAAGGCCTGTGTGGTTCTGATTGCAGGTCGTCGGGCAGTTCGATGGTGATCCCGCCGCCGTGGGGGCGCCACGGCAGAGGGCGGTCATCACCGAGCATGTGGATGACCATGCCCGGCCGCGGGCGCACGGAGGCGAGATGCCACGCCATACCTGGCCAGCGGAGCGCGATGGCGTACAGCGTGCGCTGATCCTTGGATTGCGTGAATCGCACGTCATCGCCCTCGCCCCACACGCCATCGGCACGCGGCCGCGTCGCGTAGATCGCTTCGCCGTTCGCGGCGAGCCATGTGCCGACGTAGTGCAGCCGCTGAATGTGCGCCTGGGCGAAGCGACCATCGGGGCCGGGCAGCAGGCCGATCTGCAGATTGCCGCCCTTGGCGACGACGTCGATGAGTGTCTCCAGCATCCACTGGCCCGTCTCCTCGAAGCATGGGTAGATGACCTGCCACAGTTGCACCATCGGACTCTCGGAGGTGGGGTGGGCGTCCCCGGGTATCTGCCACTCGGGTGTGTGGAAGTCGCCGTAGGCGCCGATGCCCCGCTCTCGAAAGAGGGCATCGGGCTGCAGTTGTCGGGCCATCTTGATGACGGCCTTGATGTCAGGCCACATCCGCCCCCAGTCGGCGATGCCACGCGGTCGGTACGCCTCGTAGGTCCCGCGCGGTTCGCAGTCGAACTCGAGCACCTCCAGCGGCCCGAAGCGCGTGCATAGCTCGCGAATCTGTTCGCGGTAGCGATGAAGAAAGCGCGCGTAGCCTTCGCGATCGCCGCCCGACGCAAAGCGCGGATCGTACGCCACTTCACCGATGCCGCTCCAACGGAAGTCCGCGTCGTACCAGTCCCAGTGCGAGAAATACATCCCGACGCCCAGGCCTTTGAGCCGCGCGGCATCCACCAGTTCCCTCGTGATGTCACGCGCGAAGGGTGTATCCATCACGCTGTAGGCCAGATCGCACGCCTCCACCTCACCCGCGCGCGGGCCACTGAAGATGGTTCGCCGCCGCACGCGTGTGTTCGTGTTCCACAGGGCGAAGCCGTCGTGGTGCTTGGCGACAAGCGTGAAGTAGCGACAACCGGCATCGAGCATCATGTCCACCCATTCATCCGCATCGAAACCGGTGGGATTGAATGTGCGATACAACTGGTGGTACTGATCGTGCTCAGTCAGGGCGTGCTCGTAGAGCCACCACGAGCCGAGTTTCGCACCGATCTGGCTGCTGACGTAGAAGTGGATGCGCAGTCCGAACTTCATGTCGTGAAATCGCTCGTACGCTTCTGGGGATGCGTGGCGGTAGTCGGCATCGACCGGATCATCCCAAGGCACAGCCGGGGCATGCCCTGGCTCCAACGCGCAACTGCTGCTGTGATCCATCATGACTCAGTTCGCTTGCGGCGCGGGCACGACCGTGTCCCACGCGAACTCGCCGCGCTGGACGCTCCAGTCATTGCCGAAGAATCCCGCGACGCGCGGCGTGCCACTCAACGATTCGGCGGATGCCGAAGCGATGTACAGGTCTGGATAGCGATGAAACGGCACAGCCCACCGCAACTCATGCGACAGCCGCCGCCCCGGTTCGCCGGTTGCGGCGATGACGGTGACGCAGGCCGAGTCACTGTCGGGCCGGGGTCGAACGAACAGGCACGCCAGATCGTCGCCGGTCACGACGCGATCGCCGACGGCGATGCGATCGCCCTCGGGCTTCACCGGGCAGTCGGGCAGTAAAGCAGCCCACGCACGATTCATGCGAGCATGGCCGTACAACACGACGTCACGATCGCGCGCGGCGGCAGGGTCGAAGTCGGCATCGGACATCATCGCCAGCGTGGCGTTTCCGCGGTACCAGAACATCAGGGAGTCCAGTCGGGCACGTTCCACCGCCCACCGGTTTTCCTCGGGCGTGCCCGCCGTGCCATAGACCAGCACAATGCGTTGTCGCAGGGCGTCCTTGATCGGCCCATGGCGGCTCGGATTCTTCTGCGCGGGATCCACGGACTCGGCGACGACCCAGGTCCCGTCGTCGCTGCGCTGCAGATGTACCCGACCGTCGCGCCTCGGCAGCGCCACTGGTTCGAGCGATTGCCCGTCGAGCGAGATGGCCACCGCGTCGCGGCCTTCCAGCGAAGTGACATCGAGGCTCAGCCGTGCCACGTTCTGCGTGGTGCCGACGAACCGCCCACGATTCGGCCAGCGTTGCAGTTGTATCCGACTGTGTTCGAGGTGACGCTGCTGCTGCACGATCGTCGCCCAGTGGCAACGAGCCGACACGCCGGGGCTGGGTGTGGTGAAGTCCACCTGCTGCACCATGTCCGCTTCCGGCAAGACGCGACGCGCGCAATAGTCGAACATCGCCGGCCAATCCACGCACGTCGCGCCGCCGTCGCCAAGGTCATTTGACCACCAGTGTCCGACGCCGGGCTCCTCATGATAGACCCAGTCACGATGAAAGCGCCCTAGCGCTTCGGCCATCATGCGGGTCTGCGCCACAGGCACTGACTCATCGGCTTCCCCGTGCAGCATGTAGATGCCCATCTGGCCAAGGTTCGTGATGATCGCCAGCGGATCGCCAGTGTGTGCGACGCGCTGCGTCATGCGATGAATGGGCGTGGCCGGCTCGGGCTGCGCTCGTCCCATGTACGATCCGCGGCTCACCCACGCGGCGGATGGCGCGACCGCCGCAAAGCGATCGGCATGAAGCATACCGATGTACCACGTGCCATGGCCGCCCATGGAGTGGCCCGTCAGGTACACGCGCGACGGATCGTGCGGGTAGGTCTTGGCCGCCAGTTGCAGCACCTCCAGCGCATCGAGTCGGCCCCAGTCCTCCCAGTCGAAACCATACGGTCGGCGATTGGTCGGCGCGATCATGGTAAGCCACGACTTGGGCCCATATGCCCGCAACTGCCCGATGGCTTCGACGCCCGCGCCGTGCAGTGTCATCGCCAGTCCGGGTCGCCTGCTGGGCGTTTCGGTCGCCGGCCGCACCGCGTAATACTGCACGCTGTCATCGATGGCGCTGATGAACGTGCGCCGGTGCGCCGCGGTCGGCGACACAACCTCAAGCGTCACCGTAGTCATGTGCAGCACCGCGTCGCCGGCTTTGTCCTTCCGCAGCAGTTCGAGCGTCAGCGTGACGCCATCGGCCGACATCGGCCCCGCGCTCATCAACGCCACGGGTACCTTGCCGACGCCCAGAGGCGGCAGCATGCCCACGGCCGTCTCTGTCGTCTTCATGCCCGGCCCATGCAGGCGAATCGCAAGATGCTTGACGGAGGAGGATGTCGCGTTGACCACGGGCAGCGCAAGCCATGCGTCAAGCACTTGGCCGGCGACGCCATCGGGCATCGTCGCATCGCCGGCAATGAAGAATGCCTCGGCCGGCGGGATGGTGAGCTGGGCCTTGACTCGTCCACGATCGGCGCGGAAGAGCAGTGTGTTGTCGCCCGCCTGCATCGCCACGGGCAGATGCAGATAACCTGTCGCGTACAAATCGCCGGGGCATGCCCGACCGTTCACATAGGTGGCTCCATGACCGCGTGCGTCGAGCACCATGATGCGGGGTTGGTCAAGATGAACCGTCGCCGCGACCACGGCCGTAGGCGAGCCCGTGCTGCTCACCCATCCCTCGGCATCCGGCGTGACCGTGGGCCATTCGGCAAGATCGGCCGGGCGTGCGCCGTCCTGAATGATCCACCGGAAGACCTGAGCCTCCGCGGGCTGCGCTGATGGCGGCGGAGCATGCCACTGCAATGGGACGTTCACATCAGACTCCGATGCCGACGCCGCCTGGAGCAAGCACAGGCAGGCGGCAGCGATATGGACGGGGTGTGCCATCATCAGAACGTCACGGGTAGCGCCTCGGGCGCTCGGAACACGCCCGGGGACCACTGCAGCGCGTCCGTGTCGGCGGCGAGGCCGGGCATGCGCCGCAGCACGGTGTTGATCGCGATCGGGGCCTCCAGCCGCGCCAGCCCGGCGCCGAGGCAGAAGTGCACGCCGTAGCCGAACGCCACGTGGCGGTTGGGCTGACGGCAGAGGTCCAGGCGATCCGGGTCGGGGAACTGGGTCGCGTCGCGGTTGGCGGCGCCGATCATCAGGAGCACGGTCTGGCCCGACGCGATTCTGCAGCCGTGCATCTCCACGTCCCGTGTAGCGACACGGCCAAGCCGCTGCAGTGGGCTTTCGTAGCGCAGAAACTCCTCCACTGCCGTCCCGATGAGCGCCGGATCGTCGCGCAGCGCCCGCATCTGCGCGGGATGCGTCAGCAACAGCCACAGCGCCGAAGCGATCAGATTCGTCGTCGTCTCGTGCCCGCCGATGAGGATCGACACGCACGTCGAGAGCAGTTCCTCCTCGCTGAGGCGGTCCCCTGCGTCCTCAGCCTGCACGAGCAGCGTGATCAGGTCGTCGCGCGGCTCGGCGCGGCGCCGGGCGCAGATGTCGCCAAAGTACGACCGCAACTCCAGCAGCGCCTGTTGCGAGCGACGCACCACATCGGCCGACATGCGCGGCGTCGCCTGGAACGCGACGATCTGGCCCGACCATGCCTTGAACCGGTCGCGGTCGGCCGGCGGTATGCCCATCAACTCGGCGATCACCGTCACCGGCAGCGGATACGTCAGATCGCCCACGACCTCCATGCGCCCGCTAGGCTGCACGCGATCGAGCAGGTCATCTACGATCTCTTGCACGTGCGGGCGCAATCGCTCGATCGTACGGGGCAGAAACGTCTGCTGCACCAGGCGGCGGATGCGCGTGTGGTCGGGCGGATCGACGTTGATGAGCCCGCGCGAGTAATGACCGATGAGCGGTTGCAGTGATCCAAGCTCCTCCGCCGTGAGGCTGCGGCGGATCACGTTGGTGACGCGCCCGAAGCTGGAGAACCGCGCGTGGTCCTGCAGGATCGCCGCCACGTCGTCGTAGCGCGTGATGAGCCAACACCCCCAGGCGTCGCTCCACACCACCGGCGCCTCCTCGCGCAGGCGGCGCAGAAGCGGGTAGGGATCGTTGTTGAACGCCGGTGACGTGAGAATCGCGTCGAGGTCGGCGAGGATGGCGGCAGCGGCGGCCATGGCGGTTCCGATCACATGATGCCGTAGCGGGCGAAGGCGTCGGCGGCGCCCATGCCACTCTGAATCGCCTTGAGCACGGTGCGCTCGCCGCGCGCCTTGGCGATCGCTTGGGTGAAAACATCCTCGACTGCGGCGCGAGGCACGACGCACACGCCGTCGATGTCGCCGAAGACGACGTCGCCGCTGTCCACGCGCGTGCCGCGAACGTCGAGACTGACGCGGAAGTCGCGCACCTTGCCGCGCGGCGCCTGGTCCTGGGCGTATGGGCCATAGGAGAACGTCGGGAATCCCAGGGCGAGGATGCCTCGCGTGTCGCGCGAGTAGCCATCGACGATCGCCCCCGCCGCGCCCAGCGCCATCGCGCGGGCGCTCATCAGTTCGCCCCAGAGCGCGTACGTCGGCGAAGCGCCGGCACACACGTACACCTCGCCGGGCTTGAGATCGTCGAGGGCTTCGAGCATGACGCCGAACGGCTTGCCGGGGAACGGATCGTCGTCGCCGCCCTCGACGCAGTCGCCCGTCTGCACGGTCATGGCGCGGCCGACGACGACCATGTCGTCGCGCAGCGGGCGGATCGCCGGCGGCAGAAACTGGCGCCGCAGGTTCAGCGTGTCCATGATGTCGCCGACCACCGCGGTGTACAGCTCGGCCCGCGCCAGCGTGAACAACTCGTCGTCGCACGTCCACAAGGCGGTCGCCATGCTCGACTCCTGACGGCCCTACACGTAGAACGCGCTGTCGGCGTGTACGTCGCGCACGCCCGGATGCGCTTCGAGCACCGATTCATCCACGTCAAACCCCAGCCCCGGCCGTGACGGCAGCACGAAGTGTCCGTCCTCGATCGGCAGCGGATGCGACAGGCACGCGTCGCGCCAGGGCACGTCCTTGACCATGAACTCCTGCCGGTAAAAGTTAGGAACCGTCGCCATCGTCTGCGCCGAGGCGATGGTGGACAGCGGTCCGTTGGGGTTGTGCGGCGCGATGGGCACGTTGTACGTCTCGGCGAGGTTGGCCATCTTGCGCATCTCGCTGATACCTCCGCAGCGCGTGATGTCGGGCATGACGATGTCGGCGGCCTGCTTGTCGAGCACAACGCGAAGCGCAAAGCGACTGTGGACGCGCTCGCCCACGCACACGGGCAGCGGGATGCGGCGGCGAATGTCGGCGATGGCGTCGGGGAACTCGGGCGGGGCGGGCTCCTCGTACCACATGCAGGTAAAGTTCAGCCGCGCCAGGCGCTGGGCCATCTCCACCGCCGTCGGCGCGTTGAGAAAGGCGTGCGTCTCGATCGCCAGCGCCACCTCGGGGCCTGCGGCTTTCGCCACGGCATCGACCACTTCGACGGCGCGGCGCTTTTGTGTTTCGGTGAGCCCGCCGTCGGGCGACAGGTCTTCGCCGGCGCGGTAGTGCACGTGGGCGAAGGGGTCGAACTTGAGCGCGGTAAAGCCCAGTGCAACAGTCTGTCGCGCTTGGCGCGCGTAGTCGTCGGCGTTGTGCCCACCCTCGATGAACCAGTAGTTGGCGTACAGCCGGATGCGCTGGCGATATGCCCCGCCCAGCAGCTCGTGCACGGGCACGCCCAGGGCCTTGCCCTTGATGTCCCACAGGGCGATGTCCACACCGCTGATCGCCGACAGCAGCGGGCCCGCCTGCCCCAGCCAGTGCATGTCGCGGTACAGCCGCGTCCAGATGGCATCGATCTGCCGCGCGTCGAGCCCGACGATCCGCTCACCCACGTGCCGGCACGCCGCCTCGACCAGCGGCGAGCCCGGCCAGTTCGTCGCCTCGCCCCAGCCGTGGATCCCCGCGTCGGTCTGGACCTTCACCAGCGTCCAGTTGTACTTGATTCCCGCCACGAGAAACGTCTTGACCTGGGTGATCTTCATGGCAGGTCGATTGCCTCAGGCGATGCGCATGGTCATGCCGCCGTCGATGCTGACGGTTTCGCCGGTGATGAAGTCGTTGCGGATGAGCTCGACGATGAGCGTGGCGACGTCGTCGGGTATGCCTTCGCGGTGGAGGGGGATGCGGTTGTCGAGATTGTTCTGTCGCACCGCGGGGGGCATGTTGTCGTGGAAGCGCGTGCGGATGATGCCGGGGGCGACGGCGTTGACGCGGATGTTGTCGTCGGCGTGGTCGCGCGCCAGGGCGCGGGCGAACTGGGGCAGTGCGCCCTTGACCACCTGATAGCCCACTGACTTGGGACATCCGCGCAGCCCCGCCACCGAGGACACCAGCATGATCGCCCCGCCGCCGCGCTGGCGCATGAGCGGGATCGCCGCGCGGCAGAGATGGAAGATCGCGTGCACGTGGATGTCGAACGCCGCCATCCACGTGGTGGTGTCGAGGTCCAGGATCGTGCCGCCGACGGGCCCGCCCGCGGAATGGACGAGCACGTCCACGCCTCCGAGCGCCGTCGCCGTTTTGCCGACGCAGGCCGCGGCTTGCTCGGGGACCGCCACGTCCGCGACGATCAACTCGCAGCGGCGGCCGGCGTCGTGGACGCGGCGCTGCGCGGCCAGGGCCTCGTCGTCGCGGTGACGGCCCACGAGCGCCACATCGGCGCCTTGCCGGGCCAGGTGCAGCGCGGTCGCCGCGCCTATGCCGCGCGTTCCGCCTGTCACCAGCGCGATTTTGCCCTTGAGTTCCACGGCGACACCCTCTCTTGCCACTGTATTCCTCCGCCCCATTCTTGTCAAAAATTGATGCTCTTGCATGGAGCCACACGAAACAATGATGCACAATTGCAGCGATCATTCGGAGGCCGCAGGCGAAAATGTGTCATATATTGGCTTAGCCTTGCGGCGGGCGGCGCGCGCCGCGGGGTTCTGGTGTGTCCAGGAGCTAGACTTGATTCGTGTGCAGATGAACGCCGCAGTAACGGCGAAGGAGTGTGCGATGGGTCGCCGCACCGTGTGGGTGGTGATGGTGATGGTGATGGTGTTGGCGGGGGCGTGGTCGGCGCGGGCTCAGGCGCCATCGGCGCGGCCGACGGTCACGCCCGAGCAGGCCGCCGAGGCGCGCGAGCTGCTGGCCCGACTGCGCTTCGCCGATCCGCTGCAGTCGTCCACCGCTGAGCTGGTGGCGCAAATGCTGCAACTGGGTGACCACGCCAGTCAGCAACTTGCCGGTCACCTGGAGCGCGACATCGTCGTGAGGCAGGATCGATACCTGCGCGACTTCGAGCGTGCCGCCGCCGCCGCGCTTAAGGCCCGCCGGCCGCGCGATGCCGAAAGCAAAGCCCAGGCCCTGCGCCACACCGTCATCGCGCTGGGCCGTAGCCAGACCCTCACCGCCGATCAGATCCGGGGCCAGAGCGATCCGGCGATGAAGGAACTGGCGGCGCTCTTCACCATCGGTCGCGTGACGGTGCTCGATGCGGACGAGCGGCTGCTGGCCGCGCGGCGGGCGCTACTGGCGCAGGTTCGGTTTCACGAGCAGGCCGCGGCGGCTGTGCCCAAATACGCGCGGCCCGCTTCGCCGCGCATCGATAGCGCCGACGCTTACGAGCAGATGATCGCCCGGCGCGAGACCCTGGCGGCGCTGATGGCCACGCCCATGACCGCCGACGATCGCCGCGTCATGCTGGCCAATCAGCGCATCGCCGCGGACATGGACCCGCAGGAGGCGGCGGGCATCGAGATGCTCAACGTGATGCGCCTGCAACTGGGGCTGGGCGCGCTGCTGATCGATGCGAAGTTGTGCGACGCCTCGCGCGACCACTCGCAGGACATGCGAACAGTCGGCTTCTTCGCGCACGAGTCGCCCGTGGCGGGCAAGACCACGCCGTGGGACCGGGCGAGCAACTTCGGCACGACCGCGCAAGCCGAGAACATCTATGCCGGATCGCGCCAGGGCGCCAGCGCGATCGAAGCATGGTGGTACAGCCCGGGCCATCACCGGAACATGCTGGGCACGTTTCGACGCGTGGGCATGGGCCATAGCGAGGGTCACTGGACTCAGATGTTCGGCGGATGACGCCGCGTCTGGCGGTCGTCTGTCCCGACGGCTCGCGACCACGCCGCGTACGGGAGTCTTGCATTAGAATGCCACTTCGCACACCAGGCGAGGGAGCTGTGACATGACCACGATGGCGATCGACGAACGACTGGCGCAGGCACGGCAGACGCTGGACGCGGCGGAGCAGGGACACGTGCTGCGGTTCTACGACGAGCTGGACGACGGGCAGAAGGCGGCGCTGCTGGACCAGGTCGCCAGCGTCGATTGGCCGGAGTTGGCGCGGCTGGTGAAGACGCACGTGCTGGCCAAGCCGTCGTTCGCGCTGCCTCGAGACGTCAAGCCCGCGCCGTGGTATCCCTGCGAGCCGACGGACAAGCTGACCGACAAGTATGAAACGGCGCGCACGCTGGGCGAAAAGCTGGTGCGCGACGGCAAGGTGGCGGCGTTCACCGTCGCCGGCGGCCAGGGCACGCGCCTGGGCTGGCCGGGCCCCAAGGGAACGTTCCCCGCCACCGCCATTCGCAAGCTGCCGCTTTTCGGCTGCTTCGCCGAGTATCTGCAGAAAATCGAGCGGAAGTACGGCCGCGTCGTGCCCTGGTACATTATGACCAGCCCCATCAATGACGCCGACACCAAGGCCTTCTACAAGAAGAATCATTACTTCGGCCTCGACCCCGCCGACGTCATGATCTTTCCCCAGGCCATGATGCCCGCCTTCGACATTCGCTCCGGAAAGGTACTCATGGAGAACAAGGCCACGATCGCCCTGTCGCCCAACGGCCACGGCGGATCGCTCAAAGCCCTGTTCACCAGCGGCGCTATCGCCGACATGCAGAAGCGCGGCATCGAGCAGATTTCCTACATCCAGGTCGATAACCCCATCGTCAAAGTCGTCGATCCGCTGTTCATCGGCCTGCACGCCATGGACGGGGCGCAGATGTCCTCGAAGATGCTCCCCAAGCGCGAACCACTGGAAAAACTGGGCAATTTCTGCCTCTGCGACGGCAAAATGACCGTCATCGAATACTCCGACCTGCCTGACGAACTGGCTCACGAGCGACTTGCGGGCGGCGAGCTGCGCTTTAGAGCCGGGTCGATCGCCATCCACGCCATTCGCGTCGATTTTGTGGCCTCGCTCAACAAGAGCGGTCAATTCAGCCTGCCGTTCCACCGTGCTGAGAAAAAGGTTCCATATCTCGACCTCGATGCGCTGCAGGTCGTCAAGCCCGACAAGCCCAACGCGGTAAAGCTGGAAATGTTCGTCTTCGACGCCTTGCCGATGTGCGACAAGAGCATCATCTACGAGACCAACCGGCAGGAGGAGTTCGCTCCGATCAAGAACGCCGATGGCGTGGGCGAGATCGTGCCCGACAGCCCGGCGCACAGCCTGCTGCTGCAGACCGAGCGCAACGCCGCGTGGTTGGAACTGCACGCCGCGACCGTCGCTCGCAAGATCGATGGCAGCGCCGACGCCGTGATCGAAATCAGCCCGCTGACCGCCATCGAATCGTCCGACCTTAACGACGCCAATCTCCCCGACGCGGTGAAGCCCAACGAGAAGCTGCTGCTGTGAACCACGGCCGTGATGGCTCGCGTCCCCGGCGGCAGACTTGCCGCCGGCTGTGGAGTTACGGTGCGGGATACTGCGGCTGCTCGCCATCGAGCACCGCGACGACGTCGCGCACGACCCAGCTCATGTTTTCGAGCGCGGGGGCGGTGCGGCTGGCGAGGTGGGGCAGGAGCTTGACGTTGGGCAGACCCCACAGCGGGTAGTCTGCCAGGGGCGGCTCGGGATCGTGTACGTCGAGGACGATACGGGCCTGCGGATGCGCTTCGGCCCATTCGGCGAGGGCGGGGGCGTTCACCAGCATGCCGCGGGCGGCATTGATCAGCAGCACGTTGTCGCGCAGGTGGGCCAGTGCTTCCCGATCGAGCATGTGCTTGTTCCGGGGTCGGCCATCGACGTGAATCGTGACGATGTCGCTGCGGCGGTAGAGCGTGGCGTGATCGACGTAATCGAACGGCACCCCCGGAAGGGCTTTGCGCAGTTCGGCCTCGGACAGCAGGTCGCACACGAGCAGGTTCATGCCGATGGCGTGGGCGACGGTGGCGACGCGCTTGCCGATGCGGCCGCAGCCGACGATGCCGAGGGTCAAGGTGTCCAGTTGCGTGCCGACTTCGATCTTGCGGAGCTGGTGGAATCCGTCGGCGCTGCACTTGTCCGGCATCGCTTTACGGGGGCGGTACACATCGAGCATCAGCCCGAAGACGTACTCGACCACGGCCTGGGTGTTGGCGTCGGGCGTGTACACCACCTCGATCGCGCGGCGACGGCAGGCGGGCACGTCGATGTTGTCCAGCCCGACGCCCGCGCGGCCGACGACCTTCAGCTTCGGCGCCAGGTCCAGCAGGGCGTCGTCCACCTGTGTGTAGGTGCGCACGACCAGCCCGTCGGCCTCCGGCAGCTCGCGTGCCATCGCGGCGCTGTCATCGTGCTTGACCCACACGACCTGGGCTCGCTGATCGAGCCAGTCGGCGCAGACGGCATCGAGCGTTTCGGTGATGAGGACCGTGGGGCTGGGGTTTGGGGTCTGGGGTCTGGCAGGCATCCGTGCGATGATATGGTGAGGTTCGCTCGGCGCAAACAAGAGGCCGTCGGCGCATTTCCCGCTGGGACACGCGCCGGCGGCCGTAACGCAGCTTAACCAGACCCCAGACCCTAACCCCCAAACCCTACTTCTTGTAGTACTCCGCGTTCTTCTCGATGAAAGCCTTCCACTCTTCGGGCAGGTCCTCTTCGGGGAAGATGGCCTTGACCGGGCACTCATCAACGCACAGGCCGCAGTCGATGCAGGTGTCCGGGTCGATGTAGAGCATCTCGGCGCCCTCGTACTCGGCTTCGTCCTTGGTCGGGTGGATGCAGTCCACTGGACACACAGCCACGCAGGCGGTGTCCTTGGTCCCGATGCACGGCTCGGCAATGATGTGAGGCATGTCGCACACCTTTCTCGGCGGGAAGTCCCGTCCGGCTTGGAGTTCTCCCCGGCTGTTAAGTATAGAAGTCGGCAACCGGCGAGCAACCGCTACAATGCCGCCCACCCACGGAATCACCATGAGCGCTAAACAAACGTCCCTGCCCGACAACACCATTGCCGTCGGCGACTGCATCCAGACCATGCAGTCCTGGCCCGCCGCCAGCATCGATCTGATCTTCGCCGACCCGCCCTATAACATCGGCTACAAATACGACCAGTATGAGGACAAACGTGACGACCACGAGTACGTCCAGTGGACCCAGGACTGGGTCAGCCAATGCGCCCGCCTGCTCAAGCCCAGCGGGTCGCTCTACATTCTCATCGGCGACGAGTACGCCGCCGAGACGCGCCTCCATCTGAAACGCCTGGAGCGCGAGCGCCAGCTCGTGTTCCGCAACTGGATCATCTGGCACTACACGTTCGGGCAGAACTGCAAGGCCAAGTTCAATCGCAGTCATGCGCATCTGATGTATGCGGTGGGGCCGGGCCTGTTCGATCACAAGGGCAATATGCGTGCGGGCGATCTGCCCTTCACATTCAACCGCGAGGCCGTGGCCGTGCCCAGCGCCCGGCAGACGACTTACGCCGACGCCCGCGCCAACCCGACGGGCAAGCTTCCCGACGACACGTGGTACCTCCGGCCGCAGGAAGCGATCGCCGATCAACCCGCGAACGCTACGTCCGGCGATGCTTCCAGTGGCGGGGGCGGGGGCGGGGGCGGGTACTTCGATCCCGAGGGCGACACTTGGTATCTGTCGCGCCTCTGCGGCACGTTCAAGGAACGCCAGGGCTGGCACCCCTGTCAGCTCCCCGAGTCGCTGCTCGAACGCATCGTCAAGCTCAGCAGCCACGAGGGCGACGTGGTGTTCGACCCGTTCACCGGCAGCGGCACAACGCTGGCGGTCGCCGCGCGACTCAAGCGCCGCTGGCTGGGCTGCGAGCTCAGTGACGACTATGCCGCCCGCGCCACGCAGCGAATCCAGCACAGCGAGGCGACTGGCCAGACGCACCGGGCCAATCCGCTCTCCATTCAGGAACGCCGCGCCCAGCCGCAGAAAAAACGCGAGCCGCGGCGTTCGGAGGGCCTGTTCGCTCCGGGGTCGCGCATGGCGTAGGCCAGGGCGATCGCATCTTCTTGACCTTGGGACAATGATCACCATCGACGCCACCCCCGGGGGTGGGCTGCCAGACCGCCATCGCCGACAAGATCATCCCCAGCGGCGGCGATTGCATCCTGGCGGTCAAGGACAATCAGCCCACGTTGCACGAAGAGATCAAGCTGCTGTTCGCCGAGGCGATCCCGGCGAAGTTCGAGCACGTGGGCTACGACTTCCACGAGTCGGTGGACAAGGGCCACGTCGCCCGTCCCTTGACCCCGCGCGGTCCTTCCGGGTTTATCATGGGTAGAGGTCGAGCTTGCCGCAGAAGAAAAGGAT
>CAZFDT010000079.1:0-23002 GCA_964518335.1 uncultured Phycisphaeraceae bacterium
CGGCGACCGTCTCCGCATCGGTGTCGGAGGGCTCGGGCGGCAGGGGGTCTTCGGCTTCGCCCACGAGAGGGTCGGCGTCCTCCGCCGGCGGCGCCGCGTCCTTGGCCGCCTCGACCTGCTCCTTGCTCATGCGGGGCTGGCTGGGGTCGCCGTCGGGGTACATCTGCGTGAGCTTCCACGCCATGCGACGGCTGTGAACATCCAGGCGATAGCTGCCGGGCTCGAGCATCATGACGCGGGTGCGGCCGTTGACGTCCTGGTTCAACTGCGCCAGCGTGCCGATGATCCGCCACTGGCCGGAGGGGAGCTGGCGGTACATGCGGATGCGCGTCATCGGCGGATGATCGCGGTCGGGTAGCACGCGCACCTGCCACGTCAGGTACATGCGGGTCGGATGCGCCAGGGTGATGGGGATTTCCAGATCGACGTAGCCGGCGCTGCGGCTTTCGCGCACCGGGCCGGCGAACGGATCGGGCGCGGCCTTGTCGGCGGCCTCACCGGGCGAGGCGTCGTCCTGGCCCCAGCTCACTGCAGCACACAGCAGGACCGCAGCCATCCACACGCCCACGCGCCAGACCCCGAAGCGATCGCTCATGATCGACCCCCAAAGATGCGCCTGCCCCCCAGCGGAACCCGACGTTCCACTATGGCGACGAGTATAGCAGCGCGGGGGCCCTTAAAAAAACCAGACGGCGGCCCGTGCGAGCCGCCGTCTGGCATGATCTGGGACTGCTTGGTCCGAGCTTACAGCAGGCCGAGCACCGCCTGGGGCTGGCTGTTGCTGATCTGCAGGACGCTCGTGGCGGCGTTGACCAGGATCTGCTGGCGGGTGAGCGTGGCGGTTTCCTGGGCAAAGTCGGTGTCGCGGATCGAGCTTTCGGCGGCGCTGACGTTCTCGAAGGCGACGTTGAGGGCGTTGATGGTCGAGCCCACGACGTTCTTCTGGAACGAGCCGAGTCGGCCGCGCATCCCGGCGACGTCCTTGATGGCGTTGTTGACGACGGTCTGAGCGAGTTCGAGATCGCCGTCGATGAGGTTGAGGTCCTTGCCCGAGCCCAGGTCGTCGAGGAACTGGCGGACGCCGTCGGCGTCCTCGGCGGAGCCGAGCTTGCGGGCGGCGACGTTGCCGATGCCCAGGCGCACCTCGTTGGAGGCATCGACGGACGGTCCGAGGTTGAACTTGGCGCCGCCGCCGGTGATGGTGAACAGGTCGAGCGAGCCCAGGGCCTGGGCGCCGTCGTCGGTGAGTTCGAAGGACAGATCGAGGGTGTCGGTGTTGACGCTGGCGGTCTTGCCGTTGCCGCGTGCGGTGACGCCGTTGACGATGACGCCGATGTCCTGGCCCTCGTCGCGGATGGCGTTGGTGACGCTGCTGAAGGCGACGGCGCCGTTGGTGGCGGCCTCGTTGTTGTTGCCGCTGGCGAGCTGGGCGATGTTGCCGCTCTGTCCGCCGTCATCGACGACATCGACGCTGATGAACTGCGACGAGCCGAACGCGGTGCTCTTGAGCACGATGCCGTCGCCGGAGGCCACGGCGGAGATGCCGGTGACGCTCTTGAAGGTGTTGATGCTCTGGGCGATGGAGTCGAGCGTGGTGCCCGAGGCGAAGCTGAACTCACGGCTGCCGAGCTTGCCGGCGACCTCGAAGGTGAAACGGTTGGCGGAGCTGCCGCCGAAGTCGAGACTGCCGGCGCCGAAGGACAGGAATAGACCGGCGTACTGCGCCGACTGAGTCACGATGGCCTCGACGGTGGTGTTGGTCGAGCCGAGCTTGGCGCCGTTGACCTTGAACGCGGCCACCTCGCCGCTCTGGCCGCTGACGGTGAAGTCAAACGCGCCGTTGAGCAGCTTGACGCCCTGGAAGCTGGTGGTCGAGGCGATGCGGTCGATGGTCTGCAGGATGGCGTCCACCTGCTGCTGGTTGGCTTCCTTCTCCTCGGCGGAGAGGCCGGCCTCGCTGGCGCTGGCGCCGACGAGACTCTGCAACTCGAGCAGGAGGGTGTTGATCTCCTGCAGGCCACCCTCGGCGACGTTGACGATCTGGTCGGCGCGCTCGGCGTTGCCGATGGCCGCGGCCAGAGCGTTCTTCTCGCTGCGCAGGGTCTCGCTGGCGATCAGGCCGGCCGGGTTGTCCGAGCCGCGGTTGATCGCCAGGCCCGTGCTCAGCCGCTCCAGCGAGCGGGTCAGCGCGTTGTTGTTGCTGGTGAGAATGCGCTGGGCGATCAGAGAGTTGACGTTGGTGTTGATCCGACTCATGGCCGCTTGCCTCCCGGGCCCATGCTTCCGTGGGGGCCCATCCCTCCGCTGCAGCAGACATTCCGCCGCAGACTTCGCCAGGTTCGCCCCGCCGTTACAGCCGGACTCGCTGGCTCAGACTGAATCGGCCCACACCCCCCATCGCATCACGAAGGATCAAGTCATAACCCCAAAATTCTCGCTATCGGAAGATCAGTTACCGGCACAACCAGCAATCTTTGCGCCGCCGGCACAATCGCTACAGCTTCACACCCCGCCCCCGACTCCGCCCGCCACACCCTCCCACGCCACCGGCCCGGGACAATTTCGTGCCAGCTTTGTTATAAATAGGCTCGCTGCTCCGTCATGCCCGCCGCCGGGGGCGCACCGCGGCGCCTGCCAACTTCGACTACTCGGACCTGCCCATGACCCTGCGCGCCGTCTGCCTTGGCCTGCTCCTGGGGATCGCCATCGCGGCGGTGACGTATTTCAACGACGTGCAGATCAAGCAGACCCTGCTGGTCAGCCACCACCTGCCGATCGCGGTCTTCGGGCCGATCGTGCTGCTCATGATTGCGGTCAACCCGCTTTTGCGGCGGTGGCGGGCCGGGGCGGCGTTGCGCGGCGGAGAGATCGGCGTGATCGCGGCGATCGCGCTGGCGGCATGCGCCTGGCCCAGCTTCGACCTGCTGCGCGGATTTGTCGCCAACGTGGCGTTGCCGGCCCATTGGGTGAAGCGCCAGCCGCACTGGGCGTCGCAACGTCCACTGTCATATGTGCCGGGCGGTTCCAGCGAAGTCGCCGCCGGCCACGTGCGCGATTGGCCGGGGCTGGTCGGGTGGTTGGCGTCGGGGCGTGACGACGTGGCGTCGCCGGCGGGGCGAGTCTGGTCGCGCCTCGATCCCGTGGGCCGTCAATGGCTGCTCGACGCCGAGGCCGCCGCCACCGTGCCGCGCAGCGGGCGCACCGAGTTCCTGCACTCGCTTAATCGTGTGCTGCAGCAGGGCGACCTGCATGACCCGGCGATGTTCGGCCTGACTCAGCCGCCGACGAAGGATCAGGCGCTGGCGTTGAATCGGCGTTGGCTGGTGGACGCGGCGTCGCCCCATGTCGCGCCTGCACCGGCGGGCGAGGGTTGGCTGGCGGCGGGCGGGCGCGACGAGCCGCTGGTGATCGATCCGCTCATGGAAGGCTACGGTGGGCCGGGGCTGGCGATCGCGCATGTGGTGGCGTGGCGCACGTGGTGGCCGACGCTGCGGCTTTGGGGCGGCGCGGCCCTGGCGCTGGGGTTGGCGTCGTTGTGCCTGGCGGTCATCGTCCACCCGCAGTGGTCGCAGCGCGAGCTGCTGCCGTATCCGATCGCCCGGTTTCTGGGCGAGCTCACGCCGTCGGCGCTGCCCGGCGAAGAGGCGCGACGCGGCGCGCTGGCACACCGCGGGTTCTGGGTCGCCCTGATCCTCATGCTGGCGATCCACTCGATCAACGGGCTGCAGGCGTGGTTCCCCGAGCTGCCCATGGTGAAGCTGCAGTTGAACTTTCAGCCGCTACGGCAGTTGTTCCCCAACGCCAGCCGGACCAACCAGGGATGGCAGATCTTCTCGCCGCGCATCTATCCGTCGGTCATCGCGTTCACGTTCTTCCTGTCGGTGACGGTGTCGCTGAGCCTGGGTCTGTCCACGTATGTGTATGTGGCGGTGGCGGCGTGGATGTTGTCGCGGGGGAGCACGTTCGAGGGCGAATACATCGGCGCCGGGCCGACGAACCTGCTGCGCCTGGGCGCGTACATGGGCGTGGCGATGATGATCCTGTACTCCGGGCGGTCGCACTACGGTCGCGTGCTGGGCGCGACGCTGGGCCTGAGCGGGTCGGTCGCCGCCAACTCGGCGCTGGCGTGGGCCGGACGCGGGCTGATCGTCAGCACCATCGGCGCGGCGGCGCTGCTGGCGTGGTCGGGCATGCCCGCGCTGTGGGCGGCGCTGTTCGTGTTCGCCGCGCTGCTGAGCTACCTGGTGCTGGCGCGGATCACGGCGGAGACGGGCGTGTTCTACATCCAGCCGTGGTGGCTGCCGGTGGGCGTCATCACGGCGTTGTTCGGCGCCGAGGCGGTGGGCCCGACGGGCTACATCACGCTGGCGCTGGCGAGCATCGTGCTCATCGGCGACCCGCGCACGTGCCTGATGCCGTACCTGACCAACGGTCTGAAGATGGCCGATCAGCCCGCCGGCGCGCCGCCCGCGCGGGTGGCGCCGTGGCTGATCGTCATGCTGCTGTTGACCCTTCTCGTCGCCGGGGCCATGACGTTCGAGCTGCAGCACCGGTTCGGCATCGCCGGGCTGGACAACTGGGCGCGCCAGACGCTGCCGAGCATGCCGTTCGATCGCCTGGCGCAGCTCACCAGCGACCTCGACGCCGTCGATGAGCTGGCGGCGGCGACCGACTCGACGGGCTGGGGCATCTTCAGCCGCATCTCGCCCCAGTCGCACGCCGTGCGCTGGCTGCTCCTGGGCGTGGCGCTGGCGATCGTCACCGCCGCGCTGCGGCTTCGGTTCACCTGGTGGCCCATTCACCCCGTGCTGTTTCTCATCTGGGGCTCGGACCCGGCGGGGCGCTTCTGCTTCTCGTTCATGCTCGGGTGGTTGATCAAGACCTGCGTCATTCAGACCGTCGGCGCCCGGGGCCACTCGAGCGTGCTGCCGGTGATGGTGGGCGTGATCGCCGGCGAACTGCTGGCGGCGCTACTGTGGGCCGGCGTCGCGGCCGTCTATTTCGCGCTCACAGGCGTCATTCCCCCCGCCTATGCCGTGTTCCCCTGATCCGCGCTGCTACTGTCCGCGACGCTCGATGTCCTGGATGTAGGCCATCGTCCGGTCCAGCTCGCGCTTGAGGTGGCGCACCCGCAGCAGGCTCTTGACGCGCGTGAGCAGTTCGAGCTTGTTCACCGGCTTGGTCAGGAAGTCGTCGGTGCCGCTCTCGACGCCGCGCTCGATGTCGCCCAGCTCGTTGAGGGCCGTGACCATCATGATCGGGATCGCGCGCGTCGCCGGATCGTCCTTGAGCTTGCGGCAGACCTCGAACCCGCTCATCTTCGGCATCATCACGTCCAGAAGAATCAGGTCGGGCAGCGGCTCGGTGGCGTCCGGCGCGGTGCGTTGCTCGATGATCCGCATCGCCTCCGTGCCGTCGGAGGCCGTGATGATGCGACAGGGCAGCGACTCCAGGTACGCCTGCAAGAGCTCGACGTTCTGCGCGTTGTCGTCCACGAGCAGGATCAGTGAGTTGGTCAAGTCCGGCTCGGCCGCCGCGCCAGGCTGGGTCTGTGCCCCGACAGGATCAGACGTTGCAGTGTTCATGGCGACACATCCCTCATAAAGAACAGCGCGCTCGCGCCACGGTCGGCTGTCTCCCCGGCCCCACCCGCCGACCGTCCGATCGCGACCCAAATGGTACACGACGCGGCAGGCCCAGTCGATCCAGTCGGCGCTGGCGTGGCTCGAAGACGGGCTCGCCCCCGCGCAAACGGGTGTATCTTATTGTTTGTGATGGCTTTATGGAACATTTTGCGCCACCGTCCGATTGCGAAATCGGGCAAAATGCGGTAAAATAGCTCCCCATGCCACTTCCGGTGATTCAGCCCAGTCGCGTCACCGTCATGATCAAACCTGTCGGGGCGCTGTGCAATCTCGATTGCACCTACTGCTACTACCTGCCCACCAAGACGGTGTTTGGCGGGCGGGAGCACCGGATGAGTCTGCGCACGCTGGAGGGCGTGTTCGCCGGGGTGCTGCCGCGCTTCGGCGACGACGTGACGATCGCCTGGCAGGGCGGTGAGCCGACGCTCGCAGGCCTGCCATTCTTTCGTAAAGCCCTGGAATTTCAGGAGCAATATCGCAAGCCGGGGCAGAGAATCCACCACGCCCTGCAGACCAACGGAACCCTGCTCGACGACGAATGGTGCGTTTTCCTCCGCGAACACCAGTTCCTCATCGGCTTGTCCGTCGATGGCCCAGCCCACCTGCACGACCACTACCGCCTGACCAACCGCGGCGGGGGCTCACACGCCCAGGTGCTCCGCGGCCTGCGACTGCTGCAGAAACACGCCGTCGATTACAATATTCTCTGCGTCCTCAACAACTTAAACGTCCACCACCCCGACGAGGTGCTCGCCTTCCTGCTCAACCTCGGCAGCCGGTGGGTGCAGTTCATCCCCGCCATCGAGTGGGTCAAGTCGCCGACCGGCGATGGGTCCAACCA
Organism: uncultured Phycisphaeraceae bacterium; assembly: GCA_964518335.1. Taxonomy (GTDB): domain Bacteria; phylum Planctomycetota; class Phycisphaerae; order Phycisphaerales; family Phycisphaeraceae; genus CAZFDT01. The sequence continues at coordinate 6,487 of CAZFDT010000079.1, forward strand.
GCTTGCGCCCTATTCGCCCGACCCCGAGGCGTACGGGCGGTTTCTCTGCCGCACGTTTGACCTGTGGTTCGATCGCTACCGTAAACGACTGTCCGTGCGAGACTTCGACGCGGTGCTCAACCGCCTGGTCGTCGGGCAGATGCCCTACTGCATCCTCGACGGGGCCTGCCACAACCAACTGACGATCGAGCACGACGGGGCGGTCTTCGGCTGCGACCACTTCGTCGAACGACGCTGGCAGCTTGCCCAGATTGGCGATCCGGCATGGCGCAACCCCATTTCCCTCGACGGCGCCAGCGAAAGCGTCGGCCTGACCGTCCATGGAACCGGGTACGCCCCCAATGCGTCTCACCCCGGCAGAGATATCGACACAACCGCTGATCTGGACGCCAGATATGACTTTCGCGCCGCGCCGAGCGATGACCTGGGACTCGACCGCGACTGGTTCGATCGCGTGGACGAATCGCGGCTGGGCGAATTCGCCGCCCGCAAGCGAAACCTGCCGCAAGCGTGTAACCAGTGTTCCTGGCTGGCTTTCTGTTACGGGGGCTGCCCGAAGCATCGTTCGTCGGGCGGGGAAAAACCCGAACCCACAACCCTGTGCGTTTCGTATAAAATGTTCTATGGCCACGCGATGCCACGCCTGCGGTGGCTGGCGGACTACCTTCGAGCCGGCCGGATGCCTCCCGACCCGGAACCCGCCCGGGGGGGCAAGCCTGCCGCGAAGGCCGGCCGCATGGCGATGGCGGGGGTGCCTACCGGGGTCACGCCCCTCCAAGGGTCGGGGCAGGGGCCGGGGCCGGGGGGCAGGAACGATCCGTGCCCGTGCGGATCGGGGCTGAAGTACAAACGCTGCCACGGGCGGACATGACGCGGACGAACGGAAGTCCCTGGCGCCGTCAGGGCGACCGGGGGTCCGAGGGAAGGACTCGAATGACACGAGCGATCGCAACCCGTTACCGAGACGCCTGGCAGGACCGTTGGGCCAAGCCGACGCTGGAAGACCTTCTGGGGCCTCACAAGGTTCAATCCCGCAAGGTGCTTCAGAGCCTGATGGACCATCTGGGCGAGCTGCCGGGCGTTCGCCAGAACATCATCTGGTACGGCGAGGCATGGAAGTGGACGCTGCAATACACGCTGCACGACGCCAAGGGTCGTCAACTCGACACGCTCTGCTACCTCGTGCCCCGCGCCGAGCAGCCGATCGTGAGCGTGCCGCTGTCGGATGCGGTGATCGACAAGCTGCCGATCCGCCGGCTGCCCAAGCTCGTGCGTGACGGCATCCGTTCGGCCAAGTTCGCCGTGAGCACGCACTGGGCCAACTGGACCCCGTCGCTGATGGGCGATGCCAATAACATTTTCGAGCTGCTCAAGCGCAAGCACAAGCTGGTGCTCGCGCCCGACAAGGCGCACCAGGACGCGGAAAACAACTGACCGCCGCATCGCCTGCGCGACGCCCGTCAATTCCCACGGCCGGGGGGTGCAGATTTTTGTTGACCTGGCGCAACTGTAATAGATAATTCTGTTGCCGGACGAGGCGTTCTGTCAGCCGGAACTAGACCGTGCGAGCAGAACGAGCGTTTGTCCGGCCGAGCGTCGGGTGACGTTCCCTGATCCCGACGGGCGTTGTGTCTCGTGGGACGCCACGAGGCGGGAAGAGTTCGGCGGCCTCCCACAAGCCCGGGAATGCCCGGTGACTTTTGAGGGGCGACGGCTGAATGGGCTTTCCTGAAGGGAGGTGATCCAGTGTGTGACAGTAGAGGCGGGCTGCATTAGCACAGCTCGACGGATCTGCTTTGCTGTGCAGTCCGTGACACTCGAATCCGCCCGCCCCGGCCGAGGCCGAGGCGGGCGTTTTTTTGCGCCGGTGCTACACTTGCCCTCATGGCCGACACGAGCGACGCCCTGCTGACCCTCATGCTCACGCCCGGCCTGGGCCACGGCCTGATCGCGCGCTGCATCGACGCCTTCGGCTCCCCCGCCGCTGCAGTGGACGCCTCGGCGCTCGAGCTCGCCTCCGTCAAAGGCATCGGCCGCGACCGCGCCCACGATCTGCGCCGCTCCCTCGACGCCCTGGCCGACGGCCACGCCGTGCAACGCGAACGCCAGCTCATGGACCAGCACGGCGTCACGCTGCTGGCCCGCGACGACGAGGCCTATCCCAAGTTGCTCCAGCAGATCCCCGACCCGCCGGTCCTGCTCTACGTGCGCGGCCGGCTCGACGACGCCGACACGCTGGCCGTCGCCATCGTCGGCGCTCGCAAGTGCTCGCACTACGGCCGGGAGCAGGCCGATCGCTTCGCCTTTCAACTCGCCGAGTCGGGCATGACGATCGTCAGCGGCGGGGCCTACGGCATCGACGCGGCGGCGCATCGCGCCGCGCTTCGCGCCGCCGGCCGCACCCTCGCCGTCATCGGCAGCGGCCTGGCCAATCCTTATCCCAGGGATCACGGGCCGCTCTTTGACCAGATCGTCGCCGAGGATCGCGGCGCGATCATCAGCGAGTTCCCCATGACCACCGGGCCGCTGGCGGAGAACTTCCCCAGGCGAAATCGCATCATCTCCGGCCTGTCGCTGGGCGTGCTGGTGATCGAGGCCGGCTATCGCTCCGGGGCGCTCATCACCGCGCGCGTGGCGGTCGAGGACCACGGCCGCGAATGCATGGCCCTGCCCGGACGCGTGGACAGCCCGCAGTCCGAAGGTTGTCACAAACTGCTGCGTGACGGCGCCGCCGCGCTGGTGACGCGCCCCGGCGACGTGCTCGACGCCCTGGGCGAAGCTGGCGCGACGCTCCACGCCGCCGAGCATCCCGACGAGGCCGCCACCCTCGCCGTCACGCAGGCGGCGCTCACCGACGCGCAGCGGAAGATCGTCGCCACGCTCGACAGCCCGCGCACGCTCGATCAGCTCGTGGCGATGACCGCCATGCCCGTGCAGGCGGTGCAGTCGGAGTTGACGATGCTGGAGATTCGCGGGCGCGTGGCCCGTCGTGGCGGGTTGTTCGAGCGCAAGCGGCTATGATGACCGCCATGCTTGCGATCTTCGATTTGGGCAGCGACATCGGCCGCGCGTCGTTCGAGGAGCGACTGCGGCGGTTGCGTCAGACGGCGTCGGCGTCGAGCGAGGCGGCGGCGACCGTCGCGCGAGTCGTCGCCGACGTGGCGGCGCGCGGCGACGAGGCCGTCGTCGATTACATGCGACAGTGGACCGATCCGGCGTTCGCCGCCGACCGCATCCGCGTGACTGTCGACGACATGGCCGCCGCCGATGCGATGCTCGATCCGAAGCTGCGCGCCGCGATCGCGACGTCGATCAACCACGTCACCCGCTATCAGCAGCACATCAGGCCCGCCGACAGTGAGCCGATCGAGATCGACGGTGCGGTGCTGGGGCTGCGTTGGACGCCGGTGGACAGTGTGGGGCTGTGCGTGCCGGGCGGTGCGGCGGTGCTGTTTTCGACGCTGATCATGCTGGCCGTACCCGCACTGGTGGCGGGCGTGCCGGCGGGTCGCATCAGCGTGATGAGCCCGCCGCCGACGCGAAAGAGCGATGCCGACGCGCCGGGCGACATCAGCCCCATCGTGCTGGCGACCTGTCGCATGCTGGGCATCGAGCGCGTCTATCGCATCGGCGGGGCGCAGGGCATTGCTGCACTGGCCCACGGCACGAAACGCGTCGAGCGCGTCGATCTCATCGCCGGGCCCGGCAACGTCTATGTCCAGCTCGCCAAGCAGCAGGTCAGCGGCGTCACCGGCACCGACAACGGGTTCTACGGCCCCAGCGAGATCGTCACGATCGCCGACGAGTCGGCCGACCCCCGGAAGGTGGCGGCGGACCTGGTGGCGCAGGCCGAGCACGACCCCGGCAAGTGTTTCCTCATCGCCTGGCGACGCGACGTGATCGATCGGATCGTCGCCGAGATCGCGCAGCAGGCGCCGCGGCGCGTGCGTTTTGGCGCCATCGAGAAAGCCCTGCGCGACGAGTCGTGCGCGGTGCTCGTCGCCGATGAAGCCGCCGCTGCAGTGGTCGCCGACACGCTCGCGTCCGAGCACGTCAATCTGGCGGTGAAGGACCCGCGGTCGTGGCTCGCGCGCCTGCGTCACGGCGGCGAGTTCTTCCTCGGCGACGCCACGCCCGTCGCCGCCGGCGACTACTACGCCGGCCCGTCCCACTGCCTGCCCACCGGCACCACCGCGCGCTTCGCCAGCGGCGTGAGCGTCCACACCTTCCTCAAGCGCAGCGGAACCGTCGCGTATCCCCACGGCATGCCGCGGCAAGCGATCGACGACATCGCCCGCCTCGCCGCCGCCGAGGGGTTGGATGCCCACGCGCAGTCTGTCCAGGTGCGCGCCGGGTGATACGATGCTAAGCCGCAAGCGGCGGGCAGAACGCGCGTCATTGACAATCAGAGCGTCACGTTGACGATGACGAGCTGGATGTCCCAGCCGTCCTGGGTGCTGCTCTGGGTGACGGCACGGACGCCGACGAGGAATTCGAGCTTGCCGGTGAAGTTGGCGGGCGGGGTGAAGGTGACCAGGCCGGTGTTGTGATCGACGGAGAGGTTGATCTCGTCATAGACCTCGGTTTCAAAGAAGACGGGGTCGCCCTCGACATCGACGGCATGGAGCTGGAACTGTTTCTGGACGCCGGCCTTGGCGGACTGGACGGGGATGTCGCGGAGGAAGGGGCCGCCGTTGGCGGTGTCAGGTTGAATGGTGGCGGAGAAGACGCGGGTGATGCTCTTGGGCTTGGCGCGGCCGGTGGCTTGGGCGACCTTGGCGGTGGCGGTGACGGCGACGTTGGCGGCGCCGTTGTAGCCCTCGGGGGCCTTGAGCATGAGCACCGCGTTGCTCTTGTCCTTGAACACGGTCACCTTGGTGATGACCACTGGTTTGAGCGGCTTGTCGTTGGCGCCGGTGGCGACGTTGCTGATTTTTTCGCGGACGTTCTCGCCCTTGACGAGGAGGCCGAAGATCGTGTGGTTGAAGTCGAGGTGTCGGGTGGGGACTTCGGTGATGAAGAACTGGCTGTTGTTGGTGTCGTCGCCGCCCTTGGCCATGGAGAGGATGCCGGCGCGGTTGTGCTGGAGATCGACGTGGAACTGGTCGTCGAAGTTGGGGAGCTTGCTGGAGCCCGAGCCGGTGCCGGTGGGGTCGCCGGTCTGGATCATGAAGTTGTTGATGACGCGGTGGAAGGTGACGCCGTCGTAGAAGCCTTTCTTGGCGAGCTTTTTGATCTGGTTGACGGCGCGGGGGGCGAAGCGATTGAGCAGGGCGAAGGTCATGGTGCCGAAGCCCTTGACCTGGATCTGCATGGTCAGGCCGTTGGACACGATGCTGGCGGTGACGTTGGGATCGTTGGTGACGGCGGAGAGCTTGGCCTTCTTGGCGTTGGGGTTGAGCTTGTTGATGGGCACGAGCAGGGGGGAGCCGCCCAGGACGATCTGGTTGCCCAGCGGGGCCATGGTGGGCTTGGCCGAGGACAGGTACTGGCGGGGTTCGAGGGCTTCGAGGCCGGCGAACAGGGGGGCCGATTCGTCGCTGAACATCTGCGATCTCCTCCATCCAATGGGCAGGTGGGACACAGCAATGTAGCACCGACCGGCGCAAAGGCAATGCCGCGGCTTGCGTTTTTCGGGGGGGGTGTGCCGACAGCGTGGGCCAGTGAAGCTGGGGAATCAGGTCGATGGGGCGTGCGACTGCCCGTTGCCCACGGCGAGGCTGGTGACCAGCAGGAGGTCGATGATCTCGAAATCGCCGTCTTCGAACCCGACCAGGGCGGTCCGACCACCGGCGTAGGCCAGGTAATCGGGGTGCTTGACCTCCACGCTCCGGCCGTCGGCCAGGTGGATGCTGAACGGCCTGAATGGCCGGGTGTTCTTGAGCTTGTTCAACTCGCTGGTCGTCATACGCGAGATTGTAGCAGGGCCAGGCGCTCAGTTCGCCCCGAGGAACGCGTGGGCCACCTTCCACACGTCGCCTGCACCCATGGTCACGACCAGGTCGCCGCCCTTGGTGATGACCTGCAGTTGCTCGACGATCGCGGCGAAGGGGTACAGGTGCATCGCGGTCACGCCCTGGTTGCGCAGGCGATCGACGAGGTCCGCTGCAGTGACCGCGCGGCGCTCGGCCTCGCTGTCGCGGCTGAAGTAGATGTCGGGCACGATCACGATGTCGGCGGCGGCGAAGCTGGCGGCGAACTGCTCCATCAGGAACCGCGTGCGGCTGTGCTGGTGCGGCTGGAACACGCAGATCAGCCGCTTGGGCTTGTAGTGGCGGCGCAGGGCACGGAGCGTGGTGTCCACCTCGGTGGGGTGGTGGCCGTAGTCGTCGATGACCGTGACCTCGGGCCGCTTGCGTCTGCCCAGCACCTGCATGCGGCGGTCGAGCCCGCGAAAGCTGGCGAGGGCTTCGGCAATCTTGTCCCAGCTCGCCCCGAGCCGATGCGCCGTGACCGCGGCCACTGCAGCGTTGTACGCCATGTGCTCGCCGGGCATCGGGTTGATCCACTCGCAGACCGGCTCGCCGTCGCGCGTGAGCTTGACCTTCGGCCCGCCGTTGGCGTACACGCGCCAGTCGGCCTGCGGGGCGAAGCCGATCGTCTCGACGGCGCAGTCCAGCCCGGCGGTGATCGCCAGGCGATGGGGCATCTCGTGGTTGATCAGCAGCGTCCCGCCGCCACAAGCTTTGGGCACGCGCCGCGCGAACACCGCAAAGCTCTCCACCACTTCGTCCAGCGACTTGTACAAGTCCAGGTGGTCGGCCTCGACGTTGAGAATCACCGCGTGCGTCGGGTGGAAGTTGTGGAACGAGCGGTCGTACTCGCAGGCCTCGGCCACGAGGATCGGGCTTTGCCCGCCCCCGGAACTGGTGCGCGACCCGCCGCCGATCTGCTCGCACGTGGCCCCGACGATGAACGACGGGTCCAGGCCGGCCTGGATGAGCACGTGGGCGAGCATCGAGGTGGTGGACGACTTGCCGTGCGTCCCGGCGATGGCGACGCCGGTGCGGCCGATCATCAGCCGGCCCAGGAGCTGGGCGTACTTGATGACCGGCACGCCCCGCTCGGTGGCAGCGATGACCTCGGGGTGGTCGGCCTTGATCGCCGCGGAGATGACCAGCAGGTCGCACTCGTCGGGTACGCTGGCGGCGGTCTGGCGGGTGGCGACGGCCATGCCCTCGTCGCGCAGGCGGTGGACGGTGTCGCTGGCGGCCATGTCGCTGCCGCTGCAGATCGCGCCCGCCTGCCTCGCCATCCGCGCCAGGCCCGACATGCCGCACCCGCCGATGCCGACAAAGTGCACGTGTCGCCCCGCCAGGTCCAGTGGCTGTTGTTGGTTCAAGCTGATCTTGGGCCGAGCAGGCTCGGCGTAAAGGTCCATGTCGGTGGTCATGAGCGTCATGAAGATTCTATCGGGCAGCCGTGTGACCGTGGCTTGAATTGCCGCGCGCCTGTGGAGGAAAGCCGGTTGCCACACAGCATCCCGCAAGGGTGCTGTGTGGGGTACACCTCACGCTCACCGACACACACAGCACGCGGCCCGATGCTGTGTGGCACCCGGCGACCGCGGCCACGCTGCTATACTGGTTCGAGTGCTTCTGCCCGCGTGCGGCAGGCAATAGAGCCTTTTTCGTTATCCCGCCAGAGACACTGGCTAATCGCATGGCACGAATCGTCTTCTTTCCGGCAACTGGCACGCGCGGCGAGACGGCGCAAGTCACTCGCAACGCGGTTTGGAAAACTGATGAGTCTCGAACATTCGACGAAAAGCTCGGTGGCTATCGCAACCAGTTTCGGCTGAACATCGACCCGTGGGATTTGCAGCGCCTTGTCGCCGAGGCAAACCGATTGGGTCGTGAAGGCATGGAGGTCGTCGGGTTCGGGTACGACGACGATTCCCATGCAATCGTGCTTGGACCGAAGCAGGCGGCATAACCCCGCACTGGAACGGACCGGCCGGGCGGAACGGTCCTTGTGATTCGGGAGACGGTCGAGCGCCCGGCCGGTCGTTCTATGCTGATCCGCTATGCCTACCGACTCCCCTCACAATCGCATTTGGACGGCACTGGTCATAGCGTTCGGCTTCTTCTGCGCCATCGGAATTCTCACAATGCTCTGGCTCATCCGCGTGATGGGAGCGGATTCCGATGCATCAGAGTCGGACACTTGGGTATTTGAGCTTGTCGCGTCAATACAGGCCCTCTACATCGTGGCCATCACGATCACTCTTGTTCTACGAGCCAAGAAACCGTCGCTGGGACGCCTTCTCACCAAGGCATTGAACATTGCATTGCTTGTCACGGCCGTCCCAATAGGGACAGCACTTGGTATTTATGGTCTGTGGAAGGTGGACCGGGCCTAGCCACGCGTTGCTGTTGACCTGCCGCGCACGCGGCCGTGCTGCTATACTGTTTCGAGTCGTCCTGCCCGCGTGCGGCAGGCAACAGAACGCCTTACCGCTAGACCGCAATGAAACTTCTCTGGGGCATCAACATCGTATTTCTTGCTGTTGCTGGCTATGGATTCGCTCGTGGATTTGGATTACATCCTCGCGTTTCCACATTGCCGTTGGGTTTGGTCGTCGCTGGTGTTGTCGCAGGCTTGTTTCCTTTTCGGATTTGTGCCGCAGCCAACGCGATTTGCGCCGTAGCCGGTGCCTTTGCGCTGTGGTTCGGCGCGGTCATCGCTGCGGGGGGCGGGGCGCTGATGTTGATGGGCGGTTCCAAACATGAGATTGATGACGCAAACGGAGACGCAACGCTGTTATTGTTGCTTGGCCTGATCGCCCTGGTTTCGGGATGTGTTGCGGCCCGGCAGTTGGTGAAGCGGGCTAACCCATATATGGCCCCGAATGTCAAGGGGCGCACGTGAATAGATGCCGGAGCGATGCTCCGGCTGGTCCTGTGCCTCCTTGCGGTATGGGGTGTGCCTGGCGTCCGTCACAGCACACCAGCGTAACCCCCGCCGCGGGGGGGTATGATGAGTATCAAGCGGCTGCTCTTGACCGGCAGCGCCCGCGACGGGCGATAGCCTTGCCGGTGGGTAGCCCGTTTCTGCGGGCGGCCGGCAACTGGGCATCAGGTGCGCGGCCACTTCGTGACGGTCGACGAGTTTCGCATCCGGGTTGTCCCAATGCCGGACTAATCCCCGCTATCATCCGTCCATGGCTGCATCCTTAGGCAATGTTTGCATCGTCCTGCACGGGCATCTGCCCTATGTGTTGCGGCACGGGGTTTGGCCGCACGGCGAGGACTGGCTTTACGAGGCCGCGGCGGAGACCTACCTGCCCCTCCTCGCCATGGTCGATGAGTGCCGGTTCTTCAACGCCCGGGCCGCGATCACCATGGGCCTGACGCCCGTGCTGCTCGAACAGCTCGCCAGCGAATACTTCAAGGTCGGCTTCGAGCGATACCTTCAGGACCGCATCGAGCGGTCGCAGCAGGATCGCCGCGACTTCGAGCATCGCAACGAACTGCACATGGTGTACCTGGCCACACGCTGGGAGCAGTGGTTCGGCAAGCTCGGCGAGCAGTTCGCCGCCCTCGGCCGCGACATCCCCGCCGCCTACGCCCAGCGCGCCCGCGCCGGCGAGATCGAAATCCTCACCTCCAACGCCACGCACGGCTACATGCCCCTGATCCTCGAAGACTCCTCCGTGCGGGCACAGGTCCGCGCCGGCGTCGCCACCAGCCAGCGCATCCTCGGCTTCAAGCCCACCGGCATGTGGCTGCCCGAGTGCGCCTATCGCCCGCAGGGTTCGTGGACCCCGCCGCTGATCTTCAACAATCAGCGTCATCGCGTGGGCATCGAGAACATCGTCGCCGACGAGGGCGTCAACCACTTTTTCGTCGAGAACCATCTCGTCCAGGCGTCGCGCAGCGAGTGGGTGAACAACGGCGGCACGTGGCACAAGGTCGATTGGGACGAGGCCGCCAAGTATCCCGCCCGCGGCTGGCGCAGCGTCAACGAGCCCCACCTCGTCCAGAGCGACGGCACGCAGCACGCCCGCGCCGCCGCCATCGCCCGCGACCCGCAGGTGTGCGAAAAGGTCTGGAGCGGCGCCATCGGCTATCCCGCCCACGGCAGCTACCTCGAGTTCCACCGCAAGTGGGGCGAACGCCGCGGCCTGCGCTACTGGAAAATCACCGGCAAGGGCGTCGATCTGGGCGACAAGGCCTGGTACTACCCCGACGACGTGCCCGGCGTCCTCCACGAGCACGCCCAGCATTTCGTCAACTTCGTCAAGAGCCGCCTGGGCGAGCACCGCGATCGCACCGGCCGGCCGGGCATGGTCACCGCCTGCTTCGACGCCGAGCTGTTCGGGCACTGGTGGTTCGAGGGCCCGCAGTTCCTCCGCGATGTCGTTCTCACCATCAACGCCGACCCGGACATCGAACTGGTCACGACGGAGGAGCACCTGCGCGACCATCCGTCCGACAAGATCGTGTCGCTGCCCGAGGGCTCGTGGGGCGAGGGCGGCGACCACCGCGTGTGGATGAACGACCAGACGCGCTGGATCTGGGAGGTGATGTATCGCGCCGAGGCGCTGTTCGGTCGCAGCACGTTCAACCTGCCGTGGCGCGAGCCGCAGCATGGTCAACTGCGCCAGATGCTGGAGATGGCGGGGCGCGAGCTGTTGCTCATGCAGGCCAGCGACTGGCCGTTCGTCATCAGCCGCGGCCAGGCGATCGACTACGGCATCAAGCGGTTCGTCCTCCACGCCGGACGCTTCGAGACCCTCTGCGACATGGCCGAGAAAGTCCACCGCGGCGAGCCTCTCACCGACCTCGAGCAGTTCGAGATCAAGGACGCCCAGCTTCACGATCCCGTGTTCGAGACGATCGACCTCAACTGGTGGAACGTGTGATGGGGTGAGTGGACCTCAAGCCCACGTCAACGCTTGCGGTTTGGCGATCCTCATGCGAATCCTCCTGGCCACCACCAACCCCGGCAAGCTGCGCGAGATTCAGGCTGTGCTCGACGAGCCGGCGATCGAGCTGGTGGACCCGGGCTCACTGCAGCGCGCTATCGACGAGCCCGTCGAGGACGGCGCCACCTTCGAGGCCAATGCGATCAAGAAGGCCCGCCACTACGCCCGGGCCAGCGGCATGTGGTGTCTGGCCGACGACAGCGGCCTGGAGGTGGACGCGCTGGGCGGCGCCCCCGGCATCCACAGCGCGCGCTTTGCCGGGATCGACGGGCCACGCGACGTGGTCGATCCCGCCAACAACAGGCTCCTGCTCGATCGTCTGCGCAACGTGCCGCCGCCGCGACGCACCGCCCGGTTCGTTTGCGTCATGGCCCTGGCGACACCGCCCGACGAGCCGCTGCCGCCCGGCGCCATCGCCTATCACGCACCGTCCAAAGTGGGCTACGTCCTCGCTGTCGTGCGCGGCACGTTCGAGGGCAGCATCATCGTACCCGATCAGGCCGCCGACCCTTCACAGCCACACCTGGGCCGCGGTCGCAACGGCTTCGGCTATGACCCGCTCTTCCTGCCGCAGTTGACTCCCGGCCTCACCTCCGCCGAGCTTGCCCCACACGACAAAAACGCCATCAGCCATCGCGGCGACGCCACCCGCCAGTTGCACGATCAGCTCCGCCGTCTCCTGCGGCTGGCGCCGCCGTCGGCGTCGTCATCGACGTGCCTTGGACGGTCGCCCTGATTGCACCGCTGGCCGACGCTATCCTGATGCCGGAGCCCACGCCATGCTCGCACCCCTGTTCCTGGCTGCCGCGATGATGACCAACCCCGCGATCGATCCGCCGCGCACCACGAGCTTCGTCGACTTCGATCGTCGCGCCAGCCAGGGCCAGCCGCTCACGGTCGTCTTCTTCGGCGCGTCCCTTACCTGGGGCGCCAACGCCACCGATCCCAACGTCACGTCGTACCGCGGACTCGTCGCCGAGGGCCTGCGACAGCACTACCCCTGGACGCCCTTCCGATTCGTCGATGCCGCCATCGGGGGCACCAACTCCCAGCTCGGCGTCATCCGCTTCCAACGCGACGTGCTCCGCCACCAGCCCGACCTGGTCTTCCTCGACTTCACCGCCAACGACGACCTGCTCTGGGCTGATCCCGAGAAGCTCGCCTCCTACGAGGCGCTGGTCCGCCGCATCGTCCTCGATGCGCAGTGCCCGCTGGTCATGATGATCCTGCCCTTCCGCGAGCACGTGGACAAGCACGAGCTGGACAAGCTGCGGCGGCGCACGGCGCACCTGCGCATCGCGCAGGCCTACGGCGTGCCCGTCGGCGACGCCGTCGTCACCGTGCGTAACGCCGTCGCCGCCGGCGCCGACCCCGCCCGACTCTGGCCCTTCGAGGCCGTCCACCCCTGCGACGACGGCTATAAGCTCTACGCCGACGCCGCCTGGGACGCACTCCAACTCGCCATCGCCCAGGACATGACCTGCACCGCGCCGGCGAAGATGCTCCACGGCGAGACGTACATGACCGCCGCCCGCGTGCGACTCTCCTCGCTGACGCCGCTGCCCGACGGGTGGACCGTCGCCAAGCCCCACGTCCAGGCCGCTTTCTTCGACGCCCTCATGTCGCGCTGGCTCGACGACGTCACCGTCGCCGCTCGTCCCGTCGAGGGCGACGCCGTCGCACCGCTCCAGGTCGCCTTCCGCGGCAGCATGGTCATGCTCTACGGCGAAAAAACCGTCCGCAGCGGCAAGTTCCTCGCCTTCATCGACGGCCAACCCGTCATGACCCGCGGCGACCAGCCCCAGCCACGACGCTTCGACGCCTCCTCCGCTCGCTTCGGCGGCAACCACCACCTCGTCGAAATCCTCGCCACAGGACTCGACCCCAACATCGAACACACCCTCCGCATCGAACCCGTCTTCGACCACGACCAGGCCCACGAACTCCGCATCGAAAGCATCGGCGTCGCCGGCCCCCGCGCCGCCGTCTGGCTCCCATAACCCCCGCCTCACCGTCATCAGCGCAGACCCATCTCCCCCTCGCCCCGCATCCCTCGCCCCTCTTCCCTCACAGCATGTCGAGCAGAGAATCGGAAAGGCTCATGCGCGCCGACGCGGTGTAGTCGTTGACGAACTCGACAATCTCGCGTTTGCGCTTCGGATCGGCGCACGCGGCGGTCATGGCGGCGAGGACTTGACGCAGTTCCTCGCAGGACTCGGCTATCTCCCGGATCTCGTCCAGCGCCTCGCTCGTGGGCATGCCCAGGAAGCGGCCCACCGCCACGAAACGCGGGTGATAGGCCAGTGCAGCGTGCTCCGACTCCAGCGCCTCGACCTGCTCCCTGAGCGAGGCGATGTAGAGCTTGAGCTTCTCGTCGGACAGCGCGGCGAGGTTGTGGCTTTCGCCCGCCACCCACGCCAGTTCGAGCTTGAGCAGCGTCGCCAGGTCCCTGGCGGCATAGGCCGAGGTCACCTCCTTCATGAGCGCTTCCTTGTCCGCCTTGCGGGCCGGGTCCGTCTCGGTGTCGGGGTGCAGGGCCTTGGCCAGCGACAGGTAGAGGCTGCGGATGCTCTTGAGCTGCTGTTGCTCCCGCTGCAGTTGGCGCTCTTCCTTCTCGAGCTGCTTTCGAGTCTTTTTCCTGCCCGACGGACGCGGCTGCGCCGGGCCGGCGCCGTCGAGGAACCGGCTCTCCATGCGTTTGGCGAACTGGGCCATCTCTTCGGGCGTGTCGCCCATCTCGCTGAAATCGATCTCCACGCCGAAGGCCTGCTTGGCGGTCTGCGAAAGCATCTCTTTCATCGCCTGCTGCTGGCTCTGCAGCTCCTCCTGATAGGAGGTGTCGGACCAGGCGTCGTAAAACGCCTGCGTGGGTTCGTCGGCCTCGACCTCGGCAAAGGCCTGGTCGCAGAGGATGAGAATCGCGTCGCGCACCTGCTGGGCCTGGCGCTTGCCGTACTTGATCGCCTTCGTCGAGTCGCCCAGCGCCTTGGCCAGGGCGATCCTGCCTTCGGCCAGCGCACGCAGCGGCGCCGGGACCCGCGCGTTGTACGCCTGCAGCAGCGTCTGCAGCCCCGCCGTGTCGCGCTGGATCGCCCGCTGCAGTTGCTCGATGCGCCTGGACAACCGATTGAACGTCTGCTGACTGGGCGTGAGCTTCTGGTGCCTGGGCGCGGCGATCTTCAGCTCGCCGCCGCGCGGCCGCTCGATCATCGGTTCGCTGTCGGCGAATAACGTGAACGTGGCGTCGTGCGTCGTGGTCATGGCGTGCAACCTCCGTGTCTTGCGATCGATCCAACACTCCCGCGTTCGCATCCCCCGCCGGCCAGACCCGCCGCCGGCGTGCAGCCACACTCTACCCAACCGCGAGCCGAATTTCACGCGTGCGTCTTCACCGCTCAAGCCCAACGCATGTAGCCCTCGAAACTGCATGGCTGGGACAGAGGCTGACTCTGGCCGCGCCCCGCCACGGCATCGTGCGAGCCGGGGCAGCGATGATCCGGCCCCATGTGTGAGTGATCTGTCCGACAAGCCGATTGAGCTGTGATCCCGCGAGGACAACCCGCCGCCGCGAAGTGCTTCGCAAGTCCTGTTCTACGCGATGGTTCCTCGATGACATCATTTTCGAACATCCATGAGGAAGCCGATGTCAAGGGCAAAGGCGGGGTGCTTTTGCGGGTTCTTCCAGACATCCATCCGGCATCCTGGCTGGCCAGGCGCCACTTGAATCTTTGCGAAAGCGGCCCCATTCAGGACGACGGCATCCCATCGGTGCCAGTTCGAAAACCGGGGTCCCCTCTGGTTCCCGCTTCAAATCACCCTTCATCGTCACCTCGTCTGATCGGCTCTAGGCTGCCTGGGCGCAGACGGTTTGTTCTCGCCAGACCTCGCCAGTTTTGAGCATCGCCAGCATCACCCGCGCCAGGTAGTGCGCCGTGGCAACGAGCGCGGGTTTGGTCCTTTCCCTTTGTCCCCGCTGGATACGTTGGAAGTAACTGCGAATCCGTTCCGAGCGGAGAATCCCCAGCCATGCCGCCTCCGTCAGGAACCGCCGCACCGTCGCCGGACCTTCGCGCGTGATCCGACCCAGCCGGTTCACCCCGCCGCTGGCGTCTTGTCGGGGCGCCAGACCCAGATAGCTGCCGATCGATCGGTTGGTTCTGAACCGCCGAGGATCATCGACATAGGCCAGGAAAGCCTCGGCCGTCCGCTGACCCACGCCGGGAATCGTCTTGAGCAGTTCCACCCGATCATCGGGGTGAGCCTGATGGTCCAACTGCAACTCCACCGTCTCGATCTGCTTTTGCAGGTGATCCATCTCGTCGAGCAACATCGTGCGACGCATCACCAAAGCGTCGCTGGGCAGTTCCACCGTCTCCAGCCACGCCCGGCCACGACGGGTCCACATCGACTTGGGCGAACAAACCCCGCAGGTCCGCAGGATCGACCGCAACGCGTTCTTCACCCCCGTCCGCTTCGACACCAGCCGCACCCGATACTCGACCAACCCCCGCCAGTTCCGCACCGCCTCGGTGGGCATGTGCACCACTGGCACCTCGTCCAGAAACAGCAACTTCGCCAGCTTCCGCGCATCGACGCGGTCGTTCTTCCGGTTGCTGCGAAAGATCAGACGCAGCCGGCCCGGATGAGCCACCTCCACCCGCTGGACAAACCCCGCCAAGGCATCGTGGAGATACCCCGCGCCCAGGCTCGCCTCGTAGCACACTGCCACCGGCTGCTGCAGCCCCCTCAGCCACCGCACCACCTCAGGCCACGGGCTGCGGATCGTCTCTTCCCTGATCACGTGACCGAGTTCATCCAGAATGCAGACCGATGTTGTCCGATGATGCACATCCAAGCCTACGTACCACATGAGGAACCTCCTTGTGTTGAGGCGACCGGGAATCCGACAACTCGTCAGTCTCTCACACCGCCAGGCTTCCTCATAGTCTCAGGATGAGCAGGAGATTCCTGCTGATTTGCCAAGACCTGCTTGTGCCGGTCCAGCACTCGTTGCGCCAATGCTGCGAGGGTTGGATTCTGAAATGCTCCGTGTTCGACTTTCCGTTGCAGCCAATCGTGGTAGCGAATCGACCGCTCCGGATTCACCAAGAGTTCTTGTAAAGCAACTTCCTGTATCGGTCGCCAATACGCCAGTTGCGGCGCTTGATCGAGAATTTCTGTTTGAAACTGCATCCACTCATCCAGCATTTTCTCGTATTGGTCCGGTGGACTCATCGAGGGACGATTAAGTAGCCAGAGCATGGCTTCCCAGTGCTCTTCAACTTCGTTGATGCGTCCGCCGGCGAGGTGCTGTCGGGCATCCGCGAGGGCTACGGGCCAAGTCGCTGCGCTGATTGACGAGATTGACGAAATGCCGGTATCCCATGCCAGGTTCCTGATGACAAGCGGTATCAAGACTGCGCAGGACATAACCAAGCCTAGACCCGCGGCGACACAACACAGCAGCACCATATATCGTCGCAGCTTACTCATATCTTGCGCCATACATAAATTACCTAGGGCGTCACCTTGAGAAGATAAGGTGTCAGGAACCTTTTTGTGTATGTTTTCGCGGGCGGCCGCGTG
>CAZFDT010000080.1:0-22942 GCA_964518335.1 uncultured Phycisphaeraceae bacterium
TAGGGATCATCGGCAAGACTCAAACGCAAACTGCAAGTTCTTTTAGGTGCTCTAAGTGTTGCGGCGCTTTAGCGTTTGCCTCACACCCCCCGCACCCCGAACACGCCCACCTGGCACCACGCGTTGCCGATGCGGTCGGTGATGGTGAATCCGCGCAGCACGGGCGGGCCGACGGGATAGCCCTTCTGCAGGCATCGCTCGTGCCAGGCGGCCAGGTCGTGCTCGGCAACCGTCTGCGACTGGGTGAACAGCGCGATGAGCAGGCCGCCGTGATAGACGCGCGGATCGTTCCAGATTTTGCGCACGTCCTCGGCGACCGGGGCCAGCAGTTCGCTGCTGTAGCGGGCGAAGGGCCCGCTGGTCTCGAACTGGGCCACGGTCTTGATCTCCAGCCAGTACGCGGCCTCGGCGTCGCACGCCGGCTGATCGTCGAAGAGCGTGCCCTTGATCAACGGGTCCCGCAAGGGCAGACCACCCGAGCCCGATCGCGGCGGCGTCAGCACGATGTCGCAGCGCTTGCCCTGGCTGCGATTGTCCCGTTCGCGGTCGCTGGGGTAGCGCTGCTCCGGCCACACGCCGTAGCCCGCCGCTCGTAGCGACGCCTGAATGATCGGGTGCAGCCGCAGCTCGTCGAGTGCGTCGAACCCGTACACCGCCTGCTCCAGGTCGTCGGCCCGCGCGCGATCGCGCAGCCCCGCCTCGACCGCGTCGGCGATGTCCGACAGAAAATAGCGCATCGCAACGTGCGGCAGCCGCCCGGCCGCCGCTTCAGGCGTACCTGGCCTTCATCGCCACGCCCTTCCTGGCGCTCTGCGACGCCAGGTCCAGGATGTGGATCGGACGGCGCGACCATTCGCCGGTGATCACGAGCTTGTCGCTCCGGGTCAGGTGGTCGGCCAGGTTCTGATAGTACCGCTCGCCGGCGCCCTTGCGGTTGTTGCCGCGGGTGATCGTGGTGGTGGCGTCCTCGCCTGGAGCGATGATCTCCCACGTGCCTTGCTCCATGAGGTAGCTGCCCCGGGTGCCGGTGATTTCGAGCATGGGCCGGCGTGGGCCGGCGTCGAGGCTCGTGATGTTGAGCGTCAGCCACTGCCCGCCCTTGAAGCGGACGACGGCGCACGCGGCGTCCTCGTTGCTGTCCTTCTTCCACGGCGTGTGCGGGGCCCAGAATCCTTCGTGGGCGTAGCCGCTGACCTCGCGGATCTCGTCGCCGACGATCTGCAGGGCGTACTCGAGCAGGTGCACGCCCCAGTCGTAGAGGATGCCGCCGCTGATCGATCGGCTGGTGCGCCACCAGTCGCGCGGCTTGTGGTACCCGCCCATGTTGCACTGGACCCGGTACACCTCGCCGATGCACTTGCCCTTGACGATGCGGTCCACGGCCTCCATCACGCAGCCGTCCCAGTGGCGGTTGTGATAGGTCGAGATCACGGTCTTGCGCTTCTTCGCCTCGCGGATCATGGCGTCGCACTCGGCGGTGGTGATCGCCAGGGGCTTTTCGCACACGACGTGGCGGCCGGCCTTGAGGCACTGCAGCGCCAGCGGCGCGTGCGTGTTGTGCGGCGTGATGATCGTCACCAGGTTGACGTCCGACTTGCGGAGCATCGCGCCGACCGACGTGTAGGTCTGGATGCTGGGGAAGTCGGCCTGGGCGACCTTCAGGCGCGCGGCGTCGATCTCGCACACGGCCACGGGCGTCATGCCCGCCTGCTGCATCTGCTGCAGGTGCTGGCGACCCATGTTGAATGCGCCGCCGTAACCGACGACGCCGACTTTGATCTGACCGGGGTTCTTGTAGCTTGCCATGGTGGGCGGCCATCATACTCAAGCCGCCGACCGACGCGAGCGCCGACCGCAGATAAGAATGATTCGCGGCGCAGTATCCCGCGGCCCGTCGTGTAGGTATGCTGGAAGCCGCATGTCACAGACGCTTGCGCAACCCGGCGGTCCCGCCGCGATCTGCAGGTGTCCCCGCGGCCGACTGCGGACGAGGGGCTTTACCATGATCGAGCTGCTTGTGGTCATGGCCATCATCGTGCTGCTGGTGGGCATCCTCCTGCCGGCCCTCGCGCAGTCGCGCGACGCGGCACGCCAGACCGCCTGCCTGTCCAACCTCAAGAACCTGCAGTTCGGCTGGAGCGTGGGCATCGAGCAGCAGAAGGGGAAGATTCCCTGGACGCGCGGCTTTGGGCATCCGAACTGGCGCGGTGTCATGAAGGAGGTGCTCGATAACGCCCAGTTGATCAGCCAGACGGCGCGTCCTTCTTTCACCGAATGCCCATCCATGGACTCGCTGTACCCCAACACCTCGTACGACGGCTCAGGCGAGTGGGGCTATGCCATCAACTGGTGGTGGACTGATCCGGGTCATACTTCGCACGTGGACCACCAGTGGTGCAATGAGCAGAAATCATGGGAGGCGGTGCTTCGGCCGTCGCATTATCCCTGGTTCATCGATCCCAAGCCGCGGGTGCAGTCCGGTGGGGGCTACCTGGCGCAGTTGTTTGCACCCAATCCCAATACCGGCTTCAACGCACCCGAATGGGGCGTTGGGGCGCATCACTTGGGCAAAACCGCCGCGAACGCGTCGTTCGCTGACGGTTCGGCCAGAGCCGCATTGCTGACAGATATTCACGGCCAGACCGTCGCACCGACGTCATTCCCGTGGTTTGCCAATCGCTAGGTCGCAGTCACGCGCGGCGCCGCTTCATGACCGCAGGAACCGCAAGCGGCAACAGTGCCGCGGCAGCGGCAGGCTCGGGAATGAGAATCGGGGAGAAGCGGATCGTCAGGTTGTAGCCGATCAGGTCGTCGCCGTTGTACCGCAAGGCACCCGCTGGAATGTACGGCGGGCCATCCAGTCGGGCGTCGGGAATGTCCAGGGAAAAGTCCATGCCGTGCTGATTTCCGCTTCGAAGCATGTCCGACAGTTCGGGCCAGAGGATCTGGGTGTCGCCATGGTGAATCGGGTGCAGCGGTTCGGAGTTAAGCGCAAAAAACGAGTTTCGGTCCGGCGCATCGAAGTCCAGGTCCGGCAGTGTCGACTGTTGAAACGCTGAGCCGCTGAGGAAACCCAGCGTCACCTTCAACCCGGAATGGTCAACCCCGGAGAGATTGTGAAGAACCATCACGAAGTCGTATTCCGACACGCCGCCGGACTGCAGAATGGGCAGGACCATGTCCAGATGCCCGGCGGTGTGAAACTCCAGCGTGTGGATCACGAAATTGCCCGAGAAGTCAGGCTCGCTCGCATCGTTGTTGAGGTCGTCGTTGAACACCTCCATGCCCGAAGGCGCCTGGCCCTCGTCAATCCCTCCCGCATGGATGGGAGCGCAAGCCATCGCGAGCACAATGGTTGTAACGAAAACTGCTCGCCGGTATCGCGGCGCGTTCGATGGTCCCATTTTCATTCGTCCAATCCTCCTTTACGAACCGGTCGTGAACATAAGGATGTGCAGGCGGCTGGTGGCTCAAACAGTGTACCAAAGCGGTATGCCGACGCGAAGTGCTGTTTGCGGCGCGTTGATGACGAGGTTAAATCATTCTTGACCCCGGGCGGAGGCGATGGTAACATATACCTAACCTCGTAGCCGCCCCTGCGGGGAGTCCGAAGGGCCAGGGGGGGGGGCAACTTGATGCTCGGAACCTGCAACTTGCTCTACGTGGAGATGAACAAGATGACTTGGTTGGCCAGCGCATCGCCTGGCGGACGCATGCCCGAAGGTACTTGCGAACAACCCGCGTCTGCGATATACTAACATAATACTATCAAAGTTAGCGGCTGGCGGCACGGGCCAGACGCGGACCACCCTTCACCGCCGTGCTTTGGAGCCCCATTCATGCAGGAATACCCCACACAAACCCTCGCCTATCTGCAAAGCATCAACGGCAACTCGTGCGGCAATCTCCAAAACCTCATGCAGTTCAAGGACGGTTTGACGCCCCCGCAGTACCGCGAAGTCGTCGGACAAGGCGATTTTGCATACGCCTATAACTGGCAGTTCACGTTGGCGGACAGCACCATCACATGGCGACTCAAGATCCGCTACACCGGGAGCGGCCCCTGCCTGGGCACTCACGAGTTCCAGCGAGTGACCGCCGCCGACGACCCGGTGGGCACGTACTACAAGCTTGTCAGTGGAGTACCGACCCAGTCGGCGGGCGAAGCCGTCGTGGCGGACATCTGATGCCGTGGCCGTTCATTGGATCATGGAAGACTCGTCGTCCAGATCACCGGGCCGTCATGGAAGCCGGCGACGATCCATCGATCGTCGCCGGCGAACATGGCGGTGCCAGCAGTGCTGGGGTCGCGTGATCGAAGCTCCATCAAGTGACTCATCGAAGGAATGTCCCACACTTTCAATGTGTCATAGGCCGTGAGCAGCCTGCGCCCATCGCGACTGAACGCCACGATTGGGGAGGATCGCGTTGCATGTGCAGATGGCGCGAATGAGGACACTCGCTGGTTCGTCCGCAAGCCCCAGACTCCCACGATGTCCTGCCCCGATGCAGCCAACCACAGGCCATCCTCGCTAACCGTCACTTGTAGATCGTAACCGTCGGAGTCCGGCAACCAAACTTGGTGCGCCCATGTTGTCGTACTCCACAGGCCAATGCCCTTGGCTTTCGGATCGTACGACGCCAGCCAGTCGCCCTGGGGCGAGAACGCCGCCAGGCGTTGGCCCGGCCAACTCGCAACCGGCAACAGCGTGGCGGCGTCGGCGACGACCAGCGCCGAGTTTCCCTCCGCGGCAGACGCAATCCACCGGCCGCAAGGGCTCCAGACCACGCCGTACACCGGCATGTCGTGATGCTGGGCCGATCGAACATCGAGCCCCGTCTGGAGGTCATGAACGTGCAGTTGCCCCCGCTTGTCACCCGTCGCCAGATACCGACCGTCAGGGGACACGGCCAATGGACAGTGTGTGCCGGGTTGGTTCAGCACCACGGTCGTGTTGCCGGTGGCGGGGTCCCAGCGGTGAATCTGGCCATCGTCCGTGCTGAACAGAAACTGACGCGAAGACGGCAGGGCGACGAGATCAACCAGCATTGTCGAAGCAGGCACCGGCAATCGTAATACACCGTCCGACGGCTGGGCGAGGTCCCACGTCTTCACGACGCCATCAAGACTCCGCGAGTAAAGCCGCTGACTGTCTGCCGAAAATGCCAGCCAAAGGCCTCTGCTCGCATGACCACTCAGCCAATGCACGCGCAAACCCGAAGCTATGTCCCATACTTCGATAGCAGCCGACGCGTGCCCAACGGCCACGTATTGTCGGCGCGAATCAAATCTGACAATTACGGGATGATCGCCCTGTTTCTCGAACCGATGCAGCAGCGTCCCTGTGGCCGCGTCCCACATCGTGCATCCCTCGCGGTCGGCGGCGATGAGGTGGCGACTGTCGTCGCTCCAGGCCAGGTGGTGGACGTGGGCCGACGATTCGAGCATCGCGAGGGTGGCGCCCGTGTCGCCGGCGAGCATGGCGATGCCTCCGCCGATCGCCGCGGCCACGCGGCCGTCGGCGGCCACCGCGATGGCTCCAACGTAGTTTTCCAATGGGAAGGTCCAGCGACGTTGGGCCGACGCCACGTCCCAGCACGCGATATGGGCCACCGTCACCACGAGCAGACGCTCGTTGTCGGGCGAGATGCACAGGCGCTTGACCTGTGGGTCGTCGAGCGGAATCACCCGGCCCGGCCGGACGGCGGCGGTGTCGAACAGCATCACCCCCGGTGTCGCCGCCTGTTCGGACATCACCGCCAGAAGCGAACCGTCGGAGCTGAGCGCGGCCAAACGGCCAGCGGCGCTTTCGTCGGGGCCGAGTCTCCCAAGCGGCTGCGACGCCAGCATGCGGCCCTGCACCAGGTCCCACGTCTGGGCGACCAGCGTGCCCGTGTCCACCGCCAGGAGCGTGTCGTCATCGCGCAGGGCGGTGACAAACCGCGACGAATCGAGCTGGATCGTGCCGCGACTCTGGTCGGCCAGGTAGCGCAGTCGCCGCCACTCCCAATGCCGGCGTTGCGGCGGACAGAGTTCGAGCTGCTGGATCGCCGACGCCACGCGGCCGTCCTCCAGCTCCGCCTGGGCCAGCACGATGCGGTTGTGATAGAGCGACTGGTTGGCTTCCTCGGCGGCCCGACGCGCCAGGTTGCGCTGATGCGTGACTTGGATATGGAACGAGGCCGCGCCGCTCAGCAACAGGGCAAGTACCAACACGCCCACGATGAACTTGCCGCGATGCTTGGCAATGCGTTTACGAACAACGTAGCGCACGGTCTGCGGACGCGCCCGCACCGGCTCGCCCTCGCGGTAACGCTTGAGGTCCTGGCCCAGCTCGCCCGCGCTGGCGTAGCGAAGCTCAGGTTTCCTGTCCATCGCTTTGCGCAGCACCGCCTCGAGCTCGCGGCGAATCTTCCGGTTGAACTTGCGCGGGGACGGCGGGTCGGTCTCGATGATCCGCCGCTGCTGCTCGTACATCGAGCCCACGGGCTCAAACGGCAGGCGACCGGTCAGCATCTGGTAGAGAATCACACCCAGGCTGTACACGTCGGCGGCGGCGCTGGCGTGCGCGGCCAGACCGGCGGCCTGTTCCGGCGACATGTAGGCCATCGTGCCCACCACGCCCCCATCCAGCGACACCTGCGTCGGCGAAGCCTGGTCCTCGCTCACCGCCTTGGCCAGCCCGAAGTCCAGGACCTTCGGGTGGCCTTCGTCGGTCACGAGGATGTTCGACGGCTTGAGGTCGCGGTGAATCACGCCGCGCTGATGCGCGTAATGGACGGCATCGCAGACCTGCTCGATCAGCAGCAGGCGCTGCGACATGGTCAGGCCGCGCTGCTCGACGAAGCGGTCGAGGTGGCAGCCGCGCACCAGTTCCATGGCGTAGAAATAGACGCCCTCGTGGAGATTACTGTGATAGACGGTGGCGATGCCGGTGTGAGTCAGCCGGCTGCTGAGTTCGACCTCGCGTTCGAAGCGGGCGCGTACGCGTGGGTGGCGAAAGGCGGCGCCGGCCATGAGCTTGACGGCGACCTCGCGCTGGGTGGACAGTTGCAGCGCGCGCCAGACGGTTCCCATGCCGCCGACGCCGATCGGCTCGATCAACTGGTAGCCCTCGATGCGTGGCGGCGATACGTCGGGCGACGCGGCCGCGCCCAGATTGCCCTCCGCCTCGGCGCCAAAGCCGGGCGTGCTCAGCGGGGGCAAGGCCATCGGCGACTGGGGAAGAGGTGTCCGCACGCCGTGTTCCGTGGTGACAGGATCGTCAGGGGCGTCAGTGCCCCCCACCACGATAAACGATGGCGGTGTCCGAGCAAGCGACATGAGGCGGAAATGCTGGGCGCGACAGGGTGGGGTTCACCGATCGCCTGCCGCCAGACGGCAGTCGGCCTCGACGAGCATGTCGTGCAGCCAGGGATCGATCCATTCCTGCGCCGCCGCCCACGCCAGCCCGTCACGAAGCTGGGCGTCGCTGAGCGTGGTCATGTCCCGCTCGCCGGCGCGGACCGCGGCCGCGAGCACGACGTAGTAGAGCATTCGAGCCACCTCGGGCGGCAAAGTCGCAGTTTCCCGGCGGGCCAGATTCTTGGTGTGGTCTTTGGCCAACGCCAGAAGGGACTTGGGCGGCGTGGGATGGCGAATCAACGCGCCCAGGCTGGCGATCGGGGCCTCGGCAAACGATTGATCCACGTCACCGACCGACGAGGCACCGTCGTCGGGGACGTGGATCAACCACGGGGACCTCAGTTGGTGTCGCAGCATGGCCCCCAGATCTCCGGCCCCCCACGGTGCCTCGTCGTCCGGAAACGCAAGAATTTGCGCCAATGCCGTCGCGTTTGCTTGACTGAGGTCCACCATCCGTCACTCCCCCGCTGGAATTTGCCCCGCGAAGCCCTGCGCTTCACCCGTTCGGTCAACCGTACCTACACGGTTGCCAGGGCGATCATGCGCGCGGGCTGGACAAAATCTGCCGCAGGTCGGCCAGTTCCTCGTCCACCTCCGCGGCGTCGCGGGCATACTGACTCACCACGTCACGCAAGTGCCTTGCCAGCATACGCTTGGCGGTCACCAGCGCGTTCTGGGCCTCGCTCGGACCGGCAAAGCCCAGGCGCTGCACCAAGTCGTCATAGGCCGGTGGTTGGGCCGAGTGCAATGCCGGCTGCACGACTCGGGCGTCGAACAATGCCCAGGTGGACTGACGCTGGGTCGCCGCGCACTCGGCCTCCATTCGCGTCAGGGCGTCGGTCAGCAGTTGCCTCACCCAGGCTGTCTCGAAGGCGATGCCCGGTGACACCGCCCCGCGATCCATCACCTCCAAGCCCGCCAGATCGGTCATGGCCGTGCCCGGCGACCGCCGCTGGGCCTTCTCCCAGCGACGCTGGTTGGACACATAATGCTTGAGCACCGAGATCAGAAACGTGCGGAAACGCCCGCGGTGACGGTTGGCGTGGTCCATCAGCCGCTGGGCCACGACCTTGTCGGCCACGAACGACTGCAGCACGTCCTCCACGTCCTGCCGCGGCACGCGCAGCGTCCAGACCAGAAACGCCTCCAGCGCCGGCCAGTACCGCCGCAGCATGTCGTCGAGCCCCGCCCCGCCGCCCCGTGCGCGGTCCACCATCGACCAATGCGTCGTGGGAAACGCCACGCCTCTGTACTCGTGATCCCCCATGGGTCGGCTCCGCTCGGGACAGTGGCCCACAGTTTACGAAATCCCCGACGCCACGCCATCGCCCGGCGCCTTCGCCAGCACGTGCGCCAGGTGTGCGGGATCGAGGCGCATGCTCCCGGTGGCCGCGGCGTCCACGCCGCGATGCACGGCGATGAGTTCCGCGGCAATGCTCACGGCGATCTCGGCGGGCGTCACGGCCCCAACCGCCAGGCCGATCGGAGCATGCACCCGCGTCAGGCGCTGCGGCGCGACGCCGTCCTCGCGGAGGCCCTCGAGGATGGTGATGATCTTGCGGCGGGAACCGATGAGCCCGATGTACCGCGCCGGAGAATCGATCACCGCCTTCAGCGCCGCCGCGTCGTGCCGGTGGCCGCGCGTGACGATGACGACGTACGTCTGCTCGTGGATTCGCATGCGGGTGAGTTCAACATCGATCGCGCCAACCACGCAGCGGGCATGGGCCAACCGCTGGGGCGAGGCGTAATCCGCCCGGTCATCGATCACCGTGACATCGAACGCCAGGGCATGGGCGATCTGCGCCAGCGCGGTCCCGACGTGGCCTGCCCCGGCAATCACCAGCGAGGGGGGAGGATCGATGACGTGGTCGAAACGCTGCAGTTGCCCCGCGTCGTCGGGGGCCTGGATCGCGATGATCGCCTGCCGCCCCGCCGCCAGCGCCTCGCGGGCCTGATGCCACGGCGCCGCTTCGTCGGGGGTGGCGATGATCTGCACCGCCACGTCCATCGACCCGCCACACACCAGCCCGTCGTCCCAGCCGTAATCGTGATCGAGCTTGAACGTGAGCAGCCGCCCCCGGAAAGTAACCTCGCCCGCCTGCATCAGTCGCAGCGCACGCGACGACACCTCCGCCTCGACGCAGCCCCCGCCCAGCGTGCCCAGCGTCCGGCCGCTTTGCAGCACCAGCATCGTCGCCCCCGCCTTTTGCGGCGTGCTCCCGCGCGTCCGCACCACCACGCAGACCGCCACCGCTTCGCCCGCCTGCGCCCGACGCGTGATGTCCTCCAGCAGCTCGCGCATGTTCCGACCGTTCCCAGCGACGCCTCGAATCAGCCTTCCGCAATCACCGCCAAGGAATTACTATACGCAGGCCTGCTGTGGCAGCCTACATGCATGAATGACACGACCCATCTGCTCGCCGTCGCCCGCGGAGATGAACCGGCCGACCTTGTCATCCATGGCGGGCAGGTCCTTAACGTTTTCACGGGCGAGTTGGAGCGCGTGGATGTGGCCATCTGCGACGGCCGCATCGCGGGCCTGGGTGTTGGACTGACGGGCCGGCGTCGCATGGATGTGGGGGGCGCGTTCATCGCACCGGGGCTGATCGACGCGCACGTGCACATCGAGAGCAGCCTGTGCATGCCGGCGCAGTTCGCGGCGGCGGTGGTGCCGCGCGGGGTGACGGCGATCGTGACCGATCCGCACGAGATCGCCAACGTGGCGGGTGCTGTGGGCGTCGCGTTCATGGCCGAGGCGTCTGCGGGTCTGCCGCTGGACGTGACGGTGATGGGCCCAAGCTGCGTGCCGGCGACGCCGATGGCGACCAGCGGCGGCCGGGTCACTGCAGCGGACTTGGCCGATCTGGCGGCGCGAGGGGTGATCCACGGGTTGGCCGAGGTGATGAACTTTCCCGGCGTGATCGGGGGCGACGCCGACATGCTCGCCAAGCTTTCGACGCTGCGAGGCCGGCCGATCGACGGCCACTGCCCCGCCGTCACGGGTGCGGCGCTCAACGCCTACGCCGCCGCGGGCGTGGGCAGCGACCACGAGTCGATCTCGCCCGAGGAGGCACGCGCCAAGCTCTCGCGCGGGCTCTACCTGCTGATCCGGGAGGCGACCAACGCCCGCAACCTCGATGCGCTGCTGCCCGTCATCACGCCTGTCAGCAGCCGCCGCGTCTGCTTCTGCACGGACGACCGCACCCCCGGCGATCTGCTTCGCGTCGGGTCGATCGATGACATGGTGCGTCGCGCTATCGCCTTCGGCATCGAGCCGGTCGAGGCGTTTCGCATGGCGACGCTCAACACCGCCGAGTGGTTCGGTCTGCCCCACCTGGGCGCCGTCGCACCCGGGCGTCATGCGGACCTCATCGTGTTCGACGACCTGCGCCGGCCGGAGGCGCGCATGGTGTTGAGCCGCGGGCGGGTTGTTGCGGAGAACGGGCGGCTGCTGTCAGATGTTGCAGTGACCCCGGCCACGGCGCCGCCGGGCCGGTGCAACGTCCGGTGGGACGCCGTGTCGCTCGCCGTGCCCGCCCGGACCGGCCGCATGCGCGTCATCGGGTCGCTGGCCGACCAGCTTGTGACGGTCCACAGCGTGCAGCCGGCGACGATTGTGGATGGCCGCGCCGTCGCCGACCCGGCGCGCGACGTGCTCAAGATGGCGGTGCTCGAACGTCACCACGGCACGGGCCGCACGGGCGTCGGGTTCATCCACGGCATCGGCCTGAAGCGCGGCGCGATGGCCGGCACGGTCGCCCACGATCATCACAACCTCGTGTGCATCGGCGCCGACGACCGCGCGATGCTCGCGGCCGCCCACGCCGTGGCCGACATGGGCGGCGGGCTGGCCGTGTGTGAAGGCGATACCATCATCGCCACGCTGGCGTTGCCTGTGGGCGGGCTGATGAGCGATCGGCCGGTCATGGAAGTGGCCGCGGCGTATGACCGCGTCGTCGCCGCCGCCAAGTCGCTGGGTTCGCCGTTGTCGGATCCGTTCATGGCGATGAGCTTCATGGCCCTGGAGGTCATTCCCTCGCTGAAGCTCACCGACCGCGGCCTGGTGGACGTGGACCGCTTTCAACTCGTCGATCTATTCGTGTAGAGGAACCTATGCGCCCGATCCATCAACTCGTTCATGCTCGCACCCGCGTGCGGCCACGGTATGCCCTGATGCCGCTGGAGGGCTTTCCTTTCTCGCGCGTGCCCTCGTGGCCGGATGCCCAGGTGCGCGTGCTGGCCGCCCCGGCGATCGGCGCGCGATTCGTGCAGTACCTGATCGATCTGCCCGCGGGCCGGCGCGGCAGTTTCGAGGCCGACTCGCAACTGGAGACGTTTCACTACGTGCTCAGCGGTCGAGGCGAGCTGCTCAATGCCCCCGGCGACTTGCGCGCCCTGACGCCCGGCAGCTTCGGGCTCACGCCCCCCGAGCGCGGCGTGGCCATCCACGCGCACGAGCCGCTGCAGTTGCTCGTCCTGCGCAAAGCCTATGAGCCCGCCCCCGGACACGAATCGGGCAAGGCCCACTACGGCCACGAGTCCACCGTCCCCCGCGAGGTCTGGGAAGGCAACCCCCACTCACGCCTGCAGACCCTCATCCCCGACGACCTGGCGTTCGACATGGCGATGAACATCTTCACGTTCGACCCCGGCTTCGGATTGCCCGTCGTCGAGACCCACGTGATGGAGCACGGCCTCTACATCCTGCAGGGCAAAGGGCTTTACTATCTCGATGACCAGTGGATGGAAGTCGAGAAGGACGACTTCATCTGGATGGGACCCTACTGCCCGCAGTCGTATTACGCCACCGGGCCCACGCCCACGCGGTATCTGTACTACAAGAACGTCAACCGGGACATCCCGCTGTAGCGTCGGGCTAGATCAGGCCGTTCCAGTTGGCGGGGCAAAGCAGCACGGGCAGGTCGGTCTGACGGATGAGGTTGCCGGGCACGTCGCCGGCGATGAGGCGCTTGAGCACGCCCTTGCCGGTGAGCCCCAGGACGATGAGCGAGCAGTCGCGGTTGCGGGCGGTGTTGAGAATCGCTTTGACCGTGTCGTCGGAGAAGAGCATGACGCCCTCGGCGGCGATGCCCGCGGTCTTCAGAGCGTCGCACAGCAGCTTGAGCGTCTGCTCGCCGCGCTCGGTGGCGTCGGACTCCTGCTCGTCCTCTTCGTGGAGATGGGCCACGTGAGCCACGACCACCTCGGCATCGAGGCGGCGCGCCAAGTCGGAGATCGGCCCCATGAGTTTTTCGCTGGCCCACGGACTCGACACCGCGACCAGCAGCTTGCTTGTGCTCAAACCAGGTACTCCAAACCCAGCCCCGTAGTTTCCCAGAATCGGACATCCCGGTCAAAAATATGCATGGGCCGATAAGACCCCGCCGCTTTGACTCCTCACGCACACTGGTCTAGCGTTGCGACATGCCCAGCCACCCTCCACCGGCGACACTCGGCCAACTCAAACGCACGCCCTACCGCTATCGCTCCGTCAAACAGGAACTGCGCGACAACCTCATCCACCGGCTGCGAAATCAGGAAGAACTCTTTCCGGGCGTGCTGGGCTACCGCGAGACGGTCGTGCCTCAGATCGTTCACGCGATCCTGTCGCGGCACGACATGCTCTTCCTGGGCTTGCGCGGGCAGGCCAAGACGCGCATCCTGCGCATGCTGCCCGACCTGCTCGATGAGTGGGTTCCCATCCTTGCGGAGATCGAGATCCCCGACGATCCGCTGCAGCCGATGACAACGATGGGCAAGCGCGTGGTGCGCGAGCAGGGCGACGACGCGGCGATCCGCTGGCTCGGCCGCGAGGATCGCTACCACGAGAAGCTGGCGACGCCCGATGTGACCATTGCCGACCTCATCGGCGAGGTCGATCTGATTAAGCACGCCGAAGGCCGATACCTCAGCGACGAGAGCACGATGCACTTCGGCCTGATCCCGCGCACCAATCGCGGCATCTTCGCCATCAACGAGCTGCCGGACCTGGCCCCGCGCATCCAGGTGGGCTTGTTCAACGTGCTCGAGGAGCGCGACGTGCAGATCCGCGGCTATCCGATCCGGCTCAACCTCGACGTGTGCCTGGCGTTCAGCGCCAACCCCGAGGACTACACCAACCGCGGCCGCATCGTCACGCCCCTCAAAGACCGCATCGGCAGCGTTATCCGCACCCACTACCCCGCCAGCACCGATGAGGCGATGGCCATCAGCGCCGCCAATGCCTGGCTCGAGCGATCCGGCGGCGCCGACGCCGCCGTGGAAGTGATCGTGCCCGATTTCCTCCACCGCATCATCGAGGAGGCGATCGGCCAGGCCCGCAAGAGCCCGCACATCAACCAAGCCTCCGGCGTGAGCGTCCGCGCGTCGATCGCCTGCCTGGAGAACCTCGTGAGCAGCGCCGAGCGCCGCGGCATCCTCACCGGCGAAGACCGTGTCGCCGCACGTCCGTGCGACCTGACGCACGTCGTCGCTTCCACCCGAGGCAAGATCGAGCTCATGCTCGCCGAGGATGGCAGCGGCAGCGAGGACAAGCTGGTGGCCTCGCTTCTGGGCGAAGCGGTCAAGGCGGTGTTCGACGACCTGGCCGACGTGGAGGATTTCGAGTCGATCGCCGAGCAGTTCGAGCAGGGCCTCAAGCTCACGCTCGGCGACGAGGCCTCGGCGGCCGACACCGTGGCGTCCCTGCGTCACGTCGAGGGCCTGCTGCCCGCCACGGTCAAACTCGCGCGGGAACTCAAGCTCGACGCCAAAGACGAGCAACACCTCGCCTCCGTGGGCGAACTGATCCTCGAAGCGCTCTACGTCAACAACCGCCTGAGCAAGCACCTCACCGCTGCGGGGGTGCGCTACAGTCGTTGAGGTCACGGCACGAAGAACTCGCAGGTGTAGGTCAGCGTGCGGGTCTGGCCGGGGTCGAGCGTCAGGTCCCAGGTGACGTCGCTGTGATTGTTGAGCCACAGGCCCCCGCCACCAGCATGCCAGTCGTCAGGCGCGTACTCGTTGATTCGGATGTCGGCGTTCTCGTCGGCGTCGGTGATCCGGCCACCGACACTCAGCGCCACGCGCACCTGGCTGGGAGCGGCGCGGTAGCTGGTGAGGGTGATCGTGCCCTTCTTGACAATGCGGGCGTACTGGTGCTTGTTCCACAAGCGTGCGTTGGGCTCGCGCGAGATCTCTTCCTCCTCGAGCGTGCCGCGCAGGTCCACTGCAACCGTCAGGGGCAGCAGGCTCGAACCCTTGACCGGCGTGTATGTGAGCAGGTCCTGGCCCAGCGGAACCTGTCCCCGCACCGTCATCGCGGCGCCGGTGGTCCAAGGCACCCGGGATGTATTGCTCAGCTCGAGCTGGTGCCAGAAGTGATTGGTGAGCAGTCGCAAGGGCGACGGGTCGCGGCCGCCGGCGATGGCCTCGGGCTGGATCACGTGGCCGGAGTTGGGATGTCGTCTGGGCCGAAGATCGAGCGTGTAGAGGTGACGCAGGGGAACGGTGCTCTGCCACAGCGGCATGGTGGCCCGGCCGCCGGCGCGCAGCGAGAAGCGCTCGACGCTGTAGATGAACAGGTCCTGTTCGCCGGCGGCGACGATCTCGGGGGGCACCTCAGCCATGCCGCCGCCGTCGCCCGGCTGTGCCGCGGGCTGAGCTTGATTTCGCCATTCGCCCGCCCGTTGCGTGAACATCGCGTTGCTCATCTGGCCCATAAGCTGCGGGGCCGCCTGACGCAGCGTGTGGCGCAGCGCCGCCTCCAGCGACAGCGGCGAGATCACCTCGCGGAAGCGGAAGCTGGGCACACCCACCACCAGATCCAACGCCACATCGCGCAAGTCCTCGGCCTCGTTGAGAATCTCGCCCTGAAGGGCCAGATCCGCCGAGTCCTTCAACTCGCCGCTGAGGCGATACGTCGGAATCCAACGCAGGCCCGGCCCAAAATGCATCAGCGTCAGATTCACCGGCTTGCCCGCGGCGTCCTTGCCCATGTCAAACGACAATCGCTTGGCCTGACGGAACGTCGGCGTCCCACCGCCGATGACTTTCGCCGCCGCCTCGCCTCGCACCTCGCGGATGTCGAACAGCGGGACAATCTCCGTCTGCCCCGGCCCCGTCTCGATCATGACGTGCGGCTCGTTCTTCACCGCCACGATCTGCACACACTTGCCCTCGATCGCCTGGCCGGACGCCAGGGCCAACGTCACCTGCTTGTCCTGCAGCCGCCCCAGCAGCGCCGGCAGGTCGAGCGTGGCGCCCCGCGCGGGCTGATCGACGCGCTGCCACGACGAGTCCCATTCGGCGCGCATGGCCACGATCTGGTTCCTGTCGCTGCCGGCCCAGAAACTGCCCAGCACCGCCGCATCGGGCACGTCGTGCGTGAACACTCCGCCACTGGCGTCGGCGACCCCAGTCGCCTGCTTGATGAACAGCGCGTAGCCGTCCTTGAAAACCACCACTTTGCTCGTGCGCAAGGCGAGTTGGCCCGGCGGTGACTGCGGCGCGTCCAGGGCCAGCGCAGTCGCCGCAGCCCCGGCCAGAAACGACAACACCCACGGGACGATCACAACGTGGCGATTCATCATGACGACCTCCCGGGCGATCCGTGACGGATGCCCACACGACTTCTGACGCACGTTGGCGACGGGAGTTCCCGGGCAGGCGAAAGATGTCACGCATCAATCGACCGTGACCAGGATGCGTGCGGCGGCGCCCAGTCCGAGGGTGAGGGGATTGCCGGCGTCGGGCTGGAGGGTGAGCGACTCGGCGGAGTCGTTACGATCGGCGATGAGCAGGGAGGTGCCCGGCCGCAGCCCGTGGCGATCGGCGAACTGCAGGAAGCGGGAGTCGGCGTCGCTGATGCGGGCGACGATGACGCGCTGGCCGGTGCTGCAGTGAGCCAGAGGCGTGAGCGCGGTCTTGGGCATGCGGCCCTTGTGCGGCGGGATCGGGTCGCCGTGTGGGTCGGCGGTCGGATGGCCCAGCATGGCGTCGATCCGATGCAGGAGCCTGTCACTGATGGCGTGCTCGAGGTCCTCGGCCTCGTCGTGGACCTCGCTCCAGTCGAAGCCCAGCACCTGCACGAGGAAAAGCTCGATGAGGCGGTGGCGTCGGAGCACGTGCAGGGCGAGCTTTTCACCGGCGGGCGACAGGCGAACGCCGCTGCGCGGCTCGTAGCGGACCAGGCCCGACTCGCCGAGGGTCTTGACCATGGTGGTGGCGGTGCCGGGCGTCACGCCCATGGCGGCGGCCAACTCGCCCATGAGGACCAGCGCACCCCCCGGCGCCTGGCGCTGCTGCAGCGAGTACAGTTTTTTCAGGTAGTTCTCGACGGTAATGCTGGCCATGACGGCTCCACGGCCGGGTCGGGCTTGACACCGACGTACAGCTTACTATCGTATCATCCAACGAGCAATTTTGATATATCAAAATAGGAGCTTGGATTATGCGTTGGACCTCGATGCTCACGGGCTTGCTGGCGCTGGCGGCGGGCTCGATCGGCGGCTGCGAACGGGCCTCGGCCACCGACGGACGGATCCGCGTGGTCTGCACCACCACGATGATCGCCGACCTGGCGCGGCAGATCGCCGGGGACCATGCCTCGGTCGTGGGCATCATGAAACCGGGCGAGGACCCCCACGTGTACGACGTGCGACCGCGCGACGCGCAGCTCCTGGCGGATGCCGATGTCATCCTGGTCAACGGACTGCACCTGGAGGCCACGCTCACGCACGTCATTGAGCACAACGCCCGCCGTGACGCCATCGTCGTCCACCTGGCCGAGTCGCCGGCCATCACGCCCATCGGCAAGGACAGCGGCGCGCCCGATCCGCACTGCTGGTTCAACGTGGCGTATTACAAGGCTTATGTCCAGGGCGCTCGCGACGCCTTGATCAAGGCCGCTCCCGAGCATGCAGACTATTTCCGCGATCGCGCCGACGCCTACACGAATCAGCTTGACGAGTTGCACGCCTGGGTCGCCGCACAGCTCGATACGGTGCCGCGGCAGCAGCGTGTGCTGGTCACCTCCCACGACGCCTTCGCCTATTTCGGCCAGGCCTACGGCGTCGAGGTCCATGCCGTCATCGGCATCAGCACCGAGCAGCAGCCCAAGCCGCAGGATGTGCAGGCCCTCGAATCCCTCGTTCGTCAGCACCATATTCGCGCCCTGTTCATCGAGACCAGCGTGTCCAACACGCTCAACGAGATCGTCCGCAAGGTCGCCACCGCCACCGGCGCGACGATCGGCGGCACGCTTTACAGCGACTCGCTGGGGCCGGAAGACTCGCCCGCGGCGACCTACGTGGACATGATCCGCCACAACACGACGACGATCGTGCAGGCGCTGCAATGAGCTTGCCGATGATTCACACCATGGCTCTACCCATTGATGCCGCACCCGATGCCCCGGCGGCAGGCCCCACGCCGATCGCCGTGCGCAACCTGACGGTGTCGTACCAGGGTCGGCCGGTGCTGCGTTCGGTGAGCTTTGACGTGCATCGCGGGCACGTGGTGGGCGTCGTCGGCCCCAACGGGGCGGGCAAGAGCACCCTGCTCAAGGCCATCCTCGGGCTGATCGACGCCGATGCGGGCCAGGCGAGGATCTTCGGCCGACCGATCCGTGAAGCGCGCCAGTTTGTGGCGTATGTGCCGCAGACCGAGGCGGTGGACTGGGACTTTCCCATCACCGCCGCAGAGGTCGTGCTGATGGGTCGTTACGCCGAGCTGGGCTGGTTCGGCCGGCCGTCGAGGCAGGACCGCGACATCGCCCACGAGGCGCTGGAGCGCGTGGGCATGCTGCCCTATGCCCACCGTCACATTCGCCGCCTGTCGGGCGGTCAGCAGAAGCGCGTGTTCCTCGCCCGCGCCCTGGCGCAGGAGGCCGACGTGATTCTGCTCGATGAGCCGTTCGCCGGTGTGGATGCGGCGACCGAGCGCGCGATTTTCGAGCTGCTGCGCATGCTCACCGCGAACGGGAAGACGCTGATGGTCGTCAACCACGACCTGTCCGTGCTCGATCGCTTCGACTCGCTATTACTGCTCAATCAGCGCGTGGTGGCGTATGGTCCGACGATGGACGTGGCCACGGACGAGAATCTGCGTCGCACCTACGGCGGGCGGCTGTCGCTGCTCGACCGTGCCGACACCGCGCTGGACAGGGACCGAATTCGCCATGATTCTGATGTGGCTCGCTCAGTTTGAATTCAGGTGGGCCCAGTGGCGCACGCCTTTTTCCGAGCTCTGGTGGGACGAGACGCTCTGCAGCATGCTCGTCGGCGTGGCCTGCGGCGTGCTGGGATGCTTCGTCGTGCTGCGACGCATGGCGTTGATCGGCGACGCGCTGTCGCACGCGGTCCTGCCGGGCGTCGTGATCGCCTTCATGATCACGGGAAGCTCGGGCGTGCTGGGGCTGCTGCTGGGCGCCCTGCTGGCGGGCCTGGCCACCGCCGTGTTCATCAACCTCGTCAGCCGCTACAGCCGCACGAAGGAAGACTCGGCCATCGGCATCGTCTTCACCGCATTGTTCGCCGTCGGCGTGATTCTCATCAGTGGGCTCGAGCGCGGCACGCATTTCGACCTGCGCTGCTTTCTTTTCGGCGACCCCCTGGCCGTGGGACCTCAAGACCTGCTGATGATGGCAATCGTCTGCCCCGCGGTCATCCTGGTGGTCGCCTCGCTGTACCACCGGCTGAAGATCACCAGCTTCGACCCCGTCGTCGCCGCCGCCATGGGCATCAGCGTCGCCGCCATGCACTACCTGCTCATGGGCATGCTCTCGGCCACGGTGGTTGCCGGCCTCAAAACCACGGGCGTCATCCTCGTCGTCGCCATGGTCATCACACCCGCCTCCGCCGCATATCAGCTCACCGACCGCTTCGGCGTCATGCTCGTGCTCGCCGGCATCTTCGGCGCGGTGGCGGCCATGGTCGGCATGTCGCTGGCGTTCATCACCAACTGGCCCACGGGCCCGGCCATGGTGCTCGTCGCCGCCGCCATTTTCGTGGTTGCCATGCTCGCCTCGCCTAACCACGGCGTGGTGTTCGAGCGCCTGCGACGGTGGCGGCTGGCGCGGCACATCGCCGGGGAAGACGTGCTCAAGGCGATCCATGGCCTGGCCCACACGGCCTCCGGGCAGCCCGCCGCGGCGCCCGACCTGGCCGCCGTGGCCCGTCGCGCCCACCTGGCTGAGCCGGCCACCCAGCAGGTCCTCACACGCCTGCGCCAGAGCGGCATGGTGGCTGCGGACGCCGCACGCATCGGCCTCACCGCCGCAGGCCAGGCCCGTGCCGAGGAGATGGTGCGATCCCACCGCCTCTGGGAAGCGTATCTCACCGACAAGGCCAGCCTCTCCCCCGAGCAGGTTCACGACCTGGCGGAGAAGCTCGAACATGCCCACGAGCTGGCTGACGAAGTGGACGCCACCCTCGGGTATCCGCAGACCGATCCCCACGGCAGCCCGATACCGCCGCGCCCGTCGCGCCCGAACTGAATATCAATCGCGCCATGCACGTGGCGGGTCAGATACGGGGATCGACCTTGAGCATGGCGCCCTTTTTCGCGGCGTCGATGGCGGTGACGATGATGTTCATCGCGCGGTAGCCCTCTTCGCCGTCGATGGAGGGCTTGCGGTTCTTGAGAATCGAGTCGGTGAACGCATCGATGATGCCCGAGGCCACCTGGCGCACGTTGGAGGCGACGGCGCCGACGGCGTAGCGTTCCTTCTGGCCGTTGCGGTAATCGACCATCACGCCGTACTCGGGGTTCATGGCGATGCGCATGACGCCGTGCTGGCAGTAGAGGACGGTTCCGTTGTCCTCGATGTTGCCGTAGTTGGTCCAACTGATGTTCATCGTGCCCATGACGCCGGAGGCGGTCTCCATGACGACGAAGGCGTTGTCGTCGAGGGGGATGGGCTTGCCGCTGGCGTCTTTCTTGTCCTGGGTCTTGATGATGCCGCCGACCTTGACGATCTCCTCGCCGAGCAGGAAGCGCATGAGGTCGGCCTTGTGCACGCCCAGGTCACCGCAGACGCCCATGACGGCGGCGTCCTTCTTGAAGAACCACGACTTGGCGCCGTCGATCGACCAGCCGTCGGGGCCGGGATGCTTGAAGCTGGTCTCGAAGGCGAGGACCTTGCCGAGCTTGCCCTGGTCGAGGACCTCCTTGGCCTTGGCGTGAGGCGGCATGAGGCGCTGGTTCATGCCGATCATGAGGAACTTGCGCGCCTTTTTCGCTTCGGCGATCATTTTCTTCGCCTCGGCGCGGGTGGTGGCCATGGGCTTTTCGACGAGCACGTGGAAGCCTGCGCGCAGGGCCTCGATCGTCTGCGAGGCGTGCAGCGCGTTGGGGCCACACACCACCACGGCGTCGAGGTCGGCCTTCCTGAGCATCTGCTTGTAGTCGGTGTACGCCGCCGCGCCATACTTGGCCGCCAGCTCCGCAGCGCGGCCGGGGACCGGGTCGGCCAGTGCCGCGATCTTGCTCTTGGGGTTGGCCGCGCCCTCGGGGATGTGCCGCCGCTGGGCGATCGCGCCGCAACCGATGATGCCGTACTTCACAACTGCCATGGTTCTGATCCTTTGTGGGGTTACTTGATTTCGCTGAGTTTCACGGGCGAACGATGCTTTGCCGATTGCGTGACCGCTTCGAGGACGCGCTGGGTCTCGTAGGCGTCGGCGAAGTCGGGCAGGGGGACGACCGGGGCCTTGCCGCCGATCGCGTTGAAGATGTCGGCGGCCTGGTTGATGAAGCCGTGCTCGTAACCGATGGCGTGAGCGGTGGGCCACCAAGCACCGGCGTAGGGATGACCCGCCCCACCGTTGCTGACGTTAATGGTGCTCCAGCCCTGCTCGCGGGCGGGCAGCGTGTTGTCGTACCACTCCAGCTCGGTCATGCGCTCGAAGTTGAAGCGGATGGCGCCCTTGTCGCCGTGGACCTCGATCTTGTTGCCGTTCTTGTACCCGGTGGCCAGGCGCGTGGCCTCGAAGGTGGCGACGGCGCCGCCCTTGAACTCGCAGGTGAAGACGACGGCGTCATCGACGGTGGACTTGGCCGTCTTCGCCGCCGTCTTGGCACCACTGCCGCTGATCTCACCGCCGGCGCCGCCCGCGAGGACCTTGCGTTCCTTGACGAAGGTCTTGAGGATCGCGCCGTTGATCTCGGTGATCTCCTCGCCGGTGATGAAGCGGGCGGTGTCGATCGAGTGGGCGCACAGGTCGCCGAGGCTGCCCGAGCCGGCGACGTCGCCCTGGAAGCGCCAGAGCATGGGGGTGTCGGGCCCGGCCCAGTCCTGCAGGTAGAACGCGCGGACGTGGTAGATGCGGCCCAGCCTGCCGGCGCGCACCAACTGGTGGGCCAGTGCAACGGCGGGGCAGCGGCGGTAGTTGTACCACACGAAGGTCTTCGATCTTCGCGCCTTTTTCGCCGCCGCCACCATCTGCCGCGCCGCGTCGAGCGTGTTGGCCAGCGGCTTCTCGCATGCCACGTGCTTGCCCGCCTCCAGCGCCGCGATCGCCATGTCCCGGTGCATGTCGTTGGGCACGCCGATGTCGATCAAATCGACCCCCGGAAGTTTGACGACCGTCTTCCAATCGGTGGACACGTTCTGCCACCCCCACCGCTTCGCAAACGCCTGCGTCTGCTCCAGATTGCGGGCACAGATCGTGTGCATCACCGGCTCGACCGGCAACGCGAAGAATCTGGCGACCTTGAGGTACGCATTCGAGTGCGTGCGGCCCATGAACTTCGAGCCGATCAACGCGACGTTACACGTCTTGCCAGGCATGCGACTGTCTCCGGGGGTTCCGGGGGGTGGGGAAGCAACCGTCAACGGACATGCTAATGCGAAGAAATCGAGCGCTCAAATCGGACGGATGCGCCGCCGCCAAGTCATCTCGATCATCAGCACACTGAGCAAGTTGCACATCCCGATGATCGAGTTGGGCCGCATGACTTGACTTGCCCATCTGCTGCATGGGCAAGTTGCAGGTCCCGATGGGCAAGTTGATACCTGACAAACCGGCTCGACGCCCCTTGGCGCCGAGTCATCCGCACATCATCCGCACTTGCGTGACACCGCAGCATCCGCACATCATCCGCACCACCCGAACAGCCGCCCCAGCAGTTCGCCGCTTTGCGGGTCCGTCCCGGGGGGCAGCCGGGGGCGTCCGGGGGCGTCCGGGGGCTCGGTCACTTTTCAAAGAACGCACCGGCCCGGCGTCACCGCCGGACCCGATCATTATACGAACATCATACCGCGCCGCCGCGCCGATTCAAGTCCCTGTCGATACTGACTTTCACTTCTCGTCGGGCGCCACGCTTGCGACCCATAGCCGGGACGCTACGCGTCCCCGGTTTCCGGGGCCCTGGGACGCGTAGCGTCCCGGCTATGACAGGCGGCTCACATCCACGCACCCTCATCGTGTGCCCCCGGCTCAGAATCGGGCCTGGGGACAGCGTCACGAACCCCTCCAATGCACCCATCGACATGTCCCCCTGTTGTAGCTCGATAGAACTGACCTCCTAGGTCTCGATAGAAGTGTCCCTAAC
>CAZFDT010000081.1:0-22670 GCA_964518335.1 uncultured Phycisphaeraceae bacterium
AGAGAGAACATCTTAACTCCCCCCGATGCGCGCCCAGCGCATGGGGAGCACCTCAGCTCGACTTTTGCCGATTTCTAGCACAGTCTTGCTCATCCATTCCGGGTGATTGAAACGGCGGACTCCCGCCGATGCTGTTTGTGTCACCAGACAGCGAATCGGAAAGGAGTCCGACGTGTTGACGCTTCCCAAGGCGGCGGAGCCGCTGATCTCGCGGTTCTCTGTAGCATTTTCTCGGCCGACTTTCCAGCGGGTGGTGGTACTGATGCTGGGGACGGTCCTGGCGTTGCGAGGGCGTACGGTCACGGGGCTGTTGCGGGTGGTCGGGCCGCTGGCCCGGGGGCACTGGAGCGATTATCACCGCGTGCTGTGCTGCCGGGTGTGGTCGAGCTGGCCGCTGGGGCGGGTGCTGGCGGAGCTGGTGATGCAGTGGGCCGACGAGGGTCAGCCGGTGGTGATCCCGGTGGACGACACGACGCCGCAGCACAAGGGCAAGCCGGGTACGGCAAGGGGCGGCATCACGATGCCTGTCGCTCGACCCACAGCCACGTGGTGTGGGTGTGGGGTCACAAGTGGGTAGTGTTGGCGATCAACGTGAAGTTCGCCTTCGCTTCGCGGCCGTGGGCGTTGCCGGTGCTGTGTGCGTTGTACCGGCCGGAAGAACTCAACACCGCCGAGGGCCGCAAACACAAGACGCCTATCCGTCTGGCGATGCAGCTGACCGCCACGCTGATCCACTGGTTTCCCCGGCGACAGTTCATCCTCGTGGGCGACGGCGGCTATGCCTCGCACGAACTGGCGCGGTTCTGCCACCGACACCGCGGGCACGTCAGTCTGGTCAGCCGCTTCCGCGGCGACGCCAATCTCTACGATGCCCCGCCCGCGACACGCAACCCCAGGGGCGGCCGGCCCCGGCTCAAAGGCCGCAAACTCTCCGCCCCCGCCGCAGTCGTCAAACGCACCCAAGCCAAACGTTTCACCGTCACCTGGTACGGCGGCAAGACCCGACGCGTCGAACTGATCAGCGGCACCGGCCACGGGTACAAGGCCGGCGACGGTCTGGTCCTCGTCCGCTGGGTCCACGTGCATGACCTCGATGGCACGCACCGCGACGAATACTTCTACACCACCGACCCGACGTTGGCCCCAGACCGCATCGTCAGCCTCTACACCGGCCGCTGGTCCATCGAGGTCACCTTCCAGGAGGTTCGCGCCCACATGGGCTTCCACACGCCCCGCAACTGGTCGAAGAACAGCGTGCTGCGCACCGCCCCCTGCCTGCTGGGCCTGTTCAGCCTCGTGTGCCTGACCTTCGCGCGTCACGCCACCGGACGAAAACCCCAGCCGCCGCAGTGGCCCTGGCACGCCCGCACCCAGACCACCTTCAGCGACGCGATCACTGCGGTGCGCCGACTGTGCTGGGCTGAGGTATTGAAACATCCGCGTTCTCATGCAGGTCTTGCCAAACTCCCCTTGCGATTACGCCTCACACTGCTCGACCAGCTCAGCCGTCCCGCGTAAGGATCACAAATCGGCAAAAGTCGAGCTGAGTACATTTCTCATTTCAACACGGAGAGGCCACACAGCGCGATCGGACGGGCGCCGTGCGGTGCCGATCCGCCGACGGAGCCGGTAGGTGAGATCGGATGCCGGGAGCGGCTGGGCGGACTGCTGAAGCATTACTACCGGCGGGCGGCGTAAGCCACCGCGTCGTTGACGTTTGTGTGCGCCAGAATATTTGTACAGGGTGGAACACGACCATGCATCCGGCACGGGTGTGATGTTGGCCGCGTAGCGGCGGCTACTTCTTCACTCGAACGTAGCGAGTGTAGTTGCCCGCATGTACGAATCCACGCGGCTCCTGCTGCACGTGACTGTCGATGAACAGATAGTTGGCGGCGCCGAGATGGCGATCGGCGTGGATCGCGCCCAGTCCATGCTGATCCGTGCTTGAGAAAATGACCCCGTTCGAGTGGCCCAAGTCAGTGTCCGCCATCACCAGTGTGGCTTGAGGCTGCTGGACTTCGTGCGGCTTGGTCCACCGAGCCGTGAAGTTGTCGGGACTCACACTTGCACCACCGCTGTTCCCGCCGACGGTGGGGTTGGAGACGTGGCCGCCGGTGTAGCCGTAGCTGTAGGGCTTGAGTTCCTTGTGCCAACTTGGGCAGGTCAGGTCGGCTCGTGCCTGCGTCGAGTCGCCGATGTAATTGTTGGTGGGGATAAGGCCGACCGTTCGGAGTACCGGTTGCCATCGCCACTCCTCCGGATTGATGTATTGAGTCTTGTTGACCGTGGGAAACGTCGGGGCGTGCGAATAGGGGTAACGATTGGCTCCTGCGGCGTAAGCGTGCAGAATCATCGCCACCTGCCTCAAGTTGCTGGCACATTCAACCGCTCGGGCCGACTCACGCGCTTTCCGCAACGCCGGCAGTAGCAACGCGATCAGCAGAGTGATGATCGCCACAACGACCAACAGCTCGATCAGGCTGAAGCCACCACGGCGATGGATGGCCCCGCGTGTTACTGCGGGGTGTGCAATCGCCGGATAATCGGCGGGCCTGGAATCGCACCCGCCAACCATGTTGGTGCGGCCCGGCTTCCACTCAGCACGGGGCGGACAGTCCATCCATGTCCTCTCATCTCGCATCTACCGACTCCTCCTACCAGTCGTTGCCGCCTGAATGCGTGAAGATCATTCGATGACTGTTCAGGTTCGGCTGCTGGTACGCATTGACAACGCTTTGATCGGGGATGTGTTTGGCGTGACCATCCCAGAAAGCCATTGGCGTGCCGCCCATGTGGACGCGCCCAATCACGCGGAGCGGCTCCGTCGGGTTGTAAATGCGTTCGTTGATGGTGCTCATGTGGCTGGCGCTGACGCAGCGATAGCCGCCGGGCCGGTCCCAGGCATTCCACCCTTCCCACGCCTGGACGAAGCTCGACGGTTGGGGCGCCAACTTGTCGAGTGAACTCACGCGAAGGTCGAAGTTGTCGGGGTTGCTGGTGGCGCCGCCGCGATAGATGGTGTGGAAGTTCATGCCGATCTGCAGCCGTCGGAGATCCGTGGCGGTCTTGAACGACGGTGCAATGGGACAGGCCAGTTCGCCCTGTCTGGGATTGACGGTCATAGAGTGCCACAGCCTCACATAGCGGCCCTCGGACAGCGCCTGGGCCCATGGCACGTTGATTTCGCCCAAGCTGCTGTTGCCCGAGGGTAGGTAGCGGTTGTCCGTGACAAACGCGCCCCATGCGACCGCGAGTTGCCGGTGATTGCTCAGGCATGCCGAGGCATGGGCCGCCGCCCGGGCCTGGCCCAGCGCCGGCAACAGCAGCGCGATCAGCAGCGCGATGATGCTGATCACCACCAGCAGTTCGATGAGCGTGAACCCACGGGTGCGCACCATCGCATGCTCCGGCCGATCAAGAACGTTCAGACCCTCCGTCGTCGCGGCAGCACCAGCAGCGTCCCCACCGCGATCAGCGCCAGCGACCCCGGCTCGGGGATGAGTGCGACTTCCCCGTTCACGGTGATGTCGAAGAGGGTCACCCAGCGCGTTGTCGAGCTTGAGTCATCGATCCAGGGAATCGTGAAGGTGATGGTGCCGGTCAAGCCGTCATGATCTGCGGCAGTGACGTTTGAGCCCACCGGATTGTTGAGATCGACCGTCTGCAGGGCCATGGTTGTGGTGCCCGACGTGGTGTAGCCCAG
Organism: uncultured Phycisphaeraceae bacterium; assembly: GCA_964518335.1. Classification (GTDB taxonomy): domain Bacteria; phylum Planctomycetota; class Phycisphaerae; order Phycisphaerales; family Phycisphaeraceae; genus CAZFDT01. The sequence continues at coordinate 3,707 of CAZFDT010000081.1, forward strand.
ATTACCCAGGCTGTCGTTGGTAACTTGATCGTAGCCATGGACTGAGCTGTACACTTGACCCCTTGAAAAGTTGTTTATACTACTCCCCGAGATGTTTACCTGGATGTTGTCCAGGTTGAGAACATACCCGTCCAGAATTGTGATTGTGAATCGAAGCCATTGGCTGTTGCTGATGGCCGCGCTAATCGTGGTCTGGGTCGGTCCATGACCGTCAATCCTCAACTCGTCGGCGGTCGCACTGGTGAACCAGCCGAGACTGCCGCTTTTGCCGCCAGTGTTCGTCATTGTGGAGAATACGAGCCCCGGCGCGATACTGGTTGCGTCCAACGAGTTGTCGGTGAACTCGTAGGCGCCGACGATGCCTGCGTGTGCGGAAGCCGCAGCACCCATGAGCACCATGAACGTGAGTTTCGCAAGGTGATTCTGCATGTATCGATCCTCCAAAAAAGTCATGGTTGCGAAGTGAACGCGTTACGTCTGGTGGTCCGCTGGTGAAGTAGTCTCTCCCGGCATCAACCGAAAAGGGATTCGGCAGGCGTCAAGCACCTGCGTTGGGGCGGCGATCTTCTGCATCATCAGCTCGACGGCCTTCACGCCCATCTGCTCTTCGGGAACGACCATGGTGGTGCAGGTCAGCCGGCCCAAACGAACGATCGGCAGTCCGCCGAAGTGGATCAGCGATAGATCGCGCGGTAACCGCCAGCCCAGTTCCGAGGCCACTTCAAAAAAAGCGGTCGAGGTGCGGCCTCCATAAGAGACGACGGCGGTCGGCCGATCCGCCTCGCTCAGGATCACCCGCGTGCGCGCCAATCGCTGGCCTTCATCGCCAACATGCCCAACCTGACAAGGGGTGAGTCCCGCGGCGGCCATGGCCTGCGCATATCCCGCGTAGCGGTCGCGGGCACTGTGATGGGCCGAGTCGCTGTAGCAGGCGAAAAGAATTCGCCGGTGACCCAGGTCCAGCAGATGCTCGGTGGCGCGACGGCCCGCGTCGATGTCGTCGGGCAAGACGCCGTCACGCTCGACAGGTGCGTTGAGCCAGATCGCCGGCACGTGGTGCTCGTGGATCAGCGCGGTCATCTTCGGCGGAATGTGGTCGGTGTAATTGACCAGTAGACCGTCGCTCATCGAGTGGCTGAGCACCTTGGGGATGAAACCCTCGCTGGTCAGCGTCTGGTCGGGCAACCGGGTGATCATCAGTTGCATGTCGTAGGCATGCAGGCCATCGAGTATGCCTCGCAAAAGGCCGTCGGGAAGCGTGCTGCGATTGGGCTCGGTGCTGACCAGCAGGGCGATAGCGCCGAACCGTCCGGAACGCGTCGTTCGCGCGGCAACGTTGGGGCGATAGCCCATCTCGGCGGCGATACGACGAATCCGCTCGGCACGGCGTGCGGCGCTGGGATAAACCTCGCGGTTTCGCCCGTTGAGCACGTTCGAGACGGTGTTCACCGACACGCCGCTTCGCGAGGCAATCTTCTGAAGGGTCGCAGCCATGGGTCATCAACCCCAGGGACGGAATGTTGCCAAACACGGTGACGCCGAAGATTCAGGAACGTTCCTGAATCTATCATTTTGCCATCGCTTGTCAAGCCCGGAGGGGTGTGGCCACTGATTATTCTACAGTTTTCTGGGATAAAACCCGCGAAAGCTTGACAGCCCGCAGCCCGTCGAGTATTTTTACACGTGTTCATATGCATACGTGAGCTTTTCGCAATGGCTGACACCGTTACGCTCGCGGATATCGCCAAAATCGTGGGTGTCTCCCACGTGACGGTGTCGCGCGTACTCAATGGAAATGACGACTATCGTCGGCCAACGTTTGCCCGACGAGCCCAGCGCATCCGAAAGATCGCACGAGAAATGGGCTATCGCCCCAACACCGCGGCCCGCGCTACCGTGCGCGGACGATTCGACGCTGTCGGTCTAATGCTCAGCACCCATCACTCCCGCAGCATCCTCCCCGAGCCTATGCTCGACGCCATCGCCGACGCCTTGGCCTCCCGGGGGCTTCGACTGAGCATCGACAAGCTGCCCGACGATAAGCTGGTCAGTGAAGGTGTCGTGCCCGACCTGCTCCGCGCCTGGTCGGTCGATGGCCTGTTGATCAACTACAACGCCGAGATTCCCCCGAGGCTCATCGAGCTGGTCGAGGCCTACGGACTGCCGGCGATCTGGCTCAACAGCCGACACGAGCACGATTGCGTTTACCCAGACGACGAGCAGGCCGGCCGCATCGCCACCGAGCACCTGCTGGAGCTGGGGCACCGGCGGATCGCATTCGTCCACTACGGTGGATGGTCGCACTACAGCGCGCCCGCCCGGCGCGACGGTTACGCCAAGGCGATGATCGACGCGGGTCTGACGCCCCAGGTCGTCACCGAGCCGGACATGGACAACTCGGACAAGCGTCGAGTCGCCGCCGCGTGGCTGCGGTCGAGCGATCGTCCGACCGCAGCGGTGGTGTACGCGGTGCCCACGCTCTGGCCGCTGCACTTGGCCGCGGTCGTGGACGTGGGCCTGCGCGTGCCCGAGGACCTGTCGCTGGTCTGCTTCGACAACACGGTGATCCACCACGCCGACGTGGCGGTGTCGGTCGCCCGGCTGCCGACAGCGAAGCTGGCCGCCGAAGCGGTGGACATGCTGCTTCGCCGCGTGGCCGATCCGTCCCAATGCCACCCACCCACGGTGTTGCCCTGTCGAATCGAGCGGGGCAACACCACGGCTCCACCGGGGAAAAAAGCCCCACTTGCGACTGTTTGAGTGAGGATCGTGTTTTGCGTTCTTCGGATTTCGATGGCATGTCACAGAAGGAGAAATGTGATGCGAAAGATGACAAACCGCAGACTTGGAGAGGTAAGGGCGCTCGCCGCTTGCACCGCCCTGATAGGAATTTCAGTGGCGACAGAGGCCGCGGTCCACACATGGACCGGCCTAGGTGGGAACAACAACTGGAACACGGCTGCCAACTGGGATACCGACCCCACCGCCCCGCCCGACAGTACCTCTACAGAGTTGGTTTACACCGGCACAGCCCCGCGTCTGACCTCGACCAACACCTCCAACGATTTCAACTTCCGATCCATCACTTTCGCAGCGGACGCAGCCAGCTATACCATTACTTCCAACAGCAACACGCGAATCCTGGCATCCGTCACTGGTGAAGGCATCACCCAGAACTCAAGCAACGCCCAGCAGTTCACCTTTGGCACCGGCAGCAGCGGCTTCGGTATTGATTTCGGAACAACTTTTACCTTAAAGGGATCCGGAACAGGGCTGCTAACCATCGGCAACGCAGTAGACAACGGCATCATTGGCAGCCGATCTAGCTCATCCAATGCTACTCTCGCGGTCAACAACGGAACCTTTGATGTCATCATCAACTCCAAGATTCAGAATACCAACGGTGGCAGTACCCTTACATCGCTGACCAAGAACAACGCCGGCACGCTCACCCTCAACGGCACCAACACCTACACCGGCACCACCACGGTGAACGCAGGGACGCTGCTTGTCGGCACCGCCGTCGGGGCGACGGCTCAGAGCGGCACCGGCAACGTAACGGTGGGCGCCAATGGCACGCTGGGCGGCACCGGTAAGATCAACGGCGCGACCACCATCAGCGGCCAGCTCGCCCCCGGCGCCAGCGCCGGTTCGCTGGAGTTCACCAAGGACCTCACGCTGTCCGGCACGCCGACGACCTACATCCAGCTTGGCGGCACCGCGTTCGATTTCAACGTCACCGAAGATTACGACCGTATCAAGCTCACGACGACCACGTCGTCCACGCTGACTTTGACCGGCTCGTTGAACGTCTCGCTCATCAACAGCTTCGCGCTCGTCCCCAATCTGGCGTTCGGCATCTTCCAGCTTGAGTCCGGCGTAACCCGTTCCGGTACGTTCGCCGGCCTGGCGACCGACGGATCGCTGGTCGGAACCTTCGGCGGGCAGGACCTGTTCATCACCTACTCGGCCAACTTCGGCGACAGCGGCATGATCTCACTCACCGGCGGCGACGACATCGCCCTGTACACCATCCCCGAACCCGGCACGCTCGCTCTGGCGGGCCTGGGCGCGGCGATGCTGCTGCCGCGGCGTAAGCGGTTGCGTGCGATGTGATTCCTCCTGCGCGGCGGTCCCCAGATGGGGCCGCCGCGTTTGCCCGGCCCCGTCATGCGAATGCGGGGCTGACGGTCGAGCGTCGAGACAAGCTCCGAATTCACATGACGGGGCTGAGGACCGGTCCATGCGACGACATGGGTTCACGCTGATCGAACTGCTGGTGGTGGTCAGCATCATCGTGCTGTTGATCGCGCTGCTGTTGCCGTCGCTGACCAAGGCGCGGGAGGCCGCCCGCATGGCTCAGTGCGCCAATCACCTGCGTCAGGCGGCCATGGGCACCATCGACTATTCCACGCAGCATCGCGGCTACCTGCCGCCGGGCGGCCACGAGACCAGCAACTCGTGGAACGCCCTGATGATGATGGAAAAACACCTGTTCCCGCAGTCGAAAGCCTATGTGATCGGTTGGGGCAACAACGACTGGCCGGGTAAGAGCAGGCTTCACTGTCCGAGTTGGCCCAACGACACGAGAAACGCTTCCGGCCGATACACCTACGCGTTCGTGAATGACGACGACGGCGGGTTTGCCACCTACTACGGCGGCCCGAACGACGCGCTCAACGGCAAGCCCACGCGCGATCGGGCCGAGTTCCTCGCCAACGGTGGCCTGCGACGGTATGGCGACTACGCCTCGTCGCGTGTCGGCATGTACCTCGACCACACCACCTGGCGTTCGCCTCAAGGCTTCCTGAATGTTCACACCACTCACCCGCAACGGATGCGCTTTCCCCACATGGACAACGGCACCGTGGTTTACATGGACGGCCACGCCAAGCACCACGATCGAGCCTGGGCGTACAACCTCCAGACCTCGAACGCCGCGTGGCGGGTCTTCGCCTGCAACGGGCTGAACTTCTGACCTGGGGCGGGTACGCTCATGAAGTCCAAAGCCTTCACCCTCATCGAGCTTCTGGTGGTCATCAGCATCATCGCGCTGCTCATAGCGCTGCTGTTGCCGGCGCTGGGCAAGGCGCGGGAAGCGGCCCGGATCGCGCAGTGCGCCTCGAATCTGCGGCAGCTCATGGTGGCTCAACACGCCTATGCCGCCGATTTCAAGGGCAGGCCCGCGGCCGGTAAGTTCTGGATCAAGCTGATCGGCGGATTCAGCGTCCACACCTGGCACGACACGGCCAAGGCCAACGTCGAAGAGGGCCTGCTTTTTTCCTACGTCCGCATGAAGGCGATCTATTCGTGCCCGGTGCTGCCGGGCCTGGTCGGGCTCAACGCCAGCAATCCTGCGGCCGTGTGTCGGCACACGGAGGTGACGCCGCTGTTCACGTACACGTTCAACTCGTACCTAGGGATCAATGTGGGAGGCGGCGCGGCCAACGGACCTTGGGGTTCGCAAATGCGTAGTCACTTCGCCGCCGACCTGATGAACGTGCCGCGCCCCAGCGCCACGCTGGCCTACGGCGAGCAGAACACCTGGAGTGACCCGCAGGGCCGGTACCGCGTACCGCTGGACGACCCGGACTTCCGCATCAGTTCGCCGCCCCCCTTGTACGGCACCGCGCCTCTCGACGACCTGGGCACGTTCCACGCCGGCAACGCGCCCTACAACGGCCGCAGCCACGCCGCGTTCGTCGACGGCCACGTGCGCCTTCACGCCGTCGAGGAATCTGCCGGCCTCGCCTGGTCCGACACCATGATCCAATATTGACCATGCTCCAGACGTGACATTGATGTTTCAGAACTACGTACGCTTGGTGGAGAGACCGTGAATCGTCTGAACTGTCGCCATGGGTTGCCGGGGGCAGGCATGACTGCATGGCTGGTGCTCGTTGCCACGGCGGGCGCGGAGACGGTTTCGTCGATGAAGACTCCTGACCTGATCTGGTACGACGCGGCGGCGATTGACGAGGCGCGGCGGCGGGTGGCGGCGGGCGATGCGTCGCTGCAGCCGGCCGTCGATCGGTTGCGTCGCGAAGCCGAGGCGGCGTTGCGGCAGAAAACGGTGACCGTCACCGACAAGGAGGTCGCGGCCCCCAGCGGCTCAAAGCACGATTACGTGTCGCTGGCGACGTATTGGTGGCCCGACGAGAGCAAACCCGATGGCCTACCCTACGTCAGGCGGGACGGCAGGCGTCACCCGGATGTCGATGATCCGCGCTATTCCGACCGCGCCACGCTGGCGACGCTCGAAAACACCGTCGAGACGCTGGGCTGGGCCTATTTGTTCTTCGGTGACGAGCGGTACGCCCGTCACGCGGCCGCGATGCTCCGCGTGTTCTTCCTCGACGAGCAGACCAGGATGAACCCGCATCTGCGTCACGCTCAGGTGATCCGCGGCCATGACGACGGCCGGTTCATCGGTATCATCGACACACGCCAGTTGGCCCGCGTCCTGAATGTCGCCACGATCATTCGGTCGAGCGACGCATGGACCGATGCGGATCACCAGGCCCTCACCCGGTGGTTCGAGGAGCTGACGCACTGGCTGACGACGCACGAATTCGGACTCCGCGAGGCGGCGCATCCAAACAACCACGGCACGTGGTACGACGTGCAGGTCGCCAGCTACGCAAGGTTCCTCGGTCGCGACGACTTGCTGCGCCAGACGCTGCTGCGGGCGCGGGACCGCATCGGCAAACAGTTCGAGTCGGATGGTTCACAGCCGGAGGAACTCAGCCGGACCAGATCGTTCGACTACGCGACCATGAATCTGTGGGGATTCATGCTGTTGGCAGGCATGGGCGAAGACGCGAACGTGGATCTGTGGGGGCATCTGGATCAGCGGCTGCGCGCGGGTATGGGCTATCTCGCCCCGTTCGCAGACCCGACTGCCGATTGGAAGCACGAACAGATCACGGCGTTGCACCGTCACCGCCTCGCGCCCATGCTGCGCCTTGCCGCCGAGGTCTATTGCGAAGACCGATATGACAGAGAACAAACCATGCTGCGTGACGCGATCGGCGACGACCGCTTTCAACTGACGCGACCCGCCCGGCGATCGCTCACAGCGCCCGCCACGCGATAGGTTTCACGACACCCGATGACTGAGGACCGCGATCGCATGAAGAATCTACTGCTAAGTGCCGTTATTGCTGGATGCATGATTGGAATTGTTTCGGAGGCCCGTGCCGATCGACTGTGGTTGCCTGAGGATTCGGGCGTCGTCGATGTGAAGCGCGACTTCGCAGCTGTGGGCGACGGCGTGGCCGACGACACCAACGCGATTCGCAAAGCGATCGCGTTCGCGTTCGACAAAACGGGGCGGTATGCCAGCCCCGCGTTCGTGTATTTCCCGGAGGGGACGTACCTGGTGAGTGGACCTCTGGAGAGCAAGGTCGATCCGCACGGCTGGTCGGGCGGCTGGCGCGCGGGGATGCTGCTGGTGGGCGAGAGTCAGGGCAAAAGCATCATCAAGCTGGCGGACAACGCCGAGGGATATGGCGACCCGGAGAACCCCAGGTGGGTCGTCGCCAGCGGCTCGGAGTCGGACAAGCGCACCAAGCCTGGCGATAAGCCGCTCGACGGCGGGGGCAACCGCGCGTTTCGACACAGCGTCATCAACCTGACAATTGACACGGGCAAGGGCAATCCCGGAGCGATCGCGCTCGACTACGTGGCGAACAACCGCGGCACGGTGCGCGAGGTGACGCTGCGCTCGGGCGACGGCGCGGGGTACTGCGGCCTGAGGCTCGAACGCCACTGGCCGGGACCAGCCCTGGTCAAGAACGTCACCATCGAGGGCTTCGACTTCGGCATGCGTGTGCATCATTACCAATACTCGATGACTTTCGAGCACCTCACCTTGCGGAACCAGAACAAGCTGGGCATTTACAACACGAACAACGTGTTGGCGATCCGGGGCTTGCGCAGCGAAAACCGCGTGCCGGTACTGACCACGCACGGGCACTCGCTGATCGTGCTGATCGACAGCGACCTGACCGGCGGCAACCCCGAGGCGACGGCGATCAGCGGCGATGGGCAACTGTATCTGCGCCGCGTCAAGGTCGAAGGCTACGGCACGGCGGTGGAGGACAAACGAGCCAAGGAAACCATTGCCGGAGGCAAGACCATCGACTTGCACGCGACCTCGCGCTACGGCGTGGCGGGCGCCCAGCCGACGCCGCTGGACCTGCCCATTGTCGAGACGCCGACGTTCTCGTCCAACGCCCCCGCCGACTGGATCAACGTGCGGACGTTCGAGAGCCTGGCGGTTCGCGGGACGTGGAAGGACGGTGACGGCAAGGAGCACAAAGGCGTCGTGGACTGGTCCCCGGCCATTCAGGCGGCGATCGACTCGGGCAAGCCGATCGTCTATCTGCCCAACGGCGTGTACCGCGTGCGGCAGCAAATTGTGCTGCGCGGCAACGTCCGAATGGTGACGGGATTCCAGTCGAGCATCACGCCCAGCCAGCCGATGCCCAGCCACGGAGACAAGCCCGGGCGGATGGGATACCAGGCTCTCATCCGCTTCCAAGTCGGGCACCCCGAGGGTGTGATTCTGCAGCACCTGCGGATCGACGGCATCGTCGAACACGCGGGCAAGACGCCGCTGGTGATGCGGCACGTGGATTTCGGCGGATACCGCAATACGGCTGAGGGCAGTGGCGACATGTTCGTCGAAGACACCATCGGCGCCCCGTTCCACGTGCACCATCCCCAACGTTTCTTCGGCCGCCAGATCAACAGCGAGTTCGGCGAGCGACCCCTTTTCGAGAACCACGGCGGTGACGTGTGGATGCTGGGCTTCAAGACTGAAGGCGAAATGACCTGCCTGCACCAGACCGCCGGACGCACGGAGATCCTGGGCGCCCAGTTCTACCCGCTGAAGAATCGCAATCCGGTTGGCCCGGCGATCGTCAATGAAGGCGGTCGCATCGCCGCGTCCATCTGCATGAACAGCCGGGGCTACCAGCTTTACCTGGGCGAAGCCGCTGACAATCGTCATCGCGCCGTCGGCTGGGACCAGGTCAAACACCGCGCGGCGTCGCTGCTGGCCAGTGACGCGCGCTGACGTGCCGCACGTAAGAAGGTGAGCTCAATCCAGCCACAAAGGTGTTTCCGCGAATTCGTCATCCCTACTGAAGAAACCGCAAGATGCTTCCAGCCGACCTATTCCTTGGTGTATGTATTCACTTTACCGACTCATCGGCCGGCAAGCCGGATTACGCACTGATGGTCGAAGCCGGCATCCGCTGGACACGGTTGGACGTGCCGTTTCCTTTCCACGGCGACGAGCGGACCGAATCGGCGAAGTACCAGCATTGCCGGCAGGTGATCCGTGAACTGGCCGATCACGGGATTCAAACCCTTGGCCTCACGCCGTACCCGCGTGGTTGGCCGATGTCGGTTCCGCCTCCGGGTTCGTCGGAGTTCCTGGATCTGTACCGGCGATGCTGCGCGTACATGGCCGCCGACCTCGGCGATCTTGTGCCGGCCTGGCAGATATGCAATGAAATGAACCTCCCCTATTTCCGCCGTCCGTTCGAGTGCGAAGAACAGTGCATCCCCTATCTGGTCTATGGCGGCATGGGCGTGCGCGAGGGGCATCCCCAAGCGAAAGTCGGAGTGAACATGGCGACCGGGCACGAAGCGTCGGCGTTTCGGATGTACCGGCAGTTGTATCCGACAGCCAGCGTCGAATGGGATTTCGTCGGCGTCGATGCGTACTACGGCACGTGGGAGCCGGGCGGCCCCGAAGACTGGACCGACACGCTCGACCGGGTTCATGCATTGTGTGGGTGCGACATCATCGTGATGGAATTCGGATATGCCTCCGCCGGGGGCCAGATGACCGACGCCGAGCGCGGACCCCAGGAGATGTGTTCCAAGGCGCTGCACCAGACCTCTAAGTGGCCTTACGGTTGGGGCGTGGGGCATACGCCGCGGATGCAGGCCGAGTACGCGCGCATCGCCATCGACCGGTTTGGTCAACACCCGGCCGTGCGCGGTTGCTTCTGGTACAAGTGGAACGATGGAAAGCAGTGCAACTGCGGAACTCCGGGGTGCCCCGAGAACAGCGCCTACGGCATCACCGACTATCACCAACAACCCAAGCCCGCGTGGCACGCGTTCAAAGCGGCGGCCGCACCACGGCGGAGCCGGCCGGACGTTATCGACGTCATACAGACTCCCGCCTTTGTTGATGAAGGATGCGGCTGATGAATGAGATCAAGCGATGGAAACTTCTGATCCCGACCGTCATGTTCGCATTATGGAACGTGCGCGCAGTGGCCCAGGCTAACGTCAATCTACCACCGGACTCCGCCTACGTGGTGGTCGATGACAACGGCCATCTGTCGGTCAACGGCGAGCGACAACGCTACTGGGCGGCGATCGGAAAGGTGCATGCCGATGATCACGCCAGCACGGACGCGCTGTTGGACCGCTTCGAGGCGCTTGGGTTCAACGCGTTTCGATATTGGGTCGGGTTCCGCGGCGACAGCACGTACGAAATCGGCGATGGTTCACGACAGGACCAGACCGACTACTTCATCGCCCAGGCGAAGAAACGCGGATTTCGCATCTGGCTTGCAGCGCTCAACGGCGTGGGCAGCGCGACCCCGGCGGATGTGGGCATCATCGATGACCCCGGCAGCGCCCAAGCGTGGGCGGCAGATGTCACCAAGTTGCCGCGCAACGCCCGGCTGAGCACCAATATCGCCAACATGTGGGACGCTCGCCTCGAAGCGCTGGTGATTCGTGACATGACGCAGATCGCCACCCATCGCAATCTGTACACCGGGCTGCGTTGGTGCGACGATCCGGTGTTCGCCGTGTGGGAGCTGAGCAACGAAGAGTGGTGGATGCGCAAGATGGTTGGCGGCCAATGGCAGCAATTGCCGCCATTCTTCCGCAACAGCCTGCTGGAGCGGTGGCAGGCGTTTCTGCGGGGTAAGTATGGCACGCAGGAAAAACTCCTCGAGGCGTGGGACCGGTTGCTGCCCGGCGAAAGTCTGGCGGAAGGCACAATTCTGCTGGCGCCGATGGCGGGTGAAACCCGGCCGGCGCTGGGACTCAACGATTCGAACCCCCACGCCGCCGCAGCGGTGCAGGCGCTCGAGCAGAGTTACCGTCGTAGCGACTTTGTGCGGGCGAGGGGCGAGGATGTCATCGAGTTTTTTCTTGGTCTGCAACTGGGCTACAAAAAACGCGTCGCCGCGGCGATCAAGTCGCTGGGCAAGAGCACGCGACTGAGCCCGATGATCTACGACACCGGCATCGGGTACGAGATTCAAAGCCAGTTCATGCATCAGCACGCAGACGCCGTTGCTCACAACGCTTATGTGAACGGCTACGGCCCGGACTTACGCGAGAGGCTCAGTTCGAGCAATCCGAATCCGAGCGAGCACAAGCAGAAGCTCAGCCGTTTGGGCGACGAGCGTTTGACAGCGAATGTCGGCCCGTGGGTGAATTGGCTGCTCAAGCCGCCGGGCATCGCCCAAGGCGTGCCTTGGCTCGAACACAACCGCGTCGAGGGCAAGCCGTTCCTCGTCTATGAAACGCAGATCCAGCAGCCGGCAAAGTACCGGGCTGATTATCCACTGCGCATGTTGGCGCTGGCGAGCATTCAGGACTGGGACTGGGTGAGTTGGCACTACTTCGGCGATGGTGGTGTCAACGAAGCCGCGCGGAATCCGGCGACTTTCGAGCGGCGCATGGACGTGACCACCGGCAGTCACCCGCAAGGCTATCACTTCACCTATGACGAGGTGCAGACCGCGATGATGCGCGCTGCCGGTCACATGTTCCGCAATCAGGCCTTCGAATCGGCCGCCAATCCGACCGTGTTCATTTACGGCCGCAAGACGCTTCACGATCCGGACAGTATGGACTATGCGGGGAGCTACGGCGCGATCGGCATGCACATGCTCCAGACCGTGTACCAGCATGGCGTGCGCATCCGCATCGACCCGACGCGTGAAGACGACGAAGTGATCGGCCCCGTTGTCCGCTTTGAAGATCGCCACACCCACAACCCCTACACGCCGACAGAACAGATCGCTTTCGATTGGAAGAAGGGTTATCTCAAGTTCGACGCCCCCGCGGCGGTTGCTTTCACCGGGTTGCTGGCCAACATCGGCGACACCGTCGGGTTCGACCACGGTGTGACGCTCAGCGATGTTGAAATCCACAATCCCGATGGCATTGCCGATCCTGTGACCGGTGATGAGAAGTACATCGCCTTTGCATTGCACGCGCTGGACGGCAAGCCGCTGCGTGAATCGAAGCGAGCCTCGCTGTCGATCGTGTCCACGAGCTTCAACACAGGCTTCAAGATGGGCGCCGGTCCCACCGCCAGCCCTTACAAGCCGCCTGAGGGCACCGTCGGGGGTGATGCGCCAGTGCTTGTCGCCAGGGTAGCGGCGACCGTGACCAGTCCGGCGATTGACGGCATGCAATACACGCTCTTCAACTGGCGTTTGGAGCCCATTGGGAGCGGAGTGATCGCCGATGGCCGACTGCATGTGCCGGCCGATCAGCCTGTGTTCTTTGTTGTGCTGACCCGGAATTGATCTTCAAATAGTCGCGTGATGAGTTGATCTCGCGGCCCGCCGTGATGAAGAGGAATCGATTCATGACTACTCTGACCGTCAAATTGTCGAGCCCACACGACGCCTGTCTGGCCCAAAGCAGCGCTGAAGCGCAGGCGATACGGCGGGAGCGCGTGCTGGCGCTACATCGCAAGTCCTGCTCGATCTGGTTCGGCCACGATGGTCACTTCAAGGACCAGGTCAAAGCGGATCCTCGCTGGTATCTGTGGTGCGCTCTGTCGTTCCTCGGCGGGGAGTCCGACCACGTTCGCCTGGCCAACGCGATGCTGCGTGCGGGGGCCGGACTGGGCGGCGGCCACTTCTGGACCAGCGCGGCGGCCTCCATCCTTGGCCGCTTCTCTGACCGCCTCGACCCGACGACGCTTGAAATGATGCGTCGGCGCATGTGGGACCTGCTCCCCGGTGAAGTTGGCCAACGATTCCGCGGTTACAACGATAACTACCCTGCGATGTCCGCGGTTGCGGTGTTGGTCGGTGGGCCCGCCATCGGCGACGACCGGGCGGTGTCCGACGGACTCATGTGTCTCGACTCGCTGCGCAAGCTGTTGACTCGTCGCGGCCTGCTGTCGGAATATACCAGCCCGACCTACACGCCCATTACGCTCACGTGTTTGGCTGAGGTGGCCCAGCTCGCGCCCAACGCCGAGGCACGTGAGCTGGCGCTCTGGTGCGAGCAGCGCGTGTGGATGGACCTGTGCAGCCATTTCCACCCGGGCACCTGCGCTCTGGCTGGGCCGCACAGCCGCGCCTATATGGTGGACCTCTGCGCCCATCTGCACAACGCTCACATGGTCCTCTATCAGGCGTTCGGCGACGTGGTGTTCATCAACCCGACCAACGCACTGATGCCCTACCAGGATGGTCAAGCCACGCACAACAGCCCTTACCACATTCGTGGCCACCTGCCCTGGCACCTGGTCCCGACGTACCACGTCCCTGAAGCCGCCGCTCGCCTCGTGCTTAATCGCCAACACCCGATGTCGGTCCACGCCACTGCCGAGCAGGCTGCGATGCAGCGCAATGTGTGGAAGCACGAGCGGCACCCGCAGACGCCGCTGGCCGAGGTGCCGGCATCGTCGCTGAACCTGCACACCTACATGACCGATGATTACGCGATGGGCACGTCGGATCGGCCGTTCCTCGATGGCTATCAGATGAGCGTGTTCCATTTGGCCTATCGCCGTCAACGCCCGGCCCGGACGCTCGCGGATGTTGCAGCTCTGTTCCCTCGCTATCTCACGACGCAGATCGAGCCGGATCGCCACCACCACCTCAACGATCAAGGCCGCGCCAACGCCGTTGCTCACGAAGGCGCCGCGATGATCGCCTACAAGGCGCGTTGTGGTTGGGGCAGTCAGCCGCAGCCAGGCGATCCGACGGTCGAGCCGACCGATTCACTGCGTCTCTCGCTGCTGCTGACCTGCTGCAACGCGAGCCCGAATGAGATTTGGCTCGGCGATGAGCGACTGAACGGGTGGGAGGGCCAGACCGTTCAGCCGACGAGCATCTTCTGGCGCGATGGGCCGGTGCTGGTGGCGTTGCATCCGCTGACCCTGCGGGACCACGGTCGGCAGTTCGCCATCGCCCTCCGTGAGAGCAACGGGTTCGCGATGATCGACCTGTTCAACTATCAGGGCCCGCCACGCACTTTCACCGCCGATGAACTGCTGACGACCCACAACGGTTTTGTGATCGAGGTTGCATCCACCGATCAGTGGGAAAGCCTGGCGGCGTTCCGCGCTCACCACGCGCGGCACCAGATCATCGATTACTACCATCCCGGCGACTGCATGCGGACGCTGCGGTACGAGCGTGAGGGTCTGTCGCTGGGCATGGAACTGAGCCCGGTCTCCGACGGCATCAAGTGCCGTACCGTCAACGATCAATTGGCGATGGAGCATCGATTTCACGTGGCGTTCTGACACTGATGCGGCCACGCCTCGCACGATCTGTTGCAGCTTCCGTCACCCACAGCCCCGCACCACCACCCTCGACCTGTGACACAAGCACCTCAATCCTGGAGATTTCGGCTATGACTATGGGCTATCGCGGAAGAGTATGGATTGTTCTCGCGTCGGTGCTGGTCTGCGGTGTCGCGGCCGTAGCGCAGATCGAGCCGGATCTGAACGAACGCGCTGGCGCAGCTGACCTCGACGCGATCGAACAGACAGACGTCGGCGACAGCTTGACGGGCCCCGCCGCACTGGGGGCCGATCCTGAGAGCCAGCGTATTTCACTGGGCGCCGAAATCGTGTCCAAAGTACATGACGCGGGCTGGATTGGCTATGTGCTGCTGGCGTTGTCGGTGATGGGATTGGGTTTCGCGATCGAACGCCTTGTCAACCTGCGCCGAGGTCGAATTGTCCCGACAGGTCTGGCAGAACGTGTCCGCCAACATTTGATCGCAGACCGCTATGACGCAGCCATCGAAGAGTGCAGCAGGCATCCCAGCACGTTGGGTCGGATCCTTGGAACCGTCACCCGCCACCGCGAGTTTTCGTTCGCGGATCTGAACACCATCGGCGGCGATATCGGCATCCGCGAAATCCGTCAGCACGTCGGGCGAGCCTACCCCATGGCGGTCGTCGCCACGCTCAGCCCGTTGCTTGGCCTGCTGGGAACCGTCATCGGCATGATCGAAGCGTTCGAGGCGGTCGCGCTGGCCGGATCGATGGGCGATCCGTCGATCATGGCGTCGTCGATCTCCTTCGCGCTGGTCACGACCGCGATGGGGTTGATCATCGCCGCACCGAATCTGGCGCTCTTTCACGCCTTTCGTGTGCGAACCAATAATCTCGCAACCTTGCTGGACGAACAGGTGAGTGAGGTGCTGACCGAGTGGCAGAGCCATCGCTTGGCGCAAGCCAACCTCGCGCACGGCTCGCCAATCGCCGCCACACCTGCCGCCCATCCTTCTGCCTTCACAACCGAGCGGGGAACCGGCGCGGCCACCCAGCCGCAGGTCACCGGTAAGGAGACTGCCCATGCTTAAGCGACTGGAGCAGACCGAAGACCTCACGCTCGATATGGCGCCCCTGATCGACTGCGTGTTCCTGCTGCTGATTTTTTTCCTGGTGGCCACCACGCTCAAGAAGCTGGACCGCGAGCTGCCGGTCGAGCTGCCCTCCGCCGCCATGGGCGTGCAGACCAAGCTCGACGACGGCACGCTGGTGATTGGCCTGGACACATCAGGCGTGCTCTACCTGCAGTCCGAGCCCGTGACGATCGAGCAGTTTCATGCCGCCCTGCGCGCGGTGGGCGAGTCGGACGAAATGCCGCGGGTGCGAATCGATGCCGATCGCGCGGTGCCTTACGAATCGATCCTGCATGTCGTGGATCAGTGTCGGTTCTGGGGAATCGAACGCGTGGGCTTCCACATCCGCAGCGAACGGCAGCGCGCCGGAGGGCGATCGGAATGACGGGCGAATCGACTGGACAATCTGCTCGGTCACTGCCGTGGATGTTCATCTCGGCGGTGCTGCACCTGGCGCTGCTGCTCGTGCTCGGTTTCGTCGTGGCGGCGCCGGCTGATCGGCACGAGTCGCGTCCGGATCAGCTCAAGCGGATCAGCAGCGAGAAACTCGAGCAGGCGGGTGAGAAGCTGCGGGCGATCAACCGGAACGAATTGGAGCAGAACCTTGATCGCCTCGAGCAGATTGAGCGACAGATGCGCGAATTGCAGCGCGATCAGGCCGAGCGGCTGGCGCGTGAAATGAGCAAGCGTCCCGAAGCGGCGCGCGAGCGAGCTCGGGAGTTGGTGAGGCAGATCGTTGACGAGCAGGAGAAGCTCCTCGAAATGCAATCGGATGTCGGGCCGCGACTCGAGGCCGCCGGTCGGGCGGTCGTTGAGCTGGCCAGCACGGAGGAAGACCACGCCCGTATCGCGCGATTCGGTGCCGATGGTCAGGGCCGCGCCGCCGTTGAACACCTGAGCCAGGTCGGTCGTGAAATTGATGTTGCGAACGCTCGGATCAACCGCATTCAGCAGCTTCAGGTGCAGCTCGCCGAGGAGATCGCTTGGATGGGCAGCCCCACGCTGGCCGACGCACAGGCCGCTGCGCTTGCGACCCAGGAGCACGCCAAACGCCAGCACAACCACACGCGCGATCGACTGGCCTGGCTCCGACGTGATCTCGACATGCTTGACGAGCGGGTCGGTGCTTATCTGCGCGTCTTCGCTACACGACAAATGCGCGATCATGTCCGACGTTACGCCCACGGCAGTATCGAAAACCTGATGCGGCATCCCGAGGAACTCGACAACCGTCACGCTGAAGCTGTTCTCGCCCACAAACATGCCCTCGACGCCCAGCGCGTGGTACTCAGCGCCCTGGACGACGCACCCGTGCGCCCGGAGCTTCGCCCCGAGGAATTTCTGGCAGATGCCACGTCCGTGGCAGGTGACGGGTCGGAGACCGCGAGCAATGAAAGTACCCGGGCGGACTCGCCCAGTGCAACGGACGATGCAGGGCGCCAGCGACCCACGCTGTCGACGCTTTACGAGCAGATGGTAAGGACCGAACAGGCGCTGGGGCGGATGCATCGCGACATCAGGATCGGCGCGGTCGTGCGAAACTCGGGCGCCTCTCCCACCGTTGCGGAGCGGCAGGTTCACGCCGATGCCCCATCACGCCCGGTGCTGGACCGCGACAGCCTCGATGGGCCGATAGGCAGCGGCGCAGCATACGAGCGCTATCAGCAGCAGCTGGCGACTGTGGTCGCGACCAGCCGGTCCATGGTCCATAGCGCGCAGGCCATACTCGCATCCGCTCAGTCGGTAGTGCACAGCGACGCAGCCCGCGTGAGTGAGGCAACACCGTCGGGCCTCGACGATAGTGCCGACGCGGCCGCGCCCGCGACCGATGCCGCGGTCGGTCATTTGAACTTTGCCAGCCAACTGCCAGGCGGCGGCCGCGACCCGGGCGACGGCCAGCCATCGGCGATTGACCTCGAAACGTGGCGCCAGCGCGTGATGGCCCAAGTGCAGTCTGCTCGCTATATCGGAGGCGATCCCGACCCCGACACCCCGTGGACCTTCGTCAACGGCTGGTACATGATCGGCCCGTTCACGACCGGCAACTCCGCCGACCTGCACCGCTCCTACACTCCCGAATCGCTCATTGATCTCGATGCGACATACATCGGCCCCGACGGCCGTCGCCTGATCTGGACGTTCCGCAAAGAGGCCGAGCCCGGGACAATGTATTTTCCGGTCCAGAATGTCAATAGCGTCTATTACGCCTTCACCCACATCAAGTCCGACCGCCAGATCCAGGTGACGCTGGCTGTTACTTCCGATGATGCCTCGCGCTTGTGGATTAACGGTGAGCCGATCGAGCCGGTCGGTTGGCAGGAGACGAACGACCGCCACCCTTGGCTGTTCAGCTTCGGACACGACATTGCGCGATACGCCTGCCACCTTCACTACCGCGGATATCGCCAAGCACAACTGAAGGAGGGCATCAACACCCTCCTCATCCGCGTCGAAAACGGCCCAGGAGGCACAGGCTTTGCAGTCTACGTGAGGCCTCGTTAGTGCGAGGGGTGCAGCTTGGGCATGCTCAGGTCCATGCGATGGGCATCGCCGCCGGGGCTGATATGGATGCCGTGGATGCCGTTGTGGAACGTGCCCCCGCTGGCTTTGAGTACGATCGTTTCGCCGCCGTTGAGCGACATGGCCAGTTCGTCGCCCTCCCAGGTTCCGGGCGTACTCAGCAGCAGGCCGATCGTGAACGGCACGCGGTCCATGCCCTCAGTCCGCACGTGCATATCCACACCCCGCTCGACAAGGCGAAGGTCCAGGGCGATATCCAGTGGTGTCACCGGTGTAGCGACCCGCCAGCTTGTTACCGCTCTCCTGTAGCATCCATCGCATTGCTATCGGACGTGCGCTTCGTGGCGGCCGCCTCCGTGAACACGCGGGTATGGTGGCCTTAAAGGTGACGCTACTCGCAACGAGAACGCTTTGACCACCACTTCCCGAGTAACAACCTGCCTCGAAATTCATCTTTGGCCACAACAAGCGCTCGAACAGAATCACTCCACCCCGCCCCCCGGTAGCCCATCTGCATACTCGAACGTGAACGTACACACGGAGACCGCGCCGGGTCACTACAAGGGCATGATGGTCCATTCAAACACCAGCGGTTCGGACACCGGACGCGTGCCGTACCCGCTACCCCACTCTCGGAAAATACCCCAGCACCGTCGCGACCGCCGTGGCGTGCAGTTCCGGGGACGCCCCTCCCTCCCCGAGCACAACCCTCCGCGAAATATGTCTCTCTACAAAACTCGCGCGCGAGTAGAGAGGCCAACTGCAACGATATGCGTAAGTGCCTGAA
>CAZFDT010000082.1:0-21832 GCA_964518335.1 uncultured Phycisphaeraceae bacterium
TCGACGGCTTCTCGCGAAGACTGCTCGCCTTGCGCGTCTACTGCCGCACGCCTCGTGGTGACGCTCACGCAAAAGGGAGCCAGATGAACGGGAGGATGAGCGAGCAAAAGGGGGCCACCGCAGCGGCCGACCTCGTGTATGCGGGCAATGACGCCTGTGCACGGGAGGCCGATAAGGATGCTGACGGTGGAACACTACGAATTGATTCGACGCAGGCATTTCATTGAAGGCCACAGTGCGCGGACGATCGCGGCGGAACTGGGGCACTCGCGTAAGACGATCGCCAAGGCGCTGCGGCACGCGATCCCGCCGGGGTATCGTCGGGCGTTGCCGGTGGCGTGTCCGGTGATGGACAAGTTCGCTCCGATCGTGGATGCGTGGCTGGAGCAGGACCGCCAGCGGCCGCCCAAGCAGCGTCACACGGCGCAGCGGATCTACGAACGCCTGTGCGAGGAGCACGGGTTCAAGGGATCCAACTGCACGGTGCGTCGGTATGTGAACAAGGTCCGCTTGTGCGGGGCCGAGGTCTTTATGCCGCTGGCATTTGACCCTGGCGAGGAAGCGCAGGTGGACTGGCATGAAGGGTGGATCGTCGAGCGAGGCGTGCAGCGCAAGGCGCAGTTCTTCTGCATGCGTCTGTGTTACTCGAAGGCGTCGTTCGTGCGTGCGTATGAACGGGCGGACCTGGTGTCGTTCCTCGACGGCCACGTGCGGGCCTTCGAATACTTCCGGGGTGTGCCCAAGCGGCTGGCGTATGACAACCTCAAGAGCGCCGTGACGCAGGTCGGGCGTGGCCGCGATCGGCGGCTCAACACCCGGTTCATCGAACTGCGCAGCTGCTACCTGTTCGACACGCGCTTCTGCAACGTCGCAAGAGGCAACGAGAAGGGGGATGTGGAGAACCTGGCCAAGCGAAGTGAACGTCAATATCTGACACCATTGCCGGAGGTCTCGTCGCTGTGTGAACTCAACGAGCATCTGCTGGCCGGTTGCCTGCGTGATCTGAAGCTGGCGGGCCCGCGGCCGCATGGCGATCACACGCGTGAGCAGCTCCTGGAAGAAGAGCGTCGCTGCCTGCGGCTGGTGGAGGGCGGTGCTTTTGACGCGTGCGAGCGGACCGACACGACGATCGACAAGCGTTCACTGGTGACGGTGGACACCAACAGCTACTCGGCCCCGGTGTGCTGGGCGCATCACCCGGTGGCGGTGAAGCTGTTCGTGGACAAGGTCGAGTTGTGGTGTGAGCAGCAATGCGTAGCGAATCACCCCCGGAGTTACGAGAAGGGCCAGTTCACTCTGGAGCCGACGCACTACCTGAACCTGCTGCGGACCAAGCCCGGCAGCCTGGACAACGCCCGGGCGTTCAAGGGCATGCTCGGCCCTTCCGGAGAGTGGGGCGCGGATCTGGATCTGCTGCGTCGCGAGTTGGAGTACCGCTACGACGGGGAGGGGACCAGGAAGTTCATTGCGGTGCTGCTGCTGTTCACCGAGTACCAGGAGCAGGAGGTTCGCGAGGCGGTGCACGCTTGCGTGAAGCGCCGGGCGTTCAGCGACGAGGCGGTGCTGGCGGTGCTGCGGCACCAGCCGGTGACGCCCACGCGGACGCTGGACCTGTCACATCGGCCGGAGCTGATGATCGTCAGTGACGGCATCCGACCCGCCGCGCTGTACGACCGGCTGTATGCGATGCAGCAGGAGGTGGCGTAATGAGCCAACTGCAACACACGCCCGAACTGCTGGGCAGCTACCTCAAGACCCTACGTCTGCCGGCGATGCTGCGCGAGTGCGCCACCGTCGCCCGCCACGCCGCTGAGCACAGCGCGACCTACGAACTGTTCCTGCAGCAACTCACCGAACTGGAGGTGCAGCAGCGGCAGGCGGCGTCGATCGGCCGGCGACTCAAGCAGGCGGGCTTCCCCGTGGTGAAGGAGCTCGGCGAGTTCGACTTCGCCGCAGCGCCCAAGCTCAACAAGAAGCGGATGCTGGACCTGGCACAGTGCCGCTTCGTTGATCAGCGCAGTAACCTCGTGCTCAACGGCGCACCCGGCACGGGCAAGACGCATCTGGCGATCGCGTTGGGACGCGAGGCGTGCCGACGCGGCTACAAGGTGCGCTTCCACACCGCCTCGCGACTGGCCAACCTCTATCAGGAAGCGCGCGAAGAGCGGCAACTATTGCGACTGGAGCGACAGATCCAGACCTGCGACCTGATCGTCGTTGACGAACTGGGCTACCTGCCGCTGGACCGTCACGGGGCCGAGCACCTGTTCGGCTTCTTCAGTCAGTGCTACGAGACCACCAGCCTGATCCTCACCACCAACCTGCCCTTCGCCGAGTGGCCGGCGGTGTTCGCCAACGACGAGCGGATGACCGGCGCGTTGCTGGACCGCCTGACCCATCACGTGCAGATCGTGACCATCGAGGGCGACAGCTACCGCCTGCGATCCAGCACCAAACGCAAGAAAGGAGACGACCCCGAGCCAACAACATGATCCGGACTTATCGGACGCCCTGCCCCATGGGGCAGGCAGGCATGGACAACGCTCTACGGAGCGTTATCTTGACACCCAGGTGGCCCCCTTTTGCTCGCACATCCTGGCCCCCTTTTGCGTGAACATCACCACCTCGCACCGATCACACTGTTGCACTGATCCACAACACCGCCGCCGAGTACGGCAGGCCGCGCTTCGTCATCACCGACCACGGCTCGCAATTCCGAAAACGCTTCGCCGTCGCGATGAAGAAGGCAGGCGTTCAACATGTGCGAGGACAAATGCGAAAACCGTTCATGAACGGAAAGGTAGAACGCTTCTTCAGGTCCTTCCGGGGATGGTGGCGATTCGTCCTGCTCACGCTCACCGTCAGCGGACTGCAGACGAAACTGGACCGGTTCCGCGAGTGGCACAACGAGCATCGCGTTCACGCGGCCTTGGGCGCGAGGACGCCCAACGAAGTTGCGGAGCAGATCGAAGCCCCCTCGCCGATCCCGTTCCGCCAGCGTGACCGTCGCATCACGAACATCCAGATCACGCGTCGGCCTTGCCGCGGCGACCCGCGGCTGCCGATCATCGACATCGCGCTGCAACTGCGGCGAGCGGCGTAACCCCGATTCCCTCTAATCCATTCACTTGTCAAAGATCGCTGCAGTTGTCTTACGCGACCAACCTGCTATTCATCAACCGTCGACCGCCTTGATTGCCGTACGAATATCGAACAAGCGCCGCGACAAGCTGCTGGGCCACTACACCCGGTCGGGACGACCTTTACCAGGGCGGAACTCTCACCGCGTGCCGCCTTAACATGGCACACCCGGGTCGCTACGCCTCAGCTTTTCCGCTCGCCTCAACTCGAATGACCCAGTCACACCGCTGTCAGCGCCACCGTCTTGTCCGAGATTCTCAGCAACTCGTCCACCTCGACCGGTTGTCCGGTGGCGATGCTCTGGTTGGCGGCGATGCCAAGGAGGATGCTGGCGGCACCGTCGAGGTGGTTGGCACTGCGGCCGAAGGGGTCGGCGGGCGGGTTGGGCGCGAAGAGTTGCTCGAGGATACGGGCGTCGCCACCGCCGTGGCCGCCCGTGGCGACGGGAACCTCAACCTTCTGCGGCACGCCGAACATCGGGAACCAGGTTACCTCGCGGATGTGCGATCGGGCTTGCTCGGCGGCGAGTTCATCGTCGCTCTGGCCGCGGATGATATGCGAGCCGTGTCGCTCGTAAAGCTCGATTCGCCCTTTGGTGCCGGTGATGGCGACGCGCAGCCCCTCCCACGGTGAGTAGGCGACTAGCGAATAATTGAGCTGCACGCCGTTGCGATAAGTGGCGAGCACGCCCAGGGTGTCCTCGATAGTGATGTTGTCGCCGAAGACGTTGCGGTCGCGCAGGTAGCCCGAGTCCTTTTCGGCGTCGAGATAGAGCGCTTCAAGCTGCCTGCCGTCCTTGAGGCTGAGTGCGAAGGGGTCATTGGCCGCCTCGGGCACGTTGGTGTAGCGGGTGTAGGGCCGTTCCTCGCTGCGTTCGCGGGCGTTTTTGCGGCCGTAGAACTTCAGGTCACCCATGGCGAACACGCGCTTGGGGATCGAGTCGATCCAGAAGTTCACCAGGTCGAAATGGTGCGTGGCCTTGTGGACGAGAAGCCCCCCCGACTTATCCTTTTCGCGGTGCCAGCGGCGGAAGTAGTCGGCCCCGTGCGAAGTGTCAAGCGTCCACATGAAATCGACCAGCAACGGTCGGCCGACCTTGCCCTCCATGACCAGTTGCCGCATAAGCGTTACCGCGGGCGTGTAGCGGTAATTGAACGTAACGGTGACCTTGCCGCCGGTGCGATCCACCGTATCGAAGATGGCGCGGGCCTTGTCGGCATCGATGGTCATAGGCTTTTCGGTGATGACATCGCAGCCCAGCTCCAAGGCCCGGATGATGTACTGGTGGTGCAGGGCGTCGACGGTGGTGACGATGACCACATCGGGCTTGCTCTCGCGCACCATGTCGTCGAACTTCGCGGCCGGGTAGGTGGGCACGGACGCGATGCCAACCTGCTGGACCAGCACGCTGTTCCAGTAGTCCATGCGGGTCTGGCTGATATCGCACAGGCCGACGAGTTCGGCGTGCTCGGCGTAGGTCTTGGCCACGGCTTCAAGGAACATCTGGGATCGGCCGCCTGTGCCAACGATCGCGTAACGACGACGCATGGGAGAAGGTTCCTTTACAGAACTACCGCGAGTCCGGTTCGGCCTGAGTTACGGTCAGTTCCGATAGATAGATTTCCAGCCGATCGACCGGCGCGAAGGTCTTCACGTGCAAGACCTTTTCCGGAATGGTCACGATCAGTTTTCTTAACGTCAGCGGATAGTCAACACGGCCCTCTTGGTCAAAGCGCCACTGGCTGTTGGCTGGCCAGTAGTGCCCTTCGCCGGGATACTGTCCGGGCAACGGAAAAGCCATATAGCGCCAGCCATCAAAGTTAATCGAGCTGACGCCAAAGACGTCGTCAGTGTTCCAGTCGGCGATTTGGTCAGGGTCGTACTGATCGAGCATCTCCTGTGGTAGCCAGTCGGCCATCCACGCATTAGCCGCCTTGGCCGAAGCGCCAATTGAGATCCAACGCTCGCCCTTAGCGTCCTGGAGCTCATAGATGATCCGCCCCCAGCCCGAGTTTCCGTTGACCCACAGGCCGATCTCTGTCGGCTCACCGGGCAGTTCGATACCCGGCTCATGGACCAGTTCGGCGTACATCGGCATGGTGTCCTTGCCATGCTTGATCGGCCTGGGCGTCACCTGCACAACGTTGTTGCGCCCCTCGAACTGGGGGACCACCCGAAAATCGAAATCCCCCTTGCGCCGCGGAGTCATGGAATTGTATAGCTCCAGTTCCGGGTTGCGCTGGTCGGCGACCTTCCAGGCATCGAGGTTGTCCAGCGGATCGATCACTTTCGACGGGGCATCGGGATGCGTCTCGTGTACCGGCACCCCCGACTGGATGGCAGCAGTGTCACCGTCAATCACCAGGTAGCACGGGGTCGGCCCGATGATGACCGTCGCACGGCCATCATCAATCACCACCTCGGTTTCGATCCCCTGGCTATCGACGAGCGTCGCGTTCGCGGCCTCCTTCAATTGCAGCGTGAGCGGGCGTTGCCCACGAACGGTCCACAATGCAACGACGCGCCCGCCCGCCGGCCGATGAAAGGCCAGCGCATACACGCTCTCGCTGCCGGTGGGAATGGAACGATCGAAAGTCGCACCGTCCAGCACCCAGGTCAGGGTGGCGATGGCGACCGCAGCGGGCTTGGGGTTCACCTCGGGCATCTTGTGGAAGATTCCGCTGGCACCCCAGTTGCTGAAGTAGTAGCTGTTTCCCACGTCAGTAATGCACCCGACGCGGATCTGCGGGATCTGCCATGCCATCGAGTGGAGGATGTGACGAACCAAGTACGCTGCCTGGGTTGGCGTGCTCAGGTTTCCCGGATTGGTCGAGGGGTAAATGGTCTCGTAGCATTGGCTCACCGGCTTCTCAGCGTATCCGTAATGATCGAGCATCTGCCGGTCCATCCAGAGGCTGGCATTGTTCGCGATTGGATCGGGCGGCTGGGTCTCGGGAAGACGCCCGAAGACACCGGCCTCATTGCCTGCGGCATCGAACAACTCCCGGGGAAAGCCGCGGCGATAAAATTCCTCGCGCAGCGGGAGCGGGCCATTGCCAATGCCAATTTTCACCGTGGGATCGAAGGCGCGCATGGTCTGGGCGGCCTTCGTCGCCAGGTCGTACATCGCGTCGAATCGCTTCTGCTCTGTCGCATCGAACCGGTATGACGGCCTGTCATGGAACAGGTCGGGCGTGCGGGCAACGTGCGGTCCGGAGACGGAGTCCTCGTGAAAGATCAAGAAATGAGGAAGCAGGTCCGGGTCTTTTTCCCGCGCCTCTTTGTACCGTTCGATCAGTCCCTCGACTTCCTGCCTGGAGTTAATCTTGAATTCAGTGCCCTTGATCACACCGAACCGCGCCCGATCTTGCGGCGTGTGACCGAACATCCCATATCGCAGACCAAGCTTTTGATAGAGCGGTCCGACGAAATCGGGGTCGCTGGGGGTTACGTGAACGCCGGTGAAATCCCACGTGCCGACCGGACAGGTTGCCCGGTGCGGGCGCTGCATGTCCCGAAGCAGGGCGAAACTCGTACGGCGCTCCAGCAGCAGCCCGTCGCGCTCGTCGTGCAGGGTTATCGACAGGTCATGGTATCCCCGCTGTGCATCCTCCAGGGTCACCGGCACAACGGCCGTCCGACCCGGCGCTATCTCCCCGGATACCTGCTGCGCGATCGTCCTGCCATGAAAATGCGTTGCTCTGAACTTCAGCCGATATGGTTGAACATGGTCGCTGATATTCGTGAGTCGCACCTCAAATCTTGGCACCTGCGGCTCAACGAACAGATGGCCTCCGACGGTACTGACGACCCGCATCTGGAGCGGGCTGCGCTCGAAAGTCATCGCGGCGATCCGAACGCCGCTGGTTGGTCCCAGCGGTCGCCATTGGAAGCGATTGGGGTCGGGCGACCGACGGGCAAGCCGGATCGCCTTGGTTAGTTCGACGTCGATGATCTCACCGAGAATATCTTGGGCAAATGCGGCGGTCAGCGGAATGCGCACGGCCACGAGCCTGACTCCTACGGGGTCATCGAGGCGACGCCGGGGAATCTCGGTGCCGAAGTCGTACTGGAGCACCTGCTCGCGAAATCCATAGCGCCCCATGCGGAGCGACAACTTATTGGAAAGCGACTCGTTCGGTTCGGCGACCGCCAGCACATGTGCCGCCACATAGTCGCCTCGTGGTATTTGAAGCATCGGCATGCGCGGATCCCCGATAAAGTACGGACCCTGATCGTAACGGGCATAGTAGCTGGACGGATCGCGAGATTGGTCAGCCCACTTCACCGGCGTCAGGTCGACCCACTTGCTGCCGTTGCCCGGCAGTTCAAACGGAACCTCCTGCTGTTCATCAGGCCGAGCGAGGAACTGAGGCGGAGCCTGGTTCGCGATCGAGCTAAGGTCCACCGGCAGGTACTGCCACCCCGAAGCCAGAGCCGTGGATCGCACCGAGGATACCGCATCTCCGGAAGCGCCGTGAATAGAGAGAACCGAAGGAATGTCATCCGACAGCGGTGTCTGAACAACCAGTTTGCCGCACAACCAGACCAGCACTTGTCCACGGTGCATCTCAATGCGCAGCGGCAATTCGTGACCCCGCCAGGTCCGAGCGTCGAGCCCATCTTCTTTGACAGCAGCCAATCCCTCCTTGTCATTATCCCCCGGCCAGAAGACCAGTGACACCTGCGGCTGATCCGTCCAGACGCGCTCCTGGTAAACTGCGGGACTGATGGTTAGCGCGCGACCATCTTTGTCACGCACGATAGTGATCCGCGCAACCGCCGTTGCACTGGGCTCGTCGCCGATAACAATCCGGATCGGTGCGCCGACTTCGGCAGGTTTCAGGCCGATATTGATCGCAACCGGAAGAGCGCGGTCCACCTCATATCGCCACATCAAACCCTCCTTCTCGGCTTCTCCCGCCACAGCCGATACCTGCTCGCCCAATCCGGTCCATATGCTCAAGGCGAGCAACACCAGCCCGCACGTCAGCTTCCGTACATGCTGCATCGGAGTTCTTCCGTTCTCATCATGCGTCATTCGGGTTCCTCCTCCAGATCAATACAGGCGCAAACCACTCATACTTCATTCACTCCGACTACCGGCCTTGTTGCTCGTCCATGATGATTGGCGTTGACCAATGTTCCAACCAGCGTGCCAAGACTCGTTGCATACCGCAATCAACGCGACCTCGGGCTAGATATCGAGCCAGTGATGTGCATCCGACACGACGTGTGGCGCGTTTCGTCCACGCACATGTGCGATTGGCGTGTTGGTTCGAAGGTCGATGTCAACATCAATCCGCCGATCTGCGAACGGCAGCCCGCGCACCGTCGCCTCTCGTACTCCAGCCAGTCCGAGCGGCGCGAAGTGAATCTGGTCGCGAGGGGCAACAAACTGCAAACCCAGGCCCCTGCGCAGAATCAGATCGATTCCAAGTGCGCCCCAGCCCTGATTGAAGGGGCAATGCGTTGTCGAATAGCGTTTGGGTTCGAGCGGGTGGAAATTTTCCAGACACCATGGCCGCCCGTCGATGAAATGCATCTCAAGGGTGCAATCGAGCAACTTGCGAGCCACATTGGGCCGGTGGCAACGACACAGGCCTTCGATGACGCTCCAGTTAATGTTCGGCCAGACACGACCGTTCCAGTAGCTGTCATAGGTATCGCTACAGTCGAAGGCCTCGTCGGTAACGGAAACACCGGGGATCGGTGTATGCGTCCAGAAGTGGTTAGGGTCGAGCAGGAGTTCGCACATTTGCGCCGTCTGATTGCTGGTGGGGTAACCACCAAGCATTGAAACAAACGCTCCCGAGAACCGCCCGGACGTCAGCTCGCCGCCGGGATGTGTGCGGTCGGTGAATATCCCCGCGTGCGGATTCCACATGGTCGTCAGTGCACGTAACTTGGCATCGGCTCGCATCGTCATCGCCTGCGCGGTCGATGCGTTTCCGACCTCCGCGGCCATACGTGCGATGGTGCGAAGGCTGGCGTAGTGATAGGTGTTCCAGTCGATCGGCTCGATACGGGTGGACAACGCGCCGATCTTATCCCGCTGGGCGGGGTCGGCGACGAGTCGTACTGAGTTGTCAGCCAGTTCTCCGCCTTCCTTGGGAAGGAACATCGCGTTAGGGCCGGATTCGCGATGCCGGCGCAGGTACTCATCGTGAGCCAACAGATGGGGAATCGTCTCAGCCAGCGCGTTCTTGTCGCCGTGGACGAGGTAGTGGTCCCAGATCGTGATCGGGTGCAGGAACTGCTGGCACGCCTGGTCGATCGCTCCGACAGCGCGCCAGGTGTCCCCGCGATGATCGATCGTCATGGGCAAGTAGCCGTCGGATTTCTGTGCGTCGAAATGGTTGCGGAACGTCGATAAGGGGGCGGGATAATCCACGAGCCATTTCTCGGAAAACCCGTGGAAGCAAGGATCCCAGAACCAACTGGGCAGATATTTGAACTTCGTCGGGCACGAGTATGGATGGCGGATCGCACCTTTCTTGAAGTTGTAAAGATTGGCGCGCAATGCGTAACAGGAATGGTAGTACAGGCTGATCCAACGCGAGTTGTCGCATTCCAGCCCGGGAACCTGCTCATCGAAGAAGCGTTCCCATCGCCGGCGGGCACCATCGAGCGTGTCGCGCGGCGACGCCATGGCGGTTTCCCACCGCTGGCGGGTGTCGCCGATCTCCTCGCCCGCGGCGACAACGTACGCGATCTCCGAGAATCGCTCGGGCAGCACCTCCAGTTCCGCCTCGACATACACCGCGTCATCGCATTCACGCAGGCGCACTTCGAGATCCCCGGCAAAACCGATGAAGCGATGGATACCTTCATACTGTCCATATTCGGCGAATAGATAAGCACCCCGGCCTGTCATCACATCGATTCGCAGGCCCGCCCGCTTCGTGATTCGATGGCCCAGGATGACCCGGCGCCGCTTCAACCCGCTGCCGGCGAAGCGAATGACGCTCACGGCCGTATCGTGATCGATGCCCTTCTCCTCTTCCCAGACGGTATGTCTTGAGCCGATGTAGCGCGCGCGGATACGATCCGGTCGCCACTGCCGGTAATCCAACTGCAGGATGTCGATCTCACCGTGGTTGACGACCATCAGCTCGCCGTCTCGGTTTTCGAAGATTTCGCGGGCTTGGTATGGGTTCTGATCCTCATCGTTGTCCCAGGAACCGTTCCAATAATGGACGCTTCCCAGGCCGAACGACGGAGCAAACACCGTCATTCGATTGTCACACAGCTCGCTTCGGTCAGGACGGGCAAGCAGTGCCAAAACGGAGTGTTCGCCACGAGTTTGGCTTGAGGGATCGACAAGCTCCACTGCGAGCGATGTCGATATGTCCTGATCCTGGGCCGTTAGCATACGCACATCCTTCAACGAATTAGCGAGGGAGGGATCGACCACAACGAAGACACGAACCCATCGCTCTCGAGCGCAGTATCGATCAACGGTCCTGCTCCACGACTTCCTTCGGCAACAACAAGTGCCGTGGTGATGGGGCCAGGTAAGGTGGGACCGTCATCAACGTGAACTTGGTCTTGGCGAGATTCACCAACGCCACCCAAAGCTTCCCGTCCTGTCCCGGCTCGACGGGGATTGAGAAATACCCGGCTTCCTTGGGCAGGTCGAAAATCTTCTTCCCGTCAGCATCAAAGATCGTCCCATCGGTATGGGAATAGCCGGCAACCAGCTCGGTCCCCTTGGGCACGTAGAAATAGAGGCGATAAGGTTGCGGCGTTCGGCTATGAGCCAAGGGCAATGTCCAGGGGATCGACGCGGGCACCTCGACGGAAGTGAGATTGTCCTGATCCGAGATTTCCACCCAGTGACGCCCCGCATGAGATGTCTTCAGCGTGATGTCGTGCGGTTGGCCATCCGGAGGAAGCGAGACCTGGTCGATGGCCTCGCCGTCGGTCGCACCGGCCCAGAACAGCCGAATCGTCGCATCGCCGCGATTGCGGTAGGCCGGGATCAATCCCGGAGTCACCGTGAGTGGGACGGTGGCAGGCGCCTTGTCGATCCACGTTTCATAGCGCACCGTGTCGCGGCTGCTGATCGCGGTGGTGGCCAAAGGCGCCTGCAACTCGAGCATATCTGCCGCCATAAGGTCATCACTGAACGTTTTGGCTTGAAAGGCCATCAGCGGATTGCCGGCGATACCATTGACCACCAGTTCGTCCAGTTCCGCCTGGGTGAACGGCGCGGTTTCCTTCCAGGGATTCTTATCCTCCGGCACATCCCACCGCGCCTCCGACGGCACTATCACCGCCTTATCACGGCCTGGTAGGTCGCGATACAACCCCATCGAATGCACCATGTGCGTTCGCCGGATGCGATAGGCATAGCGGATCACATCCTCGAAGGCCGCCTGGCGGCTCTCGCCCTGGGCGATCGAGTACGCATTGAACTTCTCCACGTAGTGGGTGTAGAGGATCAGGTGATTGATGCGTTCCTGGATAGCCGCATCGCCGGCCGCGAGTCGGGTTGCCTCGTGCAAATCCCGATACATCCGCCCGATCAGATCGCTGGACAGAAGCGGCTTGTCCAGGTTGATCCGACGATAAAATTCCGACATGGGTGAGGCTGCCGGTCCGAAGGCTTTCTCATAAAAATCCTGCTGGAGGGCCTCCAGATCGTCCGCGGCCTCCACATCCCACAGCATCCGTCCGGCCAGGTAATATCCGAGGCCGTTGGGGCCCCAGTTGTCGCTGGCTTCGGCCGTCATGAACCTCGCGCCCAGGCCATGAAAATCCGGAATGGTTCTCCGTAAGTAGTCGATCTGCCCGCCTCGTCCAGCGCCGGGGAGATCGCGATCCCAGACGTTCACGCCGTAGTATTCTCGAATCCCGAACTGTCGGACGCCATGAGCCAGCCAGCCTTGAATCAGTTTCTCTGGAGGACGGAGGATGAACGCTGTCGCAACGTTAACGACGACAAAAGGATGGGCCTTCAGGTCGTCTTGTGTCGGCGGATTGGAGTGCGTGTGATAGGCGTAGAACGCGACATAGCGGCCGGGGAACTGCACCTGAACCGCTTCGGCAACCAGATTCGCGATCTTCAACGTGCGGTCGCTGGGCGTACCCAGCTTGGCGCACTCGTCGCACTCGCACCAGTTGTCCCCGTCGCTCGGCTCCACCGAGACGCTTTGCTCGGTCGGACGGGCCTCCAGATAACCCAGGGCGTACTGCACGATCAGTTGCTGGACCGCCGGATTGGAGAGGCACATCTTGTCGCCGGTTCGCTTGCCCTTGACGAGGGCGAGATACTCCGGGTGTTCCTTGAACGGCGGTAGCTTGACGATGGTGTCGTAAACGTGGCCGGTATTGAGCTTGAACCCGCTGGCCATACGGTTACGGATGTTATAAGTATCCCATTCGGCGCGGTTATCCGGCCAGGTGTTGTATCCAGGCCAGATATCGCGCGAGATGTAGTCGGGGGTTTCCAATGCATTGACTTCGACCTGAAGACTTCTGGACGTGGGAACAATCTCCCAAGCCGCACCCGGAAAGAACTGGCGATGGCCCAGACGATAAAGGAGATCCCACACCGCGTGCCGGACCGCCTGATCAGTTCGACCGATCACGTACAATCCGCCGTCGTGGCTGCGGAGCAGGTATTGCTCATCGCGCGCCAACCCCGCATCGTCGAACTCGGACGTCACGTTCAGATTGGGAAAATCGCGGACCAGTCCCACGGCGATCCCGGTCCTGCCGTCACCGGTCGTGACGTCGAATGTCGCTTCGCTGATGCGTTGCAGTTGGGTTGCCAGCTCCCGGGCCGTTGCCTTCAACGCATTCGACGCATGGGCCGGCACCACGATCGGCATGATCGCCTGGCCGTCGGAAGCGAGCCGCACCGACGCCGCGGGCGGCGGCTCGGCAGCGGCCACGGGCATATGACCGCAGATGAGCGCCATGGCGACCAGCGCGGACATCGCGGCACGAACGTATCTCTCCGCATCCAACAGACAGCTTCGATACATTCTCAACGTCCTTGAAAATACGCCGGTGGGGTGCGCGACCCGCACCAACACGTCCGTGTCGATGGGGATGGCGGGGGTGGACTTCCGGGCGGGCTATGACTACCAGCAGATCGTGCGATGGGCGGAATGCGGCTTGAACCGCCTCTGTATCTCTGACTCGGCCGCGAGATCGCCGCCTGATCCGATGGCCGCCTTGCGCCATTTGCCGTGTCCGTCCGCATACGCGACGTTCATTCCTTCCTGGCCATAATGGTTGCTCGGCATCGGAGCCGCCGCGCTCTGACCGTGCCCAACCCATCCCAAGGGGTCGAAGCAGTCGAGGACCATGGGTTGCGACGCGGCCGGCCGGACATACTGGTCCGTGTTGCCGCCGAAGGTGCTGGTGCTCATTCCTCGAACGGTTCTTCCGGCGAAGTCCAGGCGCGGAATCGGCACGCTGGCGATGGATGACGACGTGGCGGGAACGGTATTCGGCACGGGGTTGTGAGTGACTGCCCATCCATACCATCCTTTGTTAGCCTCGTTGTTCACGTCACGGCTCCCACGTGCCGCCAGGATCCAGTACGATCCCATGTAGGTGCTGGGGTTGCTGTAAAAGGAAAAGCCACCAACTACATAACTGGTCGGCACAGTGGACGCCTGCCCCGGACAGCGAAAGATGGGGGACGAGCTGAGATACGGCTTGATGGTGTGGTTGGGATCCGACCAGTCGTTGTTGCTGTTGGGATTTGTCTCGCTCGTGATCGCGTTGGGCTGTAACCAGGATACTTTGGGAAACCAGCCTTTGTGATCCGAGGCGTAAACCAATAGCGCCAAGCTGATCTGCCGCTGTTGGCTCAGGCAACTCATCCTGATGGCGGCCTCTTTCGCTTTCCCCAACGCCGGCAGCAGAATGGCGATCAGCAGCGCGATGATGCTGATGACCACCAGCAACTCGATGAGCGTAAATCCGCGGATGCCGGTCGGCCACACCATTGGATCGATGCTCGGCGGTTCGGAATGGTTCTTGACGCGGATTGTCGAGGAGCGACATAACATGAGCGAGCCCCTTGATGGATTGGAACCGGTTTCAAAGCCTCCCCCAATCGGTCTGGATCGATCGCAAACCAATTGGGGGAGGAGGTTTTGAAGCAGGACCAAAGGCCACTTGTGAAAAACCGCCGTCGAACCCACTCCGTGCGACCCGATGTTCTTCCACATCAGGAGCCGGTGGGACGAGGACGCCGCGCCGGCCAGCATCCGGTGATCCCGCCGAGGCCGATCAACGCCGCCACTCCCGGCTCGGGAACGATGCTGATAATCCCATCGCTCCCCAGCAGGTCGGTATTCCATATCAGACCCGGGCCCAAGACGGGAAGATGCACGTTGGAGGTGGTCAATGACGTCGTGGTGCCCGTCCAGTCGAGCAGGTCAAACGAATGACCGGCCGCAGGCGTGTAGCCGCCGTCGAACAACACGTTGATGCCGTTGGCACCCAGGGCCAGGTTACCGTTGATGCCCAGATAGGCGGTTGCCGCATCGGCCCCGCTCGCCGCCAGCGTGATGTTGAACACCGCGTTGGCGTCGAATGAGATCAGTTTATTGGTCGCGTGAATCGATTCCAGCACATTGCCCACGTTTGAAACATTGAGCGTCGTGCCGACACCGGTGAACGGAAGGTTGCCGTTGCGGATAATCGTTCCGGTTCCACTCAGGTTCACTTTGGCGCCGGCAACCGTGGCCAGGTTGCTCGTGCCGGTGTCTTCCACCTTGCCGCCGTTATTGACGTTCAGCGTCGCATTGGCGAAAAGCGTGAGATTGCCCGAAATAGTCGTCCAGGTCGATCCGGTGCCCGATATCGTCACGACTGCGGGACTGCTCTGGCCCACATAGTTATTCGTGCCACTGATGACTTTACCGCCGTTGGTGATATCGAGCGTGGTAGAGGCAAAGCTAGTGGCCGAGCCGATACGCAAGTCCGTGGAGTTGTCCCACAGAGAACCGGTTCCATCCACAACAGCGCTGGCGGTGTGGGAGCCAGTAGCGGCATTACCGTTACTACCGATAAAGCCGCTCTTGTTGTAAACCTTGCCGCCGTTGATGATTTCAAGTGATGCGCGGCTATTCCGCCCCACAGTGAGGTCGGCGGTGCGGCTGGCGAGATCGCTGCTGACTTGCAAAATGCCACCCGTCGTCACGGTGACGTGACCGTTGCCGTTTCCGCTATTCATGCCGAATTCCGAGCTTGCGGCGGCAATGATCTTGCCGTCCGTGATCGTCAGGCTGGGCGTGTTGCCGACCGTGTTGCCGGCGACCAGGACTCTGTTGGACAAGGTGTAGGTCAAGGTGTCCAAGTCCAACGTCACGTTGCCGCTGGTGACGTTGAGTTGTGCGTGGTTGGCGGGGGCGGCATCAAACGAAACGGTGTAGGCGGGGCTGGCTGCGTTCGCGAACCTCGCGATATCGCTAGGGTCGTTGCCGGGGACGACCCCCCCGGTCCATTTCAGCGTATCACTGAATGTGCCATCGGCCGCGTTGGCCCAATTTATCGTCGCCGCCTGACTGGTGCCGGCGCCGACTCCAACGAGCGCGCCGGCCGCCGCGACCGCAAGCCAGCGATGTCCATTCCCACTCCGAGTCGCAGTTTTCATTGTATCTCTCCTTAAAAATGCACCCGATCGACGTGTGTGTACCCTGCCGGGGAACACGCGTTCGCCGGCGGGAAACCGTTCAATTGAACTCATACTAATTCATATCAAAAAAAGGTCAATAAAAATCTAAGTGACTTGAAAAAATTTGAACTCATGCTATCATGCTGCCATGTCGCAACTCCAACAAGATCAACTGGTCAAGCCCGCCGTCGGCATGAAGGAAATCGCGGCACGCGCGGGCGTGTCGATCGCGACGGTGTCGATGGCGTTGTCCAACTGCACCCAGGTCAACGAGGGAACCCGCAGGCGTATCTGGGCGATCAGCCGGCAGTTGGACTACCAGCCCCCGCGCCGTGTCGGTCGGTCCAGGACGGCCAAGCTCAAAGCGAAAAACGCCATGCCCGAACGCATCGGATTTCTCTTGCTGGGCAGTCGCCTTCAAGACAACATCAATCAGGACGTCCTGCAGGCGTTGACCATCAACGCCTCGATGCGGGACATTCGGATGGAGGTTTACTGCGTGGAATCGGCGGGCCGGATCGCAACGGAGCGGCATCGCCTGCTGGACTTCGCCAAGGGGGTGAACGCCGTGATTCTCACGGGGTTCGTCGATACGGACTTGCTCGACCACCTGGAAGCCGCGGAAATCC
This sequence comes from uncultured Phycisphaeraceae bacterium, assembly GCA_964518335.1. GTDB lineage: Bacteria > Planctomycetota > Phycisphaerae > Phycisphaerales > Phycisphaeraceae > CAZFDT01. The sequence continues at coordinate 16,417 of CAZFDT010000082.1, forward strand.
CCCACGTGGTGTTCGGGCCGTTTGCCGGGGGTTTCTCCGCGGTGTTCTCCAGCCGACACGGGAAAATCGTCACGCCCGATGCGGTGGCGATGGGCGAACTGGCGACCTCGACGCTCGTCGGCGAAGGACATCGCCGGATCGGCTTCATTTGCAGCCATCTGACCCGCGGCCTGTGGAATGAACGATGGTTGCGCGGGTATCGTCACGCCCTGCTGGACGCCGGGCTTGCGCTCGACGATTCATTGGTCCACGTCACGAACAATTCGCCCGATACCGGCCGCAGCGCTGTTGATGCGTTTGCGACGTTGAAGGCCCCCCCCAGCGCCTATGTCATTCCCGGCATGACGTCGGCGGTGGAGTTCATGGCGGCCATGCGCGCTCGGCATCAGGAGGTTTCGCCCCGCGCGATCATCGTCGGCGGACACGATCAGTCCTTTCACCGCTTCGGCCTGGCCGGATGCCGAATCATCGGATGCGATATCGACCAAGCGGCGGAGTTGCTGATCCACGAGGTCACTCAATTGTATCGCCAGCCCATGCCGTGCCCGACCCAGGTGCTTCTCCCGTTCCATATCCTGGACCTGGCTGGCTCCCGATAAGCCCATTTCCGCAACACGGCCCTACCCATGCAGCGACAACCGAATGAGAAGTGGTTTGGAGCGAGAAATGGATCAAGCTGATTCGTGGTGTGGACAATGGTGCTGGACGGGCAAGCACGTCGCACGCCCATGGAACTACTACGCCTATTTCCGCCGGGTGGTGGATCTGCCCGGCCTACCACGGCGGTGCGTGCTGCGCGTCTCCGCTTCCGCACGATATATCCTTTACGTCAACGGGCATCGCATCCACCAAGGCCCGGCACGTTGTTTTGCCGAGTTTCAGAGTTTTGATGAACTTGACGTGACACACCTTCTGCACGCGGGGGCGAATACACTGTGTGCCGTGTGCTTCGAATTCGGCGTGCCGACGTTTCAAAGCCAGTTTCGAGATGTCAGTGGATTTTTGCTGGATGGTTTCGCGGAATACGACCAGGCGGCTGTCGCGCTTCATACACCGGAACAATGGACCTGCCGTGCGGCCCGTGCATGGCGTCAGGATACGGCGCGCCTCTCCGTGCAACTGGGCTTTGAGGAACATTTCGACGCCTCGGCCGACCCAGCCGACTGGATGAACGCCGCCTTCGATCCGGAATCGGATCCCACATGGACCAAACCCTTCGTGCAAGGCCCGGTGGGACGACACCCGTGGCTGACCATGGAACCCCGCGGCGTGCCGCTGCTGAGCGATCACATCGTCAGCTTCGATCGACTGCTGTCGCAGTTCGGCGGCCGCTGTGCCGAGGGCTATCGGCAGAGTCCAAACGTTTACGCTCTGGCCATGCAGGAGGAACACACCGCGTTTGTCGGGCCGTTGGGCAGTCCGCAAGCGATGTTTCAGGATGACCCGTCCGTGACGACGATTCCCGCGCTGCTGGAAGACGAATTCCTGATGCTCGTTCTGGATCCCGCGGATTATGTCACCGGACATTTCGTGCTCGATATCGCCCGGGCCACCGGTGGCGAAATCATCGACATCATCTATACGGAAGACCTGGCGGATCCGAAAACAGCGTTCCCGCACATTATGGAAGCTGGTGGATCCCAGGTGGCGATGGGAGATCGCTATATCTGCCGCGCCGGTACCCAACGTTGGGAGCCTTTCGCATTCAAGGGAATGCGCTACGCGGTGATGGTTTTCCGCAACATCCGCCATCCCCTGAGCATCCGGCATGTCGCGATCCGAAAAATCCATACTGGCTTCAATACCGATGCCGGCGCGTTCGAATGTTCCGACCAGCGCTTGAACGACATCTGGCAGGTCGCGCGCAACACGCAACTGAATTGCGCGTTCGACAGCTTCGTCGATTGTCCCTGGCGAGAGCAGGTCCAGTGGTGGGGAGATGCCCGTGTACAGGGTAAAGTCACCGCGCATGCCTTTGGCGACCACTCGCTTCTGGCTCGCGGCATTCGCCAGATGGCCCAGTCTCAAAAATCCGATGGAGCGCTTCACGCCCATCCGCCGGCCGATATCCCGCACTTTCTTCCCGATTTCATGATGACATGGGTGGGAACGGTCTGGGATCATTATTTTCAATCGGGTCAGACGCAAATTTTACTGGAAAGCCTACCTACCCTGCATCGGTTAATGGAATTCTTCGCACGCCACGAAACGGACGAAGGATTGCTCGTGAATTTCTACGATGGCCGATGGTGGCTGTTTCTCGACTGGAAACCGCTGTTCAAAGAGGACTACTGCGGCGTACTGAACCTGATGTATCTCCAGACGCTGCGCTGGGCGGCGGGAATCTGCCGCATAGGCGGCGCATCTCTGGCCGCGGATGCGTACGCTGCGCGTGCTGTTCGGATGCAAGGTGCTGTTGAGCGATATTTCTGGGATATCAGCGCCAAGCGATGGCGGGACGGATTCGACCTCAAAACGAATACGCCTGTTCATTCCGTATCGCAACATATGAACGCGCTGGCGATCCTGCTCGATCTCAAGCCGGAGACGCATCTCGATCTGGCACGCCGTGTTCTGCTCAAAGGTGCTTCGGCCGGCCAGACGGAGGTGATCGAAGGCTCGCCATTCTTTTACGCCTATATATTCGAAGCAATGTTCAAGTGCGGCTTGCGTGACGAGGCGATCGCGATCATTCGAGATAAATGGGGCCGGATGCTGGATACCGGTGCCAAGACCTTCTGGGAACGCTGGGGCGATGATCATTTCAGTCGCTGCCACGCTTGGTCCGCCTCTCCGCTATACCATCTATCGCAACAGGTTCTCGGCGTCGTTCCGACCGAACCGGCATGGAAGCAAGTGCGCATTGTCCCGGCATTCGGAGAGCTGAGCTTCGCCGCCGGCGCGGTGCCTACACCCCAGGGACTGCTTCGCATGACCTGGAAAAAGACCGCGGGACACAGATTGTCGATCCGCATAGAGCTACCCGCCGGAACAGCCGGTGAATTCGTCGGATCGGATGGCACGATTCATGTCTTGGCAGCCAAGAACGATGGATGGGGAATACATCAAATCAACATGGCCGGTTAGTACTACAGTTGCGTTTCCAAGCCTGGTGCTCTCGCGCGATAATGGCAGCGTTGGGCCGTGGCTGGGTGATGTCGTCGCCAATGGCGACCAGATCAGAGCCCGCTCGGTATCGGTCATGCGCGGCCAGACGATGGTGATCATCAGCCGTCAGATCTCCGGTTCGGTCAGCGGGACCAATGAACACTCCCCTTTTTCCTGGCCTGATTTGCTTCGGCTCGAATAGCGGCGAGGAACGCCAGGGCGAGCATCGACAGCGTAACGTGCCGATTCAGGAGCAGACTTCAGTATTCGTCGAGGCCGGCTTCCTGCCCGACGGTCTGGAGGCAGGTCTCGATCGCCCAACGCTGGCCGGCGGCGATGGCCGGGTCGTGTCTGCTGATATCCGATGACACCATGCACAGGTAATAAGCCCGGTCTTCGCGACCGGTCACGCTGCGACGAACCAGCAGCCAGCGTTGCAATTCACCGCATTCATGCTCGATAGGGGATACTCCGAACGCCCCGACCCGTGCTGGCCAGGGCGCGCCACCTGCCGTTGGCGGGGTGGTCACGTCGGCCTCGCCCTTCTCCAGGGGAGGGTCAGGTCGCGGACGTTGGTCAGCTCCACCCAGTTGGGCGTGGCGTAGTCGCCGGTGTTGCGGTAAAGCTTGGTGTCGATGCCGAGTTTGAAGCTCATGGCGGGTTACTTCCTCCATAACCATAACTCTATTCGGAATTGGACTCTCTCCTCGACTCGCGCGCGAAGCGATAGACCTCCCGCAACGATTTGCGTAAGCACCTGAAATGCAGCAAGATGCGACCATGGAGGCTCGTCGAAGAACTCTATTTCGCGACCCACTCCCACCCTTGCTACTCCATCCTCGGAAAATACCCCAGCACCGTAGCCACCGCCGTCGCGTTCATCACCGGCGCCACCCCCATCATGTCATCAGGAAACCCGTCCCAATCGATCAGCGCCCAGTCCGACTTGCGGTACTTGGCCCACCACAGCCGGCTCTGATAGCCCCACGACGCCGCCTAACACGTGAACACCCAACCCCTAGGCCAGCCCAGCCATCCATCATTCGCTGGACCGCTGATACCTAAGGGGAAGGGCGACGCGGTATCGCCGAGTTCCATCTTCCCATTGCCCCCGGCCCGATCGCACCATTGCGACCAGGGCCGGACGGGCCGACTCCGACACTACGGCTGCCACCGCACCGCCAGCGTCCACCCATCGGCTTCGATGAGCCGGCGCAGCGCCGCTTCGGCGTGACACCGGGCCGCGTCCAGGTGGACATCTGTGCCAGCCGCCACCTCAAGCCGCCGCTGCGCTTCCCGCAGCGCCCGCTCGATCACCGCGGGCTCCCCGGCGTCGCCGGGCAGCACCCGCCACGCGCCGCGCCGGCCGATGAGCGCCACCGTGGTGGCCTCGTGGTCGAGCCGGCAACTGATGGCCCGTGGCGGCGGCAGTGTGACGGTGGCGACGCGGCCGGTGACGTTGAGTTCAAGTGCAGCGCGGTCCAGGTCCGTTGCGATCAGCGCTTCGCCATGGGCGAGCACGACACAGCGCACGCCACCGCTGTAGCCATCGAGCTGAACCTCGACAATCTGCGACATCGGCAGCTTGAGCGTCACCAGCTCCGCCGCCGCCTGGATCTGCGCCAGCGTGATGCGTGACGACTTGGACAGGCCCGCCGGCCACAGGCGCTGCCGCACGATCAGCAGGACCACCAGCAGCGCGGCGAGCGACAGGATCAGCAGGGCCATGAGTTGCGGCGACGCCGACACCACGTGGTGCCACACGACCGGGGCGGGCAGCTGCTGGATCGTGTGGAACAGGCCGAAGATGGACAGGGCCGCGCCGACGAGGGCGGTGAGCAGGGGTTGAAACAGGGTAAGCATGATGGTTTCCTTTCGAGACAAGTATGGGCGCACCCATATCGGGTGTAGTCACGATGAACACTTTGGGAAGGATGGAAGTAAGTAGATCGAATCGGGACGGTTCGCCGGGCTGGACGAGCTGGCGGCATTCGTGGGTGTCGATCGGTCCTACGTTGGGCGTGTGCTGCGATTGACCTCACTGGCGCCGGACCTCATCGAAGGGATCCTTCGTGGCGATAAGCCGAGCGAGCTCAGCCTGGAGAAGTTGCCGTGGGAGCTGCCGGTGGGGTGAGGGGAGCAGCGGGTGCGGTGACCCGATTCACGAGCAAGTTGATTCTAGGCGGACCGGGGTCAGAGCCTTGGGGGGGGGTGAGGGGTTCACAAAATCTAAATAGCCGATTTAAATGGAGATGATCTGCCCCCGATTTATGTGCCAGTGGTTATGAGAGTCGGGTTGTGGTCATGG
>CAZFDT010000083.1:0-21659 GCA_964518335.1 uncultured Phycisphaeraceae bacterium
AGACTGCCGGTGTCAAACCGGAGGAAGGTGGGGATGACGTCAAGTCCTCATGGCCTTTATGTCTTGGGCTGCACACGTGCTACAATGGCGACCACAAAGCGACGCAAGGCCGCAAGGCGGAGCAAATCGCACAAAAGTCGCCCCAGTTCAGATTGGAGTCTGCAACTCGACTCCATGAAGTCGGAATCGCTAGTAATCGCGGATCAGCTATGCCGCGGTGAATATGTTCCTGAGCCTTGTACACACCGCCCGTCACGTCATGGAAGCCGGAAATGCCCGAAGTCGTGTCGCCTCAGACATGCCTACGGCAGGTTCGGTGACTGGGACGAAGTCGTAACAAGGTAGCCGTAGGGGAACCTGCGGCTGGATCACCTCCTTTCTAAGGGATTCTCTTAGATCACGGCCCAATGCCCCGGCATGCAAATGCAGGGCTCTTCGGTGGAGCGATCCACCCCGTGAAACGTTCAGCACACCCTCGCCCCACTTAGCCCCGTCATGCAAATGCGGGGCTTCTCGGGATAGCGCCCCGGCAACGCGGCGCCAAGGCAAACCCAACTGTCACTTTTCAAAGACCCTCGCTCATTCGAGCCGCGCCGCCACCACCCCGGCGGCCGGTTCAACAGGACCACCCCCAAACCCTCCCGTCCCCCCACGCGAGGGTTTTTTCATGCGCCCCTCCCCCGCGTAGCGGCCGCGGCGCAGCCGCCTCTTTCCTCACTGCCCAAACTCACACGGATCAACCGGCGTGAGCCAGCTGTAATACTGTCGGCCCAGTCCCGCCTTCTCGGGATTGGCCTGCACGTACTCGATCGCCCGCAGCACGTCGTCCACCGAATCAAGAAAAACCGACCACGCCTTGCGCGCCCACGGCGTCGGCAGCCGCCCACCCCGGTAAGCACGCTCCGCAAACGGGTGCAGCCCGGCCTTCGACAAAAACATCGTCGCCCGCGCCTTGAGTTGCTCGGCCATCGTCTCCACATCCAGCCCGCCGCGCACAATCACCATGTGCACGTGCTCGGGCAAAATCGCCAGCGCCAGCACCCGGCGGCCGTTCCTGCTGCAGTAGTCCTCAAACCCCTCCGCAATAGCGCCCATCTGCGGCGGCGAAAAGCGCACCGGCGGACGGACCAGTGCAGCAATGCCCCGGCGACGCACGTCGCGGTCGTGGTCAGCCCCCGCGACCGAACGCCGGGTGCGAACCCTCGTTGCCGGCCCGGCCGCACGGTACAACGCGAAACTCCGCACAAACTCGGACCACGAGCCGCGCGGATCGTTCGGCAGCCAGAAACCGTACGCCGTCATGACGAGGTGATAGGCCAGGACACGACGCATCGCCATCTCCGGAACAATCCCCACACAGGCGGCTTCGCCGCACCCGCTACGCCATCCCCGCACCGTACGCCATCCCCGCGTAGCGGCCGCGGCGCAGCCGCCCCCCGTGCCGATCGGGATCATATCCATCAAACCGCATCGTAGCCGCCCCCGCGCGATATACTCCGCCGTCCCCTTCCCCCTTTTTCGGGAGCCCGACCATGACGCGAATCGTCCCGGCAGCGGCCACGATCACCTTGGCGATCCTCCTCGCCCCCGCCCTCCGCCACACCCTCGCCGACGACATCGACACCCTCGCCAAGGCCCGCGCCCTCATCGATCAACTGCAGCGCGAAAACGCCGCCCTCCGCGCCCAGATCGCCATGCTGCAGAAAGAGCTGGCCGACGCGCGCCAGCCCCCGCCGCCGACCCAGACAATCGACCAACCTGCAGCGCCGCAGCTCGCTTCACCAGCCAAATCGCCCTCAATCAAGCCCTTTTCGTCCGCGCTGGACCTGCTCAACACCCTCCCCCCCGACCTGCAACTCAAACCCAGCCAGACTTGGACTACCGATACTTGGCCGCTCGTTCGCAAATGGCTCGCCGGCTCCGCCGTCACATTTCCCTTCGATAGCCGCGAAATCATCGAGTCGATCAAAGTCGCGCCCAATTCTTCAGAGCGTCGTCGTGACCCCAACGCATCGCCATTTGTCATCACCGTCACTTTTGTTCCCCGCGAGATTCGGTATCAGGGTCAGCTCTTTCAACATCGTCTGGGTACGGCAACGATCTACGCCAACGACGACCTGGCCCGACGCGCCGGAGTGGTCAAGCCCGGCGTCCCGGTGCGTGTGACAGGGAAAATTCACACCGTGAGCATGGACTCACTTGTCTTCAACAGCCCGGAGCATCTTTTCAGAAACATCACCATCTACCTCTCCGAGCGTCAGATCCATCTGCCGCAACTGACGCCGTAGGTGGATGTTGGGCGCGGATAGGATCACTGCAGCGCCTCGCAGCCGCGGGCGCGAGGCCGCGGCGCGCTGCGCGGTGGCGGCGCAGGGCGGGCGGCTCGGTGAGGCCGCTGGTGGGCATCGCCAGCATTTCGGCGCAGGCGGCCAGGAGGATGTCGTTGGCGTGACGCCAGGCGATGGGTCGCACGGGCCGGGTGTGGGCCCAGGCTTGGCGGGCGGTGTGCTGGAGCTTGGCCAGGGCGCGGGCGCGGGCGGGGGCGTCGTCGGGCGGCAGGGCGTGCCAGGCGTCCCAGTCGTGGATGATCTGGATCAGCAGTTGGATGTGGAGGCGGCGGGCTTCGAGGTAGGCGAACCGCCGGGTGTAGCGGTTGATCCAGCGTTTGACGAGTCGGCCCAGGCGCATCTGGTCGAGTCGGGCCTGCTGCCTGCGGACGGCGGGCCATCGTCGCGCCAGGTCCACTGCAGCGCGGCGGGCGGTGTGGCGGGGCATGCGTTTGGACTTGGCCTCGCCGTAGCGCAGGCTCAGGCACGGGCGGCAGCGCGGGTGCGGGGACACGAGCAGCCCGTAGCGGTCCTCGAGCCGACGACGCCACGCCGAGGCCCGGCGACCGTCGCTCGGTTGCGGCTCGAGCTCCAGCCAGAGGCGGGCGACGGCGGCGTCGCGCAGCTCGGCGGGGGTGGCCTGGACCAGGAAGAGCATCTTGGCCTTGCCGCCGCAGTGCGGGCAGATGAGGTAGTGCTCGGCCAGGCGCTCGTGCAGCCGCCAGCGCTCGATCCGCACGCGCGACGCCCGGACATGGCTGGGGAACACGGGGGATTGGGCCAGTTCCAGCGGGGTGCGCTTGGTGCGGCAGGCGCCGCGGTTGGGGTTGGGCGTGAGCAGTCGTTCGTAGCTGTCCACGTCGCATCGCTGCTGCAGTTGACGGCGGCGCTCGGGCGAGGCGCTGGGGTCGTAGCGGCTGCGCATGGCGTTGCTCTTGCCGGTGCGCCAGTCGCCCGCCAGTCGTCGCGGCCGGCGGGTGCGGGCCACGGCGGCGACGTGGCCGCCGTCGATCGTGACCGTGGCCGCGGCCTCGCGCATGACCCACACGCCGCCGCGACGGACGCCCCGGCGGCGGGTGCGGGCGCTCGCCCACTGCCCGGGCGCGACCAGGCGGCGCAACTGGCTGGCACGCAGCTCGAAGCACGCCGAGCGATCGACGCGCCCGGCGCGGTTGACCCACGAGGGCGTGAGGTCCAGCGTGACCAGCAGGGGCGGCATCGGCGTCATGGCGGGACTCCCGGGGCGAGGGGACGGCAATCGACAAATGATAGGTATTTGTTCGGCATCGGTCAAGTCGCGCCCGGTTTTGTCAGCGTCGCGGCCCGCTGCTACCTTCTGCGGCTTGTTCACCCACCCCGGCACGGAGTGCAACCCATGGGCTTACTCGACGGCAAGAAGGGCATCGTCTTCGGCATCGCCAACGAACGCAGCTACGCCTGGTTCATCGCCAAGCGGCTCATCGAGCAGGGTGCGACGCTGGCGTTCACCTACCTGCCCATCGGCAAGATGGAGCATCGCGTGGGCAAGGCCGTCGAGGCCCTGGGCGTGACCAATCCCTGGCTGCAGCCGTGCGACGCCAACAGCGACGAGAGCCTCGACGCGGTGTTCAAGAAACTCGGCGAGGACTGGGGCACGATCGACTCGGTCGTGCATTCGATCGCGTTCGCCGACCGCGACTACCTCAAGCCCGACATGTTCCACAAGACCCCCCGGCAGACCTACCTGTCGGCGATCGACACGTCCGCCTACACGCTGCTGGCGATGGCGCAGCGGGCGATGCCTTTGATGCCCCCGGAAAAGGGCGGGGCCATCGTCAGCCTGACCTACTTCGGCGGGGAGAAGGTCGTGCCGGGCTACAACGTCATGGGCATCGCCAAGGCGTGCCTCGAACACACCACGCGCTATCTGGCCTATGAGCTAGGAGATAAAGGCCGCAACATCCGCGTGAACACGATCAGCGCCGGCCCGTTCAAGACCCTCGCCGGGGCAGGCGTCGGCGGCATGGACGAGATGATCGCCCACCAGGAAAAGAAGGCCAGTCTCAAGCGCGCCAACACCGGCGACGAAGTGGGCGACACCGCCGTGTACCTGCTCAGCGATCTGTCGTCAGGCGTCACCGGCGAGACGATCCACGTGGATTGCGGGTTCAGCATCGTGGGGCTTTGAAGGTAAACGCTAAAACGCCGCAACGCTAGAACGCTAGAACCCGGAGAGCTTCGATCTGCGGTATCATGCCGTTGCCGCGTCTGGTTCCTGCGTTTTAGCGTTCCTGCGTTTTAGCGTTCTCCTCCCATGCCCATCCGATTTCGCTGCCAATCGTGCAAGGCTCGTATCAAGGTTCCCGACGGGACTGAGGGTAAGAAGGTCAAGTGCCCGCGTTGCGCGGGGACGCAGCGCGTGCCCAGTGTGTCGTCGTTGAGCGATACGGCCCAGATGATGCGCCCGGACGTGCCGGTGGCCAAACCCAAATCCCCCCCGGAAGTTATGCCTCCCCCTGCGGAAGCGGACGATCCGCTGGCGGCGTTGGCGGCGGCGGCCGATCCGGGGGCTGATCCGGGGGCTGATCCGGGGGTTACGCCTGCGCCGGAGCCTGTGCCCGACCCGGAGCCGGAGGCTGCGCCGGAGCCTGTTGCAGTGGCACCGTCGCCGCCGGTCGATGACGAGGACCCGCTGGCGATGCTGGCGGCCATGGCGCAGGAGCAGGACGCACCGCCGGGGTCGGCGTCGCTGTTCGAGGCGGCGCCGCCGCCGCAACTGATTGAGCCGTCGCTGGCGCAGGAGCCCGAGCCGACGCTCGACGAGCGCGAGGCGTCGGCGGTGGGCGTGGCGACAGCGGATGTGGAGGCCCGGCTGGGTCAGGCGTCGCCGCCGCCGGTCGTGCCGACGCAGGACGACGCGACGCCCCCGGCGGAGGACGATGCGGCCGATCCGCTGGCGGCGCTGGCGTCGGCGGCAGGTGCGGGTGCGGAGCCTGAGCCTGAGCCTGAACCTGAGCCGGAGGTGCTGCCCGAGCCGCCGAAGGTGGCGTTGCCGCCGTCGTCGCCTGTGGAGCGGAGCGATCCGTTGACTGCTGCAGTGGCCGCGAGCGTGGCGCGGCCGCGGGGTCCGTCGCAGGCTGGGCCGCGGGTGTCGCCCAAGGGTGCGCCGTCGCCGCCGCGGAAGATTCCGCTGTCGAGCGGGCCGGCGTCGCCGGCGAGGCCCAAGCCGCAGCCGCAGCCGGCGGCGGTGGCGCCGTCGCCGTCCCGGGCCGTGGCGATGGACGAGTTGGAGGGGCCCGCGCCGCCGCTGCCGCGGGCCAGGCGAGAGGCCCCGCCGGCGATGACGCTGCTGTGGGCCGTGGCGTGGGTGCTGCGGGTCCTGGCGTTTTTCATGGTCGGCGGGGCGGTGAAGCTGTCGCTGATGGCGCGGCATCACGACTGGGACACCTTGGCCAGCGCGGCGGTGCTGCTGGCGGGCGTGTGCCTGGCTGCAGTGACCTGGGCCGCCGCCGAGATCGCCGCGGGCGTGCGTGCCCTGGCCCGGTCGAAGTAGCCACGAGTCAACGGCGTTGCGCGTGGGCGAGCACTTGCTCGGCCGTCAGCCGCACCAGGGGCGATTCGCGCTCGTCGGCGGCGAGGGCCTCGATGCGCGCCCGCAGCGCCGCGTCGTCGTGCCGCGCCAGGTGATTGCCCGCGGCGATGAGGGCGTTGCGCTTGATCTGATCGAGCTTAACGCGCTTGAGGGCCGAGCGCGTGAAGGCGTGGCGGCGGCCGGGCTCGGTCCACTGCAGCACGTCGAGGAGGGCGAGGGCGGGGCCGTGGGGCGGGGCGTGGGCCTCGCTAAACCGCAAGCGGCTATGCGACCCTGATCCCTGATCCCTGACCCCTGACCCCTGATTGAACGGGCACACCTCCTGGCACACGTCGCAGCCGGCGATCCAGTCGCCCATGGCCTCGTGCAGCGTCGGGTCGATCTGACCCTTGTGCTCGATGGTGAGATAACTGATGCAGCGCGTCGGGTCCATGCGATAGCCGGCGGGGTCGATGCACTGCGTGGGGCAGGCGTCAATGCATCGCGTACACGTGCCGCAGCCGATGTCTGGGCCCAGCGGCGGGGTGGTCTGCAGCGGCAGCGTGGTGACGATCTCGCCCAGCAGCAGCCACGAGCCCAGGTGCGGGTGGAGCAGCAGCGTGTGCTTGCCGACCCATCCCAGCCCGGCGGCCTGGGCGTGCGGCCGCTCCATGATCGGGGCGGTATCGACGCCCGAGCGGAACGTGTGCTGGGGCCACTTGACGCGCAACTCGTCGGCCACGGCGTGCAGGCGCTTTTTCATCGTGCGGTGGTAGTCGTCCTGCTGAGCATAGCGGGCGATGCGGCCGTGGGTGTGGGGTGTGGGGTCTGGGGTGTGGGGTCTGGGGCCGTAGGTGTCCGCGACGCAGATGATCGACTTGGCGCCGGGCACCAACTTCCGGGGGTCGAGGCGTTCTTCGACATGATCGCCCATGAACGCCATGTCGCCCTGTTGCCCCGATGCGAGCCATGCCCGGAAGTAGTCCGCGTGTGCGACGGGCTCCGCGGGTGCGATGCCCACTAGCGCAAAGCCTTGCTCCATCGCAAGGCGCTCGACCAGCTCTGCTCGTGGTGCAGTCATCATCAGGGGCGATTCTAGGGTCTGCCCATTTTCCCGTAGGGCACTGATCGAGAGAGTAGGGTGGGCCGAATCTTCGAGGCCCACCACGCCACGTACGCCCAACGGTGGGCCTCGAAGACTCGGCACCACCCTACGAAATGCGACCCCCGGATTTTTGGGCAGACCCGCGATTCTACGCGGACGCCGCGCGATTTTGCCCATTCTTCCGGGGGCACTACAATTCGCCGCTGCCTCACTTCCGGGGCGAAGGGGAAGTGTCCAACGATATGCCCTACGACCTCAAACCATTCGACGTCGATATCGAGACGACGCCGTACCTCGACCAGCGTCCCAATGGGGATACTCCCGGGGAGGGGGGCGATCGGTGGACGCTCAACTTCGGCCCGCAGCACCCCGCGACGCACACGACGCTGCGCCTGGTCCTCGAACTCGACGGCGAACGCATCGCCCGCGCGGTGCCCCACATCGGCTACCTCCACTCGGGCTTCGAGAAGCTCGCCGAGCACCTGGATTACAACCAGTACGTGACCGTCACGTCGCGGATGAACTACGTCTCGCCGGTCTCCAACGACATCTGCTGGCATCACGCGGTCGAGACGCTGTTCGGGATCGACATCACGCCGCGGTGTAAAGTCATCCGCACGATCATGGCCGAGCTGGGCCGCATCCAGGACCACCTGCTGTGCGTCGGCGCCGCTGCACTGGACCTGGGGGCGTTCACCGGGTTCCTCTACGGGTTCAATGAGCGCGAGCGCATCTACGACATCTGCGAATACATCTCCGGCTACCGCTTCCACCCCGACTGGACCCGCGTCGGCGGCGCGATGCGCGACCTGCCCGATGACGAGGTCTTCAAGCGGATGGTCAAGAAGTTCATCCACGAGCAGTTGCCCCCGGCCGTGGCCGACATCGAGGGGCTGCTCAACAAGAACCGCATCTTCCGCGACCGCACGTCGGACGTGGGCACCATCAGCCGCGACGATGCGATCGCCTGGTCGCTGACCGGCCCGATCGCGCGGGCGTGCGGCGTGAAGCGCGATCTGCGCAAGGATGAGCCGTATCTGTGCTACGCCGACAACTGGGACGGGCAGGGGGCCAAGGCCGTGGAGTTCAAGGTCCCGATCGCGACGACCGGCGACGTACTGGGGCGATACCTCGTGCGTCTCGAGGAGATGAAGCAGTCGGTGAAGATCATCGAGCAGCTCATCGACGCCATCCCCAGCGGGCCGATCGATGCCTGGGCCGATGGCAAGCACGTCAAGCCGCCCAAGAGCTCGGTGTATGGCTCGATCGAGGGGCTGATCCAGCACTTCGAGCTGATCATGACCAACCGTGGCTTCACGCCGCCGGTCGCCGAGGCGTATGGGTGCCAGGAGACGGCCAACGGCGAGCTGGGCTTCTACATCGTCAGCGACGGTGGCCCGCGTGCGTTTCGCGCCAAGTGCCGCCCGCCGTCGTTCATCAACTACCAGGTGTTCCCCAAGTTGATCGAAGGCCACCTGCTGGCCGACGTCGTCGCGGTGCTGGGCAGCTTGAACGTCATCGCGGCCGAACTGGATCGATAGGCAACTGTCATGGCATGGATTACGAAGAACAGCGGCACAATGCAGGTCGAGCGGCGCAGTGAGCCATATCTCGACGAAGCGCTTAAAGCGGAGCTCGAGCGCGACCTGCTGCCCAAGTACCCGACGAAGATGGCGGCGACGCTGCCGGTGCTCACGGCGGTGCAGAACAAGCACGGCTGGTTGCCGATGCAGGCGATGGAGGAGATCGCCGCGTTCCTCGGGCTCGCCGCCTCGCAGGTGTACGACACCGCATCGTTCTACGACATGTACTACACCCAGCCCAAGGGCAAGTACCTGATCTACCTGTGCCAGTCGATCAGTTGCGAACTGATGGGCCAGCCGTCGCTGCAGGAGGCGATCTGTGCGAAGCTGGGCATCGAGCCGGGCCAGACCACCGACGATGGCAAGTTCACGCTGCAGCCGTTCGAGTGCCTGGGAAGCTGCGGCACCGCGCCGTGTGCCCTGGTCAACGAAAAACTGCACGAGAACCTGACCGTCGAGAACTTCGGCAAAATCCTCGATGACCTGCCGTGATGTAAAGCCGCGACCAGTGGTCGCGCTCTTCGCGGATCGGCGCGACCACTGGTCGCGGCTTTACACGGACGATGCGATGAACTGGTTCCACCGCCTCTGCCGCGAATCGGGCCTGATGATCCACGACATTGTCAAGCCGCTGAAGTCGAGCAAACGCGAAGTCAACCGCACCGTCGAGGAGAAGAAGATCAACGACAAAGTCACCCTGCGACGCACGACGATCGAGGAGATCGAGATCACCCCCGGACAGCGTGGCGACAACGAAACGAACGTTTAGCCGGGCCGCCCGCGGCCCGTTGAGGCAACGACATGGCATTGAAAGACCCGATCCTCGTCAAGCGCATCCCCACCCCGCCCTGGGGTGACCCGCGCGATCGCCACATCGTCAAGTACGACGAGTTCGTGAAGACCGGCGGGTACGTCGCCCTCGACAAAGCCTTGACGATGGACCCCAAGGCCGTCATCGAGGAGGTCAAGCAGAGCGAGCTGCGCGGCCGCGGCGGGGCAGGGTTCCCGGCGGGCATGAAGTGGTCGTTCCTGCCTCCGGAAGATGGCAAGCGGCGATATCTCACGGTGAACGCCGACGAGTCGGAACCGGGCACGTTCAAGGACCGCCTGCTGCTGGAGTTCGACCCGCACATCCTGCTCGAAGGCATCGCCATCTGCATGCACGCCTGCCGGCTGGACACGACCTACATCTACATCCGCGGCGAATACCACCACCAGGCGGACGTGCTCGAAGCGGCGGTGCGCGAGGCGTACGCGAACAAGGTTTTTGGCCCAGGCAGCAAGCTCGGGCAGATCAACGGCCGCGACCCCGAGTGCGTCGTCCACCGCGGCGCGGGGGCGTACATCTGCGGCGAAGAGACCGGCCTGCTCGAATCGCTCGAAGGCAAGCGCGGCTGGCCCCGCATCAAGCCACCCTTCCCCGCCGTCGCCGGGGCGTTCGGTCGGCCCACCATCATCAACAACGTCGAGACCCTCGCGATGGTCGGCCCCATCCTCGACAAGGGCCACGCCTGGTTCAAGAGCATGGGCAAGGGCCGGCCCGACGGCGCCCCGCCCGCCGTCCCCGCGTCCTTCGGCCCCAAGCTCTTCGGCGTCTCCGGCCACGTCAACAAGCCCGGCGTCTATGAAGAGGAGCTGGGCATCCGACTCTCGACCCTCATCGAAGTGATCTGCGGCGGCATGCGCGGCGACAAGAAGTTCAAGGCCGCCATCCCCGGCGGCATCAGCATGGGCGTGCTCGGCCCCGACCAGTACCACGCCGAACTCGACTTCGACATCGGCAAAAAATACGGCTGCCTGGGCCTGGGCACCGCCGGCGTCATCGTCATGGACGAGGACACCGACATGGTGGCGATGGCCCGCAACATCGCCCGCTTCTTCGCCCACGAGTCGTGCGGCCAATGCACCCCCTGCCGCGAGGGCACCGGCTGGATGTACAAAATGCTCTGCCGCATCGAGGCCGGCGACGGCACCACCGAAGACCTCGACCTGCTCCTCGAACTCGCCGGCTCCATGGGCGCCATGCCCGGCACGACGATCTGCGGCCTGGCCGACGGCGCTAACTGGGCCGTCCGCACCATCGTCAACAAGTTCTGGCCCGAGTTCGAGGCCCGCTGCACGAAAACCGCATCCAAGCGCGTGAGCCTGGCGGTGGTGGGGGCGCGTTGAAGCCATCGGCCCGGTAGCCGTAGGTCAACTGCAGCGCCGCAGGTCCATGGTCCGGGGGCGAACCCTCGCCTGGCCTGGCGCGGCTGCGCCGCTGGGCCTGTCCTCGCCCTGAGAGGGGGAGGAGAAAGATTGCGCGCCGCAACGCGGCGCTGCAGTAATCCCCTCCCCCTCCCAGGGGGAGAACAGCTTCGCTGCTTTAGCAGCGAAGCAGGTGAGGGTTCGCCCGACGGCGCCCAACGCCAACATCGTGTAGCCATGCATATTCCCGGCAAGCACGTCCGATTGACTCGCTGGATTCACGCCGACGCCTGCGTCGTGCGGGTAGATGTGGATGCGGTGATCCCTGACGCCGACCCGTCCGAGCCGTGTATCGAGCCGGCGACGGTGAACTGGCTCAAGGAAGTGCGCGAGCGCGCCGAGGCCGGCGACATCGCGTGGCTGGAGCGCGTCGGGACCGTTTACGTTCGCCAATCCATGGTCGGGGCCTCGTAGTCACGCCGGCACGCGGCGGCGTCGGCCCACGAAAAAAGCCCGCGCCGGGTCGGGCGCGGGCTTCTACGGATGCTTCCTCCGGGGTCGGGCCTTGCAGCCCGCTCCGCCCCGTGGTGGTTCTCCTCTGCACCTTTGCATCGACCCGGCCGGGCAGCGACTTTACCCGCACGCGCCTTCGCGTATGCTGATCGTCATGAACACCCGATCGATCACGGCGGCGGTGATGCTGGCGGCCCTGACGCTGACGGCCTGCGACACCATCAAGACCAGCGACACCGACATCAAACGCATCGAGTACGACGAGGTGCGCAAGCTGCTGGGCAACGCCCGCGAGCCGGCGGTGCTGCTCGATGCGCGGCCGCGGCGGCACTACGACGCCGAGCACCTGCCCGACGCCCTGCACATCCCCCTGCCGGAGCTGGTGAGTCGTGACGAGCGGCTGACGCCTTATCGCCACGTCATCGTCTATGGCACGGACTACCGCGACCCGATCTCGCCGGCGGCGGCCAAGACGCTGATGCGCCACGGGTACAAGAGCGTGTTCGATTTCCGTGGCGGCGTCGCGGCGTGGAAAGACGCCGGCGGCGCCACCGTCACGCCCGGCGGCGGCGCAGATGGTGCCAAATCGCCGTGAAACGCGATCGCCGCAGCTCCGGCCGCAGATGGCGGTCGTCGGGCATCGGCGTCGCCGCCAGACCTGCGGCAATAAAGCACAGACCCGCGCCCAGCACCACCAGCCGGCTCAGGCCCGTCGTCAGCCGCACCATCCGTGACTGGATCGGCTGGTACGGCCGATAGTCCACGCCCTCCTGCGGCAGCGGCGTGTGCAGCCAGGCGTCAATCGACGCGCTGGGATCGAGGATCGACGCCTCTTGGCCGCGACGCGACGACGTGGCGAACAGCGGCGTCACCCCCGCGGGCTTGAGCCGCAGATGCACGTAGGCCAGGCGCTCCAGCAGCACCGGGTCGTCGCTGGCCAGCGCCTCGCGGAATCGCTCGTAGCCCTGGGCCTGGGTCTCGAGCTGCCCGGCCTGCAACGCCATCACATCGTGTTGCCACGTCAGTTGCCGCACCTCCAGCCACGCCGGGATCAGCACCGCCGCGCCCACGATCGCCAGCCCGCAGAGCACCAGCAGCCAGCCTGGCATGGCCGCCGCCACCCGGTCCGACAGCGTCGGCGGGGCGTAAGCATCGTCAGGCGGTGGGGGTGGGGGGCAGACCGTCATCCGTATCGCGGTTATCGACTAATGGGGCGGCCGAACGCTAAAACGCTGGAACGAAACCAGGCGTTCGATGACGCTTCTGGTCTTAGCGTTCCTCCCACGGCCTCTGCTCCACCGTCCAGCCCCGCTCCGTCGGCGGTGTCGTGTCGAACGCGGCGGGATCGATCGGGTCGTCGGCCGTGGACTTGAGCAGGGTCACGCTCGTCTCGTCCTCGGCGATCGACGCGGCGCGGACCGGCAGGAGCGTGTCGCGGTCGTACCACAGGTCGAGGCGCGACGGGCCGGCGACGGCCGCGTCGCGCGGCGTCAGACGCAGATGCACCGTGTTGGGCGGGTCGCCGTCGGCGGGCTCGTGCAACGTCACCTCGTACCGCGCCAGGATGTCGTCCTTCTTCGCCCGCAGCGGCAGCGGGAACGGGCCCTTGCCCAGACCCAGCGGGTCGGCGTCGGCGGGATCGACCTCCGGCGGCACCACCTGCCGACGCACCGCCGTCTTCGTGTCGTGATTGCGCTCCAGCAGCCAGCGCCCGTCGAACACGTACCACGTGTTCATCTTCTCGCCGCGGCCGCCATCGACCACCAGCAGGTCCAGGTGGACCGAGAACCGACCCGGCGGGCCGGCGTCGTACAACAGATCGCCGAAGCGCACCTGCTCGTCGCCCGTCACGGGGTTGCTCACGACGATGCGCAGGCGCGCGGCGAGCGTCCTGAGCGTCGCGGCCCGCGCCTCGATCTTCTCGAGCCACGCCTCCTCCGCCGCTGGCGGCCTGGCGGGCGCTTGCTCGACCGCGGCGGGCGGATCCGCGACACACGCGGTGGTCAACAGCAGCACGAAGGTCAGCGTCGCCGTTCTACGCATGTTGCACGCTCACATGGGGGTCGGCGTTGAGGAGGGCCAGCGCTTCGTCCATGAGGCGCTGCTGGGCGCGGATCAACTGGAACTGGCGCGCGGCGGCGAGGAGGTTGACGCCGATGGCCACCGCGCCGATCGCCAGGTGCGCCTCGGCGGGCCACCATGCCCCGGCGGTGGCGTCGGCGCCGGCGCCGGCGAACATCGCCGCCATCGTCGCCGCGATCGCGCCCATCACCGTGGGGAAGGACTGGCTCTTGCGCCGCTTGGCGGGGGCGACGTAGCGGTCGGGGTCGAGCCCGGCCTTTTCTGACGCGGCCCACAACCACTTGTACGTCGCCATGAAGTACATGTACGTCGCCACGTGCGCGAGGGTGCAGAGCAGGCCGGCGGCAATGCCCAGCCCGATGTGGAAACCGTAAAGCTCGCCGCCCGCCGCCGCGCCGCCCTGGGCCTGCGAAAACCACAGCCCGGTGGCAAACACCATCGTCAGCAGCAACAGGTTGGCGATCTGCAGACCCAAAAACAGCGGGATCATGCCGCGATTGTAGAGGTTCGCCCGCCGATTGGCGACGGGCCGGCGAACCCTCACCTGACTTGCGGCCCCCGGAAGGGCCACAAGGCTGTCCTCTCCCTGGGAGGGAGAGGAGAAACAAAGCGTGCGGCGCGGCATCGCCGTGCGGCAGTCATTCCCTCCCCCTCCCAGGGGGAGGACCGCTTCGCTGCTTCAGCAGCGAAGCAGGTGAGGGTTCCCCCGATCGTGGCAGACGCTGCAGTTGAACTGGGATTGCCCTAGAACGTGAACTCCAGTTGGAAGTAGGCGAAGTCGATGTCGGAGCCGGGGCCGGTGTTTTCGATGAAGTCGCCGGCGAAGAAGTGGCTGTAGCCGAAGAGGGCTTCGAGCTGGTGGGTGAACCTGTAGCGGAAGCGCAGGTCGATTTCGCTGCCGACGAAGCGGTCGTCGTTGCCCGGCGCGGCCGCACGCAGCACGGCGCCGCTGGCGTTGTAAACCGCGTCGGCGGTTTCGGCACGCCAGAACAGATGCCCGGTCAGCTCCGCTGTGAGCTTCTTCGTGAGGTCGGCCCCGACGCCCAGCTTGCCGGCAATGATGTTGCGACGCCCGATCGCATCGATGTACCCGAAGTAGGCGTGGCCCAGCGGGAAAAGCTGGTCGAACGTGCCCGCATCATCGTCGGTCGGATCGTCGTCGCCGCTGGCGTAGTCGAACCCGGCGAACAGCCGCGGCCGGGTCGTCACCTCGGCAAAGCGGTAGCCCACCTCGGCGCTGAAGAAGAAGGCGTCGATGTCGGCTGCGCCCAGCTCGCCGCACTGATAGGCGCCCTCGACGTCGTAGTCGAAGCCGGTGTCGGCGATCTTGCCGAAGAGTCGTCCGCCCAGGGTGTAGCGCTCCTCGTCGATGGGATTGCGATCGCGCACGAGCAGGTAGCCGTCGGCGCTGACGCCGGCCCAAGGCAGCTTGCCCGTGCTGTAGAGGCCGTAGAACTTGTCGTCTCGATCGCTGTCGTTGAACTCATACTTCTGCACGGGGGCGAACTGGGTCCAGAAGGCGGTGACGGTCCACGAGTCGATCGTCAGGTCGCCGCGGACACCGTCCCACGTGCGCCGGGTGTTGGACCAGTCCAGCGGGCTGACGAGGCGCTGCTTGCCGAAGAGCAGTTCCTGGCGACCGCCGCGCACGGTGAGCGAGGCGTCGTCGTGGATGGGCATTTTGAAATCGAAGAAGGCCTGCTGCAGGTCGAGTTCGTCGGTGTCGAGCGTGCGCACGCCGCCGGGCAGGTCGCGGCCGCCGGGCGTGAAGGCGCTCTTGCCCTCGATGAAGAAGCGCAGGGGCTCGCCGATGTGCAGGTCGGCGTGGGCGCGGAAGCGCAGCAGGCCGAACACGTCGTCCTCGTCACCAATGAAGTTGAAGTTGTTCCACGCCTCGACGCGCAGGCGGGCCTGGCCTCCGAAGCTGGCCCAGATCGAGCCGTCCTCGTTGAGCGGGATGTACTTGATGGGATCGACGATGCTGGCGGGGTCGGGGTCGCCCTTGGCCAGGGGGGACCAGTCCTCGCGGTCGCGCTGGTTGGGCACGAGCTTGGGCCGCGGCACGGTGGCGGTGGCGTCGGTGGCCAGCTCCGCGGGAGGCGCGGTCGCTTGCGAGGGCGCGGAAGCTTCCGGGGCCGGGGGCTGGGCGTGGACGGTGGCGGCGACGACCATCGCAAGCGCTGCAGTGAGACGACCGAGCATGACCGATCCTTTCGTGATATGCGACGCGCGTCGGCGCGGACCCGGCGGGCGACGGGCGTGGCATAACTTACCGCGTCCTTGCGATCGTGACTATTTCATCCCCCGACGGGCGCGGCGACGGCGCACGCGAATGCTGGATCGGCCAGGCGCTGGCTCAGGGACGTGTCCTGACCAAAGAAAAAGCCCTCGGATGACGTTGGAGCGTGGTAGTGCTCGCTCGCCGAGGGCTTACTTCGTGGGGCTCGCAAGAGCCCTCTGTCTGAACACAGTATAGGATGCGGGGGGCGAAAAGCCAAGAAAAATCTGCACCCGCCGCGGCAAAAAAACGGGCCCGTGCCCGGCGCTTATTTGAAGCGGTCCGCAGGCTCGGGCGCGACGACCGGGGCCGCGGGCGCCGGGGCGGCGGCCTCGCCGACGGGCGCGGTGTACTGGCTGGCGACGAGGTAAATCTCCACGCGGCGGTTCGCCTCGGCGCCGCCCCGCGCGGGGTTGGCCACCACCGGGTGCTGCTCGCCGTAGCCCATCACGCTCATCCGCTGCTGTGACACCCCCGCCTGGCTGAGCACGCGCATCACGGCGATGGCGCGGAACGCCGACAGGCCCCAGTTGTCCTCGAACTTGGCCTTGTTGGCGGGGTTGGTGACGGGCACGTTGTCGGTGTGCCCGACGATGCGCGTCTCGTACCCCGCGGCGGCCGGCGAGGCGACGATCGCGGCGAACTTGCCCAGCACCGCCTGCGCCTCGGGCCGCACCTGCGTCGAGCCCAGCGCAAAGGTCATGTCGCTGCGGAACTTGACCATGCCCAGGGCCTGGTTGTATTCGAGCAGTTCCGGGTGCTGGGCGGCAAGCTGCATGAGGGCGGTGTCCAGCGCCTCGGGGAGGGCGACGTTGCGGCCGGCCTCGCGCAGACGGCGCTCGGCGTCGGCGAGGGCCGCCGCCAGGCGATCGCGCTCGGCGCGGGCCGCGGCCAGCTCCCGCGCCATGTCCAGGTCGCCCTGGGCCGCCGCCTGCAGCGCGGCGATGCGCGAGTTGGCCTCCTCGAGCTGGGCCTTGAGGTCCTCGATCTGCGCCTGGCTGCGGCGGTACAGATCGTTGAGCTGATCGTATTGACGCTGGGCGACGCAGCCGACCGAGCCGAGCGACATCATGGCCGCCAGGGCCAGCACGGGGAGAAAACGAAACGTGGTCACGGGCAATCCTTTCCCTTGATCGAGTGGCGAGAGTCCCTGATCACCCCACAGGCTAGCGTTTGGGGGTGGATAGTCAACGTGAGGGATCGGGCAGAGCCGCTTGAGCGGGTCTGCCTCCGCACGGATCGCGTCGATCGTTACGATAAGGCGCGATCGCTTGTCATAGTGGATCGGATGTGCAGGCAGTGGAGCATGAAAGATCGCCCGATAACCGTCATCCGCGCCGGGGCGCTGCGCGACGCGGCGGGGGTGGCGCTGCGCCCGGGGGCGATCGCTGTCGCGGCGGGGCGCATTGTCGCCGTCGGGCGCGACCGCGACATGCCGGGCCACGTGCATCGCACCCTCGACCTGGGCGATCGTCTGCTCGTGCCGGCCATGGTCAACGCTCACGCGCATCTGGACCTGTCGTTGATCGGGCCGCAGGCGTTCGATGGCGATTTCCCCGCGTGGCTGCGTCGCGTGGCCGCGGCCCGGCCGATCGATGACGACGGCAACGTCCGCGCCGTCCGCCGCGGCGTCGAGCTGTCGCGCCAGGCCGGCGTCGGATGCCTCGGCGACGTGGCCTACTTCCCCGCCGCCATCCGTGCCCGCCAGCAGATGGACCTGCCCGGCGTGAGCTACCTCGAAATGTTCGGCATCGGGCATCGTCAGCAGGAGCGCATCGAGCAGACGATCGCCAAGCTCGACACGCTGCGGTTCGACGCGCCCGCCGGCGGGGGCGTCGAGCGCGTGGTGGTGGGCCTGTCGCCGCACGCCCCGTTCACCGCCGGCGACGACGTGTTCCGCTGGGCCGTCAAGTTCAGCGAGGAGCACGCCTACCGCCTGTGCACGCACGTCGCCGAGTCGCCGCAGGAGCTGCAGTTCCTCCGCGACGGCGCGGGCCCGATCGCCGACCACCTGCGGCACTACGGCTGCACCGACGCCGACCTGGCCGCCACCGTCCACGGCCGCCACCCCATCGACCACCTCGACGCCGCCCTGCGCCGCGGACGATGGCTCCTGGTCCACTGCAACTACATCGAGGACGCGCATATCCACGCCATCAAGAAGCACGGCGCCTCGGTGGCCTACTGCCCGGTCGCCAGCGAGCACTTCGGGCACCCCCGGAATGGCGGGCACCCCCACAATGGCGGGCATCGCTACCGCGACATGCTCGCCGCCGGGGTGAACGTGTGCCTGGGCACCGACTCGATCGTGTGCCAAGCGCCCGACGAGGCGCAGCCGCTGGGCATCCTGCCGCAGATGCGGCTGCTGCACCGGCGCGACGGCGCCGACGCGGACACCCTCCTGGCGATGGCGACGGTGCGCGGGCGGGCGGCGCTGCAGTTGCCCGAACGCGATGCGACGCTGGCCGTCGGGTCGTCGGCCCTGTTCACCGCCGTGCCCTTCGACACGGGCGACCCCGCCGATCCGCTGCTGCAGGCCCTGCGCGACAACCGACCCGCCGAACTTGTGGAGTGCACGCATGAGCATGAGTGAAACCAATCCGATCCGTCACGTGGGATTTGTCGGCCTGGGCATCATGGGCGGGGCGATGGCGGCCAACCTCATCACCGCGGGCTTTGGCCTGACCGTGTGGAACCGCACGCGGCGGGAGGGACGGCTCAAGCCCCTGCTCGACGCCGGCGCCGCCGTCGCCGACTCGCCCGCCGACCTCGCCTCGCGCGGGCCCGAGGTCATCTGCATCAACGTCACCGACACGCCCGATGTCGAGGCCGTGCTCTTCGGCGAGCACGGCATCGCCTCCACCGCGGCGCCGGGCCTGATCGTCATCGATCACTCGACCATCGACCCGCTCGCCACGCAGCGCTTCGCCCAACGACTCGCCGAGCAGGGCGTCATCCTGCTCGATGCGCCCGTCAGCGGCGGCGACGTCGGCGCCAAGAACGCCACGCTGAGCATCATGGTCGGCGGCCCCGCGGACGCGTTCGATCGTTGTCGCGGGGTGTTCGACGCCGTGGGTAAGGTCGTCACGCACGTGGGCGCCAGCGGCATGGGCCAGGTGTGCAAGGCCTGCAACCAGATCGCCGTCGCCTGCACCCTGGTGGGCACGTGCGAGGCGCTGGCGCTGGCCCGCGCCATGGGGCTGGACCCGATGAAGATGATCGAGGTCGTCGGCGGCGGGGCCGGAGCGTCGTGGCAACTGGCCAACCTCGGCCCCAAGATCGTCGCCGGCGATTTCGCGCCCGGATTCATGATCGACCTGGTGCTCAAGGACCTGCGTATCATCTCCGAGGCCGCCGAGGCCGCCGGCGTCGCCATCGACGGCGTCCGCATCGCCCAGCGCCGCTTCCAGACCGTTCAAGCCAAGCCCGGCGGCGGCAAACTCGGCACCCAGGCCATGGCCCAGGCCTGCGAACCGCACTGACGCCCCCGGCGGGGCTTTTCGCCGTGCGGTGCGTGGGTAGAATATGGCCATGCGTTTCGGTTCGGATGGGCGCGAGGACCGGTTCGAGCAGGCCAGGGACGGCATGCCGTCGGGCCCGCCGCCGCTGCGATATCCGACGGCGTATCTCGTGTTCGTGATCGTGTCGGCGTGGGACCTGATCTACACGTGGCTGATCCTGTCGATGGGCGGACACGAGGTGAACCCAATCGCGCGGGCGGTGCTCAACTATCACGACTACGGCGGGATGGTGGCGTTCAAGTTCACGCTGGTGGCGCTGGTGGTCGTGCTGTGCGAGGTGATCGGTCGTCGCAACGAGCAGACGGGTCGGCGACTGGCGATCTGGGCGGCGGGGGTGACGTGCCTGCCGGTGGCGTTTGCGATGGCGCAGTTGCTGGCGGGTGCGATGGGGTGGTGACTTCACGCCGGAGCTGAGTCCGCGAAGCTCCGGATGCATTGGGGGGTGTGGCGCGAGAGAGGCGCGCGAGGTGTGGCGCGAGGGGCGTGGTGGGGGAATCCGGACCTTCGAGGACTCAGGTCCGGCGTGGGGGGGGCGGTGATGGGGGGCACGACTCAGCGGGGGATGGCGTTGATGGCGCGGTTGGGGGAGTCGAACAGGATGCGGTCGGCGACGGCGGCGCGGATGGCGGCGCTGCGCCGCGAGTCGTTGGGGTCGAGGTAGCGTTCGAGCAGTCCCGGCAGGCCGCCGATCGGCTTGAGGTGGCGGCGCCAGTCCTTGAAGAAGGCGGGCATGCGGACGGTCTCGCCTTCGACGCGAAGGACCTGGGGATCGCTCATCCATCGCCGGACCTGGGTGTCGAGCTGCTGATCGAGGCGGCCGCCGTCGTAGGGCTCTTCGAGCAGGGGCGGGTTATCGATGCTGCCGCGGACGAGTGCGAATCCCAGTCGCCAGTCGTTGTGCTGCTTGCGGAGGACGTCGTACTCGAAGTCGTGCAGGTCGAAGCGTTGTCCGTCGATGAGCCAGTTGTCAAGGACGAGCCAGCGTGGCTTGAGGAGCCAGTCGATGTTGAGCCCGCCGTCGTCGTCGCCGGCGCCGCGGAGGAGCCAGGTCTTGAGGACGATGGCGTTGAAGGCGTTGACGCGATAGGCCAAGGCGTCGGCGTCGGTGGGGAAGCGGTCAGGTGTGGAGCGAGGTCCGAATCGGGCGACGGCGTCGAGGTACACGTCGAGCGGGCCGGCCATTTCGCGGCGAAGGCGGTGGTAATCGACCAGTCCGTCGCGGACGACGTTGGCCAGGACGACGCGGTAGGCGCCGTCGTCGTAAGCGTCGAGGCGCTGATCGTCGGGGACGCGCACGTTGCGGTTGCACCCTGTGGCCACAGCGATGGCGGCGACGCCCAGCAGCGGAGCGAGGAAGCGAAGGGTCGTGCCGGCACGTCGGGTCACATCATGCGTCACGTGGGTCGATCCTGTGTCAAGGTGCGGGTGTGCGGGAGAGCCTAACCGATGCGGCCGCCGCCGGGAAGCCGGGGCAGTTCCACGTCGCGGATGAGAAAGGGCACGTCGAGGGTGCGGCTGTGGGGGTGAATCTCGATCTGCACGGTGGCGTCGTCGCCGGCCTTGACGTGAAAGGTCCATCGCGGGGTGTCGCCGTGCTGGCCCCAGCCGTTGCATTGCAGCGGCTTGCCCTCGGCGTCGAGGAACGTGACGCCGCGCAGCTGCCGCGCCGCCGCGGCGCTGGCGTCGATCACGATCTGGCTGTCGCCCTGTCGCCGCAGCGTCAGATCGCAATCGGGCAGGCCGTCGAGTGCGATGCGCTGGCCCTCGATCTGTTTGATCGTGCCCAGGACGATCTGTTGCACTGGACCGGTGCCGCAGTCGATCTGAACGCTGCCGGCGATCTCGCTGAGGCGGGCGGCGCTCCACTTGGGCATGGGCGTGGACAGCGAAAGGTGGAACTGCGTCGGTCTGGCCTGGCGGGCCATGGCGTTGTTGATCATCTGCGTGCGGCGGTGGGTGGCGTTGACCTGCAGCGCCTCGCCGGCGCTGGTGGTGATGCGGTCCACCTTGAAGTCGCGGTAGCTGGAGGGGAACACGTCGCCGCTGTAGGTGACGAGGATGTTCATCATCAGGTTGCCCGGATTGTGCCGGGGCTTGCCCTGCTCGTCGAATTGCACCGTCGCCGACATCTGCAGGTGCTGGACGCGGAACTCGAAGCGCGGCGGGTCCTCGATGGCCTGGGGCTCGCTGACGGTGGCGGGGGGCGCCTCGGCCTTGGGCAGGGCGGCGATCGCCATCGCGCTCGCCAGCAGGATGAGGTCGAACATGGCTGGACTCCCTCTGGCCTGAATGTCCCGCCCGGCTGCGAACGCAGGCGGGCGATGGGTTCAGGGTAATGCCGGACCGCCCTGTCCGCAATGGCGTTTTTGCCGGCTCAGGCGCTCAGGGGCGCCGCGCCGGGGGCCTGCGTCGGCTCGACGATCAGCTTCTGCAGCCGCTGCGGATCGGTTCGGCCGACCCAGCTTCGGAACGTGTCGTCCTCGTCAGCGCGCTCGGCGCGGAAGGCGTCGGCC
>CAZFDT010000084.1:0-21606 GCA_964518335.1 uncultured Phycisphaeraceae bacterium
TCCGTCGGGCTGCGTCGCGGGCTTGCGGGCGCGTGGCGGCGGTGATGGTTTTGAGTCTGTCAGGCGTGAGTTGGCTCCAACTGTTTTGACAGGCGCGGTCGATGGCGGCTTTGTCTTTGAACACGCGATGGCTCAGGTTGTGCTGTCGCATCCATTGCCACACCCGTTCCATCGGCATCAGTTCCGGCGCGTCAGGCGGCAACAGCAGCAGCGTCATCGATGCCGGGACCTTCAGGGCGTTGGCCTTGTGGCAACCGGTTCCGTCGAGCACCAGCATCACATGGACGTCGTCGCCGGCTTCCTCGGCGATCATCCGCAGAGGCGTGTTCATCAGTTGGTGATTCACCGTCGGTGCGATCAGTCGTGACACCAGCCACGTGTGCGTCAGACCGTGAGCATGTTCCGATCAATACGTCCGCACCACGCCCACGACGATGCCTTGGATCTGGAGGTCGTCGGGGTCGACCCAGATGGGCTCGTATTTTTCGTTGGCGGGCTGGAGGCGGATGCGGCCGTCGCGTTCCTTGTGGTACTTTTTGAGGGTGGCTTCGCCGTTGTCGAGGAGGGCGACGACGGTTTGGCCGTTGCGTGCGACGTTTTTCTTTTCGCAGACGACGTAGTCGCCGGCGCGGATGTGCTCGTCGATCATCGAGTCGCCGCGGACCTTGAGGACGAAGAGGCTGGTGTTGCGTGGCGGGGCGAAGACGTCTTCGAGGTCCAGGTGCTCGCGTTCCTCGACGGCGTCGATGGGTCGGCCGGCGGCGATGGTGCCGACCAGGGGCAGGCGGGAGTGGCGTTCCTCATCGGGGAGCTTGACATTGGGACTAAGCTCCAAAGAGCGGGCTTTGTTGGCCTCCCGGTGCAAAGCGCCCTTGCGGATGAGGGCCTCGACGTGCTCGAAGACGGTGACTTTGGACACGCCCAATTCGTCGGCGAGTTCCTGCATGGTCGGCGAATAGCCGCGTGCCACCCGCAAGTCGCGGATGCGGGTGAGGATGTGCAGTTGCTTGGGGGTCAGGTTGAGGATCATGGTCAATCTCCTTCGGCAATGGGGCAAGGGGTTTGGGGTGATCGAAGGTGCGGTCGTGGGGTCCGCAGACGAACTCGGCTGCGAACGCCCGCATGCCGCGAATGCTTTGCAGCGATGCGGCCAGGCCGCGGCACTGCTGCTCGAGCCACGCGGCGGCGGCCAGCAGGAGCGAGGGGGAGGTCAAGCGGCCCTGGGCGGTGTAAGTGCCTGCCGAGGGCGCGGTGGGCACATGCTCGAAGGTGTCGGCCTTGACGTGGTCGGCCGTCGTGGCGCCGGCCGAAGCCATCGCGGCGTTCTCGGACGGCGGCGTCCCGCGTCGCCTGGGGAACCGGCTCCACCCGGCGAAGCTGCCGGCCGTTTCGGGATCGCCCGAGGATGGGCCGGTGGGTGCCGGCCGTTTGACCAGGTCGCGTCCGAGCACGTCGTAGCGGGTGCGGTAGTCGCCGCCGGGTCCGGTCATCACCAAGGGTAGTGCCATGGCAGTCGTGCCTCCATAGGGGCTGGATATCGGCCGAGCCCCTACATGTTGGGGCTGACCGTTCCGTGCCGCGTAGAGTTTCGACCGTCCTCATGGCATGCCTTGAAACTTTATCACCGCGTCTGTTCGGTAAAAATTACCCGAACAGTACCCGCATGTCAAGTGGGCACTTTCAAATGGAGTGATATGCAGTGTTTAAGTCCGCCCCGAGGCTCGACCAGCGGAAAAAACAAGCGAACCGCGCCCCGGGGTTATCGGGCCGCTACCCCTTGGGCATGACCAGTATGGACTGGGCGGTGCTCCACTGATTCTTGTCTTCACGGAAGCGCTGCGCGGGCGTGACTTCAACCACGCTCTGGCCGTCGGCTGCGACGAGGTCGATGCGGCAGCGCTCCAGCGACCGCTCGGCCTTGGAGCCTTTCTTGACCAGGCCTTCGATGGTGAAACGGCTGCTGTGGCAGGGACACACATATTGCCCGGTCATGCTGTCGAAGCGCGTGATGCAGAATTGATGCGGACACACGGCGGCGAGGGCGACCAGGTGCGTGCCGTCGGAATAGAGCCAGATATTGTGGCTTTTCAGGTCGTCGTACACGCCGGCCTTGAAGTATCTGCTCACCGGGCCGGCGCGCACCGGTTTGGCCGGCAGCTTGGCGCCGATGGGATCGGCCTCGCTCTTGCAGCCCAGCACGGTCAGTGCCACGGAGCCGGTCATCGCCGCAAGGCCCCCGCCCGTGAACGCGCGACGTGTCAGCAGCGGATGGTTCATGAGGGCATTTTATGGCCACCGCGATGCCGCGGGCACTCGGGCGTGCTGGCGACTTTTTACGGACGCGTGCACGATCGCCTCAAGACCGCCCCGAGCCGTGTCCGATAAAGCAAATGGTCAGTCTCGCTGGAGAGTTGCAGGGCGACCCATCCGATAACGGCGGGGACCTGACCCCGGATCTGCCCCCGGATCTGACTCCCGGAACGTCTCCGGTATGCGTGTGCTGGCTGGTCATCGAGGACCGCCAGGGGCAGGGCGAAGGGATTCGAGCATGGCAATCACAAGGCACACTGCCCTGGCCCTCGCCTTCACCTCGCTGGCCCACATCGGCGGATGCACGCAGTACTACACCGGCGGCATGGGGATGAACGACCGCAAGGCGGTCAACGAGTATCAGCAGTTCAAGAGCGAGCAGCGCAAGCAGTTGGCCGTCAGCCAGCCGACGGGCGCGCCGCAGCAGTCGCTGCCGAAGAAGGCCGCGCCCACCGAGCTGCCTGCGCAGGCCAAGGGCCAGCCCGTGGCATTTTCCAACGTCCCCGATGCGTCCGCCGACAAGGCCGACAACCCATCCGTCGCCGCCGCCACGATGCAGGGCTACGCCGCTAACGCCCGCAACGACCAGATCGTCGCGCTGCAGTTGTACGGCCATCTGCCCATGGATCAGGTGGGCGCCGTCAGCAGCCCGATGGACGGCGGCGACACCATCAGTCGCGTGTCGTTCACCACCGAAGGCAACGACTTCGACCCCGACGTCGATCCCAGCGGCAAGTGGCTGGTCTATGCCTCGACCCGGCACCGCGAGACGAGCGATCTGTACCTCAAGCGCATCGACGGCACGGCCGTGACGCAGTTGACCAGCGACCCCGCCAACGAGGTCATGCCCAACTTCAGCCCCGACGGCAGACGCGTGGCGTTCGCCAGCGACAAGGCGGGCAACTGGGACATTTACATCATCGACATCGAAGGCGGCCAGGCGGTGCAGGTGACCAACAGTCCCGCGCACGAGATTCACCCGAGCTGGAGCCCCGACGGCAAGCGGCTGGTGTATTCGACGCTGGGTCAGCAATCGGGCCAGTGGGAGCTGGTGGTGGTCGATGTGGACAATCCCGCGACGCGCCGGTTCGTGGGTTACGGGCTGTTTCCAAGCTGGTCGCCGGTGGACAACCGCATTGCGTTTCAACGGGCTCGCGAAAGGGGCACGCGGTGGTTCAGCGTGTGGACGATCGAGATCGACGACAAGGGCGAGGCGCGTCGTCCGACGGAGATCGCCGCGGCGAGCAATGCGGCGTGCATCACGCCGGGCTGGAGCCCTGACGGCAAGCACGTCGTGTTCTGCACGGTGGTGAATCCGGGCGAGGGCGACATGAGCAAGCCCAACCAGGCCGACGTGTGGGTCGTGTCGTCCGATGGGCGGCACCGGGCGAATCTGACCCAGAGTCGGTTTGCGAATCTGCAGCCCGTGTGGGGTCCCGATGGCAGTGTGTTCTTCGTGTCCGACCGGGCGCAACTGGGCGTGGAGAACGTCTGGGCGCTGCGGCCGGACCACGTGCTGCGTATGGCGCAGCCTCAGATCGAGACCAACGCGCCCAGCGCGCTGGTCCCGACGCCGTGACGGGGCGCCTTGGATGAAAGAGATCCGGACCTTCGAAGACTCAGGTCCGGCGTGAAGGTGGATGACAAGACAGTTAACCCGGTGAGCGGAGGCTTCACCGACATGAAACCCCGGCAGGACGCCATGACAAGTAAACAGGTCCTGTTGATCGCGGCTTTGGCGGCGCTGGCGATGCCGTGCGTGGGTTGCCAGACGATGTTTCCCACGCCCGGCGCCGAGCCGCTGCGCAGCCCCTACGGCGAGCGGCGGGTCTGGGCGATCGCGCCGCTGCGCAACGAAAGCGGCAGTCGCCAGGCCGACGGCGTCGTGATGGCCGACCATCTGGCGCGTCAGCTCGAGAACGCCGGCAACCTCGACGTGTTGCCGGTCAACCGAACGCTGGCGGCGATGCAGGCGGCGGGTCTGGGGCACATCGCCTCGCCGGAGGATGCGGCCCAGATTCGAGGGCTGCTCAACGCCGACGCGATCCTCGTGGGCACGATCACCGCCTACGACCCGTACGACCCGCCCAAGCTGGGACTGGCCGTCGAGTTGTACGCCGACGCCTCGCGCAGCAAGCACGATCCCCCGCTGGACGTGCGCGAGCTGAGCCGGGCGCCGACGGGTGACGCGACGCTGGCGAACCAGCCGCGCAGTGCCACTGCAGCATCGAGCGTCGTTTCCGCCGTCTTTGACGCAGCCGATCCCCACGTTCGGGAGCGGCTGCAACGTTATGCCAACCGCCGAGGCCCGGTGAGTGAGCCCGAGTCGTGGCGGCGCTACCGCGTCAGCATGGACCTGTACAGCGAGTTTGTCAGCTACGTCGTGAGCTGGCGTCTGCTGCGCGAGGAATCGCAGCGGATTGCCGGCGGCACGGCGCAACCCGCCTCGTGACGGCCGCGGATGCCCCCAAGCTCCGACGTCGCACGAACGCGACAGGAGCATGCGGTGGCCACCACACCCGACCATCCCCATCAGCCCCACGATGCGCGATCGCCGCGCCCGTTGCGGTTGACCACTGAACCACCGCGCGAGCTGGTGCTGGTCAAGCACGGCCACCGCTACGTCTTCCGCTGCGAGCCCGGCCGCGAAAGCGAGCTGCTCGATCGCCTCGTCGAGATGGTGCAGGACCCCCAGTGCGAACTGGACTGGTTCGACGCCGCGGTGCTGTCGCATCAGCTTGGCCAGCGCATGCACGCCCAACTGCAGACCCTGCGGAAAAAGTCCGCGTAACCGACCCCGGCGCGGGGCCGCGTTCCCCGCAGAAAGATCCAGGAACCTCGTCATGAGCCAGCCCATCCCCCTCACCGAACAGTTCGTCAACTACCTGCGCCACGAGCGCCACTTCAGCCCGTACACGGCCCGCTGCTACGGCGCGGACCTGCGGCAGTACGTCGAATACCTGACCGAGCGCGAGGCCGGCGCCGGCGCAGCGTCCAACGGCAACGGCGCCCCCCACGCCGCACCCGGCAACGTCAACGGCAACGGCGCCCCCTTGCCCTACAACGAGGCCATCGAGCAGCGCATCCTCCACGCCGACGCCATGCTTATCCGCGGGTTCCTCTCTCATCTGGATACCTTCGGCTACAGCCCGGCGACGACCGCACGCAAGATCGCCACGCTCCGGTCCTTCTCCAAGTGGATGCTCAAGCGCTCGCTCATCGACACCAACCCGATGCTGCTCATCCGCACGCCCAAGCAGACCAAGCGCCTGCCCAAGGCCATCACCGTCGAGGAGATCGACAAGCTTCTGTCGATGCCCGACAACCGCGAGACCCTGGGCGCGCGCGACCGGGCCATCCTCGAAACGCTTTACTCCACCGGCGTGCGCGTCAGCGAGCTGGTGGACCTCAACCGCAACGATCTGGACATGATCAACCAGACCCTGCACGTGCGCGGCAAAGGCAAGAAGGAGCGCATCGTGCCGCTGGGCAGCCACGCCATGGCCGCCATTCGCCACTACATGACCCTGTTGGAGCCGGACCCGCGATTCAGCAGTGTCAAGCAGCAGTCGATGACTGATCCTGCGGTGCCGCTGTTCATCAACAAGAACGGGGGCCGACTCAGTTCGCGCAGCGTCCGCCGCAAGCTCGACAAGTACCTGGCGATGGCGGGCCTGGACCCGACCATCAGCCCGCACACGCTACGGCACAGCTTCGCCACGCACCTGCTGGACAACGGCGCCGACCTGCGCAGCGTGCAGGAACTGCTGGGCCACCAGTCACTGAGCACCACGCAGATCTACACGCACCTGTCCACGATGCGTCTTCGCACGGCTTACGATCAGGCCCACCCGCGCGCCGTGTGAGGCTCCGACCCACAACCCGCTCTTCCCTTCAGCCCCCGGACCAACCGGGGGTTGTTTTTTTGCCGCGTGGCCAGGGGTGTGCGAATCGCTCCCGCGCGGCACTGGCGATAGACTTGGAACCTTGATGGCGACGACGCATCCAGAGCTGAGGCGGGGGACGGAGCGCGGGTTGGGAGGCGTGTGGGCGCATCTGCTACTGCTCGGCGCCACGGCGGTGCTGCTGGGGCTGGCGTTTCCGCGCCTCGGGGTGGCGTGGCTGGCGCACTGGGCGCTGGTGCCCGCGGCGGTGCTGGCGACGCGGTCGGGTTCGGCGCGGCGGCTGGCGTGGACGAGCTGGCTGGTGTTCTTCGTCTGGTGGCTGGTGATGTGTCGCTGGCTGGCGATGGTCGTGCCGCTGGGCTACATCGCGGTGTGCGCGGTGATGGCGGTGTATCCGATGCTGTCGCTGCAGTTGATGCGATGGCTGGATCAGCGATTGCGGCTGCCGATGGTGGCGGCGGTTCCACTGGCGTGGGTGAGCCTGGAGTTCGTGCGGGGGCATCTGCTGGCGGGGGGGTTCGGTTGGTTTGCCCTGGCGCACACGCAGGCGCCGTTCGACGTGGGGCAGGCGCCGGGCCGGCTGATGCAGACGGCGGACCTGTTCGGTGAGCACACGGCGGGACTGATCGTGGCGATGACCAACGGGTTGCTGGCGGACCTGTGTCTGCGGCGGTGGATGCACATCGGTCGGGCGGGTCGGCCGCGACTGGGCAAGGCGTTGCCGGCGGGCACGGTGCTGTGGGCGGTGGTGATGGTCATGGGGAGTCTGTACGGGCATCGTCGCCTGGCGCAGACGCCGGCGCTGCTGGAGCCGGGGCCGCGGATTGCGGTGGTGCAGACGAACGTGGTGCAGGACAACCGCAAGCCGCCGACGCCCGAGGAGGTGGCCCAGGCGTGGGCCGAGCTGCTGCAGATGACCTATGTGGCCGCCGTCGAGTCGCCGCCGCCGGACCTGATCGTCTGGCCGGAGACCATGGTGCCGCGCCCGCTCAACGACGAGGCCCACGAGGTGTGGATCGACAGCGCCGACGTGGAGCAGACGGTGCGTCAGATCGCGCGGCAGGTGCGATCGCACCTGGTGGCGGGCTCGGACGCGGAGTTCGATCACTATCCGCTGCAGTTGCCTGACGGCCGGACGGTGATGTACCCGGCGCGGCGTCACAACAGCGCCTACCTGTACTTCTCCGATGGGGCGCCGGGCGGACGGTACGACAAGATGCACCGCGTGCCATTTGGCGAGTTCATTCCGTGGGTGGAATGGTCGCCTCCGCTCAAGCGTCTGTTCGTGCGGCTGTTTTCGCCATGGGGCCAGGACTGGACGATTCGCGCGGGGCAGCGCCTGGTGCGGTTCGAGGCGCCGGTGCTGGTGCCGACGGTCGATGGCGGGGAGCCGACGACGATGCGGGTGGTGCGGTTCGCCACGCCGATCTGCTTCGAGGACGCGGTGCCGCGCGTCTGCCGTCGCATGGTGTACGAGCGCGGCGAGAAGCGGGCGGATCTGCTGATCAACCTGACCAACGACGGCTGGTATCCGGGCACGATGCAGGGCGTGCAGCACCTGCAGATCGCGGCGTATCGCTGCGTGGAGAACCGCGTGCCCATGGCCCGGAGCGTGAACACGGGCGTGAGCGGGTTCATCGACTCGACCGGCGCGATTCTGGCGCAGGTTCAGGTCGGCGGGCAGCGACAGCAGGTGTCGGGCGTGGCTGACGAGCGCCTGTGGCTGGACCCGCGGGTGACTTTTTTCGGGCGGTGGGGCCAGACGCCGATGTGGCTTCTGGTGACGTTCACCGCGCTGCTGTCGCTCGCGGGATGGGCCCGCCGCGGTAAACTCGCACCTTGAACCCTTGAAAGGAAAGACCTCATGATCCGATGCGACCGACGCGGCGCGGCCTGGCCGGCGCTGCTGGGACTTTGGCTCACTGCAGCGGCGCCACTGCTCGCGCAGCCGCGCGGCGCCGACACCGCGTCGGCCATCCTCGCCGCCGCCGAGGACCGGGCGATCCAGCAGGTGGTGGAAGCCGCCCGCAGCGACAGCGCCGCGCTGCGCGCCAATGCCATGGAGGCGATCCAGTGGCGGCCCGACCGGGCGCTGCCCCTGATCCAACTGGGCATGGAGGACCGCAACCCGGCGGTGCGTTTCGTCGCGCTGGTGACCGCCGGTCGGCTGCGCACGCCCGTGGTGCGCCACGGCGCCGAGGCGATGCTCAACGATCCCAACGACTCGGTCAAAGCGGCGGCGATCTTCGCGCTGCACCAGATCGGCGTGCCGGTGGACCCCACGCCCATGGCGATGATGCTCACCCAGCCCGATCCGACCGTGCGCGGCAACGTGGCGATGCTGCTGGGCCGCATGGGCGAGAAGTCGGCGATCGACATGCTCACCGAACTCAGCGCCACGCCGATGCCGCGCGCCTCGCAGGTGCGGACGGCGATCGTGCGGCTGCAGGTCGCCGAGGCGGTGGTGAACCTGGGCGACGAGAGCACGCTCGACGCGATTCGGGCGGCGGCGTACTCCGAGTTCGACGAGGTGCGCATCCTGGCGGTGATGATGATGGGCCGGCTCAAGGACCGGCGGATGGAGCCGGCGTTGCGGCAGTTTCTGACGGTCACGCCGTTCGAGCTGGCGTTGGCGTCGGCGGGGGCGTTGGCCCAGATGGGGTCGGAGCAGGGGCTGGCGGTGGCGATGAGCGGGTCGGCATCGCAGATCCCCACGCAACGGGCCCAGGCGGCGTTTGTGCTGCGGTATTTCGGTAGTGCGGACGCGGCCCGGACGCTGGTGAAACTGCTCGACGACCCCGATCCGACGGTGCGTCTGTCGGCGGCGGCGGCGATCCTGATGCCCCCCGACGCCGAGGGGGTGTGATCGCCGGGCAGCGGATATCGGACCTGCCGCGTGCTAAGATCGGCAAGCACCGCACTTTGGCGCGTTGACAGTCACCCCCGCTCGCGGTAGATATGGAGGGGTTGAACCCGCGGTGCAATGGTGGGCATTGCCGCGCGGCAACTCCCGCACGTTCCGTTTAGAGAGGACCAGCCTTGAGCATCCTGACCAAGATTTTCGTGGTGCTGGTGACGGTGTTGTCCGTCCTGCTGGTGGCGTTGATCGTCCCGTTCGTCGCCAACACTGAAAATTTCCGTAGCCAGCTCAGCCAGGCCAATCAGCGGATCGTCGGCCTGGAGGACAAGGCCCGCGACTACCAGGTCGAGATCAACGCCGCCCAGGAAGCCGTGCGCGAGCAGATCAACGAACTCAACAACAAGATCGGCAAGCTCACCGGCAACATCAACACGCTGCAGTCGGACCTGGCCACCGCCCGCGCCGAGAAGCAGAGTGAGACCGCCAAGCTCGCCCAGCTCGAAGCGTCCGTCAGCCTCCTGTCGGCCGCCGACGACACCAAGAGCAAGCTGCTCGAAGGCATGCAGACGGAGCTGACCGACAAGCGCGACCAGGTCGTCAAGCTCGACCGCCAGCGCATCGAGCTGTCGGACCGCGTCAACCAGTTGCAGGGCGACAACGAGGCGCTGACCCGCAGCGTCCGCCGCACGCGCGAGCAGGCCACCGCCCTGGAGCAGGCCATGGCCGAGATCAACCAGAAGATCGAGACCCTGCCGGACGATGCGAAAGTCATCTTCCGCGGCGGCGAGCGGAGCGTGGCCCTGGTCGAGGGCGGCGTCGAGCCCACGGGCATCGTCATCCGCGGGCAGATCACCAAGGTGCAGGTCGTCGAGGGCACGACGTTCGTCCAGATCAACGTCGGCCAGAATGACAAGGTCGAGCCCAACATGAAGTTCTACGTCCACACCATGGACAACAAGTACGTGGGCACGATCGTCATCAGCGCCGTCGATACCGACGCCTCGGCCGGCCGCGTGGTGCTGGCCACGGGCAAGATCAGCGAGGGCGACAAGGTGTTCACCGGCCGCTCCTGACCCTCGGCTGCGCCGCCTCGCGGCGCCGTCCCTGACCTCGGAGATTTGCGATGGCTGATCGATCGGCATCGAGCAACATCTACACCGTCCTGGCCCTGATCGCCTTCCTGGCGCTGGCCTGTGCCATCGGGTACGTCTGGTATCGCTCCAGCGACCTCTTCGGCTCGGGCAACCCGTTCAAGATCGAGCGGTCGGCGCAGACGCTGCTGCCCGGACCCATCCGCTGACGGGGCGGCAAATCTGTCGCACTTACCCCTCCAGAGCCGATCTACAGGCATAGTTGCCCGCTGACCGCGGACTGTTATCATCCTGCGCCACCGGCAGTGACGGGTGGCTGCGACCTGTGTCCAGCCGACGTCCGGCGAACTTCCGGGGGGTGAAAGGGGCCTGGCTCCTTTGTTTCTCGACAAAGCTCTAAGTTGGTTCAGTGTCGATATGGGAATCGATCTGGGCACGTGCAACACCCTCGTGTGCGTGCGCGGCGAAGGCATCGTGCTCAACGAGCCCAGCGTCGTCGCCGTCAAGAAGGGCACCAACCAGGTCCTGCAGAACGGCAACGCCGTCGGCTGGGTCGCCAAGGAAATGCTCGGCAAGACCCCCGGCAGCATCACCGCGATTCGGCCTCTGAAGGACGGCGTGATCTCCGACTTCGAGATCACCGAGGCCATGCTCGGCTACTTCATCCGCAAGGTCAACGGCAACCGCCCGTTCGGCGTCAAGCCGCGCGTCGTCATCGCCGTGCCCAGCGGCATCACCGCCGTCGAGAAGCGGGCCGTGCTCGACTCCGCCGAGCGCGCCGGCGCCCGACGCGTGTACCTCGTCGAAGAACCCATGGCCGCGGGCATCGGGGCCAACCTTCCCATCGTCGAGGCAACCGCCAGCATGATCGTCGATATCGGCGGCGGCACCACCGAGGTCGCCATCATGAGCCTGGCCGACATCGCCCAGTGCGAGTCTGTCCGCGTCGCCGGCGACGACCTCGACGAGGCCATCATCAACCACATGAAGAAGGCCTACAACCTGATGATCGGCGAGCAGACCGCCGAGCGCATCAAGATCGAGATCGGGTCGGCGGCCCCCGTCAACGAGGACCGCACCATGGAGGTGCGCGGCCGCGACATGATCTCGGGCCTGCCCCGCAAGACCGTCGTCACCAGCGAGGAAATCCGCGAGGCCCTGCAGGAGCCACTGTCGGCCATTATCGAGACGGTCACGCGAACCCTCGAACGCTGCGAACCGGAACTGGCCGCCGACCTGGTGGACAACGGCATCGTGCTCGCCGGCGGCGGGGCGCTGCTCCGCGGCATCGACGTGGTGATCTCCAACGCCACCGGCCTGGACGTGCGCATCGCCGACGACCCGCTCACCTGTGTCGCCCGCGGCACCGCCATCTACCTCGAACACCTCGAGGAATGGAAGTCCACGATGGAAAGCGACATGGACGAGATCTAGCGAGCCGCGGCGTGTCGCCGCGCATGCACGATGCGAAGCCGAGTGCATACCGAAGAAAACAGGAAGAAGAACGCGGCGACACGCCGCGGCTCGCTTGTCGAACCTCCCACCCGCATAGCATGAGTGTTCGATGACCCGAGGCATCCTCACCCCCCAGCGCGTGCTTGTCGCCCTTGTGCTGCTGATGCTCATCAGCAGCCTGTTGCCGGCCAAGGCGTCGGACAAGCTGGCGATGCTGCCGCGGTGGATCGTCTCGCACCTGCTGGCGCCGGCGACGGGGCCGCTGACCTGGATGTCGGCGCGGGTGGGCGGCACGACGGCGACGCCGCTGATTTCGCCCGACGCCCGCAGCAAGTTCGAGGAGAACTACTTCCGCCTGCAGAACAACGAGCTGGCCCTGCTGCAGGAAAACGAGTTGCTGCGCCAGGAGATCGTGCGGCTGAGTCAGATTCCCGAGCGCATCCGCAAGGCGGTGACGCTTCTGCCGGCCCGCGTCGTCGCCGCCCCATCGAGCCGACTGGACCCCGTGCTCACCATCAATCGCGGCCGCAGCCACGGCGTCGAGCAGAACATGATCGCCACCAGCGGGTACAACCTCGTGGGCCTGGTGATCGGCGTGGACAACACGCAGTCGCGCGTGCGACTGATCACCGCGCCGACGACCACCATGGCGGTGACGATCCTGCCCCAGCTTGCCCCGCCGGGCAGCGACGGACTCAAGGCCACGGTCAAGATGGATGCTACCCGACGCACGCTCGTCGCCAACGTGCGCAAGGAGGATCAGGTGCAGGTCGATGACCTGGTTCACCTCTGGGACCAGACCTGGCCCAAGGAGGCCGCCGGTTACATCGTCGGTCGCGTCGTCGAGGTCATCGACAATCCCGCCGACCCGATCCTTCGGCGCCTGGTCGTGATCCGGCCCGTGGTGGACCTGCAACACCTGACCCAGGTGGACGTGGTGGCGCCCAAGGAGTCGTCGTGAGAGCAGACCCGCTCATGCGGGCCTGGCTTGGGTGAGATGAAGGTGCGTTTGATGCGCTGGCCCGTGTTTGTCATCTTCGCCTACGTCGCCGCCGCACTCGAGGTGGGGTTGAGCGGCCTCATGACCTTCGGCGGCGTCCGGCCGAGCCTCTTGCTGATCCTGGGCGTGTTCATCGGCATGAGCGCGTCGCCCATGGCGCTGGCGTGGGCGATGCTCGCGCTGGGCGTCGTCGTCGATATCATCGACTGCCCGGTCAAGGACGTGACGATCCTGGGCCCTGCTGCACTTGGCTACCTGTTCGGAGCCTGGGCGCTGCTGCAGTTCCGCGGGCTGCTGTTCCGCCAGTCGGCGATCGCGCTGGCGGCGCTGACGTTCATCGTGGGCATCTTCATTCACCTGGTGATCGTCGCGCTGTTCACGATGCGCGGCATCCCGTGGCTGGTGGGCGAGCCGATCGAGCAATGGTCGGCGGCCGATCAGCTTTACCATCGCTTCCTGCACCTGCTTTTCACGGCCGTGGTCGCCGTGCCGGTGGGGGCGCTGCTCATCCGTTTCGAGGCCTTGTGGGGCTTCGGCGGCAAGCACCGGGCGTACTGACGTGAGCGACTCGTCCGACCAGACCGTGGAGTGGCGGCCGCCGCGCGGTGTCAAGACCCGCGTGGTCGCCTGGCTGGTTCTCGTCTTCATGGGCGCCTGCCTGCTGTTGGCGATCGTCGGCGCCGTGCTGATGCTGGCCGGGCGGTCGTGAGTCCAGTTGCACGCCCGGCACGGTTGCACGATCATGTCCCGCCTGTGACCCGGGAGGACGAACGGCCAACGGTCCACGCATAACCCAGGAGCAACACCGATGCGCATCGGCACCGGCGAATTTCTGTACCAGTGGCACGAGCATTGGGCCCGCGTGCCCGACAACGAGTCGGCCCGCGCCAACGGCCGCACACACGGCGTCGCCGTGACTCAGGCTGGCGATGTCGTCGTCTTCGCCCAGTGCAACCCCGCGGTGCTCATCTTCAGCCCCGACGGCAAGCTCAAGGCCTCGTGGGGCGACCGCTTCGGCGGCGCTCACGGCCTCACCCTCGTCAACGAGGGCGGCAAGGAATACCTCTGGCTCGCCGACCAGACCTCCAAAGAGGTCGTCAAGACCACGCTCGAGGGCAAGACGGTGCAGACCATCGACAAGCCGCCTCACGCCGCCTACGAGAAGGGCAACTACACGCCCACCTGGGTTGCAGTGAACCCCCGCAACGGCGACGTGTGGGTCGCCGACGGCTACGGCTCGTCACTGGTCCACCGTCACACCCGCGACGGCCGCTACGTCGGCACGCTCGACGGGACCGAGTGGGTCGGCAAGTTCAACTGCCCGCACGGCATCGCCTTCCATCCCACGACCGCGGAGCTGTGGATCGCCGACCGCGGCAACCGCCGCATCACGATCTACGACGGCGAGGGCAAGCACCTGCGC
Source organism: uncultured Phycisphaeraceae bacterium (assembly GCA_964518335.1). GTDB lineage: Bacteria > Planctomycetota > Phycisphaerae > Phycisphaerales > Phycisphaeraceae > CAZFDT01. The sequence goes on from CAZFDT010000084.1 coordinate 14,045, forward strand.
TACCGCGACAACGTCTGCCACAGCCCGTGCATGTTCAGCTTCTCCGCCGACGGCCAGCGCGTGCTCGTGCCCGAGCTGTTCACCGGCGTCAAACTGCTCGACACCGCCTCGCTCACCTGCCTGGCGGACCTGGGCGCCGGCGTCGAGGTCGGGTTCACCGATCGCCTGCGCAGCCCCAAGGGTTGGCCCAACCTCGCCGGCACGCCCCACGTGCAGCCAGGCCACTTCAACAGCCCCCACGGCGGTTGCCTGGCCCCCAACGGCGACCTCTACATCGGCGAATGGATCGTCGGCGGCCGCGTGACCAGGCTCGCCAAGGTGTAATGGTTCGCACGCCGGACCTGAGGTCCTCCGAAGGTCCGGATGACGCTCATCGCTTGCTCACCACCACCTTCAGCGGCGAGGACCAGTTGTTGGCGCGATGGAGTTCGTCCACTTCGTTGGCCGCGTCCGCAAACGTGGCGACGAAGTACGTGCCCGGCTGACGCGGCAACTGCAGCGTAATGCTCCGCGTCAGCTTCTGGCCCGGCGCCAGCGCCTTGATCCGCGCCGCGCCCGCCGCCGCGTCCGCAAAGTCCACCGTTCTGTCGGGCGAGAAGTAGATCGTCACCGTCGAGGGCCGCGCCGACTCCTGCCCGCCATTGCGCACGACCGTGTTCAGCGTGAGTTTGCGCCCGGCGACCGCCGCCACCGACGCCCCGCCACGCAATGTGCTGGTCAGGTCCGGCCGCGGCGGCACGTAGCTCAGGTTCGTCGCCAGCAGGTCCGTCACCTTCCGCGTCGTCGTGCTCTCGACCGCCGCATTGTTGTAGTACCCCGTGCGCTTGGTCGTCACCACCGATCGCACCAGCCCCAGGCCCGGGGCGTACCACGAATCGGTCGTCGTCGTCAGCCCCACGCTCAGCGGGCCGTTGTTGGTCTGCGATTGCGTGGCGGTGCGCGTCTCACGCACCAGCATCGCCTTGAAGCTGCCCGCCGGCACCGTGATCGTCTGGAACCCGATGACCTCGAGCTTGCGCGCGTCCTGGCCGGTCCAGGCGAACCCGCCGCCGTCCTGCACGCCCTGCCACTTGAGCTTGAACGCCGCCTTCGTCCCCGTGCGCACCGCAAAGGGCAGCACCGGCACGCCGCCGGGAAACACCTCCGAGTCCGTCGAGCCCGGCGACACCAGCTCGCGCTGCAGCAGGCGGATGCCCTTGTCGCCGCTGGTCACCGTCGCCTGGCCGATCGTCTCGCCGTGGCGTGTGGTCACGAGCTTGGCGGTGGTCACGCCGTTGATGGTCGTGGGCGTGCCGTCCACTGCCTGCTCGACGATCTCGGTGCCGCTGCGGTAGGTCCATGTGGCGCCTGCGCTCATCGGGAAGAGCGCCACCGCGCGATAGTTGATGACCGACTTCGCCGCCTTGCGCTGCTTCTTGCGCGCCTTGGCGGACACGGCAGCTTGGAACGGATGCTCCCCCATGCTCGCCGGCGCGGGGGCAGGGCTGCTCAGGAACGTCCGCGGCTCCAGAGCCTCCAGAAGCGTGGGGGGTGACGACGACAGCGACAGCATGACCTACCCATCATGTCGGGCATTCGCCCGCCGCCGGACCAATAATCGCCGCCTGTCACCCTCCGTTGCACTTCAGAATTGAATCCACTACTACCGCACCCCCGCCGAAGTCCTCACCACCATCCGCGGTGTTGCGCTTCGGAATTGAATCCGCCCTTTTTGTCGCCGTCGCCGACGCCCGCTATCCTAGCGCCACTATGAGCATTCTCGTCAACGGCGACACGAAGGTCATCTGCCAGGGCATCACCGGCTCGGCGGGGGCGTTCCATACCAAGGGCTGCCTCGACTACGGCACAAAAATGGTCGGCGGCGTCACCCCCAACAAGGGCGGCACCAAGGACGTCAACGGCCTGCCCATCTTCAACACGGTGTACGAGGCCGTCGAAGCCACCGGCGCCGAGGCGACGATGATCTTCGTCCCCCCGGCCTTCGCCGCCGATGCCATCCTCGAAGCCACCGACGCCGGCATCCGCCTGATCGTCTGCATCACCGAGGGCATCCCCGTCATCGACATGACCAAGGCTAAGCAGATGATCACGCTGCGCCATCCGGAAGTGCGCCTGGTCGGGCCCAACTGTCCCGGCGTCATCAGCCCCGGCGACAACGGCAACGGATGCAAGATCGGCATCATGCCCGGCTACATCCACCTGCCCCCCGCCAAGGCCAAGAGCGGCAAGAGCGTCGGCATCATCAGCCGCAGCGGCACGCTCACCTACGAAGCCGTGTGGCAATGCTCGCAGCGCGGCATCGGGCAGACCACCTGCGTGGGCATCGGCGGCGACCCCGTGCGCGGCACCGACTTCATCGACTGCCTCAAACTCTTCAACGAGGACAAGGCTACCGATGGCATCATCATGATCGGCGAAATCGGCGGCACCGACGAGGAGAGCGCCGCGGCCTGGATCAAGCAGAGCTTCCGCAAGCCGGTCGCCGCGTTCATCGCCGGCCGCACCGCGCCTCCCGGCCGACGCATGGGCCACGCCGGCGCCATCATCTCCGGCGGCGAGGGCGGCGCCGACTCGAAGATCAAGGCCCTGCGCGACGCCGGTTGCGTCGTCGCCGACAGCCCCGCCGACCTGGGCGCGACGATGGCCAAGGCGCTGGACCTGTAACTCGGCGCGACACCGCCGTCGCGCTGCGTGCTGAGAACAGGGGGTCACATGGGCGCGTTCGATGATCCGTTGTGGCAGGCGATTGGCCAGTTCTCGATCGACGAGGGCGAGCCGGCGTTCACCTTTGCCGCGCGGCTGGCGCGGGAGAACGGGTGGACGCTGCAGTGGTCCCAGCGCGTGATCGAGGAGTACAAACGGTTCATCTACCTGGCGATGGCGGCCGGTCATCCGGTGACGCCGTCGGACGAGGTGGACCAGGCGTGGCATCTGCATCTGACGTACACGCGGTCGTACTGGGAGCGGCTGTGCGGGCAGGTGCTGCCGCGACCGCTGCACCACGGCCCGACGCGCGGCGGCGAGGCAGAGTCGGCCAAGTTTCACGCCTGGTACAGCGACACGCTGGCGAGCTATGCGAGGCTGTTCGGCGAGGCGCCCCCGGCCGACGTCTGGCCTCCGGCGTTCGAGCGATTTGCACCCGCGCGGTTCGAACGCGTGGATCGCAGGCGCTACTGGCTGCTGCCGCGCCCTCGCATAAGGCGAGCCGTGGCCTGCGGCATCATCCCTGCCGCAGGCGTCATGCTGCCCGGAGCCTGGCTGTTGGGGCTGATGGATTCACCTTTCGTCTGGCTCCTGGTTATCGCGGCGGGGATTATGGTGGTGATCCGCGTGATTCGCGGTGTGAATATGGGCCGGCGGCGTGGCGGCAAGCGAGGCAATGGAGGCGGATGGTGGGGCGGCGGCTGCGGCGCCGGGGGTTGCGGTGCCGGCGGGGGTGGGGATGGCTGCGGCGCCAGCGGGTGTGGCGGCGGGAGCTGTGGCGGGGGTTGCGGGGGCAGTTGACGACTGCCTGTCTTGTGCCGGCTACCCGTTTGGGAAAGCTGGGCAAGTTATGGTTAGACTCATGCGGGGCGGCGGTGGAAACTGCCGATATTAACAGGCACGGGCGACGGCGGGCGGTTCCCGTCGGCTCCACGGAGGGACGGACCCGATGACAATGTTGGCGACGATGCCGACGCCTGGCGTCGAATCCACCCGTTGGCTCAGGACGGTCGCGGATGAACCACGCTGGCACGTCCTGCACACGCGCAGTCGGATGGAAAAGGCGCTGGTCGAAAGTCTGGATGCGCTCCAGGCTGAGACGTATCTGCCTTTATTGACCGAGGTTAGAACCTACGGCCGGCGGCGTCTGACGGTGCATAAACCCTTGTTCCCCGGGTACGTGTTCCTTCTGGGAACGCTGGAGCAGGCGTACGCCGCGGATCGCACCAGGCGCGTGGCCAACGTCATTGCCGTGCCTGATCAGGCTCGCCTGGCGTGGGAGTTGCAGAACATCCGCCGCGCGCTGGAACAGCGCGGCGACCTGCAGATCGATCCGTATCCGTATCTCAAACAAGGGGTTCGGGTTGTCGTACGCAGTGGTCCGCTGGCGGGCCTCGAAGGCATCATTCAGGACCGCACCCGACGCGACCGGATCGTCCTGACGGTACAGACACTCGGTCGAGCGGTGGCGATGGAAACCGACGGGGCGCTGCTGGACCCGCTGGACTGATGGATCGGGGTTCGCAATCCGGGGCTTGTAGTCCGGGGTCCGAGTCCGGGGGCGGGGGCGGGGGCCGATATTGCCGGGGCAAACCAGACGCATGGCTTATCGGCGACGTCACCGCGCGCAGCCGACGGGGGCGGAGCCTTGACAGTTCGCATGATGTTTGGTAAGATGGCGGCGTCGTGGGCATATCCTGACGTTGTCCCATCCGTGAAGTCTGGCAAGGGGCGTTCGAGTAATCGGACCTGTTATCTGTCGCGCCAGGCGGTACACATGGACCAGGCTGCAGAGTCGTCACGCGATCGGGCCTTGGCGGCAAAGCTTGCCCCAAGCCCGCATCTGATCGGGCCGACCATGTTCACGACGATGTCCAGGTTTGGCCACGTTCGCCAGACCGCATAGTTGTGGAAGGTTGACCATGAGTAAGCACGCGATTCATCGTTTCGTTCGCCGGGGGATGGTGCTGGCGGCCGCCGCGCTGACCCTGCTGGCGGCGACATCGCCTGCATCCTCGCAGACCCAGCCCGCGTTCGCGGTGGATTTCCCCGCCAACGCCCCCACGAGCTATCAATTGGGCAGTGGCAGGAACATCCCGCTGCAGATCACCGGCACACCGCCGGCAGGCACCAGCGTGATGGTCACGGCCATGGAAGTGAAGACCAGGCGCGTCGTCAACAGCTTCACGACGGTGCTGCGTAGCGGGCCGTGGCGCATCCCGGCGGCATCGATGAACAAGCTGCCCGCCGGCGAAGTCGTCATTACGGTCGAAACGCTCAAGCCTTCGCGGAAGGTGCGTCACCGCATGACGATCCTCGCGCCGGTGGTGACGCGCGAGACGACCGTCGCGCCCGACGCGACCGTGGCCGCCACGACACAGACACTGCAGGCCACGACCACCTCCACCGCAATCTCGTTCGCCAACCCGCCCTCGTCCTACGTGCGCGGCTCTGGCGCGACGATCGGCTTCAACGTCGCGTCCATGCCCGCCGGCGGCGATGTGCTGATCCTGGCCTGGTCGGACGCTCAGCAGAGAATGGTGGACGCTTTCGCGCATACGCGCACCGCCTCGCCCTGGCGCATCGACAACAGCAAGCTCGACGCCCTGCCCGACGGCGACGTCGTGCTGCAGTTGCTCGTACGCGTCAACAACAAGCCCACAGCCAAGATCGAGCACCGCCTGGCGGTTCAAGCGCCGGGCACGACGGCCTTGCCCAACGTGACCTTCCCCAGCAGCTTCCCCGCCAGCTACCTTCGCGGGTCGGGCGCCACGCTGACGTTCGAGGTGGACAAGACGCTGCCCGCCAACGTGGACATCCTGGCCCTGGCGTGGTCTGGCGCCGAGGGACGCATGGTGGACGCATTCGCCCATGCGCACAAGGGTTCGCCGTGGCGGATCGACAACGACAAACTTGATCAGCTTCCCGCAGGCGAGGCCACGGTTCAACTGCTCCTGCGCGTGGACAACAAAGTGGTGTCCAAGGTGGAGCGGCCGCTGACGGTGCAGACCCAGGCGGTGCCTGTCGCACCCGGCGTGGCGTTCGCGTCGGGCTTCCCCGCGACATACGTCAAGGGCTCGGGCGCCACGCTGGCGTTCGACGTGACGGGGACGTTTCCCACCGGCGGCGACGTGCTGGTCCTGGCCTGGTCGGATGCGCAGCAGCGAATGGTCGATACGTTCGCCCACACCCGCGCCGGTTCGCCCTGGCGCATCGACAACGGCAAGCTCGACACGCTGCCCGACGGCGATGCCTACGTGCAACTGGTGCTGCGCCAGAACAACCGCCAGATCGCCAAGGCCGAGCGGAAACTGGTTGTGCAGTCGCCCGCATCGCAGACGCCCCCCGACACCGGTGGCGACGACGGTGTCGTCACGCCTCCACCTACGACCGAGCCTACCCCCGGCGACGGCACGATCAAGCCTCCGCCCGACAGCAGCGGCCCGACCGACCCGACGCCGGTGACGCCGTTTGCCGTCAAGTTCTCCAGCGCTTCGCCCTCGCAGTACACGATCAACTCGACCGCGAAGTTCGCGCTCGACGTGACCGGCACGCTGCCGACCGGCGCCGACGTGCTGGTCCTGTGCTGGTCGCACGCCACCAGCTCGATGCGCGACGACGTGGCCCACGCGCTGGCCGCAGAACCCTGGGAACTCAAGAACGCCAACCTCAACCGCATCCCGGTGGGCATGGCGGAGCTGCAGTTGGCCTATCGCCAGGGCGACCAGTTCTCGATCATGGCCCGCAAGACGATCGTGGTGGAGCCCGACCCCACCGCGCCGCCTCCGGTTGATGAGCCGACGACACCGACCGATCCGACCGTTCCCACCCCCGGCGAACTCAAGTGGGTCGAGCCCATCGTCCGCCTGCCCTCTGGCGGCGACCTCAAGAAACTGCTCGACGAGCAACCGACGCGCAAGGCCATGACCATCGTCCTGGCCGCCGGCGGCACGTACAACCTCAGCGGCACGATCAACTGGCGCACCTCCGGTGAGTCCGCCGACCGTCCGATCATCCTCACGGTCGAACCCGGCGGCGACCGCGCCAGGATCCGCACCAACGGCAAGAACGCCATCAACTTCGCCTCTGGCGTGTCCAACGTGCGCTTCGCAGGCATCCATCTGCACGCCAACCGCCGCGACCCCGACGACAGCAGCTTCAATGGCGGCGGCACCTACGAAAACGCCATCAACATCTCCGGGCCGGCCTCGAACATCGACTTCGAAGACTGCGAGCTGAGCTACTTCACCTTCGGCATGGTCATCGACGACTGGCAGGACCATGGCGGCACCGCTCGCATCCGCAATATCTCCTTCCGCCGCTGCATCATCCGCGACAGCTACTCCTTCGGCGGCGACCACTCCTCCGGCCTGTTCATCACCGAGGTGGACGGCCTGCTCATCGACGGCTGCATCTTCGACCACAACGGCTGGAGCGAGCGCGTCTCGTCGTCGAAGCGGATCGGGTTCAACCACAACATCTACCTGATGAACTGCCGCAACGTGATCGTGCGCAACAGCATCTTCGCGCGGGAGTCGTTCCTGTCGCTGAAGGTCAGAAGCGGCCAGTGGGCCGACGGGGCCAACGGCAAGACGCAGAACCTGCTGATCCAGGACAACCTGTTCCTGGAGACGCTGCTTCCGCTGGGCATCAACGACAACATCGCCAGCGGCGACGTGACGGCGGAAGACGTGCAGGTGATCGGGAACGTGATCCTGCGCACGGGGGGGATGCTGCAGGGTACGCCGATGGGTGTGGGGATGTCGATCATGAAGATCGCGCGTCTGAAGCTGGACCGGAACATCTTCACGGACAAGGGCGTGGCCGACGGGTCGCTGCTGGTCAAGCCGGCGGTGGAG
>CAZFDT010000085.1:0-21429 GCA_964518335.1 uncultured Phycisphaeraceae bacterium
TGCTTTCGCTGCTGATCCATATAGCACGGACTTGGTGACAACTGCCACACTTCGTCGCGGCCAGCAATTCTTTAGACGCATGGTGCTTGCCGCGTACGATCATCGCTGTTGCATCACGGGTATTTCGTCGCCCCAGTTAATCCGCGCCAGTCACATCGTGCCGTGGTCTGAACGACGTGCATCGCGGTTGGACCCTCGCAACGGTCTTGCGCTCAACGCGCTGCACGATGCCGCGTTCGATCGTGGCTTGATCGCGTTCAACCAAGACCGCCGACTCATTCTTTCGCGGCGCTTGCCCGCCAACATGCCCGCCGCAACCTACAAAGCGTTCTTCGGCCGCTACGAGGGCATACCGTTGCAGTTGCCTGACCGCCATGCGCCGACCGAAGAGTACCTCGCCTTTCACCGCGAACACCGCTTCGCCAAATGATCCCGTCATAGGAGGCCTCGCCGTGATGAACACTCTCGCCCCGCCGATGCGGACCGATCCTCAGCGTTGCATCTGCGAAACGGCTGTGGAACTGGCCAAGTCCATGGTCAGTGATCCACGCTTCACCGCGTGGCAAGAGAACGCACTACGGCATGGCATCGAAGGGGCGGCAGGAATCAACAATCTGCTGATCGATATCGCCTGTGTGTTTGAGGAAATATGGCGGCAATATGAGGCGCATGAACCCGACTGGTATCTGGCGGTGGATGCGGTGTCGGAATGGTTGTTCGCCGCCACTTTTTGGCTCGATGTGCACGATCAAGCGTACGTCAAGGCGCGGCTGATGAGATGCATTGGGCAAAACGTTTAGGTTTCGAGGTGTCGGGGGCTAAGGGAAATTGGACGAGCGAGTGATTGACCGAGACCTGAAAGACGGCCTGATTGGTTGTCGATAGAACGCGTCCGCTACCTCTGATCGGCTCGATAGGGGTCACGCCCGCCGGACGGCAAATATCACGGGCCTCGGTCGTTGGCGGCCGAGGCCCTGTTGTTTTCGGGTTCACTGTTGGGGATGGATTCGTCGGGCTGTTTGGTGCGGAAGTGCCAGTCCATGCCGGAACCCCGTGGGTCAGGTGCGGGGTCAGTCTAGCGGAGCGGGGCGCGAGGGACAAGGGACGTGGAACAAGGGACGAGGGCCGAGAACTGGACCCTCCTGGCCAGACCCCAGCCCCCAGCCCCCAGTCCCCCCGGAATCATTCCCCCGCGAGGACTATGCGCCGCACCGGGCGGGGGTAGAATTGAGGGGTCGAGGGAGAGGCGGGGTTCGGGGGTCGGGTATCGGGTATCGGGTATCGGAAGGCGCAAGGCAAAGGGAACGGTCGCATGCAGTGGCTTGGCTTCACATCATCCATCAGCCATCAGCCATCCGAGGTGCTCCCGGAGGCCCACTGCCGAAGTGGCCGGGGCATCGTGTGGTGAAGGTGAAAATCCAGTGATTCCGATTACCCCCGGAAGCTGAGGCTACCCGATTCCTGTGGAAAACTTCCGGGGCGGTGGGTTGCGTGGCTGGCGAGCGGGTTCCTATACTCCTGGCGCATGAAGATCGGCAGGCGACCATGGCGTGACCGGCTGGGGGTGGTGGTGGCGATGGTGTGCCTGCTGGGTTCGAGCGGGGGGTGGGTGGTGTGCATTTCGGAGGATGGCGGAGCGGCGATCGAGTCGCCGGTGCTGGGGTGCGGGTCGGACGGATGCGAGCGGTTGGCGGCGACGCCGACGGGGCGGGCGGTGTCGCGGGGTGCGGCGTGCACGGACGTTCATGTGCCGGCGCTGGTGAGCCTGCGCACCGAGCGCGAGGGGCTGCCGGCGGCGGGTGCAGCGCCCGCGGTGGCGGCGAAGTGGCTGGCGGGACGTGGGCTTGAGCCGGGGCATGATCTGGTTGGCGATCGCGCGAGCGGGCGGGATGGGACGGACGCGCAGCCTCCACCGTCGTTGCGGACGACGGTGCTGATCATCTAGCTCTGTTGTTTTGATGTCTTGCGATCCACCGCGTGGACGGTGCGGCGGTGTCATTCCATCAAAACGACGGAGCCATCCATGAATCGTAAGCTACGGCTCGCCTGCGCGGCGGGCGCGGTCATCCTGGTGGGCTGCCAGGCAGGACCCCTTGACCACCCGGCCGACCCACAGCCCGTTGGGGCGGAGGCGGGCCGGTCGCTGAATGTGCCGGGTGCGCCGGCAACGCGTGGCGATCGCCCAGGCCCGGCGTTGCCCCGGCCGGAGGGTGACGTGTCGCTGCGCCAGGCGTTGGCGTGGGCGGTGGCGCACAGCCCGCGCCTGAGCGCCTATGCGACGGACGTGCGGATTGCCGAGGCGCAGGCGGTGCAGGCGGGCTTGTGGCCCAATGCCGAGGTGGGGCTGGAGATCGAGAACGTCGGCGGGTCGGGGCCCTACGCGGGGTTCGACGCGGCGGAGACGACGCTGAGCCTGGCGCAGACGTTCCCGCTGGGCGGCGACGTGGCGCGTCGTCGCGGCGTGGCGGCTGCGCAAACGCAGCTCGCCAGTTGGGATTACGAGGCGGCGCGGCTGGAAGTGCTGCTGGAAGCGACGCAACGCTTTGTGAGCGCGCTGGCGGCGGACCGTCGCATCGCGCTGGCCCAGCAGGAACTGGAGTTGGCCAAGGCCACCGCGCTGGTGACGGATCGGCGGATCGAGGCGGGTGACGCCTCGCCGGTGGACAAGGCGCGCGTGCAGGTTCCCGTCATCACCGCGGACGTGGCGCTGAGGCGTGCGCGGCGGGAGAAGGACGCGGCTCTACGCCGGTTGGTGACGACGTGGGGCGGCCGGGAGGTCGCGTTCACGCAGGTCAGCGGCGACCTCGACGCGATCGACGCACCGCCCGCGCCCGAGGCGCTGGTGGCGTTGATCAACCAGAACCCCACGGCGGCGCGGTGGTCGGCGGAAGTGAGCCGGCGCCTGGCCGAGCAGCGCCTGGCTCAGGCGGAGGCGATGCCCGACCTTACCGGGCGCATCGGCGTGAGGCATCACAACGACGACGACGAGGTGTCGCTGGTGGTGGGCGTGTCGCTGCCGCTGCCGTTGTTCGATCGGCGTCAGGGCGACGTGCTGGCGGCGCGGCTGGGCGACACCGCGGCCCGGCAGCGACAGCGCGAGGCGGAGCTGCGGATCGAGAGCATGCTCAGCGTCGCCTACGCGGAGCTGGCGGGGTCCTACGACGAAGCGCTGGCACTGAGGCAGAGCGCGATTCCCGCCGCGGCGCAGGCCCATCAGGCCACAAGCCAGGCCTTCAACGAAGGTCAGTTGGCGTTTCTGGACGTACTCGACGCCCAGCGCACGCTGTTCGAGCTGCAACAGCGATACGTCGCAGCACTGGTGAGCTATCACACCGCCGCGGCCGAGATCGAGTCGTTGATCGGTCGGCCGCTGTCGGAACTCAAGGCGACGACGAACCACACGCAACCTCAAGGGGAGGCTCAACCATGATGAATCGGCACGCACCACGTCTTCACCGACTGTTCCTCACAACACTCACCGCAGCAACGCTGGCGCTGATGTTGGCCGGCTGCGAGAAACACGACCACGAGCATGCGGACGAACACGGGCACGACCATGGCGCCCATGCGCCTGCGGCGCCTCTGGCTCATTCGCATGATCCAGCGACCGACACCTGCTTCATCTGCGATCCCACGAAACGAGATCAGGGGCGGCTCTGGTGCAAGGAACATGGGCGATACGAGGATCGCTGCTGGCTCTGCCATCCCGAGCTGGAAGACAAGAATCGTCCATACTGCAAGGAACACTTTCTGTATGAAGACGAGTGCTTCCTGTGCCGCCCCGAACTGCGGAAGGACGCACGAGCACCGTCCAACCGCATCCGCGCGGCTGCCCATGACCACGATGATGGACACGGACACGACCACGGACACGACCACGGCCACGCACACGGAGGGGACGGTGATCTGTTCTGCCACGAGCATGGCGTGCCGGAGATGCAGTGCGCGATCTGCCAGCCGCAACTGGCGGGATCGCTGGAGCCCGGCGGCAGCCTGAAGGTTCGCATGCCGTCGGCGGCGTCGGCGGAGAAGGCGGGCGTTCGCACGGATCGGCCGCGCCAGGCCGAGTCGGCGGCGGGGATCGACGCCCTGTGCGAAGTGCAGTTCAACCTCAACGCCCTGGCCAAGGTCACGCCTCTGGCGGGAGGCGTCATCCGCAGCGTCAGGCACGACGTGGGCGAGGTGGTGACGGCCGGCGAGGTCCTGGTGGAGCTGCACTCGGCCGAGGTGGCGTCGGCCAAGAGCGACTACCTGGCGGCGTTGGTCCAGCGCGACACCCTGCGTCAGGCGTTCGACCGCGAAAAGCGTCTGCGCGAGCAGAACATCGCCGCGGAGAAGGACTATCTGCAGGCGCAAGCCGCGCTCGCCGCCAGTGAGCTGTCCGCCAACCAGTACCGACAGCGCCTGGCGAACCTGGGCTTCACCGAGATCGAGATCGGCCAGATCGAGCGCGGGCAGGACACCTCCGCGCTATTGGTGGTCCGCGCCCCGTTCGACGGAACGATCATCGAGCGATCGGCCGTGGTCGGAGAGTCGGTGAGCGTTGGCGGCGCGCTGCTGGTCGTGGCGGACCTGTCCACCCGCTGGCTGATCCTGTCGGTGCCGTCGGCCCATGTCACGCGCATCGGCACCGGGCAGCAAGTCGAGGCTCGCTTCAACGAACTGCCCGGCGTGGTGATTCGCGGCCAGATCACGTGGATCGACAGCAGCATTGACCCGCGCAGTCGCATGGTCCGCGCCCGGGCCGTGGTGCGCGAAGGGGCCCAGCAGATCAAGACGGGACTGTTCGGCAAGGCGCGCATCTTCACCGGCGACGCGCAGCCCGCCACGCTCGTGCCCCGCGACGCCGTGCAGCGCCACGATCGCGGCACCTTCGTGTTCGTGCAGGACGAGGCCGACCTGTTCTCGCTGCGTCGCGTCGCGCTGGGCGCCACGCACGGCGACAGCGTCGAGGTGCTCGCCGGCCTGACGCCGACCGAGTCGATCGTCACCGACGGCAGCTTCATCGTGATGTCCGAGTTCCTCAAGTCGCGCCTGGGCGCCGGCTGCGCCGATCACTGAACCGCCACGCCCCACTCCGACGGAGCGCCTTCATGCTTGCACGTTTGATCGAATTGTCGCTGAAGAACCGACTGATGGTGATCTTGATCACGCTGGCCCTGTGCGGGCTGGGCGTGTGGCGTCTGGCCACGCTGCCGGTGGATGCGTTCCCCGACACCACGCCGGTGCAGGTTCAGATCAACACCGTCGCCCCGGCGCTGAATCCCGAGGAGATCGAGCAGCAGATCACCCTGCCCATTGAGCTGTCGATCGGCGGGCTGCCGGGGCTGAGCAACGTGCGCTCCGTGTCGAAGTTCGGCTTCTCACAGGTCGTGGCGACGTTCGACGACTCGACCGACATCGCCGACGCCCGCCAGTACGTGTCGGAGCGCATCAACGCCGTCGAGCTGTCCGAGGACATCCAGCGGCCGCAGCTTGGCCCGATCGCCACGGGGCTGGGTGAGATTCTCCACTACATCGTGCGCTCCGACGCCCCCGATCGCACGCTCGAGGAGCTGCGCACGATTCACGACTGGGTCATCAAGCCCGAGCTGCGCAAGGTCGCCGGCGTCGCGGAAGTCAACACCTGGGGCGGCCAGGTGCGCCAGTACCACGTCGTCGTCTCGCCCCAGGCGCTGCTCAAGTACGACCTCACCCTCGATGACGTGTTTGAGGCCATCCAGACCAACAACACCAACGTCGGCGGCGGCCTCATCACCGCCGCGGGCGTCTCGCAGATGGTCCACGGCCTCGGCCGGGTCACCAACATCGAGCAGATCGAGAACATCGTCGTCGCCTCGTTCGACGGCAACCCGGTCCACGTCCACGATATCGCCGAGGAGGTGCGCATCGATCACGAAATCCGCCGCGGCGCCGTCACCGCCGACGGCCGGGGCGAAGTCGTGCTGGGCCTGGCGTTCATGCTCATGGGCGAGAACGGCAAGGTCGTCACCGAAAACCTCAAACGCCAGCTCGAGCAGGTCCGCCGCGCCCTGCCCGAGGATGTCGTCGTCGAAGTCGTCTATGACCGCACCGAGCTGACCACGGCCGTCATCGGCACCGTCAAGCACAACCTGGCGCTGGGCGCGGCCCTGGTCGTCGTGGTCCTGTTCCTGCTGCTGGGCAACATCCGCGCGGGCCTGCTGGTGGCGATCGTCATTCCCCTGACCATGCTCCTGGCGATCGTGGGTATGTACGAGTTCGCCATCGCCGCGAGCCTGCTGAGCCTGGGCGCGATCGACTTTGGCATCATCATCGACGGGTCGGTGGTGATGACCGAGGCCAACCTGCGGCGGATCGCCCAGCGCAGCGGCGACCTGGGCCGGCGGCTCACTGCTGCCGAACGCATGGCCGCCGTCGTCGAGTCGAGCAAGCAGGTCGCCCGCCCGATCGCGTTCGGCATCGGCATCATCCTGATCGTCTTTCTGCCCGTCCTGACCCTCGAAGGCATCGAGGGCAAGATGTTCAAGCCCATGGTCTGGACGTTCATGTTCGCCCTGCTGGGCGCGCTGCTCATCGCCCTGACGCTCTCGCCCGTGCTGGGCTATTACTTCCTGCCGAGCAAGCCGCGCCACCGGGATGGGTTCTTCGACCGCACCATGACCCGCGCCTACGCCGCCTGCCTGGCGTGGGCGGTGCGCGGACGGTGGATCGTGTTGCCCGCCGTGGTGACGCTGCTGGCACTCACCGCCTGGCAGGCCACGCGCCTCGGCGGCGAGTTCCTCCCACGCCTGAGCGAAGGCGCGATCGTCGCCAACACCATCCGACTGGCGGGTATCTCCATCGACCAGTCCACCGACTGGAACACGCGCGTCGAGGCGTTATTGATGCGGGCCTTTCCCGACGAGATTCGCCACGTCTGGAGTCGCATCGGCACCGCCGAAGTCGCCACCGATCCCATGGGCACGGAGCTGACGGACATCTTCATCTCGCTCAAGCCCCGCGCGCAGTGGACCCGTGCCGCCAGCCAGGCCCAGCTCGTCGCCGCCATCCAGAACGAGCTGGCCGATCAGCCCGGGCTGAACGTTGTCTTCAGCCAACCCATCGAGCTGCGGCTCAACGAAATGATCTCCGGCATCCGCTCCGACCTGGGCATCAAGGTCTATGGCGACGACTTCGACGAACTGGTTCGCATCAGCGACGACATCCAACGCGTGCTGCTGCAGATTCCGGGGGCGTCGGACATTGCCGTGGACCAGGTCACCGGCCAGCCGATGCTGCAGATCCGCATCGATCAGCAGGCGATCGCCCGGCACGGTGTCCCGGCCCGCTGCGTGCTCGAGTTCGTCGAGGCTCTGGGCGGCCGAAAGGTCGGCGAGGTCTTCGAGGGCCAGCGCCACTTCGACCTGGTCGTCCGCCTGCCCGACGCCCATCGCCGCGACGCCGACGTGCTGGCCGACACGCTCGTTCCCACCGCGTCGGGCCAGCGGCTGCCCCTGCGCTCGCTGGCGGACATCGATGACGTCGAGGGCCTGGCCGCCATCAACCGCGAGTGGGGCCGGCGACTCGTCCGGGTTCAGTGCAACGTGGTCGGCCGGGACGTCACGTCCTTCATCGGCGAGGCCCGCCGACGAATCGACGAACAGGTCGCCCTGCCCGAAGGCTATGTCGTCGAATGGGGCGGGCAGTTCGAGAACCTCCAGCGCGCCCGCACACGCCTCATGCTCGTCGTCCCCATCACCCTCCTGCTGGTGTTCCTGCTGCTCTACCTGAGCATGCGGAACATGCGCGACGTGCTGCTGATCTACACCGGCATCCCCTTCGCCCTCATCGGCGGGGTGTACGCGCTGTGGCTGCGCGGCATCCCCTTCAGCGTCAGCGCCGCCATCGGGTTCATCGCCCTCTCCGGCATCGCCGTGCTTAACGGCCAGATCATGGTCGCCGCCATCCGCACCTTTCTCGACGAACGCCAGCCCCTGCGCGACGCCGTCATGAACGCCGCACGCCAACGCCTGCGACCCGTCCTCGCCACCGCCGTCACCGACGCCGTCGGCTTCCTCCCCATGGCCATCTCCACCGGCGTCGGCGCCGAAGTCCAACGCCCCCTCGCCACCGTCGTCATCGGCGGCGTCGCCACCTCCACCCTCCTCACACTCTTCGTGCTGCCCACGCTCTTCCTCATCCTCGGACAAACAGAGTCTTGGTCCGCGCCGTCTTCGCCCGAGGCGGAGGCGTGACCGCATGGCGATGGTGAGGGCGAGGCGACGTCAAGGCTCGCGGGGGACGCGGATCAGCACGATGGCGTCGGTGAGGCGGACGCGATCGAGCGTCGGGCCGTGCAGACCGGGGTCGAGTGTGAACGTGATCTTGCCGGCGCGGACGGGCAGATTGATTGTGGCGGCGGGATTGGCGCTGTTGAGCGACAGGCGCAGCACCGGTGCGCCGTCCACGGCGACGATCAAGGCGCAGTCGGCCAGTGGCCGCGCATGTGCCGGGACGTCTTCGAGGGCGAGCTCGACGCGGGCGGCAAGTCGCTGCGCGCCGTCGGGCAGCTCGATCTCGACGGCGACGGGCGCGTGCAGGTGCAGTTGATCGTCGCTCACGCGTGGCGGCCAGGCCACGCCGAAGACGCGCCCGCCGGTGATGGTGCGCCACGGCAGGTCCGTCAACTGCACCAGCGACAGACCCGAACCCGACAGATCGATGCGGCGAAAGGCGTGCAGCGGCCAAGTCGCCTGCCTCGTGCCGCCCAGCAGGGCCACGGTCGCACGCAGGCGGTCGCCTTCGATCGCAAACGACGACACGCCCAATCGACTGCCGTCGGTCAGCAGCAGGCGGTCCAGGCTCTCGAGTCGTCGTGGATTGGACATCACGACCGCCGCGAGGCGCTCCAGCGGGGCTTCGACCAGTTGCTCGGATCCCTGCACGCGCAACGCGACGAGGCGTTCGAGAAAACCTTCGATCACGTCGCCGTTGACCAACACCACGCGATCCGACGCCGGTTGCTCGCTGCGGCCGGGGGGCCTGCCCAGCCAGAGCATGGCCAGCTCGTCGAGCGTCACGTCGATGCGTCCCAGACCGTCGTGCGACCACTGCAGCGATTGTCCGTCGGCGGCGACGCCTTCGAGTCGTCCCGCCAGCCGAGTGCCGTCGATCAGCTCGATCGCGCCCGTGGCGGCGGACGCTGCTTCGTCGGGCGTGGCGGCGTCCGCCGGCGAAGGCGGGAAGCCGCGAATCTGCACGTAATCGGTCAGCGGGGCGCGACGCAACTGGCGGGTCTGATCGAAGTATCCGATCTGGCCGTCGCGGACCGACGTGAGGTGGATGGCCTGCGGCTGCAGGTCCGGGCCCACCAGTGTCACGGGCGTGACGGCGAAGGCTCGCACGCCGCCGAGGCCCAGCGTCAGCACGGCGCAGATGAAAGTGCGCCGCCATGACGTGGCGGCGTGGCGACGTGGCGACGTGGTGGTGTGTGTCCTCATCGTTGAAAGATCGGCAGCAGGCGGTTGGGCACTTGCAGGATAATGAGCGCCATGGCGGTGCCGTAGGCTTCGCCGTGGTCGCTGGACCAGGCGCCGTTGGCGTCCTGCCGGCCGACGAGTTCGTCGCGAATGCGGGGGAACCACTCGGCCCAGTACTTGCCGCCGGCCAGATACATGGCCTGCACGGCGTAGTAGTGGCCATAGAAGTAGTGCCCGCCGCCGTGGTATTGCATGGACCGTTGCGAGCGTAACAGGTAGTCCAGACCCTTGTTGAGGGCTTCATCCTCATAGACGCCGGCGTAATAGAGTGCGGCGACGCCCGCCGCCGATCGAGGGAACGCCGATCCGCCGCTGGTGCGCATGTACTTGAATCCGCCGTCGCTGGGGTTCTGGCACTCGCGCACGTAGGCGATGGCGCGATCGATGGTGGCCTTGGGCACGCTCAGGCCGGCATTGCGTGCCGAACGAAGGGCCATGACCTGGCAGATGGTGACGGAGATGTCGGCGTCGTAGGGCACGGGGTGATAGCGCCAGCCGCCCTCGGGGTTCTGGGTGGTGACGATGAGTCGGGTGGCTTTGACCAGGGCCTCGCGGCAGCGCGGGTCGCCGGTCATGCCGTAGATTTCGCCGAGGAAAAGCGTGGCGAATCCGTGGGAGTACATGGGCCCGTGCGAGGCGTCGGCGGCGACCAGGCCGGTCTCCTGCGCCACGGAGAGGATGAAGCGCAGGCCGCGCTCGACGTGGTCGCCGTAAGCCCCGCGGCCCGGCAGGTTGCCGTCGGCCATGAGGGCGATGCACGCCAGCGACGTGACTCCACTATGCCGACCGAGTCGATCGGCGCCCCAACTTCCGTCAGGCTGCTGCATGGCCACCAGCGCCCGCAGCCCCCGGTCCACTGCCTCACGCGACTGCGGCGTGATCTCGACGAACTCGACCGTCTCGGCGCCGCGCTGGGGTTCGGCTTGCGCCCAAGCGCCAAAACGCAAAAAGGCAAAAAGAGAAAAACCTAAGGCAAAGACAGAAAAGGCCTTTGCTGGCCTTAGCGTTCTAGCGTTGCGGCGTGTTAGCGTTCTCCTCATCGGCCCTCCTCTGCCAATCGCTTGTAATACTGCTCGGTGAGGTCGCGGTAGATCGGGCTGAACTTTTCGCGGGTGCCTTCGAGCAGCTGATCGCGCAGGCGCGGCGGGAGGTTGCCCCACTCGGCACGTTGCTCCTCGATGGGGCGTGTGGCTTCGCCTTGACGGGGATCGCTTGGGCTGCGCACGCCGGGCGAACTCTCCTGGCCCTCGCCTTGACTCTGCTGGCCATCCTGACCCTGGTTCTGTCCGCTGCCTTGCTGCTGGCCCTGGCCCTGATTCTGAGCGCTGCCGGACTGCTGACCCTGGCTCTGGCCCTGCGACTGGCCGCTGCTGCCGCCGCCGGACGAGCTTTGCTGTTGTTGCTTCTTGGCTTCCTCGATCACGCGGTCGAGCTTGGCGAGGATCTCCTCCTGCTGCCGCTGCGTGGTGAGGCTCGGGTCCAGATCGCGCCCAAGTCGATGCGACACCTCTTCCATGTCCGCAATCGCCTGCTCCAGAACGTCGGCGGCGCCCTGACCCTGCAACCGCCGGGCGACCTCGGGGTCCAACGGCACGTCGGACGGCGGCGCGGGTGCGTCCGATGGCGGCGGCGTCAGATCGAGCAGGTCGTCGAGAGAAGGCTGCTGGGCAAGAGCAACAGCCGCGCTGCAGACCAGAAACGCAGAGCCTGTGAGAACGGCCGGCCAGGGACGAGGCGCCGCCGCTCGCGCCACATTGGTATCGGGTCTCTTCACGATCATTCTCCACCTCCCATCGGGTTGCTCACCTTCTCAATCAGACGCGAGCCCAGGTCGGAGAGTTCGCGCTGCTGGGCGGACAGATCGATGAGACGGTTCCGCAGGCCGGGCCCATCGGGAGTGGCGCGGAGGATGCCGTCGAGAGCGCGGGTCTGTTGATAGATCGCCTCCTGCGTGCCGCGGATGAGCTTGAGCTCGGCCACGGGGGGGATGAGCTGCGGCGGCTGCCCGCCACCGCCACCGCCGCTCTGGTCGTCGTCGCGAAACGCTTCATCGCGGCGAGCATCCTTCAACGCTTCGGCCATCGCCGTCAGCCTGGCCTGGATCATCTCCTGGTCGAAGAGCACGTTGGCGTCGCTCTGGCCGGCGCGTAGCTGGCGGGCGACGCGTGCCGCCGACTCGTCGATACGGCGATGGGCCTGCAGAAACACGAGGGTCTGCTCGACCTTCTCGCGCAACTCGGCGGCGGCGATCTGCAGGTCGGCTTCTTCGTGGCCCAGTTGCACCATGTCCGCGCGCTGACGCCGATCCATCCGCTCCACCTGCGTCAACACCGCCGTGCGCTGGCGAATGTCCGCCTGTTGTGCCGCCAGTCTGCGATAGGCCTCCTCCAACTCGTGACGCTGCTGGTCGGTCATTTCCTGCTCCGCCTGATGGCGGGCCTGCTCCACCAACGTCAGCGCTTCCTGAAGATACGCCAGCGACTGGCGCTCACCCAGCTCGGCGTCGGCGCGCTGGTCGCCGCGCAGACCGGCGATCGCCGCTGCCTGCTCGACCACCGCCTTGCCGATCACATCGGCGGCGGCCTGCGTCTCCATGGCCTTGCGGGCGTCGGCCTCCACCGACATCGTGTTGCGGCGCAGACCGCTCATGCCCTCGTCCAAACCCGCCAGCGCCTGGCCCGGTGGAACCTGCTCCAGCCGCGCCAACTGCACCTTCTGCTGCTCGACCAGCTTGCGAATCAGCTCGGCCAACTGCGCCAGCCGGCGACGAAGCATCTCCTGGCGCTTCTGCTCCTGTGAACCCAGCGCCGACATCATCTGCTGCATCGTGTCGATGGCGCCAAGCTGCTGTTGACCGGCGTCAGACAGCTTGTTCTCGCCGGTGGATTGCGACGCCCTGTCCATTTGCGGCGACAGGCCCTGGCGCTGGGCGATCGCCGCCGCCTCGCGCAGCGCCTGCGACGCGGCCTGGTCCTGATCGCTGTCGCCCTGGCGCTGCAATGCGTCGGCGGTGGCCTGCATCTGCCGAGCCATCTCCTCGGCCTGACGCGCCAGCGACGCCTGGCGGTCCGACAGCTCGCCCAACTCGCGCTGGGCCTGCGGCGGCAGATCGTCGGGACGCTGACCGGCGGTCTGCGGCAGCATGCGCCGCGTGTCGTCTGTGATCTGCTCCTGCTGCGTGAGCATCTGGCGGAGCTGCAACTGCAGCGTCAGCGCGTCGCGCCCCTGGTCGAGCAGTGCGATCAGCTCGCCCAGCGCGTCGCGCGTCTGCTGCTGCTGCGCACGGGCCTCTTCGAGTCGCTCCCTCGCCTGGGCACGCGACTCCTGCGCAACCGACTGCTGCAGTGAACTGGCCGCCTCCGACGCTGCGCGATCGGCCTGATCGAGCAGTTGGTCGGCGCGGTCCATCGTCTGCTGCAGCGCCGGCTCGTCGAGCCGATTGCGCGCCAGGCGCTGTCCCAGCGTCCGCAGCGCCTGCTGCTGGGCATTGATGCGGCGATCGAGCTGCTGCTGACCGGGCGCCGCCACGGCCGCGTCCTGCTCCATGATCTGCCGCTGCGTGGCTTCGAGCCGAATCGCCTGCTGCCGCACATTGGCCAGCTCGCTGCGCACCTGGGCGACGAGCGTGGCCACGTCAATGATGAGCAGCTTGCGCGGGGACGACCGCACAGGCTCATGACGCCGGTCGTCCACGGCGTACACGTCCTGGGCGATGCCCGTGAGCGTCACCTCGTCGCCAGGCTGCAGCGCCAGACCGGCGAGTTCGAGCGTGTGAACCAGGCGAAGGCGTGGCGAGCGACCCTCCTGCACGGCGACGTCCGCGGTCGTGAGCGTCGCCGCCGTCGTGGCCGCATCGCGCAGGGGCGACTGCACCTCCAGTCGCAACGACTCGATCCCGACATCATCCTGCCCGGCAGCCTCCACGTTCACCTGTGCCGTAGCCAGAACCGACTCGTCGGCAACCGGATCCACCAGCGCCACGGCCGGCGGCCGATCCTCCACCGCTTCGATCCGATAGAGCCGATCCGACACGCTGCTCAATCCATGCTCGTCCACGAGATGGATCGGCGTCTGAACCGTGCGTTCGAGCGTGAAGGTGCGCGTCAACCCCTCGGGCGATCGCATGACCGGCTGGCTGTCGCTGATGCCAGGGATCGCCGCCGATGCCTCCAGATCGGGCAGGGGCTTGTTGAAGGTCACTTCCAGTGTGACCGTGGACCCCTGCAGCGCCGATGCGGTGGCCACGGGACCGGTCTGCTCGTCGAGGGAGACCTGCTGCGGCGGGACAAGCCCCACCGCATAGGCCGGCGGAGTCATGCCGGCCATGACGCTGCGCACCGCGGGACGGGCAACCATCAGCACGGGCTGGGTGGCCGTCTGATCGTCGCCGGCGCTCATGTAGAGCTCGACGGTGAAGGCGTCGCGCGAGGTCGAGGCGCCCAGCTCGCCCAGTTCGATGAGTCTTTCGAAACGTCCCCCGCGGCCGGCAGCGCGAGCGCGCTGCGCCTGATCGCTCATGAGCAACGACTGCCAGCCGCGCACCTGCCCGTCAGCGGTGCGCACGCGAAAGTGGACCCAGGCGCGCATTCCGACGTAGTAACCTTCGGTGACGGCGGCCTCGATGCGCAGCGGCGTGTCCGTGGGCCAGACACTATCGCGCATCAGCGACTCGATGGCGGTGCGCTTGGGCCACTGCGCGCTCCCCAGCGGCAGCAGCCAGCGCTGCAACGCCAAGGCCGCCGACGCGGGCGCCGCAACGATGACGGCCGCGGCGATCACCGTCGCCACCGCCGCCACCGACAGCCAGCGCAGCGTCGCCGTGGGATCGAGCAGTCGCCGCAATGGCAGTCCGCGAACGCGCTGATCGGCGTCGCGCACGCTGGCCTGTGCCAAAGCCGCGGTGAGCTGAGGCCTGTCGTAGGCCTGGGGCGCAGCAGCGAACTCGACGCCGCTGGCCAAAACGTCCTTGAGCTGGGGATACAGCCGTTCCGCACGCAGGGCGACGGTGGCCAGGTCGGGCTGAAATCGCGCCGCCCAGACCAGTCGTCGGATCAGCCACCAGACGATCAGCGCTGCCGCTGTCGCCCCGATGGCCAACCGCAGGCCCCCCGGCAGGCGAAGCGCAAAATCGGTCAGACCTGCCGCCACCAGCAGCACGATCGTCGCCGCCAGGACCTGCGCCAGGCGCTGCGCGACGATCAGGTGTCGGGCCGTCCGCGCCAGCCCTTCGAGTTGTCGTATCAGCTCGTGCATGACCAATGTCAGACCACGTTGATGATAGGCGGCACACGGCCCATCGAGATTCGGACGCTCACGCCAGGCGGATCATCTTGCGACCGACCCATTCGAACGTCAGCAGCAGCAGTACCAGACCCAGTGCGACGTACGAGTTCCACAACGGTTCCCGCTGATCGTCGGGCGTCTTGCGGGCGCGGTTGGGCACTAGGGCCTGCAGCCGCCCCAGGTCATTGATCGGCACAACCTCGCCCCCGGTCGCAGCCGCCAGGGCCGTCAGGCGATCGTGGTCGGGCTGGGTCTGTCGCAACTCGTCATCCGCGGAAAGCACCTCCACGGCGGCGGTCAACACTCGTTCATCCAGGAGCCCGTCGCCCGCTCGCAGATCGAAACGCCCCGGCTCGCGCGGCAGCCACGTCCCGCGATACACCTTGCGCCTCACCGCGCCGGGCAGACTCGACGCCTCCGCCGCGGACTCACTCACAGGCAGCAGCTCCAGCCGGTCCACTTCCTGAGCGTCCGCGCCTTCGCGCATCACCGTCACGCCGATGCGCGGCAGATCCCGCGACAGGACGTCGGGGTCCTCGACCGTCAGCTCGACGACCAGCGGCTGATCGACGCTGACGCGGCGGCTGGACGTAGCCAGTCGCACGCGGCCGGGGGACAACTGCAGCCGGCTCCGGGCGAGCATACGCACGATCTGCACCCAGAACTGCTCGTGGAACAGCTCGCCTCGCCCGTAGCGCCATCGCCAGGTCTCGTCGGTGGCGATGTACGCCGATTGCCCCGCGCCGTAGCGCAGCAGCACCATCAGGGGCAGGTCGCGCAGGCTCGTGATCTCGCCCGCCGGTCGCGCCATCGCCAGCACCTCGGCGGCCTGCTTGAGCTCGTCCATCGACTGGGCCCACTGCAACGGCGACAGCGACAGCGGCCAGCCCGGCGGGCCCGGGTCGGCGGGATCGGACAAGCGCATGATGCTCAGCCCCTCGGCCAGAGGAGACGGTTGCACGATCAGGCCCACCGACGACGCCGACGCGCGGTCCACCGCACCGGGCCTGCGCATCGGCAGCAGGTCGGCCAGGGGCGTGCCCTCGTATGTGCGCGGCATGTCCCGAGGCCCGCCAATCCACAACACGCCCGCGCCCCGGCTGGCAACCTGGTCGCGGATCAGGGTGATCTGCTCCGGACTGAAATACGCCGGCGGCACGTCGCCGATCACGATCACGTCGTATGGCTCAAATTCCTCACCTGTGTTGGGCAGCCGCGTTAGCGGCAGATCGCCTTCCTGCGCAAACTCCCTGTCGGCGCTGAGCAGCATCACGCTGCTCTGAATGCTCTCCTCGCGCTTGAGCATGGTCACGAGATAGCGATATTCCCAGCGGGGATAGCCCTCGACGTAGAGCACGCGGATCGGCCGGTCGATCATCTCGATCGCCAGGGACCGGGTGTTGTTGCTCTTGACCAGCTCGCGCTGCGTCACCGCCGCTCCGCCCGGGGCACGATGCTCGATCTCGACGGTCCACGTGGCGGGTCCGACCGCCTCGCTTCGAGCCGTGAGCTGAACCGACTCGCGGCCGGGCTCGGGGGCCTGCTTCTCATCGAGCACGGCCCCGGTGGCGTCGTCGATCAGGCGCACCACGATGCTCGACTCGCCCAGCCCGCTTGTGTCGCCCTGCGCTTCCATCCAGACGGTGACGGGCACGGCATCCTTCACGAACGCGCGCTCCGGCGCGTCGATCTGCGCGATGGCCAGATCCAGCGGTGCGATGTCGGCGCCCAGCGGAACGGCGAACACGCTCACCGCCTGTTGCTGCAGTCTCCGCACCAGGTCGCCGCCGGTCGCCTGCGGGCTGCGGCCATCGGTGAACAACACGATGCCGCTGATCGGCCGTCCGGCGGCCGCCTGCAGGGCCTGCTCGATGGCGGTGCGGATCGCCGTGCGCTGCCCCGACGCCTGCGGCCACTGCAACGGCGCATCGCCCAGCGCGAACGTGTCGCCCGCAAAACCCAGCCAGTGCAGGCGCCGGCCCCGCGCCAGGCCCTCGTCGCCGAACACGGCCTCCTGCACCGCCAGTTGCGCCCGCAGCATCGCGTCGCGGCTGATCGGCCCCGCATCATTGTCAGGCGCCGGCGGCGACTGCATATCCTCAATCGCCATCGACGCGCTGCGATCGACCAGCATCAGGAGCCAGTCCTCCTCCACCTTCTCGCTCGAGCGCACGAGCATCGGTCCGGCCAGCAAGGCCACCAACAGGAGCAGCAGCAGCGTGCGATTGAGCGCCAGCGCCAAGCGCACGGGCTGCGACCCCAGCAGTCGCCGGTACGCCACCGCCGCCACGATCGCCACCGCCAGCGCGATCAATGCCCAGACCCACGTCGGCAGAGCGTATCGCCATCCGAGGCTCGTGCCCGACTGGGCAAAGCTCAGCTCCTGCAGTCCGAACGCGCGATCAAGCCAGGATGTCGTCAAGGTCCAGGTCATGGCAGATCATGCGGCGCGTTGCCGTTCGTCACCGGGCGCCGTCGCCGCCGCGATCGCGCGGCGGAGCATGCCGGCGGCGCCGACGGCGCCGGACAACGCCGTGCCCTGGTCGGCGTGGCTGAAACGCCGCGCCAGCAGCGTCTCCAGCAGCGCCAGCCCCAGCACAACCCACAGCAACGTCCAGCCGATATCCGTCGCCTGCCGCTGCACCACGAGCGCCGCGGTGGGATCGTTGGGATTGAGAAACGTCCATTCCCCCATGCCCGACAACCATTCACCAAGGCGTGCAGCGTCCATCGCCCGTGTGTCGGCGGCGTCCGCATCCACGTTCACGGCCAGCTTGCGACCGGCGGACTCAGGCATCGCCCGCCACACGCCGGGTTCCTCGATCGGCTCGACGACGCTCATGCCCGCGCCCACAGCGCTCAGCGCGATCCGTTCGGCGCCGCCGGTGCGCACAAGCTCCTGCGCTCCAGCCCAGCGCCGGCCCAGCGCCGGGGCCGTGCCTGTTGTCACCGCCCGGCGGCGCGACGCCTCCAGCGACCCACCCAGCACGCTTCGCAAGGTTTCGTGCAACAGCGGCACAAACAGCGGCTTGGTCGGCAGGTTCGTCCACGCCACGTCCGGCGCGCTGGCCAAAAGGAGAAGCTTGCCCTCGCCGACGTCCGCTGCAGTGAGCCACGGGCCCTGGGGCAGCGCCAGCCAGATCCGGTCCTGACCTTCGCGCACGCTCAACGCCAGCCGCTTGTTCACGCGCACCGGGCGCAGCAGATCGACCCAATCCGCCGAGAGCAGGGCCAGCGGCTCGGGCACGGGGGCGTTGACATCGAGCTGCCACGGTGGGGCATCGTCGTCGCCGGGCGTCTGCGGCTCCAATCCGATCTGCCACGACAGATCGAAGGCTGACGTGAGCGCCTGGCCCCACACCGACGCGCCGTCGCCGGCGGGCGCAAAGACCCACACCAGCCCGCCCGACTCGGCGATCTTGCGCAGCTCGCCCCAGCCCTCGGCCGAGAGCTGGTCCGGTCGGGTCACCAACGCCGCGTCGAGCGGCGTCGGCGGCAGTTGCTGCGTGTTGAGTGCGTCGGGGGCGACATCGAGCAACTCGATGACGCCGTTGCGCGACGCGGGCGCCAGCGCCAGGGCCAGCCATTGACGAGGGGTAAATCCACTGGCGGCGGCGGGCGATGCGGCATCGCCGACGGCGGCGACGGCGATGCGGCGACGAAGCTCGACCACCGCGAACCGCGTGTCGTCCTCGGCCAGGGCGTCGCCTGTCGCACCGCCGATGAGGCGCGCGACGATCGCGGCGGCGTCGGGCTGCTGGCCGGCGGCGTCAGAACGAAAACTCAGAGGCAGCTCGACGTTGAGTGTTGCAGTGGTCTGACCGGCGGACCAGCGCACATCGCGGCGCAAAGGTTCGCCGGCGGGGCGGCCGTCGTCACTGACCATCACAATCTCGATGGGTGTGACGGTCGCGGCGGCGTCGGGATCAAAGCGGCGAAGCTGCAGTTCAATGGCGGCGCTGGCGGGCGCACCGCCTTCCATGAGCACCATGCCGCGGCGAGGCGTGGCGGCGGCGATCTGCACGTTGGCGGCGCCCACCATCGGCGGTGCGATCGCCAGTCTGGTACGTGTCCCCAGCGTCCGCAGCGCCGCCGGAACGCCGCCGGCCAACTCATCATCATGGACCGTCGATCGCGACAGATCGCTGAGCACCACGACGAAGACGCGATCGGGCGGTGCGTCTTCACGCTCGATCGAGTCGCGAACCAACGCCAGCGACGCCGGCAGATCGGTGCGGGTGTAACGCGGCTGCATCGTCTCGATGTGCCGGCGGGCCGCCGCCACGTCGAGCGTGGGCGGCGTGAGCTGGGCCTTCACCGGCAAGGCGGCGCAAACCACGGCCACGCGATCGCCCCCGCCAAGTGAGTCGAGCATGGTCAGCGCTGTCTTGCGCAGCTCATCAAACCGTGTGACATCCGGCCCCGCCGCGGCGCGACTCGTCAGGGCGTCGTCGAGCACGAGATACACGTGGCGTCCCGAGGCGTCCATGCCGCCCGCCAGCCGCCCGGCGCAGCCGCTGAGCACCGGCCCCGCCAGGGCCAGGCCCAGGGTCAACAGCAGCAGGCATCGCACCGCCAGCAGGATGATCTGTTCGAGCTGCAGCCGGCGGCGATGCTTGCGAAACGCCTCCATGAGAAATCGCATCGCGCCCCAAGGCTCGCGCTTGCGGCGGAAGCGTGAGAGCAGATGGATAAGGATCGGCACGCCCATCGCGGCGGCGCCGGCGATCGCCAGACCGGAGGTGAACGCGAGCGTGATGGGCGGTGCGTACATCATCAGTGGTCCATTTAGCCCCCCGTCATTGACGGGGGGCTAAGTGCAGCGTCACTTGCCTTTCGATAGCCGGGCGGAGCGCTTGGCCAGAAAATGGCTCAGCGGCGGGCCCAGGGACTGACTGCTGTCGAGCAACAGGTGGTCGAAGCGAAAACGCCGGGCGAGTTCCTCGACGCCGCGCAGATGCTGCCGCAGCGCATCCATATAGGCCTTACGCAGGGCGTGCGGGTCCAGTTGCAGGCGACCTTCGCCCTCGAGCCCGATGAACTCGCTGGGCGAGCGGAAGGGGAACTCCAGCTCGGCGTGGTCGAGCACCTGCAGAATGATGACGTCGTGTCGGCGATGGTGCAGTCGGGCCAGCCCGCGCTCCAGCGCCTCGAGTGCGTCGAATAGATCGCTGATGATGACGATGAGCGAGCGTTGCGTCGTGCGGGCATTGACCTGTTCGAAGAGGGTGGCCAGATCCGTCTTGCGGCCCAGGGGTTGGCCGTGCTCATCGACGCCGCCGCGGGCTTCGGCGGGATCAACCGGTTCGCCGGCGAGCACTTCGACGACGGAACGCCAGTGGTCCTGGGCGTTGCTCATGCGTGTGGCATTGCGCAGCTTGTCATCGAAGAGCACCACGCCCACGCGGTCCTGCTGCCGCAGCGCCAGATACGCCATCGCCGCGGCGAGCGACGCGGCATGGTCATACTTGCGCCAACCCCGGGAGTTCTGGCTGATTTCCGATGCGTATGCCATCGACCCCGAACCGTCCACCAGCAGCACCAGGTCGAGATTGGTTTCTTTCTGATACTGCTTGAGGTAGAGCTTGTCGGTGCGGGCATACACCTTCCAGTCGAGGAAGCGGATGTCGTCACCCGGTGCGTACTGGCGGTGCTGGGCGAACTCGACGCTGAAGCCCTGATAGGGCGAGCGATGCATCCCCGTCATCAGACCTTCGACGATCCAGCGTGCCCGCAGTTCGATCGGGCGGATCGCCGCGAGCGTCGCAGGGTCGAGATAGTGATGCATGGCCGATTGCGTTGCCGCCGTCATCACGGTTCTCCCATACGACTCGACCACGACAGGTCTCTTAGCGCATCACCGTGGCCATCTGCTTTTCGCTGGTCGCGTCCGCGCCGTGGAGCGGGGTGTTCTGAATCAGCAGGTCGATGAGGCCGTCGGGGGTCACGCCGTCGGCTTCGGCGTTGAAGTTGGTGATGATGCGATGGCGCAGCACGGGGTGGGCGACGCCCTGGATGTCCTCGGGGGTGACGTGGGTGCGGCCGTGAAGCAGGGCCCGAGCCTTTCCTGCAAGGATCAGGTTCTGCGACGCGCGGGGGCCGGCGCCCCAGCTCACGTACTGCTTGATGAACGCCGGGCGCGTGTCGGCCAGCCCCTTGGCCGGCGGGCGCGTGGCGCGCACCAGTCGCATGGCGTAACGGATCACATGATCAGCGGCAGGCACGTCGCGCACCGTGTTCTGGATGTCGAGCACCGTCTGAAACTCCAGCACCGGGTGCAGGTCCACGTGCCGTCGCGTCGTCGTACGTTTGACGATCTCCAATTCTTCCTCTTCGCCGGGATAACCCACGTGAATCATGAACATGAATCGGTCGAGCTGCGCTTCGGGCAAAGGATACGTGCCCTCCTGCTCGATCGGGTTCTGCGTCGCCAGCACGAAGAACGGCTGGGGCAGGGCGTAACGCATGTTGCCCGCGGTGACGTAGTTCTCCTGCATGGCTTCGAGCAATGCGGCCTGGGTCTTGGGCGGCGTGCGGTTGATCTCGTCAGCGAGGATCACGTTGGCAAACACCGGGCCCTTGACGAAGCGCAGCTCGCGGTGGCCGGTGGTCTTGTTCTCCTCGATCACCTCGGTGCCGGTGATGT
>CAZFDT010000086.1:0-21351 GCA_964518335.1 uncultured Phycisphaeraceae bacterium
AGGGATCATCGGCAAGACTCAAACGCAAACTGCAAGTTCTTTTAGGTGCTCTTAGGGTCACGCGCGACGACCAGGGCGGCGTTGCCGGGACTTCCAATCGCACTCGCCCTGGAGGAGTTTGTCATGGTTAAGAGTCTTGCTAACTATTGGATGCCGGTTGGGACGGCGGCGTTGCTGCTCGCCGTGTCGCCCGTTCATGCTGCGCTGCAGGAAATCACTTACAGCGGTGGCAGCAGCTCTTTTGAGCCGTTCGACGTGGCCGGCCCCGCCGCGTCGCACACCGGCGTGGCGTACAACAGTCGCGTGGCCAACATCCACAATTACGTGGCCACCCGCGCCGACGGCGGCATCGATGACGTCTATTTCTCGGGCGGCGTCTGGAACGCCGATCCCTACGCGCTGGACGGCTTTGCCTACACCGACGTGACCTACAACAGCAAGGCCGGCAATCAGAACCTCTATTTTGCCACCCGCGCCGGGGGCGGTCTGGAGGAAGTCTTCTGGAACGGCTCGACGTTCGCGCGGGGCGACCTGGTCAGTTCGAGCGTGACCTATACCGGCGTAGCACACAACGGCCGGGTCGCGGCCACGGATCACGAATATCTGGCCACCCGCGCCGATGGCGGCGTCGATAACGTCTACTACTCCGGCGGCGTCTGGAACGTCGTTTCCTATGCGCTCGACGGCGTGACTTACACCGACATCACCTACAACAGCCAGGCCGGCAATCTGAATCTCTATCTGGCCACCCGCGCCGATGGCGGTCTGGAGGAGATCTTTTGGAACGGCTCCACCTTCGCGCGGGGCGATCTGATCAGTACGAGCGTGCTCTACAACGGCGTGGCGCACAACAGTCAGGTCCTCTCCACCGATCACGAATACCTGGCCACCCGCGCCGACGGGGGCGTGGATAACGTCTTTTTCTCCGGCGGTGTCTGGAACGTGGTAGCGCATGATGTGGACGGCATCCTCTTCGGTGACATCGCATACAACAGTCGCGCGTCCAACCCCGATTCGTACTTCGCCACGATCGTGCCCGAGCCGACTTCGCTCGCGCTCATTGGCCTGAGCGGCCTGATGATGCTGCGTCGCCGGCGATGATTCCGCTCCGTCGGTCTTCTCCACGGGGTCGCCTGGCCAACGCCGGGCGATCCGACTCAAGTTAAGGCAAGGCGCACGCCTATTGTGTCAAGGAACTTCATCATGCGACGCTCGAGTGCCTTTACCCTGATCGAACTGCTCGTGGTGATTTCCATCATCGCGCTGCTGATTGCGATCCTGCTTCCGGCATTGGGTCAGGCACGGCAAGCGGCGAAGCTGAGCATGTGCCTGTCGAACACGCGGCAACTGAGCCTGGCGGCGCACAGCTATGCGGCCGATGAGAAGGACTCGGTCCCCACGCCGCCGATGGGCAAGTACTTTCATGCGGGAAGCGACATGGCGCGGGTCTGGCCGATGTGGATCGTCGGTGGCGACGAGAAGGGCACTTGGCCAGGTGTGGCGGTGTGGCCCGCGAACAAGCGTGTGCTGTATTCGTATCTGCCGCCAGACAGCGCGGTGTGGCGCTGCCCGTCGGATGAGAACGGCACCACCGGCTCTGGCATCTTGCTCAACAAGCCGGTGTGGGACCACATCACCACCAGCTATGTCTTCAACGTGCAGAATCCTCTGGACTTTGCGCCGGTGACGCCCGATGGCGTGGTCGCCACCCTGTACGGCCGGCGCATGTCGGATATCCGCGTCGCCAGCCGCACCGTGCTGGTGGGCGACATGGTCTGGACGGGAACCTACTTGCCAGGTCATGAAGACCTTTACGCCCCCAACTGGTGGCACCCCAATTCATGGGAGACGAAGCAGGTGGTCTTCGCCTTCGCCGACGGTCACTCGGCTTACACGGCGATCGAGCTTGGTGAAGTGGAAGGCGACCACTACCGCGTTGCCCCGTGACCCCCAAAGGAACGTCTGCAATGTCCGTGCGTCCAACTCACTTGTGCATGGCCGTGCCTTTTCTGCTGCTCTGCGTCGCAGTGGTCGCCTCGGCACAGCAGAACCCACCCACTATGAAACTACTGAGCACGATCGACGTGAAGGACTTCGGCGCCGAGACGCTGCGCATTGGCGACCTGACCGCCGATGGCATTCCCAATCTGCTGTTCGTGCAAAGCATCCGCCCCACGCGGGAAATCACGTGCCTCACCGCCACGGATCTCGAAGGCAACATCCTCTGGCAGGTGGGCACGCCCTCGGCCGCCAACGGCACGATCTATTCCGATTTGCCGGTGCAAATCTACGATTGGGACGACGACGGCTACAACGACGTGCTGTATGTGAAACAGGCAACCTACATCGGCAGGGGCGGGGCCGAGGGCGTGCGCGAGCGCGCGGAGCGCTATGAAGGTCACGCCACGCTGGTGATTCTCGACGGCCGCACGGGCCGCGAGAAGGGCACGCTCAAGCTCCCCGCTCCGGCCGATGACTGCTTTCTCATCGCCAATCTCACCGGCAGCGATCGGCCGCAGGACCTGGTCGTCAAGGACCGCTACTGGAACATGTGGGGCGTCGCCCACGACGGGCGCGAGCTGTGGCACTGGCAAGGCAATACGGGGCACTATCCCGCCATCGCCGATCTCGACGGCGACGGCAAAGACGAGGTCGTCGCCACACTGGCGGTCATCGACGACGATGGCTCGGTGTGGTTCGATCACCAGCGGCCCATCGAGCAGCATCAGGATGCGACCTGGGTGCTTCGGGACGATCGGGGACAATGGCGGCTCTATTTCGCGGCGGGCGACATCTACAGCCTCGGCGTGGATGGCAAGATCATGTGGCAGCACAAAGGCGGCGACACGCAGCACGTGGTCGCGGGACGCTTCCGCACGGATTCGCCGGTGCAGATCGCGGTCATCGACCGCCACCCTGACGGGCCGCAAGTCCGCACGCCCGATGCGCCGGGCGCGATGGTGTCACTGTACGATCTCGACGGCAACGCGTACTGGCGCAAGCGAGAGCAGGCCGGCGCCTGGGCGGTCGCGCCCGTGCCCGTGGCGTGGGACGGCCATCACCGACCGCAATCGCTCCTGATCTACGGCCATGGTCGGGGCCGGCCCGCGGTGCTGCTCAATGGCGAAGGCGACGCCATCGCAACGCTTCCGATGGTTTACACGCCGGATCGCTCGGCTGCGGATCGCAACGCGGACTTCTACGCCCTCGCCGCCGACCTCCATGGCGACGAGCGCGAGGAAATCGTCCTCTTCAGCCCGCGCGGGGCGTGCATCTACACCAACGTTCGGCCGCTCCAAAAGCCCACGCTTTACAACGAGACGCTTTATCCGGGACATTGACGATCTCTGGACGGGCGCCACAACTGGGAGTGTTGTATTGATGAAAGCACCGATCATTGCGGGGTGCGTTGCGATGAGCCTCGCGTTGCTGTTGCCCGCGATTTCCGGGTCGCGCGCGCTGGCGCACCCGATCGCATCGGCCGCACTCGACGTCGCCGACGACAGCGGGCAACTGGAAACCGGCGCGCTGAACATCTGGGCCGGCGACGGCGGCAAGTCGATGCTCGATACTCGCGCCGGCAGACCGTGCTGGACGATCCCGATGACGCAGACGATGCGCTATATCTACGTGCGCAGCGTGGACAAGCGGTTTCATGGCGGTAGCTCTCAGATCCGCGTGACCGTCGAGGCGATCGACGGCGAAGGGGACCTGGTCATCGAGTACGACAGCTACCTGTTTCCCTGGAAACGCGCCAGCAGGCCGATGACCAACACCGGCAAGTGGAAGGCATTTGACTTCAATCTGCCGGACGCCGCCATGTCTGGCCGCTGCAACGGTGCGGATTTTCGCATCACCGCGAGTCACCCGGTTTCGTTGACACGGGTGCGAGTCGAGCACGTCAAGCGCGCGATTGAGCCCGACCGCTTTCCAACGCGGTGGGACGAGGCCGATCTCGACCGCGTCACGGCCGATCGGATCGGCTTCTCGCACGGAGGCATGCACTGGGGCGAGGGCGGCATGACGCCGGCCGTGTACGAGCGCGAGCTGGACCTGATGGCCGACCTGGGCTTCGGGTGGCTGCGCTATTGGGCGGAGTGGGCCGAGGTGGAAGCCAGCCCCGGCGAGTATCGCTGGGCCAACCTGGACTATCGCGTCGCCGAGGCGAAACGGCGGGGCCTGCGCCTGATCGGGGCGGTGCATTATGGCACGCCGTGGGCTTCGGACGCGCCGGAAGACGTCAAAGGCCACGCCCGCACCAAGTATCCCCCGCGCGACCTGGCGGACATGCAGCGCTACGCACGGGCGATGATCGGCCGATACAAGAACGACGTCCAACACTGGGAAGGCTGGAACGAAGCCAATGCGAACGGCTTCTGGAACGTCCCACCGTCCGGGCGCGACCGATTCGAGCATTACGTTCAATGGCAGCGTGCTTTTTATGAAGCCGCCAAGCAGGCCGACCCGGACTGCATCGTGTTGACCGGAGGGTTCGCCGACGGCGCCGATCTGGCGCGGCAACTGGTGCGCTACTACGAAGCGGGACTCAAAGACACGTTCGACGTGATGAACGTGCATATCTACGGCGGCGACCCGCGCGGGAAATGGACCGTGCAGCAGATCCAATCCGTCATCCGCGTCATGCGCCACCACGGCGACGGCGACAAGCCGATCTGGATCACCGAAACCGGCTGGCCCGTCGAGTGCGTCCATCCCAACGTGCGCTCGCTCGACCAACAGGCGCAATGGACGCCCTGGCTGTTCGCCGTGCTGCTGTCGCACCCGCAGGTCGAGCGCGTGTTCTTCCACGAGCTGCGCGACATCCCCAGCGACGCCAACTACGGCTGGCTGCGTGGCGATTTTCAGCCCCGGCCGGTGGTCGAGCAGTGGCGAGCGATGCAACAGCGCGGCCACTCCCACTGAACCGGATGCCGCCCGCATCGTCGCCGGTGGGGTCGGCCACGGGCACATCACGAAGGGGATGGGTATCCGTGCGCGGTCGCCCGGAGGCGGTAGGGGGGTGGGGCGGTGGCGGAGGGCGTGGCGTGAGTTGGGCAGGGGGGGGGGCTGGCGCGGTGGCTCCCCGGGGCGGCCGCTGTGTTGCCGTGTATTGCGACATCGATGAGCACATTGGCGTCGCTTGGCCCGCTCGAAGCGGTAGAAATCGCTTGACACGGCTACCGAGTCGTATTATACTCATGAAAGAATATAAACGATGTGGCCCGTTGGAGGCGGGCCGCACGCCCCTTCGGCGTGTCAACTCTGCAACCCCATTCTCACAGGAGCGACAAAATGAAAAGCGGCACTGGCGTGGCAACGGCGACGATGGTCGCGGTCTTCATCGCGGCGACGGCGCAAGCGGCAACGATGAGCGAGTACTTTGACTACGGCGACACCCAGACCACCACGCTCACGGGTCTCAATGGCGGCGATGGCTGGGGCGGCGCATGGTCGCAGACCACGGGCTACGGCACTGCCGATTCCTACACCGACTACCGACCCACCGTCAACCTCACCAGCAGCGTGACCGGCTACGTCGGCACGGGCAACACCGGCGGCGCCGCAGGTCAGGGCAGTGGCGGCGGCGATCGCAACAACTTCCGCGACACCGGCGGGTTGACCGGAACCATCTGGTTCTCCGCACTATTCCAGATCAACGCATCATTCAACGCCAGCTACATCACGTTCGATCGCAACCACTCCACGTGGGGCGAGAACTACCTGCGATTCCAAGTCGGCAATGCCGCCAACGCCCCACAACGACTGCTCTACGCGAACACGATCTATGACATTCCCTCCACCACCTTCAATTTCAGCACCAACCAGGCCTATGTCCTGATCGGTCGCGTCACCATCGACGACAACGGCAGCAACGATCGCATCGAGCTATGGACTCATCCCAGCGACGTGAGCACCATCGCCGCCTTGGGCGCACCCGATTTCAATCTGGCCACCGCCGACGTGTTCGGCACTTCGATGGACTACTTCGGCATCGATATCCGCAATTCCTACGTGGACGCGATCCGCATCAGCGACGAGCCATATGCGTTCGAGTTTGTCACGACCGGTATCATCCCCGAGCCGGCGTCGCTGGGATTGATCGGCGTGGCAGCGATGTTCCTGCTCGGCGGGCGGCGTCGGGTGGTGTGAGTCCTGGGGTTGTTGTGAATTCGGCGTCCCGCCGTCATCGCTGGACGGGACGCCTTTTCATTGGCCGCAATGTTCAGCGAGGTGCTGCGTGGCAGAAGCAACTGGCGCGATCCGCCGTTCATGCCTGGTGCTTGCCGTTGCAGTGGCCTGGCTGGCGCCGGCGTGCCTGGCGCAGGTGCCGCCCGTCGAGTCGCGCCCGCCCAAACGCGTCACCGGCCATCAGATGAGCGTGCTCAACATGCACGGCGCGCAGCAGACGCCCGAGCAGTACCGCGAGCAGGTGGCGTTCTGGGAAGACCTGGGCCTGACCAACATCAACATCTTCGACATCTCCACCGAGAGCATGCGCCGCACGGTGCTGGCCTACCACGCGGCGTCGGTGGCGTTGGACAGCCCGGTGAAGATGAACCTGTCGCTGCACGGCCACGGCATGCAGGGCCCGCGCGACCCCGAGCCGGGGCAGCCCTGGAGCGCGTGGGTGTCACTGTTGCACACGCTGACGCACGATCCGGCCTATGCCTCGGGCCGCACGCTCGTCAACGGAAAGTACTACCTCTCGGGCTACTGGTCCGGGCCGCAGTTGGGCGACTTCGTCACACACCCGTCGGTGGTCGCGGCGGTGGGGGGCGAGTCGTTCATCGAGTCGGCGACGGTCAACCCCTTCCGCAGCGAGGAGCAGCTTGCCGCGGTGATGACTTCGCCGGCCTATCGCCACTGGGACGGCTTTTCGCAGTTCGACTTCACGCGCTCAATCACCGCGCAGGCCGACCTGTCGCGCACGCTGGTGCGCACGGCGCACGCGCACGGCCGCACCGCGCGGCCGCAGATCATCGGCCACTACATCCAGATGGGGTCGGGCGTGGCCTACGAAGGCTGGGGCTTTCGCCGGCTGGCCGCGACCTGGCGGGCCGCGATCGACGAGGACGCCGACGCCGTCGAGTTCATCACGCTCAACGACGTGAAGGAGCGCACCTACATCAATGCGTGGCGGAGCGACGATCCACCGGTGCTGGTGAACTGGTGGGACCAGGTGAACACGGGGACGGTGCTCTCGCACGAGGGCTGGCGCGAGTTTTCGCGGCGGTGCATCGCGTGGTTCAAGCACGGCGAGGCTCCGCCGATCGACGCCGACGAGTTGTACGTGGACTATCGCCTGCACCCGCGCGACGCCGAGTCGTACGCCAACCTGCGCGCCAGCGAGCAGCAGGCGCTGGCCCGATGGTTCCCGCCGGGCGTGCGGCCGCACGGCATCTACCGCAAGGAAGCCGTCGCCGGTCACGCCAACCATCTGAGCTGGCGGAATCTCTCCGACGGCGTCCACCTCGCCGTGCGATTGATCGATGAGGCGGAAATTCTCGTCGATGGCCGGGTGATCGGCCGCTATGACGCCGGCGAGCATCTCATCGCCGTGCCCGGGTCGAGAACGCTCGACACGTCCGAGGCCGACGGGTATCCGCTGCACGTGTTCGGCCCGGAGGACATGCGCACGCCGCTCGTCGAGATTCGGCGCAGCGGCGTTGCAGTGGTGCAGTATCGTGGCGAAGCGCCGATCACGCCGTGGTGCGCGCCGGGCAACTGGAACACGCTCAACCGCAAGGCCGTGGCGAATCGACTCACGTGCATGCTCACCGGCGTCCACGAAGGGCAGAATGTGTATGGCGACATCGCGCTCTCGGCCACGTGGGGCGGCGACGCGCGCGTGTTCGATCGCCTGGCGTTTTATGCCGGCGACACGCTGATCGGCGAAACCTCACGCGAGCCGTATGAGGTCGTCTGGTCGTCCCCCCCGCAGGGCGTGCATCATCTGACCGTGCGCGTCTGTCGCCGTGACGGCACTTACGCATCCTCCGATCCGATCCGCGTCATCGTGCAGTCGCCGGGCGTGGCGCTGCAGCACCGTGCGGGGCTGATGTGCGTGCAGGACATCGGCGCGGTGGCGGAGGCAGGGACGGTCCGCTACGACACGTCCCGCAACACCCTCGCGCTCACAACGCGCGGCCGCACCGATCCCGCCGCCGACGACGAGATCACCTTCGCGTGGCTGCGGGTGAGCGGCGACTTTCGGATCGTCACGCGCATCGCGTCGCTCGACGGCGGCGGGGCCGGCGCGCGGGCGGGCCTGATGGTGCGCGACAAGCTCACCGACACGTCGCGCCACGTCGAGTTGGCCGCCCGCGCCGACGACAGATACAGCTTCGGCTGGCGATTCTTCGAAGCGGCGCAGTCCGACACCGAAAAGCTGCGCACGGGCCTGACGTTCCCCGACAAGTGGCTGCGGCTGACGCGCCGCGGCCACCAGTTCGAGTTCGAGCATTCGCCCGACGGGCGACAGTGGACCCTGCAGCGCGAGGGCATCAACCTCCCGCTGGGCACGACGGTGTACGTCGGGCTGTTCGCCGCGTCACTTTCGGCAGGCGAGCGATGCACGGCGGTGCTGGCGGACTTCGCGCTGGATCAGACACCGCTGCCGCCGAGTCTGGTGGTGGACTTTGCGCAGCAGGGCTGGAGCGTCCCGGTGGGGCGGTCGCAGCTGACGATTCACGCAACGATGAAGGAGCCCGCTGCGGTGTCGGAAGTCGGCCTGACGGTCAACGGCCGCAGCATCGGTCCGGCCTCGACGACGCGCCGCTACGACACCGTCACCGACTTCGACTGGACGCCGACGGCGCCGGGCGCCTATGCGATCCAGGCCGTCGCTCAACTGCACGGACAGGGCCGGGTCCACAGCAACACGGTTCCGTACTTTGTGCGTCCGACCGTGACGCGCGGCCTGCCGGCGGGCTGGTTCACACGCGACATCGGCGAGGTGTGGAACGAAGGCCGCACCGGCGTGGTCAACGGACGCTGGACCGTGGTCGGCGGCGGGCGCGATGTCTATCGCGCTCACGACGGCTTGCGCTACGCATGGCGCGAGATGGCCGGCGACTTCACCGCCGTGTGCCGGGTGGCGTCGCTCAAGCGCACCTCCGACTACGCCAACGCCGGGCTGATGGTGCGTGCGTCGGATGCCGCCGACGCGCGGGGCGTGTTTGTCGCCATGACGCCGACGCAAGGCGTCAGGCTCGGCGCGCGGCGCGTGGACGGCGTACACACGGAACAGGATCAGTACGTCAAGACGCCGACCGCGCCGGGCTATCTGCGTCTGGAGCGGCGCGGCGACGAGATCATCGCCTCACACTCGCGCGACGGTGCAGCATGGACCGCGATCGGCCGCACGCGCATCGACCTGCCCGACACGGCGCTCGTCGGCCTCTACGTGTCGAGCAACAACATCACGATCGGCTCAGCCGGACTGTGCGAAGCGGTGTTCGACCACGTCACCATCGACGGCGTCACTGGGCCGTGACGCTGCACTATTCGCCGATGCTCGCCGCGTTGAGCTTCCGCCAGCCCGTCTCCGGCAGCGCAACGCGCAAGCCGTAATACGCATGGCCGGGATAGTTGGGGCTGTTGAACTCGCGGTCCGCCGAGCGTTGGCTGTGGTTGTACCAGCTCCACGATCCGCCGCGGATCACGCGGAAGTTACCCGGCTTGGTCTGGCATGGATCGGTCTGGTGCTCGTCGCTGTAGTGGTCGTACCAGTCGGTGCACCACTCGGCGGCGTTGCCCGCGAGGTCCATCACGCCGTCGCGGCTGGCGCCGGCGGGAAACGATCCGACGATCACCGTG
Organism: uncultured Phycisphaeraceae bacterium; assembly: GCA_964518335.1. Classification (GTDB taxonomy): domain Bacteria; phylum Planctomycetota; class Phycisphaerae; order Phycisphaerales; family Phycisphaeraceae; genus CAZFDT01. The sequence goes on from CAZFDT010000086.1 coordinate 9,820, forward strand.
CCCGCGTTTTCGGTGGATGGCCGAGGCAGGTTCGCGCCCAGCGACGCCGGATCGACAAAGCGACCATGCACGCCGGGTACGGGCGCGTCTTCACCCCACGGATATGTCCGACCCTCGCCGCGCCCGGTCGCCACATATTCCCACTGCGCCTCGGTGGGCAGACCGAACCCATCGGCATCGAGGTCGGCCGTCCAGTCGCGCTCGTTGTACACCGGGGTCAATCCGTGCTGACGCGAAAGCCAGTTGCAGTAGCGGGCGGCGTCGGCCCACGAGACGTGCAGCACCGGCTCACGGTTGCGCCACGAGTTGCCGTTGCGGAACTTGCGATGGCCGGGGTCGAACAGCTCGAACGCCTCGTTGGTCACTTCGTGCTTGCCGATCGCAAAGCCGCTGATCCGCACCGCTCGCCGCGGCAACTCGTCGGGTTCGCCACGATCAGAGCCCATAACAAACTCGCCGCCGGGGATCCACACCAGCTCGGGAATGCGCGGGTCGTGCGCCGGCGGCATCGCCACTGGCTCCACCTTGACAAGCTCGATCGCGGCGACCATCGCGGTGCCGTAGTCGTCATCGACGGGATCGGGCTTGCCCCACATCTGCCCCGGGGTCCACTGCAGCTTGAGCGTCGTCGTCGTGTCGTAGAGCGACCAGAAGAACGAGACGGTTTGGAATTGGCCGTCCGTCGTCGGCGGCAGGTAGGCGGGGATGAACGGCGGGTGATCGTTGCGGGCGCGGGGGGCGCCGTCGGCGAAGAGCGTGAGGCGCGTCTCCTCGCCGGTCGGGTTGACGTAGTGGATGCGCACGTTGTACGTCGCGGTGGCCAGGCCGCTCACCGGCACGGCAAATCCGCTGTCCTGGGTCTGGTTGTTCAACACGGCAGAAACGCCGGCGTGGGTGACGACGGTCGCATCGCCCAGCAGTTCGCCGCGGCTGGCCTCGAGCCGTGCGACGACGGGCCCGATCGCCGTGCCGCTGGCCCAGGTGCGATTGGCTGCGTGATAGCCCAGCAGGCTGTTGCGCGGCGTCGGCTCGTCGATGATTTGCCTGCGACCGAGCACATCGGCGAGCACGCGGCCGTCACGCTGCAGCACCAGGCGCGGCGTGCCCGGCACGAGCGGCACATGGACGCTGCTCATGCCCGCGGGCAGATCGAATCGCTCGACCTGCTCGCCGATCTCCACGGTCACGGTCGCCGGTTCGGTGAGAAATGTATCGACGTACACCCGGTCGGCCACGTCGTCGTGCATCTGGTCGAATCGCCGGGTGTTGAGGCTCAGGTCCACCCACTGCTTGCCGTCCCACGCCTGGCGGAGCCACTTGGATCGGTTGCGGTAGGTCACGAACAGGCGATCCTGCGCGATCGCCGGGGGCGTGCGGCTCTTGAACCATGCGCTGGCGTAAGCCGTGGCGTGCAGGTAGCTCTCGTCGCGGCTGTAGAGATAGCGTTCGCTGCCGAACGGCCAGCGCGCGGGCATGAGCGCCGAGTCCTCGTTGTAGTCGTTCCAGATCACGAGGCTGATCCAGTCGGCGCCGTCGGCGATCGCGCCGCGCCACATGTCGAGGTATCCGCCCAGCCCGCGGTAGTCCTGCAGGTTGGCGCTGTTGTAGGCGGGCACGACCCCGGCCGCGAGCGTCTTGCCCCACGCCAGCGTCGCGCGACGGGCGCTGGCGTTGTCGGCGATGATCGTCCCCAACTCGGAGGGGTTGAACATCATCAACCCGTCGAGCTGCGGCGTCTTGACGAACTCATGGACGAACGTCAGCGCGTCGGGCCGATAGACGAAGCGTGGCAGAAAGACGCTGGGGATGAGGAACACCTCGACGCCGTCGGCCTTGAGCCGTTCGACCGCGGGCGGAAACAGCGCCGCGTCGCCGTAGCCGCTGAGCACGACTTTACCGTCGATGCGGAACTGATTCGGGTGATCGCGGAACTGCATCACCATGTTGTGGACGTTCTCGACGAACGGCCGCACGCTGTACTCGGGCGCCATGGCGAGCACGAATCCGCTGTCGAGGCGGCGCGCCGCTTCGTATAAGCGCTGGGCCGACTGCACGTAGCCGGTGGGTTCGAGCTTGCCGTTGTTGAGCTTCTGCCACTCGCCCACGTCGAGCAGGAATCCGTCGATGCCGTGCCGCTGCGCCAGCTCGATCTCCTGCATGTAGCCCTCGACGGAGTTGCCGAAGCAGACCATGTACCAGCACATGACGCGGCGCTCGTGGGGCGCGGCATGCGCGGCGGAGAGCGTGCGGCTGGTCGCCATCACCGCGAGGACGAGCAGGGCGAGCAGACATCGGTGGGTTGGCGTCATGTGACGACTCCTGTGCGAGCGACAACGATCGGCCGCCCCCGGAATCACGGCGGGAGGCAATGGTGTGCGCGTCACGAGGCGGCGGGGGCCTTGCGCGACAGCGCGGCGGCGTCCGCCAGGCGAGGCCCGGCCATGCAGGCGCTGGACATGTGCGACTCGGCGGGATTGAGGATGCGCGGATACAGCCACTCGCACACGCCGGGCTTGTCGGGTTGATTCAGGTGCGAAAAGAGCATGTTGACCGCGCGCGTCGCCAGCTCCTCGATGTCCACTTCGCAGTGAACCACGGGCAACGCAAAGGCCAGCGGCGCCTGCAGGTTCGTCTGCACCACCATGCGCGGACGGTAGTCGGTCTGCACCAGCGACGCGGCGAGGCCCATGGCGACGCGGTCGTCCATGACGATCAGGCCGTCGGGCCGCGCTTCGCGGGGAATGGCCAAGAGCTTTTCGGCGACGTTGCGACCGCCGATCGGACCCTCGCCGCCATGGATGGACATCTCGGGCCTCACGGACAGGCCCACTTCCTTCATGCCGGTCTCGAACCCGATCCAGAAGCGGTCGTAGCCCGGGCCGTAGCCGCCGATGCTGACCACCGCCATGCGTCGGCAGCCGCGGTCGGTGAGCGCGTGGACCGCCTGCTGGACCATGCGGCCGTGCTCGATGACCACGCCCACGGGTGCGCCTTCCCATGCGCCGGCATGGACCATCGCCAGGCCCGCGCGAATGCGGCCCTGCCAGTCTTCGCCATCGAGGCTCGCCAGATCGAGGATGCCGTCGAGCGGGCGACGTTCGAGGTCTTCGAGCAGGTAGTCGAAGTGCTCGAACTTGGCCTTGTAACCGGGGAAGCGGCTCTCGTTGCGGTGATAGACCGAGGTGATGCACCCGGCGTCCTGCAGGTGCGTCTGCACGCGGTGGAACAGCTCGCCGTAGTAGGGCTGCGACGACGTGGCCGGCAGGATCACCACGCCGATCTTCCACAGCCCGCGGATGTTGCGGTCGGGATCGACCACCACGGTGCCGACCTTGGGCTTGCGGGTGAGGATGCCGTTGGCTACCAGCACGCGCATCGCCGCGCTGATGGCGTTGTTCGAGAAACCCGTGGCGGCGCACAACTCCTGCTGCGATGGGATGCGGTCACCGCGTCGCAGTGAGCGGCCCTGGATCGCACGGACGACGTACTGCGCCGCGCGCGTCGCTTCGGGGCGTCCCGCGAGCACCGGCATCCGCGACCTGCGAACCATGAATGGATTGTACTCAGTACGCAAGGGACTGCTCCTGCCCGACGGTCACGGGCACAGCGTCGCCCGGCTCGGCGCCGCCGGGGCCCGCCGGCGCCTGGTCGATCGTGAAACTCATCGGGGCCAGCGCGCCCAGCGCCGTCTGCGAACGGTTGACGCAGACCACCATGCCGTTGTCGTAACAGGTGCGGCTGACCAGCGGGGCCAGCTCGCGTCGGGACACGATCGCCGCGCCGCCCAGGCGCGTCTGCACGCCCGATTCACCGTAGAAAAACGCATAGGTCTGGGCGATCAGGTCCGCGCGGTCGGCATACGCCGGGATGCCGAACGGCCGGCACGCACGCATCGACACCTCCGTCTGCGGCGTCACACCCATGTCCAGGGCCTCGAGCTGCCACGCGCGCCCGGGACGCATCGCCTCGCCGCAGTTGACGCTGCCGTGAAGCACGACCGACAGCAGCGGCACGGTGTGGTCGTAAAAGTGCCTGCCCACCGGCGACGCCAGGTGCCAGGGGCAAGGGTGGACAAACGAGTGGAAGAACCCGTCCATCAGGTCGAAGTATTGGCCGAAGGGCATCTCGGTGGAGAGGCTGCCCATCGTGCGCAGGGCGACGCGGCATTCCTCCCGCACCAGGTCGATGTAGTGCGAGCGCGAGGTGACGGGGTGGGCCGGGGCGTGGCAGAGCATGAACCCGCCGACGGCGTCGTAGTGGTGGTGGCCGTGAATGCCCAGCGCCGCCAGCTGGGGCAGGTCGCGCCGGACGTAGCGTTGCAGTGACACCTGCGGGCAGACGCGATAGACGCGCCCGCCGCTCCAGACGATGCCCTGCCAGTGCTCGCCGCTGCGGTGGACCACCACGTCGTCGAGGGTGAATTCGTCCGAGCAGGAGTACACCGCGCTGTGTGAGGTGTGCATGCCGAGCATCACGTCGCGGCGCCGGCACCACGCGGCGAAGTGGCGCATGCCCTCCTCACCGCCCACGCGATCGTCCGGGGGCAGCAGCGTCGGGTACTTGCCGTCGTGACCGTCCTGCCCCCAGCCCACGAGCACCACCGCCAGCCGCGTCGTGCCGCGCGCCAGGCAGTCCTCGACGATCTGCCGGGCTTCGGCGAACGTGCAGCCGACGTGATAGGCCCCGCGTCCGTCGGGCTGCGGGTCCTTGTAGGCCATGAAGATTTTCAGAAACAGTCGCCCGGCGAAGTCGATCGCCTCGGGGCGCTGGCGTGCTTTCTGCTTCCACGTCTGCAGGCCGCGCTGTTGCAGCAGGCGCCGATACGTCTTGCCGCAGAACACGTAGCCTTCGCCGTCGGGATGGTCGGGCGGCGCGAAAGCGTACTGCACGCGGCGCGGGCCGGGGATCAGGTCGTCCTGCTGCTCCCAGCGATAGGCGAGGTAGGGGTGGACGCTGTGGTGCTGAGCCTGCTCCCAGTGTTGGCGGCAGACCAGTTGCGCGTCGCGGTCGCCCTCGGCGATGAGGCCGCACAGCGTGCCCTGGCCGCGGGTGATGCCGAACACGGGCATGTTGCAGACATTCTCCCACTGGTCGTTGGGGCTGTAGATCGTCTGGCGGACTTCGCGGGGGTAGTGCTTGTCGAAGAAGCACTGCGTGCCGAACCAATTGGGCAGGAGCAGGTAGCCTTCCTCGCCGGTGGTCGCGGCGCCGAACCCGGGCAGGATCTCGATGCCCAGCACGCGGTAGAGGTCGGGCTGGGCCTCGCGCACCGCCGCGTCGGGAATGGTCAACTGCAACCCCTGGCCGCCGTCGATCACGTCCAGGCGCATCCCGACGCAGATGCCGATCTCGTCGAAGTGCAGATCGAGGTCGAGCCGATCGTCGGCAGACGGCGTGATCGCCAGGCTGCTGCGGCAGCTCGACGAGAGTGTGCCGGGCGTGCCGTAGGCGAAGCTGTCGGACCGCGGGACGGCGACGGACTGCGCCCTCGGGTGCTGGCGGTCGTAGTAGTGCAGCACCGCCAGCACGCCGTGGTTTTCCCAGCGGTGCGCACCGCAGTGGAACGCGAGCTGGCCCTGCGCGGTCAGCCGCAGGGTCGCGTGACCCGCCCGCAATGCGTGGATGTCGCCGCCAGGCTTGGCGCTGATCATGGTTGCCCCTAAGCCGCTCGCCCAGCGAGGGTCAGGACGCCGCTCCCGGTGCTCGGGCCTCGCCGGCGCGAGGCGCCGACCCCCGTCTAGGAGGGCACGTCACTAAAATACCCGTAAGCAAGCATATTGTCAATTCAATTCGCGGACGCCGAGGTGGCCTGTTTCTCGGAATGCACAGACATTACCGCTAATTGGGCCGACTCTCGCCGGGGTATTGACAATATACATAGATATGGGTATAAACTATCCAGGCTGCGGCGGGCGGCGCCGTCACCGGCAAGTCGTCGATGTGTGTGCTCGTTGATCGGATGGACCCATGACGCATCACACAAACAAATGCACGCCTTCGACGGAACCGGCCGATCGGGCATCGAACCATCGACGGGCCGGGGCCTTCACCCTCATCGAACTCATCGTGGTGGTCTCGATCATCGCCCTGCTCATCAGCCTGTTGCTGCCCGCCCTGACCAACGCGCGTGTCGCGGCCCGCGACATGCAGTGCCGCTCCAACCACCGCCAGTTCGCCATCGCCTACTTGTCCTACGTGACCGATGCCCGCGATCGAACCATTCGCCTAACCACCACGTGGGAGCAGCTCTATACCACGTTGGGCACCTACCACCCGGGCGTGTGGCGGGACCCGGCACTGTCCATGATCGGCTCGCCCGCCAACGACAAGCGATGGTGGCAATACGGATATCCGGGTCTCAGCGGCGTCTTCAACCGCGGGGTTTACTGCATCACGCGCCGTGCCGCCCCCATGGACGTGGTGCCCGTCCGGATGGGCGAACTGCCTAGCCCGGGAACCGTCGCGCTGTTCACGTGCAAGGCTCCGGTAGGCTCGCCGGGCAATAACAACAACATGGGCTGGACCGGCTTTGTCGGACCTCTGGCCATCAACCTCGACGGCCAAGTCTATTCGCCGTGGGCGGCCCATGGACCCAAACGACCCAATAACGGCATCTACCTCCTGGGCACCATGACCAATGTCTCCCGCCTCGATGGCAGCGTGCGCCAATATGCGTGGCGTGAGATCGTCGCCTTTGCAGCCTGGAGCAGCAACACCTACTCAGACGTACCGCCTTACCCGGGTCAGTCGTCGGGCCAGCGCGTGCCACGGGCATATCTATGGAACGGCTACGCGCCGGGACGGCCGGGCAGTTCGCCGACGGCATCAGGTTGGATTCTCGAATAGTCCGCAGCCGCCTCATCCGGGGGCGCTTCCGGGGCCGGCGGGCAACATCACCACCTTGAGCGTGTCGCCTTGATGCGCCAGGTCGAACGCCTGCCGGTACGCCGTCATCGGCACGCGATGCGTGATCCACTCGTCGAGCGCGAGCCGGCCCGCGTCGATCCACGCCAGCAGCTGCGCCTGCCGCCGCCCTTCCTTCACTCCGCGGACAAGCGCCACGTTGCTTCGTTGCAGTTGACTCTCGCGGTACCCCGCCGATCCCGGCGCGATGCCGTACACGCCGACGCGGCCTTCGCCGCCGGCAAGCTCGATCGCCAGGTCCAGCGCCTCCACCGAGCCGACGGCTTCGATGACGACGTCGAACCCGCCTTGTTTCACGATGCGGTTGACCTGCGCATCCCACGGCCGCGCCGCGACGTAGTCGTCGGCGCCGCCGATGCGATGAAAGCGATCGGCATGCTCGGGCCGTCGGCCGAACACCACCACGGGCGCGGCGCCCAGCAGCTTGGCACACTTGGCCGTCGCCAGCGCGACCGGGCCTGTGCCCACCACCGCCACCGCGCTGTGCGCCGTCACGCCGCATGTGATGCAGCAATCGAGCGTCTCCATCAGCGTGATCATCACTGTGGCCGCGGCGGGATCGATATCAGCCAGCAGGCGCTGCTGATCGTGCGGCAGCGGGTCGGGGCCGTACGCCACGCCCTGCCTGGCCCACTCGTCGATGACCAGCCCGTACTCGGCGAAACCGCCCCAGCAGCTTCGCCCCTCGCCCGGCACGTGATGGTCCCCCAGGCGCTGGCGGAACACGCGATCGCCCGGCCGAAAGTGCTCGACCCTCGGCCCGACCTCGACCACCGTGCTCACCACCTCGTGCCCCAGCACCACGGGAAACGTGCCGCTGAAAAACTCGCCGTGCAGCAGCTTGTGGTCGGTTGAGTTGCAGATCGAGCATGCGTCCATGCGCACCAGCGCTTCGTACTCGCCCGGCTCAGGCATGGGCAGGTCGCCCATCGCCAGAACGCCCGGTTGAATCGCCATGACGGCTTTCATGAGATTCCGTTTCTCACGCCTCGTCGGCGTGTCAGACTCTGCCCATGCCTCGGTAGCTGTCGGGGCTGCCGAGAATCCAGCCCAGTCCGATCGGCTCGCCATACGGGCGGTAGGGGACCATGTGGGCGATGTAGTCCACTGCAGCGAGCACGTCGGCGGGCAGCGCACCTGCCGCCCCCGCCGCGACGTTCTGCTCAACCTCGGCCGCCGAGCGCGCCCCCATCAGCACACAGTCCACGTCGGGGTTCGACAGCACAAATCGCAGCGCCAGCTCGGGCAGCGCGATCGCGCACTCGTCCGCCAGCCGGTACAGCCTGCGAAACTGCTCCCATCGCGCGTTCGACAGCCAGTGCGGGCGCGCGTGCACGATGGCATCGTACTTTCGGGCCAGCGCTCCCTGCTGCAGCGGCGAACCGACGATCACGCCCATGCCGCGCTCCTTCGCCGCGGGAATGACCGTGTCGCCCGCCTCGCGCCAGAGCAGGCTGTAGTTGAATGCGGTGAGCACCACGTCGAACCGGCCGCTGCGGACAAGGTGCTCCATCTCGTACACCGTGGTCCCCGCGAGTCCGGCATGTCCGATCAGGCCGTCGCACCGCAGGGCGTCGATCACCTCGAGCACCGGGCCTTGCAGCTGCGTCCAGTCGGTCCACCAGTCGTACTGGCCGGGGCGGTCCGGTTCGTGAATCATCAGCAGGTCGATGCGGTCGCGGCCGAGCAGGCGCAGGCTGGTCCGCACCGAGTCGAGCAGGTGATCCTTGTTTCGCGGGTCGAACGGATCGGGCCGCCCGCCGAGTTTGGTGGAGACGATGACCGGCGTCGGCACGCCGCGGAGCGCTTGGCCGAGCACCTCTTCACTGTTGCCGTACGACGGCGCGGTGTCGATGTAGTTGATGCCCAACTCCAGCGCGCGATGCACCGCGTGCATGGCCTGCTGGAGTTCGGCGGCGAAGGATGCGACGAACAGACCGCCCAACCCGATGCGGCTGACGGTGAGGCCCGTGCGTCCCAGCGGCCGGGCGTCAAGCGGCGTCGTCGGGCTGATCGCGTGGCGGGTCATGCAGGGCGTGGCGGGGCGAGAGAGCAGGCCGGTTTACAATAAACTCACATTAGAGTATAATACTCGCCATGGCTACTGTCAATCTCGGCACGCTGATGCGTCTGAGGCCGCCGGGCAGGGAGTCGTACTTCACCATGGCAGGGTACTGCGTGTGGGACGGCTCGATCATCCGGGACGACACCGGCCGCTGTCATCTTTACGCCTCCCGCTGGCCCGCGGAGCTGGGTTATCACGGGTGGCTGACGCATTCGCGGGTGATCCGCGCCGAGGCCGACCACCCGCTTGGGCCGTACACCTTCGTGGAGCAGATTGACGCGCTCAACGCCCAGCCGTGGGCGCGCGACATGGCCCACAACGCCCGCGTCCACCGCCTCGGCGACGCCTACGTCATGTTCTACATCGGCACCACCTGGGGCCATGACGATCCGCACATCGCACGCCGACAGTGCGACGGCGAGTCCCGCCGGCAGTGGACCGCCATCCGCTTCCGCCAGCGCATCGGCGTCGCCACCGCCCCCAGCGCCCGCGGGCCGTGGACGCCATGCCCGCACAACCCCGTGCTCCACCCCCGCCCCGGCGAGTGGGACCATGGCATGACCACCAATCCCACCGTCATGGTCCTGCCCGACGGCCGCACGGGCATGGTCTACAAGTCCACCGCCGGCCGCGGCGCTCCGCTGCAGTTGGGCCTCGCGGTCGCCGACACGCCCGTCGGACCATACGCCCGACTCCAGGACACACCCCTGTTCGCCGACGATGTCGAGGACCCTTTCGTCTGGCGCGAGGCGCAGATGTACCGCATGCTCATCAAGGACGACACGGGCGACATCTGCGGCATCCAGTACGCCGGACTGCTGTATGAAAGCGATGACGGTCGCCGCTGGCGTCGCGTCAGCGACAGGCCCGCTTACGATCTGCGCGTGTCCTGGCGCGATGGGTCGCCCCCAGATGCGGCGCGTTTTGTCGAGCGGCCGTGTCTCGTCGTGGATCACGACGCCCGGCGATATCTGCTCAACGCCGTGTGGATCGACCCCGGTCCCAGCGGCGTGCTCGTCCGCGAAGTGCTGGCCATGCCCGGCTTGTCCACCTGCAGCGCATGATTGGCCCTGCCGTTGTCGCCGCCCCGGCGCGCGACAGAAGGGTGTCATCGAAAGACCAACGCGCCGAGCAGAGCCTGCGGCCGAGTCAGTACGCCACGGGCTCAGCTTCGGCGTCGTCGCGGCGCGGCGAGCGCGCCGCCGATCACCGCCAGCAGGGCGGTGGCCCCAGGCTCGGGGATCATGACCGTGAAGATGCGCGCCTCGTCCACGCCCAGCTCGGCAAACAGCGAAAATGAGACGGTGTTGAGATCGCCCGCGATCGTCAAGGTGTCCGTGCCCGGCAGGGTCTCGAACCCGCGGAAATCGTCGGACCCGGCCGTCGGATACGTCACCGTGCCCAGCCCGAAGAATGCGTCGGCGCCGAAGATCCACGGCGTGTGATTCTGAATGGCGACGACAACCTCATCGGGATCGAACGTCACCCCGCCGGTGAGTGTGGCGAACCCGCCGCCAATTGGGTCGAAGTGGACGAGGTAGCTGTTGAGCGCGGCGCCCGGGGGCAAAGCGAAGTAGGGCGGGCCGACGTCGCCATACGTGCCCGGCGCCGCGGGAACGTTATAGAGCAACGTCGGCGACGGCGGCACCACCGACGTGCCCTCGTCGAAGATGAAGATGCTCGTCGAGCTTTCCAGCGCCCCGCCGACGACCGACGCGGGCGGGGGGATCTCGACCATCGCGCCGCTGGTGGACAGAATTGCACCCATCGCAGAACTCACCGCCCACAGCGCCGCCACGCAACTCAACATCGAGCCGAGCGATCTGGACATGGTCAACCTCCATTGTCAACCCCCGCGTGTGAAATGAAGCGTTCAGTGTACCCGCCGCCAGCCCGCTCCGGCAAGAGAAACCTTCACTAGACCTCCTGCAGGCGCCAAAGATGCGCTCAGGGGGGCGTGCGACCCCGGTCGGCCCCCGGCCCCCGGTCGCCGGCAGCTTCGGAACGACCGACGACGGCACGACGCAGACCACGACCAACTACGTCATCGACGCCAACAACCACACCGGCTACGCCCAGGTGCTGGAAGAGAAGGACGCTTCCGCCCCCGGAAGTGTCACCAAGACCTACACCATCGGCCACGACGTGCTGGCCCAGCAGGCTGCGGCAATCGCTGCGGGCGCGGTGCTACGTTTCCTCTATGACGGCCATGGCTCAACACGCGCCCTCGTCAATGGCGCCGGCAGCAACGCCGGAATCCTCAACGATACTGTTGGCGGCAATGGTCTCCAGCTCTTCACCTACGACGCCTACGGCAACCTCGTCGGCTTCACGGGCACGGCGCTAACTCGCCTGCTCTACAGCGGCGAACTCACCGACGCCACGACGGGGCTGCAGTATCTAAGGGCGAGGTATTACGATCCGGCGACGGGGAGGTTTACGAGGAGTGATCCGTTCGCTGGGAATGTGAATGATCCGGTGTCGTTGCATAAGAGCACCTAAAAGAACTCTTGACGGAATCTTCGCCTGCAGATGACGCTGCA
>CAZFDT010000087.1:0-21328 GCA_964518335.1 uncultured Phycisphaeraceae bacterium
CTGCAGCGTCATCTGCAGGCGAAGATTCCGTCAAGAGTTCTTTTAGGTGCTCTAAGTATATACTTCCGATAATGTTCGGATTATGTTCGCACAGCCAATGATCCCGGTCAGGGGCGGCGCGGCGCTTCGGCGGCCTGGACCGCCGGCATCGCGATTTGTTAGGTGTCATCTTGCCCTTCGGAACCTGCAACTTGCCCTACGCAGTGATGGGCAAGTTGACCCGCAACCCGTCTGGGATGCCATGGAAGGGGGTCGAGCGCGGCAACTTGAGGGTCGGATCGTGCAACTTGTTGTGTGCGGCAACAAGTTGAGTTGGTTGGGCGGCCGATCGACCCTGCAGGCGCTTGCCATGAGGGCGGCCTGAGATTCCGGAGGACCATCGACGAGCCGAAAATCTGAAGCCCGAAGCCCGAAATCCGAAACAAGCCCAAAGGCCCCAAGGTCCCAATCCGAAGAAGGCATGGGCTTGGGCACGTTGGCCTCGTGTTGCAGGCCTTGGCGTTTGTTTCGGATTCCCGCATGCGCGGGAATGACGGTCGGGCGGACACGTGCCGGCCAGCCCCCCGGAAAATGGGGCAGACCCATCGCCCTGGGTCCGCACTGGTGGCGCTTGAACCTGCCGCCGATGGTGGTACGCTGGCGTCGGTGTTGGCGGGATCGGTCGGCCCAAGTCATGTCACGGACGAACGGGAAGCACGAGCGATGATCCGTTGCCCCTGTTGCGCATTCAAGATCGACGTGAAGGGTGCGCCGGGGGTGTATCAGCCGCACTGCCCGCAGTGCAAGGAGCGGTTTGTGCTGGTGGTGCCGCGGGAGGCGGATCGGCCGACGCTGGTGGCGCGGAGCCTGGCGGAGCTCAAGTCGCAGCACGACTCGCCGTCGGCGACGGAGGCGGCAACGGTGGCGCCGTCACGGCACGCCCCGCGGGCCGCGCCGCACGCACCCGCCGCTGCAGTGGCCCCACCGGCGCCCGCGCCCGACTCCAGCACGCAGCCGACGCTCTCGGGAGCCGGTGCGGCGACGCCGGCGGCGTCCCCGTCGCAGGCGCAGACCGTGTCGCACGACGCCGGTCTGCCTCTGGGAAGACTCGACGGATTCGAGCTCATCCGCCTCATCGGACGTGGCGGCATGGGCCGTGTGTACCTGGCACGCCAGATCTCGCTCGACCGCATGGTCGCCATCAAGACGATCGACCCGCACCTGTCGCAGGACCCGGCGTTCCTGGCGCGCTTCGTGCGCGAGGCGTATGCGGTGGCGCAACTGTCGCACCACAACGTGGTGCAGATCCACGACATCGGCCAGGCCGACGACACGCACTTTTTCAGCATGGAATACGTCGCCGGCCAGTCGCTGACCGAGCTGATCAAGGCGCACGGGAAGCTGGACCCGGAGCAGGCGGCGACGTACGTGCTGCACGCGGCGCGGGGCCTGAAGTTCGCCCACGAGCACCACATGGTGCACCGCGACGTGAAGCCCTCGAACCTGCTGCTCAACGATCAGGGCTTGGTGAAGGTGGCGGACCTGGGGCTGGTTAAGCTGCCCGACGCGGCGGGCGAGCCGGTGAGCGAATCGGGCCGGGGCGCGGGGTCGGGGTCGCGCATGGGCGGATCGAGCATGACGGTGGCGGCGGGGACGATCGGGACGCCGGCGTACATGGCGCCGGAGCAGGGCCGGGACGCGGCGTCGGTGGACGCGCGGGCGGACATCTACGCGTTGGGGGCGACGTTTTATCACATGGTGACGGGGCGCCCGCCGTTTGAGGGCCAGACGACGGAGGTGCTACTGCAGCAGCACGCCAGCGCGGCGGTGACGCCGCCGCAGCGCCTGGCGCCGCGCCTGTCGCAGCCGATGTCGGCCATGATCCTGCGGATGCTGGCCAAGAACCCGGACGACCGCTACCAGGACATGGGCGAGGTCGTCGCCGCGCTGGAGACGTGCCTGGGGATCGAGGCGGGCCCTTTCACGCCGCGGCGGGAGCACTCGGCGGCACTGGAGCAGGCGGTGGCGGGGTTCAACAAGGCCACTGCAGCGCGAACGCGATCGGCGCTGATCGTAGGCTTCCACGCCGTGGCGGCGCTGGTGCTGGCGATCGGCGCGATCGTGGGCGATCTGGGGGTGATGGGCGGAGTGGTCGGGCTGTGGGCGTCCACGGTGGCGGCATACGTGCTGCTGTCGGGGCTGCTGGGCCGCAGCGTGCTGGTGACGCGGCTGAGGCAGTACGTGTTCACGTTCGGGTTGCGCCAGTGGCTGGCGGCGGCCGGCGGGGTGGCGGTGTTCGCGGCGATGGCGGTGGCGCTGGACCTGCACTGGCTGTACCTGGGCGCGATTGTCGCCGGCGCGGGCATCGCCGTGGGGATGTGCTTCACCATCGACGTGTGGACGTCGCGCCAGCGCAAGCCCTACGTCGAGGGCATCCGCCAGATGCTCAAGGACATGAGGTTGCGCGGGCTGGAGGAGGAGGCGCTGCGGCGTTTCGTCTGTCGCTACAGCGGCCGACACTGGGAGGGGTTTTACGAGGCGCTGTTCGGATACGCGGCGAAGATCGAGGCGAGGCGGCACTGGGGCCGCGACATGGATGATCGGCCGCGCCCGCGCCACGCCGCGTGGCGCGACGGGCTGATCGACTGGCTGGACCTGCGCCTGCGCGAGCGCGAGGAGTCGAGGCAGCGTCGGTATCTGCAGCGGGTGGAACTGCAGCGTCTTCGGGCGCAGGGCGTGAGCGACCTCAAGGCCGCCGCCGAGTCGCGCCGTGCCACCGACGATCTGGTGGATCGCGCGCACCAGTACCGCACGACGGGCAAGCGCGAGGTGATCGCCGCGGTGGTGCGCAACCGTGCGCTCACTGCCGCGGAGAAGGCACAGCAGAGCGACGAGGACGAGGGCATTCCCGAGTCGTGGAAGCTCCGCCCCACGCCGGTGACGACGCGCACGACCCACTGGGTGCTGGGCGCGCCGGGTCGCTTCGCCGTCGGGGCGGCGCTGTTCGCCGTCTGGGCGCTGTGGGCGCGCCAGCGCGGCGCCCTGCCGGCGATCCCGAGCGACGGCGGCTACTTCCGCTACGCCCGCATGTTCGTCACCGACAAGCCCGAAGCGCTGCACTGGCCCGGCGTGCCCGACGCGATCATGAACACCCTCTGTAGCCCGACCGCCGGCCTGGCGGGCCTCATCCTCATGCTCTCGGTCCTCTTCCGCGGACGCAAGATGACCGTCTTTCTCCTGCCCGTCGTCGTCCTTCTGCTGCGAGCTCCGTTCATGGCGGCCCACGGCGGCTGGATCCTCTCTCCCTACGAGTGGACGGTGGCGATCGCGCTGGCGCTGGTCCCCCCGGCGTACTTTCTCGGCCGCAGCAGGTATTGACCGGCGCCCGCCGGCGAACGCGCCCGCGCGGCGTCAATAGGTCTTCAGCGACGGGTCGATCTGCTGGGCGTAGGCGTTGATGCCGCCGGTGAGGTTGACCGCGTCGATGCCGTGGCGGCGCAGGTATGCGGTGACCTGGGCGCTGCGGCCGCCGACGCGACAGAGCACGACGTGGCGCTTGGCGCGGTCGAGCGTGTCGATGGCGGCGGGGACGTGGCCCATCGGCACGTGCGTGGCGTGCGGCAGCGCGCTGATCGTCAGCTCGCGCGCCTCGCGCACGTCCAGCAGCACCGCCTCGCCGCGCGCAATCGTCCCGGCGTCGAGCATCGCTTTGAGTTCCTGCATCGTCATGGCGGGGATTTTCGTGCCGTTCATGCGTCTCCCATTTCGGTCGGCGGCGGATTATAGTGACCGCATGAGGGCACACCTGAAGCGAATCCTTGCCGTGCTGCTGCTGGGTCTGGTGACGGGTGGCTGCGAAACCGCGCCGGCGGTGGAGGGTGCCGACGTGCTGTGGGCGGGCACGTCGCCGACGGCGCCGCCGCTGATCTTTCGCGAGGACGGCCGGCTCACGGGCCTCGAGGCCGACTTCGCCGCGGCGCTCGAGCAGGCGCTGGGTCGGCCGGTGCGGTTCCGCACCATGCGTTTCGATCAGCTCATCCCCGCCTTGCGCAGCGGCAAGATCGACGTCATCATGGCGGGCATGTCGATCACCGAGGATCGCCGGGGCGTCGTGGCCTTCACCACGCCGTATGTGCAAGTGGGTCAGCTCGCGGCGGTGCGCGCCGACGAGGCGTCGCGCTTCGTGTCCATTCGTTCGATCGCGCACCACGCCCAGTCGGTGGCGTGCGAGCACGGCACCACGGCGCACCAGATCGCCGCCAGCCGGTTCCCGCGGGCCCGGGTGGCGACGTTCGGCTCGCTCGAGGCCGCCGCCGATTCGGTGATCCACGGCCGCAACGACGTTCTCCTGGGCGACGGACCCAGCGTCGTCTGGCAACTGCGCCGCCATCCGGGTCAGCTTGCCATCCCCGACTACAGCTTCCTGACCGACGAGGCGCTGGCGTGGGCCGTGCGCCCGGACGACGTGGGTTTACTGCAGCAACTCAATGCCGTGCTGGCGACATGGCGGCACGACCTGACGCTGATGCGAACCATCGACCGCTGGGCGGGCACCGAGCCCTGATGATGCGCAGGGTCACGCCGCGTCGGCGACGAGCACGCGCGGCAAGCCCTCGTGATCGGCCAGCACGTGCGCGTTGTCCAGGCCCGGGGCGTCGGCGACAAGTTGCAGGGCCTTGTCCTTCTGCGACGCGGCGATCTCCAGGACCACCTGCCCCGGCGTCTCCATGTGCGGGCGAGCCTCGGCGAGGATCGCGCGGAGGTAGCGCAGCCCATCGACCCCGCCTCGCAGCGCGTGCTCGGGCTCGTAGTGCTTCACGTTCGGTGCGACCGCCGCCCACTCCTCGTCGCTGATGTAGGGCGGGTTGCTCACGAGATAGCGCACGCGCTGCCCCGCCAGCGGCGCCAGCAGGTCGCCCTGGACAAAGTCGATGCGGTCGGTCACGCCCTGGTCGGCGGCGTTGCCCCGAGCCACCGCCAGCGCCTCGGCGCTGAGGTCCGTTGCCAGCACGCGGCAGTGCGGCACGTGCCGGGCCAGCGCGATGGCGATCGCCCCGCTGCCCGTGCCCACGTCGGCGATGAGCGGAGCGCTGAACCCCGGCGTGCGCCGGGCGTGCTGCACCACGTGCTCGACCAGCGTCTCCGTGCTGGGCCGGGGGATCAGCACCGCCGGCGTGACCTTGAGCATCATCGAGAAAAACGGGGCCTGGCCCACCAGGTAATCGACCGGCTCGTGCTGGGCGGCGCGCTCGACGAGCTCGCGGAAGGCGGCGCGCTCCAGCTCGCTCGCCGGGCGGTCGGCCTCCATGTACAGCCTCAGGCGCTTGACCCCCAGCACGTGCGCCAGCAGCATCTCCGCCGACACGCGCGGGCTGTCGATCCCCTTCTTCCCGAAATAGTCGCTGGTCCACTGCAGCAGTCGCCGCGTGGTCCATACGTCGCGCTGGGGCCGGATGGTTGTCGTCACGCATGAGATTGTAGGGGCCGCAGGCTATCTTGTGGCCATGGATTACCTCGTCATCGACGCCTTCGCCGATGCGCCGTTCGCCGGCAACCCCGCGGCGGTGGTCCGGCTGGACCGGCCCGACGCCATCGACGACGCGCTGCGCCAGAGCCTCGCCGCCGAGTTCAATCTGTCCGAGACGGCGTTCGTCGCGCCCCGGGCCGACGCGGCTTGGGCGCTGCGCTGGTTCACGCCCGTTCGGGAGGTGCCCTTGTGCGGACATGCGACCCTTGCGGCGGCGTGCGCCCTGCGGCAGTGGGGCGCGGCCAAGGGCCCGGCGGTGACGTTCGACACGCGACACAGCGGCCGACTCACCTGCACGTTCGACGGCGACCTGATCGGCATGGACTTCCCCGCCACGCCGCCGACGCCCGCGTCGCTGCCCGACGCCGCCGCCGCGGTGCTGGGCGTCGCCGGGCCCGTGCACTGCGTCGGCGCCACCGCGATGAACCTGACGCTGCAGTTGCCCGACGCCGGGCAGGTGCGCGACGCGTCGCCCGACCTGTCGAGGCTGCGGCACTGGCACGATGTGGGCGTGACCGTCACCGCCGCCGGCGATCGGCCCGGGTGCGACTTCGTCAGTCGCTTTTTCGCGCCGCGGGCGGGGGTGGACGAGGACCCCGTCACCGGGTCAGCGCATTGCGCCCTGGGCCCGCACTGGGCCGGGCGCCTGGGCCGGTGCGACCTGACGGGCTGGCAGTTGTCGCACCGGGGCGGCGTGGTGCACGTGCGGGTGCGAGGCCGGCGCGTCGAGCTGGCGGGTCGGGCGGTCGTGACTCTGCAGGACCGATGCGTGGCGCGTTAGCATGGTGGCATGCACGTGGCCCTCATCGCTGACCGCACCTGGCTCCACGCCGAGCCGGCGACCTTCAAGGCGCTGGAGGTCGGGCTGCTCGATGAGCAGGTCAAGGTGACGCAGGTCGTGCCCGAAGGCATGGCCGATCTGCCGGCGAGCATGTTCAGTGCGAGGCTGACGTGGCGGCCGTCGCGGCTGGGGCTGCTGCGCGATCGGCGCATCGGGCGGTTGGCGCCGGCGCTGGCGGAGGCGGGGGTGGATCTGGTGCATGCGCTGGATGCGCGGCTGTGGCCGGCCGCAGTGCGCGTGGCGCGGCAGATGAGCGTGCCGCTGGTGATGAGCTGCTCGGCGATCCAGGACGTGGCGCGGGCGGCGCAGGCGATGCACGGGCTGGGCGAAGGCGCGGTGGGTTTCACGGCTACGACGCAGCCGATCGCCGACGCGCTGCGGCAGGCCCTGGGTACGTCGGTGCTCATCGAGCGCGTGCCCCCCGGCGTCCACATCGCCGACCAGCCCATCGACCGCCACCGCGACGGCGAGGCGCCCTGCCTGGTGATCACCGGCACGGGGCGGTACGACAGCGAGTATGGCGCGCTGTTCGCCGCGTTGCAGCGCTATGTCGAGACGCGCCCGCAGGCGCAGTTCTTTCTGGAAGCGCGCAGCAGCGATCAGCACGGGCTGTGGCAGGCGGCTCGGCGGATGGACCTGCTGACGCACGTGAACATCGTGCCGTCGCAGGTCAGCCGTCACCACGTGCTGCTGCAGGCCGACGCCGTGCTTCAGCCCCAGGCCTCCGGCCGCAGCCGCACCTTTACGCTCCACGCCATGGGGCAGGGCATCCCCGTCATCGCGCTGGCCGACCCGGTGCTGGACTACCTCGTCGATGGCCAGACCGCGTGGATCGTCGAGGCGCCCGAGCAGCACCGCTGGTCGGCGCGCCTCGCCCAGCTCGACGCCGACCCCCGCGGCGTCGCCGCCCTCATCGACTCGGCGCGCCGGTTCTGCAGCAAGCGCCACCTCGTCTCCCACCGCGTCGTTCAACTGCTGCGCCTCTATCGCCAGCTCCAGACGTGAGCGGCGACGGCGGGTGTGCTATGCTCGTGGGCCGCCCCCAGACTTCCACCACCCCAACGCCATGTGGATCGCACGCACGATTGCCGACGCACGCACGCAGCGCCGCGGCATGGTCGGGCGCGTGGCGTTTGTCCCGACCATGGGGGCGCTGCACGAAGGGCATCTGTCGCTGGTCGAGGCGGGGCGACGCGACGCCGACCGGGTGATCGTGAGTATCTTCGTCAATCCCACGCAGTTCGGGCCTCACGAGGACTTTCACCGCTACCCGCGTCCGATCGAGCAGGACCTGGCCTTGTGCGAGGCCGCCGGCGCCGACGGCGTGTTCAACCCGCCGGTCGAGGAGATGTACCCGCCGCACGCCCCCGCCTGCGACGTGAACGTGCCCGACCTGACGCACGACATGGAGGGAGTCATGCGGCCCGGTCACTTCCAGGGCGTCTGTCGCGTCGTCGCCAAGCTCTTCAACATCGTTGCGCCCGATGTCGCCTGCTTCGGCATGAAGGACTACCAGCAGCTTGCGGTGATCCGCGCGATGACGACGGACCTGAACCTGCCCATCGCCATCCTCGCCTGCCCGACGCGGCGCGAGCCGGACGGTCTGGCGATGTCCAGCCGCAACCGCTATCTCGATCCCGACCAGCGCCGCCGCGCCGTGGGGCTGCACCGGTCACTGCAACAGGCCCGTCGCATGGTCGAGGAGGAGGGTTGCACGGACCCCGCCGCCGTCGAGGACGCGATGCGGCGCGTCATCGCCGAGCACGGCTTTGACCGCATCGACTACGCCACGGTACGTCACCCGCGCACGCTGGCGGCGTTGAAGGTCATGGACCCGGGGACGCCCGACGCGGCCGTCGCGCTCGTCGCCGCGCGGATGGGCACGACTCGGCTGCTCGATAACGTGGTGATGGGTCGGACTACCGATCGTCGTCGGGCGACGCCGGGATAGCGCCCGGCAACTGCGGATCGACGCGCGTCTTGAGCCGGCCGTCGATGATCCCGTCCACCCGCGCATCGAGGCGCTGGTCCACCACCGGGGCCACACGCGCATCGGGGATCGGCAGAGGTGCGACGCGCGGCGGCGGGGCGAACGGCGACTGGTGGGGCAACGCCAGCTCGAACACCGTGTTGGGCCCGATGATCTCGAAGAACTCGCCATCGACGCGAGGCTGCTGGTTGAGCGCGAAGTTCGGCCGCCGCTGCGTGCCCGGATCATCCTTGTCCAGCACGAGGTAGTCCAGACGGTCCGTGCGGGCGCGGAAGCCCGGCCCGATTCGGTAATACACCGGCCGCTGCAACAGGTCCACCGGCTGCTGCAGTTGAAACAACGAGGTCTGCTCGCCATCGACGCGAAGCCCCGACTCGACCCGACGCTGGCTGACGACGTTGGCGCTCATGTCGCCCACGGCCTGGTCGATCGGCTTGAGCCCCGCCGTCGCCGGCGCCGACAGATCGCCCTCGATCTGCCCCATCGCCGACCCCGTCAGCGCCGCCGCCAGTCCCGCACTCGTGAGCCAGTGTCGCATGATCCTCCATTATATCGGCTGGTCTCCCCCTCGACCGCAGGCGCAGGCGGGAACTGCCGGCGGAAGCTCATAGCGGGGGGCCGTTTATGCGCCAGCTTGCACGCCACTGATCACGGGCTTGAGCGCCGCGGCGTCGAGCGGTTTGGTGACGATGACGCCGGGCGTGGGTGCTGCAGTGAGCTTGTCGGACTCGACGCGGTGCTCGGCCAGGAGCATAAGCGACAGGAGCCAGGCGAGGGTGGCGCCGGCCGACTGGTTTTCGTTGACGCCCTGGGCGGTGAGGGCGTCGCAGCACCCGCCGGTGACGTGGTCGTAGAGCGGCAGGTGCAGGTCGTTATCGCCCAGGAACCAGTTGAACGCCTGGTGGGCGCGGTCGAGCCAGCGCGTGTCGGCGGTGACGTGGAAGGCTTCGAGGCACGCGTCGATGGTGGCGTGGGCGTCGGCGGGGTGCTGGTCGAAGCGCGGCTTGGTGTGCCCGCGAGCGAAGACCCCCTGGTTGCCCACCGGCGCGAAACGCCCCTCGCTGGTCTGCACGTTGATGAGCCACTCGAGGCTGCGCAGCGCCTGCTCGATCATCGCATTGTCGAACATCCAGCGCCCCGACAGCAGCAGCGCCTGGGGCAGACGAGCGGCGATCGGCGAGAGCTTGTCGCCCAGCCAGGGCCAGTCGCTGACGGAGGCGGCTCGCTGGAAGCGGGCGTGCAGGTCGTTGGCCAGGCTTTCGCGGGCGCGGCGGACGGCGCTGTCGCCGCCGAACTTGCGCAGGTAGGCGTGGATGCCCACCAGCGCGTAGGCGATGGCGTGCGCGTCTTTGAATGTTGCAGTGGCCCCCAGCGCGTCGTGGAACAGGCTCATGGCCACCGCGCCGATCCCGCGCACCTGGGCGCGGGCCACGGCCTCGCCCAGCGCCCAGATCGCCCGGCCGTGGCACTCGTCGCTGTCGCCGTCGTCGAGCCAGCGCCGGTCGTATGAGAGGCTGCGCCGGATGCGGCCGCTCTTGCGGTCCAGCGCGTGGTCGAGGAAGGACAGGTACAGCCCCGACAGCACGTCCAGATCGACGCCGCTGGTGTCGCCGGCATGGGTCTGGGCCATGAGTACGGCGATGAGGGCGCGGGCGTTGTCGTCGGTGCGGTAGCCGGCGCCGCGATCGGGCACGATGTACTTGGCCGCGTGCAGCAGGCCCGTGGCGTCGGTCAGCCGCCGCAGGTGATCGAGCTTGAGTTCGGGCAGCCCCGGCGTCTCCGGCCGCACCTCGCGCGACGCGGCGATGACCCGCGGCTCGCGCTTGCGGTCCTGCTGCGCCCGCACCGCCAAGTCCAGATACTGCCCCGCCACCGCGCTCCACACCATGCTGCGCGTGAACTGGTATGCACGCTTGCGCATCGCGTGTCGCTCGGTCTCGCGCTCGAACAGGTCGATCACCGCCCCCGCCATCGCCCGCGCGTCGCGGAAGGGCACCAGCACGCCGCGCCCGTCGCCGAGCATCTCCTGGGCGTACCAGTAGGGCGTCGAGACCATCGCGTTGCCCGTGCCCAGCGCGTAGGCCAGCGTGCCCGAGCAGATCTGCTCCTCGTTGAGATAAGGCGTCACGTACAGGTCGGCGGCGCCGAGAAACTCCATCAGCTCCTCGGTCTCGACGAACTTGTTGACGAACATGACGTGCTCGGCGACGCCCAGCTCGGCGGCGCGGCGCTTGAGCCCGATGCGATAGTCCTCGCCGCTGTGCGCCACCACGCCCGGGTGCGTCGCGCCCAGCACGATGTAGATCGCGTCGGGATACCTGGCGACGACGTCGGGCAGGGCCTCGATCATGTGCTCGATGCCTTTGCCGGGGCTGAGCAGGCCGAAGGTCAGAATCACGCGGCGGCCCTCGACGCCGAACTTGTCCTTGTAATAGTTGGGATCGACGAACGGCACGTCGTGGATGCCGTGGGGAATCGGCGCGATCTTGTGCTCGGGCACGTCGTACACCTGGCGCAGGAATCCCTCGGCCTTGTCGGCCAGCACAATCAGATAGTCCGACGCCTCGACGATCTGGTTCATCACCCGTCGCTGATCGTCATTGGGATTCTTCAGCACCGTGTGCAGCGTGGTGAGCACCGGCATGCGCACGCGACGCATCAGCTCCAGCAGGTGCGACCCCGCCGCCCCGCCGAAAATGCCGTACTCGTGCTCGACAATCAGCACGTCCGTCTTCGACACGTTCAGAAAGTCCGCCGCCAGACGGTACTCGACCAGACGCTTGTCGTTGATCTCGAAGTGAACCCGCGGCGGATAGCGATAGCCCTCCGCCCGATCGTTCATCGCCACGGCAAACACGTCCAGCCGCGGCGCGACTGCGGCCATCGCCTCGGTCAGGTCGCTGGTGAACGTCGCAATGCCGCACTTGCGCGGCAGGTACGTGCCCAACAACGCCACCCGCTGCAGACTGCTCCAGGCCGGCTTCTTTCGTTTGGGCGTCATGTTCACTCCAACGCAACGGCGATACACGCCAGTTCCGCCATGTCGGAAGGTTTCGCCCCCGGCAGCCATTCGGTATCGCGGTGCCCCCCGCAACCCGAGGTGCAGACCGTCAAACTTCATGTTAGGACCCCAGCCCGCCCCAATCAATCAAGCCTTCCCGCCCCCGCTCGACAAGCCCGCCAGCGCGTCTATACTGCACCGATCCCAACCACCCCGCCCGGGTGGCGAAATTGGCAGACGCGCCAGCTTGAGGTGCTGGTGGGCTTAAAAACCCTTGCAGGTTCGACTCCTGTCCCGGGCATTGCAAATTCCAGTTTTTCCAGATCAGATGTTGTAAACCATTGTTAATACTAAATTTACGACATATCGCGTCGTGACCCTTATCGCATAAACCGCGTTTGACCTTTATTTGACCTCTATGGCTATACTCCCTGAGACCCGCACCGAGGGAGAATCGCTTGTTGCTGACGATGACGTCAGCACCCACCCCGGCGCGGGCGATGCTGTCGTTCACCTGCTTCTGCGTGTCGGCGATGATCTGCTCCAGCAGGTCGAGATCCACGCGCAGCCGGCGCTGGGTGAAGAGCCTGATGGTGTGCATGGCGATGGCCAGTTCCATGTCGGGTCGGCTGATATGAGGCAGCAGGCGCAGGGCCAGCTGCCAGGTCAGCTCCACGTCGTGGATCGCGTACTCCGTGAGCTGCTGCAGTTGTCGCGGATCGGGCGAGCGCACCCCGAGCATGAACTGCAGCGCCCCTTTGGCGGGCAGGCCGTAATGCCGGGCAAGCGCCTCCAGACTGGCGTCCTGACCTGCTGCGCCCTCGCGCCGGCCGTGCACGTGATGGGCCAACTGCAGCGTATCAATGAACCGGGCAGGTCTCACGCCGTAGATGTGGTTGAGCACGTAGAGATCGAACAGGGCGTTGTGGCAGACGACGATGACCTTCTCCAGGTCGCGGCCGTAGTCGGCCTGGAGCTGCTCCAGCGCCGCGGCGGTGTCCGTGCGGAGCGCCACCCGCCCCTCGGGCTGACGAATCGCCAGCCCGTGAACGTGGAAGCGGGGGTCAGCGCTGCGGCCACCGCCGCGATACGAAAACACCACGAGTTCGTGCGTGAAACGCACAAGGCCCGCGGCGCGTGCCGTGGGCCTTGAGGTTGACGCAGACGGGCCGTGAAGTCCGTCGAATGGAGCCCCTCGGCGGGACACTGTTCTGCTCGGCGATCAGCCTAGACGTTAGGCAAATTGGCGAGAGTGCGGGCGGTGGCACCGTCTCGATTGGGTCTCTGTCACGGTGCCAAGACTCTTGGCACTGGTGTGTCACTGGTGATGTCACAGCACTGTCACCGGTGACAGTGATTGCGTGACACCGGCAACCGCTATGGGAGTATTGGCATGTCAACGGCAACAGACACATGATGGCACTGGTTCGGATTTCGCTGTGTCATCGTGATGTATGTCTCCGGCGCGGTACAGATCGCTGTCGTCGCGCACGGTGATCGGGTGAGACGATTCGCGACAACATAAGCAGTGAGTGCATCACCGCCTGCGACGGTCAGTCTCAAAGTCTCAACCATTGGTACATTCCGTCCGCCCCTACTCAACTCTGCCTGGCATTGATCAAGCCTTAGGTGCATGAACGGAGGGCCAGCATGTCCCGACAGCGCGTATGGACCGGCGCGATGCCTGTGAACTATGGTACGCGGCATGCGTATCTCGACACAGTCGAGAGTTCTGCTCAGGCCCGACATTGCCGCCTCGGTCAGACTCGCCCACTGCACCTGTTGATGCACCGGGCTGTCCGGGCCGGCCCAGGCTTTGTGGTCGCGTCGCCGCGGCCTGGAGCCTGTGATGTCGCCTACCACTGCACGACGAATAGCGATGTTGACCAACCAACTGGCTGAAACGCTGATGACGGCGGCGTTGTGTGCCGAGGAGATTCGGACGGTAGTACGCGATGACCAAGATGGCCACGGTGCTGATCTGGATAATCGTCCCAGCTTGGGTCTCGCCCCCATTCGATCGAACAGCCAAAAGCGGCCGATCCTGGACGAATCTACGATGTGCGTCATCTGGAATGGCAGGACTGTGCATCTCGGCCACACAGTGGCGTTTCGTCTTCTCGCCCGGCTCGCGTGCCGCGCAAACCAGTATGTCACACATCTCGACCTCCTCGACGAGGTCTGGGATGGCGAGGAGCGTGAGATCACGACAATTCGAAGCACGGTCAGGAATCTACAGCAGAAGCTTCGAGCTGGGGGCATGGCCAAACTGGCGGGGGCAATTCGCGGCCACAACGGGCGCTACATGCTCCACCTGTAGTGGCCTACGGCTGCACAGAAATTGCACGCGAATTCATCACCAGATTGCACAGGTGTGATGCCTACTACTTCGCATTACACACAGCATCCATGGCATGCGCGTGGATCGGGCTTGCTCTACAGGGCATGTGATGAAACTGGCGTCACGGCACAACCAGCGTCCTTGGTGGGAGACGGAGAAGAAGGAACTGAGCCCGGCCGCTCCGCGGCACCGGGCAGTGGCCTACTACCGGCATTCGGCTCGGGATCGTCAGGAGAACTCAGTCTCCATTCAGCAGGAACTGGTTCGTAAGTGGGCCAATGAGAACGGCGTTGACATCATCCATGAGTTTGTCGATCGCGGAAAGTCCGGTCTCACCGCTGAAGGCCGCGACGAGTTCAATGACATGATGACCAATTGGGTTAAGCAGAAGGACGACTTCAGCTTTGTTCTCTGCCTTGATGTCAGCCGTTGGGGTCGATTCCAGGACATTGATCTTTCGGCCACTTACAGCGCAGAGGGTAAGAAGCATGGCAAGGAAGTCACCTACACGACACTAGGGCTGCCGCGTGAAGATGACCCGCTGTATCCGGTTTATCTTCAGTTCGAACGCTTTCGCGCCGCTCAGTTCAGCAAAGAGTTGAGTGTTAAGGTATTCCATGGTTGTATCACGATCGCCAAGCAAGGCTACTGGGCTGGTGGCAAAGCCCCTTACGGGTTCAACCGACTTCTCCTTGATGAGACGCGCCGGCCACTGCATGTGCTGGAACCTCACCAGAAGAAGGGTATCCAGAACCAGCGCGTGACGCTGACCCCGGGTGACGCGGCACAGGTTTCCGCGGTACGTCGAATCTTTGGCGAGTTCGTTGGGAAGGGTCAGACCAATCACGTTGTACAACGTCAGCAGGACATCGCCGATGGCCTCAACCAAGACGGCATTCGGTCACCGGGCGGCGCCGTGTGGGACGCGTCAAAGGTACGTCACATTTTGACCAATCCAATGTACGCAGGCACCCTGGTCTACAACAAGACCACGCAGAAGCTCAAGACACCATCTCGACGCAATCCCAAAGACCAGTGGATCAAGACGAGCGGTGCATTTGAGCCCGTGATTGACTCAGAACTGTTCGAGCAAGCTCAGTTCATATTTGCACAAGCGGCGTCGCGGTTCACACCTGCGGCGATGGTGGCCAACCTGGATCGCATCTATCGTGAGTTCGGTTTTGTCCGGGCGTCGCTGCTACGTGCCGAAGATGACTGTCCAAGTGCATCGACGTATGTCACGCGATTCCGATCCCTGGATGCCGCGTATCAACAGATTTTCAGCAGCACACTGGTTCAGATTGCGCAGGAGGTCGAAGCAACCCTCCGCGATCAGGTCGATCAGATTGAACGCTATGACAATTTCCTCGTCATCAATCGGAGCTTCACTGTTCTGGTCCAACCTTCCATACCTGTCCCGTACGGCTACCAGCATTACTGGTACTTCCGTCCCGACCTACGCAGCATGGTCGACATTACGCTGGGCGTTCCAGTATCGGGGACTGAAGGACCGCGCATCTTGGGCTACCTGGCCCTTCCGCGATTGCTGGTTCCAGATCGGGGCATTCGGCTATTCGGCGCTTCGGAGACACGCCTCAGCATGTATGGGCATGCCGGACTCGACATCATCACCCAGCTCGCGAGCTCATGATGAATCCCACACCCATCGTTCTGATGAAAGACCGCCGTCGCGAGATGATACCGATCGACAAGATCAAGGTGCCCAATCACCGTGATCGCGACGAGGCTCAGTTCGCTCTTAACGTCCAGAGCATCCAGTCCATTGGGCAAGTGAAGGACATCCGGGTTAACGACAAGTACTTGAAATCTACCGGCTTCTACGAGCTGATCTTCGGGGAAGGCCGCTTGATCGCCCAGCAGCGATTGGGGCAGACCCACATCCGCGCAGAAGTGGTCACCTACCTGCGCAAGCAAGCCCTCCTCGAGTCGCTAATCGAGAACATTGCTCGCAGTCAGCCGGCGACGATTGAGTATGCCCTCGAGCTTCGGGCGCTGCACGACGAGGGGTGGTCTTTTGCCAAGATCGCCAACGTCGCCTGCCGCAGTGAAGAGTACATACGGGGCATCATCGGCCTAGTCGAACACGGTGAAGAGCGTCTGATCAAGGGCGTCGAAAGCGGTCTGTTTCCGATCTCATTTGCCATTCTGGTCGCCCAGACCGATCACGCGAACATTCAGAATGTTCTCATGGATGCCTTCGACCAAGGCATTGTGGGCTGTCAAAACTTCGCCAAGATTCGCGCGATCATCAACGCTCGCCTGGACGGCCCAACCCGACGGAAGGGTGGCGACCCCGGTGCCAAGTACTCGCTCAAAACGCTGGCGAGCGACATTACCGCCACGACCCAAGCTAAGGACTCCTATGTCCGCGAGGCTCAAGGCAAGGAGAGTCGCCTATTCACGATTCTAGATGGCTTGGAGCAACTGGCCAAAGACGTACAGTGGCGGGAACTGCTGGAGTCGGAGGGCCTTTCCGCACGCCCTAAGCTATCCGGCAACTACAACGTCGGCTCCTAATCCCCATCCTTGAGAGGACAGACATTGGTCGATTCAGAAGCATTGGATATCCCGATCATCCGTCTGCGTCCACTGCGCGAGCGAACCATCAGCAAGCGCGACTACGACCGTATTGTGGCCTCGATCAAGACCTTGGGCCTGCTGGAACCATTGGTCGTGTACCCGGATGGCGAAGATTACCTCATCTTGGACGGGGTCCAGCGGTATCGCGTGTTATTGGAGATGGCCGTTGAGGTGGTGCCCTGCATCCTGGGTAAGCAACGCGAGGCGTTCACCTGCAATCGTATGGTGAATCGACTCTCGCCCCTGCAGGAGCACCGGATGATTCAGACGTCGCTGGACAAGCACCTTGATGAGAAGACTATTGCTCAGGCTTTGGGTACAGCGGGCATAGGCCATCGGCTTAAGAAGACCCTGATCAGCCAACTTCATCCTGATGTTGCAGCAGCCTTTGACAAAGGCCAACTCAGCAGGAGCTGTACACGAGAGATGACGTTCCTGAAACCGGCGCGCCAGAGAGAGATCTTGACTGCGATGGAAGGCTACAAGGACTTCAGCACGGCCTTTGCCAGGGCCATGGTGCTCAAGACACCGCCGGCTCAACGAGAAGCGCGGCGCCGGATGGACAACCCCTGGGACAAAAGGGCGCAACGCAAAAGTGACCTGATCAAGAAGCTCGCCGAGGCCGAGGAGAAGCATGATTTCTACTCTCGCCTCTATCGGCAGTACACCGTCGACCTGCTGCGGATCGCCATCTACGCTCGCTCACTGATCACCCATGTTCGACTCCGAGCCTATATGGATGAGCATTTCCCCCACATCGTCACGCGCTTCGAGGCGATCATCGCGGACGCAAAGGGATAGCACCATGCGACGTTGGACCCGCAAGACCATCATCCAGGAGCTCCTCCAACGTGAGGTTGACGGGCGTTCACTCTCGGCGAGCCGTCGTGGGGTAGACACTACGCTGTACCAAGCGGCCAAACGCGAGTACGGATCGTGGCGAGAAGCACTCGTGTCGGCCGGCATCGCGCCTCAGCGAACGATGCCCAGTGAAAGGTGGCCGCCCCAGAAAATCCTCAACGCTCTGCGCCACTTGGCGAAACGCAAGCGACCAATGACCCTCGCAAAGGTCCGTAAACGTTACCATGGCCTGGTTCCGGCAGCCCAACGCGTTTTCGGTTCGTGGCCAAGTGCCCTGGTGGCGGCAGGGGTCGATCCTGCAAAACTCAGGTGCGTGCCCCGTTGGACGCGCGATCGTGTCATCGAAGCGATTCTGACGCGCGATCTACGCAACGAGCCCTTGGGATCACGGACGACCCAGCCCCAGTCGCTTGTCGACGCGGCTCAGCGGTTCTTTGGGACTTGGGCGGCGGCGAAGAAGGCTGCGGGTGCGGGCCTGTTGTCGACGGACATGGCTCCTGTAAACGGTGAGGCCCAAACCGATCGCCTCTGGCCACCTGATCAAAAGCCCCCCTGCCTTCGGCCGGATCACCCGCCGCATCCTGTCCCCGTGCATCGTCCCCGTGAACGATGGACCGCCGAGCTGGTTCAGGCCTCGATCTGTGCGAGGCTTGGTCGCGGGCAGCGGCTCAATGCCACCGCAGTCAGCCATGAGGACGATCGGCTATACCGAGCTGCATCACGCCATTTCGGGACCTGGCACAACGCATTGGTCGCCGCGGGCGTGAATCCGCAGGACCTCGGGTGTCGCGTTGCGCTACCAGGCATATGACCGCAGCGCCGCATGCCGACCCACACGACCCGACACAGCGCGGCACACGAACACGACGTCATGCGGACATACCCAACGCGGCACCGCGCCTTTGTGTTACACGATTTCATGCTCCGCACCGGACCACAATGAATGCAAGACCCCGCAAAGCGAGGAAACCCCAAGAGGTCATCTCCCTGACTCACTATGGCCAGCTGGAGCTTTATCTCGCCAAGTTCGCAGCAGGCAAGCTTGGGCTAGTCTTGCTCATCGGCCGCCCTGGTACAGGCAAAAGTGAAAGTGTACGCCGAAGTCTTGCAGTTGCCGCTGAGATGTCCGGCTGCACAGCAGACGGTCGCGCGTCCCCGCTCTTCATCGAGGGCCATATGCAGCCCTATGGCCTCTATCGACACCTATGGGAACATCGTCATCATCCCGTCGTCCTCGATGACCTGGATCGTCTATATGCCGATCCGGATTGCGTGCGTCTGCTCAAGCCTCTGTGCAATACCGTCCACTGCAAGCGGGTGCACTGGTTGACCCATACCACGACGAATGGTGGAGATGTGCCGACATCGTTCTCGACGACCAGTCGGGTGATCTTGATCGCCAACGAGTGGAAAAGTCTGAATCCGAACGTGCGCGCCTTGGAGGACCGTGCCATCATTCTGCATTTTGATCCGTCCAACGACGAGGTCCACCGACAGGTCGGCACATGGTTCGACGACCCGGAGGCGTACCAGTTCATGGCAAGCATCCTCCACGCCATCTCAACCGTATCCATGCGCCACTACTGCAAGGGATCGCAACTGCGACGGGCGGGACTGGGGGATTGGCGGACCAGTCTGCTCCAGATGGTGAGCGCCGACTCTCGCGCCAGCGGCCTGCTGGGACTGCAGCTTGACCCGACCTTGACCACGGAAAAGGCACGTACGGATCGGCTCGTATCGGTAACGGGTTGCTCACGGGCCACGTACTTCCGGATGAAGGCGCGACTGGCCAGCCGCAGGTAGCACGTGTCGGGAGCGCTACCTGTTCGGCCAACACGCGGCACCTCAACCGGGCTTGACTTCTGGTCGATGATGAGACAAAATGTCTAAGTGCGGGTGATCAGCCTCAAGCCGTTGCGGGAGTTCTGGAGCCGTCATCGTGACGCCGAGCAACCCCTTCGGAACTGGTACAAGACCGCGACCCGTTCCGCCTGGTCGAGCCTTCAGGATGTGCGTGAGTCCTATCCCCATGCGGATGGCGTGATGATCTCGACAGGCGACCTGCTGACCGTGTTTAATGTGGGTGGCAACAAGTACCGGCTGGTCGCGCGCATTCGGTACGACTACCAGTTGATTAATGTTCGAGCCATCATGACACACCGGGAATACGATGAGGGTAAGTGGAAGGATTAGCCATGCAGGCAACCAAGCGCACCAAGGATAAGCTGCCCGGCCGCTTCGATGATCTTGTAGCGATGATGCCGCCGCAGGCCATTCTGGACGAAGTCCATTACGACAACACCGTCGAGGTCATCGACAGGTTGATGGCCTCAGGCAAGCTGACCAAAGGACAGGAGCTGTACCTGGAAACGCTGGTCCAGCTGGTGCAGGCCTACGAAGTCAAGCATCACGCCATCGACACCTCAGGCATTTCGGGGGTGGAGTCGCTTCGCTATCTGCTGGCGGAGAACGACATGAGCGCTTCGGATCTGGCCCGGCTCTTGGGCGTTCATGTGAGCATGGGGTCCAAGATTCTGCAGGGCGAGCGCTCTCTGACCGTCGAGCACTTGCGCAAGCTGGTGGACCGATTCAAAGTTCGTCCTGAGCTTTTCATGGAGTGACAGAGCTACGTCGGCAGGCCGAGAAGCGGGGTTATGTTGCGCTTGATGCCTGGCAAATACCCATCCATCGCGCACATCGCCTAACGCCACTTGTTCAATTGAGCCACCAACCAGATTCCGCCGAAGATTACAGCGGTCCACTTCATGATCAGCTGGCTCAAGTCGCTACTGGCAGCCGGCAGGAGTGCCGTGATGATGATGTTCACCACCAGCCACACGACGCAGCACACGGCCAGTCGGGCCATTGCTCGGTCAGCGCCGCGGTGTTGGCCGCGAGCGTGGTCAGGATGCCGCGGACGTCGTGGGCCACTGGCGCAGCCAGCATCGCGTAACGCTGATCGACCAGCCGCTGCAGCGTCGCCGCAGCGCGATTGCCGTACTGGCGCGTGAACTGATCGAGCTCGTCGGCATACGCACGGCCGTTGGTATGCTTGCGGCTGGTGACCTGTTTGGCCTTGCGCTGCCGGGACAGACTCCGCTCGGCATGCGTCCGCACGTAGCGATTGCAGTCTCCCCGGAAGAGTGCCACATACCGACTGCACGCCTCGTCGCCCAGCAAATGAACCATCTGCGCCACCTCCAGCCGCACCGACCAGTCGGGATCACGGGCCAGGACATCGACCAGGTCGGTCACCACCGGGTCGGCGGCCGCGTCATGGCACAGGATCGCATCCACGATCGTGGCTACCACGCCGCGCCTGGACTCGGCCGCCATGGCGGTGGCATCGCCAGTGAGTGAGACCAGCACGCCCTGAAGATGGTCTTGAATCTGCTGCGTCATCAGTACCCACTGAGCCCGACCAGATCCTCAACCTGCTGGCCGGCGAACTCAACTGTGGTGCGGCGGTGTAGCCGCATGGCCCTGCGCAACTTCGTCATGCCCGATCGATCACACCCTCGAAAGGAGATCCCCATGCTCATTCTGTTCCAACCCCTGCTCACCGCCCTCGTCGGGGCGGCGCTGTCGGTCTTCGGCGTCTACCACACCCTGCTGCAGTTGCCTTCGCCCGTCGTCTGGCACCACGTGCTGTCCGTCTCGCCCCAACTCCTGATGGTCCTGGTCTTCCTCGGCTGCATCGTCATCGCCCTGGCCGGGCTGGTCATGCTCTGGAACGGCATCCACGGCGCCCGCATCCGACTCCATCAGATCCGCCGCGTCCGCTGGCCTGCCACCAGCCACTCGCCCTACACCGACCCCAACACCCCCTACGACGACCGCTGGTAGCCCCCCGGAAGTAGCCCGGGAAGTGACCCCTGCAAAGGAGAATCCATGACTTGCTTTCTTCCCCCTCACCACCCGCGCGGATTCGTCGCGGGCGTGGTGCTCATTGTGCTCGTCATCATGGTGCTGGGCTACTGCGACGTGCAGCGCACCATTGGTGGCGTGACCCGCTCCACCCACGTGAGGGCCGTACCGTGATCCGAATTACCCGCTTGATCCCCATAGTGCTGATCCTGCCTATGCTCGCCGCCGGCCTGCTGGGGTTTGACGCCCTGGCAGGCCGGTGGTTGCGCTCGCAACAGGTGGAGATCGGCGTCGCCCTGAAGAAGATCCGCCAACTGCAG
>CAZFDT010000088.1:0-21261 GCA_964518335.1 uncultured Phycisphaeraceae bacterium
CGGGCCGACCTCGTCGCTGAGCTTGGTCAGCATCTCCTTGGTCATCATCTGGGTGGTCACGTAGATGAAGTCGGTCTCGGAGCTTCGCCCGTGCTGCCAGTACACCTCGGCGTTCGGCTCAAACGTGAAGCCCTCCAATTTGCACATCGCCTCGGCCAGCAGCGCGGCGTTGAACTCGGGGTTGATGACCGGGTTGCCCCATTCATCCTCGACAATCAGGGACGGCCCCAGCCGGTAATAACGGAACCCGCCGCCTCCCTTCCAGTCGACGGCCCTGCTGATCCCGCCCTGGTCCTCGCCGTCGATCACCTTCTTCATGCGCGGGATGATGTGTGTGTGGCAGTGCTCGCCAAGTTCAACCATGATCCACCGGCGTCCCATCTTGTGAGCAACCGCGCCGGTCGTGCCGGACCCGGCGAAAGAGTCAAGCACCCAGTCGCCTGGATCGGAGGCAAGGGCTAAGCAACGATACACCAATCTTTCTGGTTTCTTCCCTTTACGAAATGTCACCCCGCCCTCATTGGCGATCCCTTCCCACGCGACATCAGTCCAGATGTTCGTAAGTGGCGCTGTAGCCTCTGCGCGGCCTTCAATGTCGGCAACGTTCTTCGCGTAGAAAATGATCTGCTGCCCATCGAGAATGTACACCGTGTCCAAGTCGCCAGAGCGCTCAATGGCAATGACGCTGCCAGGCTTCCTGAGCGACTCTTGCTTCCCCTCGACAACAGTTTGCCCCGCGCCGGTATCGCTGATGGAGGCCAGGCGGCAAACCTGACGTGCATTCTCAATAATGAACCTGTGAAAATGCTCTATTAGAGAGTCCGGCCTTCTTGAACGAGGTTGTGGGGAAGCTTCATACGCTTGAAGCAAAGGAATGAATCGCCATTCCGCGTGCGGGGATTCAGGGTTGGTAAGCCATTTGTTGTAGGCATAGTCAGGTGCGCGTCTGGCGCGCTGTGGATGCTCGCGGAACATCGCCTTGTTCTTTGCGTACCACAGTATGTATTCGGACGCCTTGAACACACCCGGATTGACCGTGCTAAAGGCAGATGGTGCGCGTGCCTCAACAGATATGCGGTTGACGAAGTTGCGCCTGTCAAAGACTTCGTCGAGGATGACCTTGCAGTAGTCTAGTTCATCATCATTGAGATGCACGAACAAGGACCCGTCGTTTGTCAGCAATCGGTGGAGTATCTCAAACCTCGATGCCATTTGCCCGAGCCAGAGAGAGTGCTCAATCCCATCCTCGTAGTTCTCGAACATCTCCCCGGTATTGAATGGAGGGTCCAGATACATGCACTTGACCTTGCCGGTAAACTCCTGTTCGAGCGCCTTGAGGGCAAGGAGGTTGTCGCCAAAGATCAGCCGGTTGTCGAAGAGGTCGTTCTCACTGACCCGCCGGGCTGCGTGGTACGACTTGCCCGCATCCTCAATCAGAACGCGCGGCTCCAACTTCGGCCGATTCTCCTTGCCGATCCAGGTCAGTTCCAGCTTGCTCTTGTGGTTAGGCATTCTTTTCCCCCACGGAGTACTTCTTATCTCGAACACGGAAGGCCCAGAGGGTGCCTTCCAGCACGTCCGTCACGTATGTGCTCATGTTGGGATTCTCAAGCGATCCAGTCGTGTAGGTAATCGTGTTCTTGTTGCTCTTGTCCATTTCTGCGTGAACGATTTGGTCGGCATCGCACACGACGGCAAGGTTGGGATTGTGCGTTACGATGAAGACCTGGCGGCGCTTGCGGGCTTCCTTTATGCACTCGACAAGGACCTTGGCAACCGTGTGGTTGTCGAGGTTACCTTCGGGCTGGTCAATGATGAGGGGCAGATCACCCTTATCGATCAGCAGGTAGAACACCAAGAGCAGCGTCCCGCGCTCCCCCGGCGACAGCATCGACAAATCCTTGCCTTCCCACCGAAGGATGTAACGTGGCCGGATGTACTCCAGCCCGTAGAGAGTCTCGAAGACCTCCTCGGGCTTCCGGCCTTTGGCGAGTTGATCCTTCAGTTGGGCGGGACCGCCTTGTCCCTCGCGCTGATCTGTATGGAGCGCCTCGTCGACACCAGTAAGGAATGCTTGTACTGAAGCCGCGTCCTCCCAGTTGGTTGCCTGAACGAACGACTCCGCCTTGGCTCGCCCTTCGTCAACTCCCATGAAGCTGCCCTTGCGGTTCAGTGCCAGGGCACCAAGTAGTCGTCCTGGAAAATCCTCGCTTGTCAACTCTGCGCGAAACTCCAGCTTCAGCTTATCTTTCGCCAGCACATGGGAGTCGATGAACCCCTGAACGGCCGCGTATAGGTTTCGATAGACCGCTGCTTGGGCGACCTTCTCCGAATGAATCTGCAGAGCTAACGCGACCTGCTGATCCCTCGAAGCGACGATCTTGGCAGGCAATTCATCCAAGGCTGCCACGCTGTGTTCCAAGCCCTTCAGCGACTCGGCATCCGCTACAGTGCCCTCAATGGCGGCCCGCTGTGTCTGCCATTCGGACAGCGCCTTCAGGTAAGCTTGATAGGCGCGATTGGGCGCATCGAGCTGAGTCTGAAGTTCGGCAATTGTTGCCTCGACACCCTCAAGCTGCTTCCTGAGTCCAGGCGGCTCAACCTTGTCTAGAGCGTCCTTAGCCGCCTTCGAGTCCTTGGCAGCTGAGTCCCGAATCTCTTCTGGCTTGCCACGTGTGATGGTCAGGGACACCAATTCGTCCGGCGTAAGCCCAAGTTCAGTCGCGTCTTCGTTCAGTGAGGCCTTGAATACCTCGTATTCCTTCTCGAAGTTGTCGAGCTTCTCGATGAGCCGTTTGGCGACGGCATTGCGGCGCTCCGCTGCACGCAACGCATCAGCCTGTTTGGCGATGTCGGCGGCGAGGGTGGTCTTTGATGCCTCCGCAGCCTTCAGACTCTGAAGCACGGTCGCGTCTGGTGCTGGAGCACTTCCATCCGCAGCCGGATCTGCAACCGCCTCCGGTTTAGCTTTGTCATGGGCATCGATCTCCAGCTTTCGCCGGTTGATCTTCTCGGTCAGTTCCTTCCGCACCGTCGGATCGGCCTGGGCCTCGAGAAGCGCCCGCGATCGGCTGAGGTCGCGGAGCTGCTTGAGCAACGAGTCAATCCGCTTCTGCTTCTCACCAGTCTGAAAGCGAACCAGTTCATCGAGAGTCGAATGCCCTAGCCGTTCGGCCTCTGGCACGTGCGAGAAGATTACAGCCTTCAGTTCCTGCTCGAACCCCTCCTCACCAAGGCCAGCCAGCTCATTGCACACGGTCTCGACGTGATCCTGCGGGAGATACTTCAGCCGCTCGACTTCTTCGGGCTTGATCGTATCGGCGAGGCATTTGGTTGTAGTGTCGCCAGCTTCCCATTCAATCGTGGCATCGAAATGCGACGCCAGGCTGTTCGACGGATGGCGGAACCGCTCTTTGCTCAGGAACGAGAACGCGTCTCCATTCTTAGTAGCGCCCAACAGACCAATTATGTCGGACAACGCACTCTTGCCGCTTCCCTTATTGCCAACAATGGCCACCAGACCAGAGTTGAACTCAACCTTGCCACCAAACCACTGCTCCGCTGCCGGGGCGGAGTCCCGTCGCTGAAACGAAACGCCTTTGATGTACTTTGTGCGATTCTGTTCAACGCGAATCAACTCCGGAGGTCGATCACCGATGTAGACTCGCTCGCGAGGCTCCCGCAGGACCATCAGCAGTCCACGAAACGTCGGATCAGCACGAAACCAGAGGGGGGCCTTGGATGAATACTCGGTCACCTTGTGGTTGTCGGAACACAATACGAGTGGTTTCTCCAAACCCGTCACTGGGAAAATCGTTTTGTAATGACGGTCGATGTCCTTGAGTTGCCCGATCTCCATGAGGTCGACATGGCCGTTGGTTATGTCGTACTTTATGCGTTGCTGAAACTGCTCTTTATTACTGATACCCTCAATGGAATTGCTCTTAGCTCCGGCGTGAATTGACACAATACCACCGAGCGCCTGCGCCTCCTGCGCGCCCTGCTCAATCGGCACGTACACCTTGTCATCGCCACCCTTGCCTGCGATACCAGTAGCCGTCAGCCCCAACTTTCCTTGAAGCGTCGTCCAAACGTCATTGAGGTTGCAGGTCTCCGGGAAGATGCAGATGTAGTGGATCGGTTCACCGCCGTGATCATCGCGGAGTTCAATGCCAGGGAACACCGTCAGCTTATCCGCACCCAGCTTCTGCAGTCTGGTGATTCGCAGGGCATCGATGGTGTGGTGATCCGTTATGGCGACGGCACGCAAGCCCGCTGCGACAAGGCAATCGACGATCTGCTGATCTGTGATGCTCTTGTCCGAGTAGTCGAACGAGGACGGGGTATGCACGTGCAGGTCCCAGCGATGCCACTGGGAGCCACGCGGACTATATGGGGTGGCGCTGCCACTCATTGGAGCCTCCATCGGATCGTGAACACGGCTTGGACCGTGCTGGTATGCTTCAACTGCTTCTCGATCTTGCCGATCAGTTCTTCTCGCTGCGTGTCGATGGCGTCCTGGGCGTCGAAGAGTTCACGCCGCTTCACGTTGCGGCGGCGTTCGAGGTCGCGCAGTTGTTTCTGGTGGGTCAGCTTGTCCTGCAATGACTGGGCAAGGGCGGCCGAGCGGCGCAGCTCACGAATCTGCTTGTCGAGTTCCTTGATCTCATGCTCGAGCGACAACTTGAGGTCTTCGCTCCAGCGGTCGAGCTTGAGCACTTCCTCATCGAAGAATCGGGCGTTGCGGGTATCGATCTCACCCAGGCGGGCGGCCACCTCGGCCTTCCGCTGGTCAGCCAAGTCGGGCACTTCCGCGATCTCAGGGCCGAGCGTGGCCGGTAGCGACAGGAGCTTGCGACAGATTTCTTCGTCGAGAACCTGCTTGTGGTCGGTCCTGGCCGCGAAGATAAGGAACTCGTCAATCTCCACGGCGGATACGGTGAGCTTTGAAACCTCCAGCCAGCCGGACTGGCCGACCAGCGGCTCGATCACGCTGATCTTCGAGGGATGGTTCGTGTAATCGAATGTGATCTCGGCAACGGGCAGTTTGCAGGCGATGGCCCGTTCGATAAGCCGCAAGGCCAGCGGATGGTCGGGCCGGTAGAAATGCTCGTCGGCGGTTTCGGCGGCCTTCCAGTCGAGGTTGTACCAGCCTCGGTTGGCATCGGTGCCGTTGTAGAGGAATCGCGGTAGGTGCGGGTCGAACTGGGCCTGCCCGTCAAGCTCGACCCGCGTCAGGTCCAGCAGCCATCGCTCCCGCTGCGAAAGGCATTCGAGCGTCTTGTCGCGGCTGATCTTGAGCCGCGAGCGCACGTCCTCGTCGAAATGCTCAAGCAACGCCTGGCGGGTCGCGGCCAGGCGAGCCTGAATCTTGGCGTCCAGTTCCGCCTGGAGGGCGTCGAAGGCGGCTTGAATCTCGGCGTTGGTTCGGCAGGTCTGATAGACCTCAGCAATGCGGCGCTCGATGTCCACGCCGGATTCCAGCGCCCCAAGCACCTCGTCTGATGCGCCAAAGACGCCGTCAAAGAGGCGGAACTTCTCACTGAGCAGTTCATACACCCGCTTGTCGGCCTCGTTACGGCGGTTGAGAAAGTTGACGACGACCACGTCGTGCTTCTGGCCGTACCGATGGCAGCGGCCAATGCGTTGCTCGATGCGCTGCGGGTTCCACGGCAGGTCGAAGTTGACGACCAGCGAGCAGAACTGAAGGTTGACGCCCTCGGCGGCAGCTTCAGTGGCGACCAGGATTGTGGCCTCGTCACGGAAATGCTCGACAATGGCCGCCTTCATGTCCACGGCACGCGAGCCGGTCACGCGGTCGGTTCCCCGGTGCTTGGCCAGCCAGTGTTCGTAGATGGCCGCGTGGTGAGGCTGGTTGTTCGTGCCGTTGATCGTGGCGACATGGCCGTCGTATCCGTGGGCGGTCAGCAGGTCGAAGAGGTACGTCTGGGTTTCGCGCGACTCGGTGAAGATCACAGCTTTGCGGGAAGCTCCGAGCGCCTCGGCTCGTGCGAATGCCGTCTTAAGTGCAGACAGCAAGGCATCGCCTTTGGCGTTATGGGCAATGCGGGCGGCGAGGTCGGCGTAGCGCCGGAGGTCATCCAGTTCACCTTTGAGCTTCTCCGGGTCGATCTTTTCTTCGACTTCCTCCTCGGCGTCCTCGCCATACTCGTCGGCCAGTTCTTCGATCCCTTCGAGGTCTTCATCATCAAGCAGATCAAGCTGGTCCCGAAGGTTCTCGAGGCGATCAGCCAAGCGGCGGAGCGTGCGGGCAATGGCGAAGGTGGAGGAGGCCAGCAGCTTCCGCAACACCATCGTGATGAGTTGACGTTGGCTGGCGGGCAGTGCGTACAGGACTTCCCGTTGCAGGTAGGTCGTGATGTCGTCGTAGAGGGCCTGCTCCTGGTCCGTGGGCAGGAACTCCTGGGTGATCGGAACACGGTTGGTGAAGGGGATGTACTCGGTCACCTGTTTGCGAAGCGCCCGCGTGCAGACCGGAGCGATCCGCTGTTTGAGCTGGACGTTGCGGCTCAGTTCGTCGCTGTTGTTGATAAACTGCTCGCGGAATGATGCCGCGTCGCCGAAGACGTGGAGATCGATCACGCTGACAAGGCTGAACAACTCGAGGAGCGAGTTCTGCAGCGGCGTGGCGGTAAGCAGGAGCTTGGGAGCCTTGCCGACCGCCTCGGTGATGCGGTGGGCCATCGTCTTCTGCGCGGCCGGGTTGTTCTGAAGCCGTGTGCGCGAGCGGTGGACGTTTCGCAGGCGGTGGGCCTCGTCGATCACAACCATGTCCCACGGCAGCTGCGCAACGGCGGCGGCCTTGGCAGCGGCGAAGTTGTACGAACAGATGACGGCCTTGTCTTTCTGGTCGAATGGGTTGCCGCCTCCGTTCTTCCGCAGACGCCCGATCACCTGGGAATCCAAGACTTCGGATGGGATGAAGAACTTTTCGCTCAGTTCCTGCTGCCACTGCTTGCGGAGCATAGCAGGCACGACAATGAGGATGCGACGGCGGCGTTCGGCCCACTTTTGAGAAAGCACGATCCCCGCCTCGACGGTCTTGCCCAGTCCGACCTCGTCGGCCAGGATCGCACCGTTGGTGAACGGCGAGCGGAGAGCGAAGAGCGCGGCGTCGATCTGATGGGGATTGAGGTCAACCCGCGCATTGGCAATGGACCGTGACAGCGCAGCAATATCGCCCCCTGATCCCCGGAGGGTCAGGGCGTGTGCCAAATACTGGCTGTGGTAAGCGGTGTTCATTTGCCGTGCCCCTTGGTCATGCGGGTCCGGCCCTTCCTGGTCAGCCGATATTTCTGAAGGCGGCTCGTGGGCTTGTCGGGGATTGTCATTTCGATCAGGCCGCCATCCAGCAATGGGTTCAAGACTTGGTGCCTGAACTTGGTGCGATCTGACCGTCCGACAATGGTCATGAGTTCGACCAACGTGCTGTCAGATCGGCACTTAAGTAGGATTTCGACTTGGTGCCGACTTAGTGCCGACTTGGTGCCTGCTGGTGCCTCGATTGGGGACTCTATCGAGACCTTGGGCCGCCAGAGGGTCTGGATGAATTGTCCGCTCTCCTGTCGGAATTCGGGCGCACGCAGTTTGGCCTCTTTGCACAGGCCAATCATGTCCAGGATGCCGGTTCCCGCCTTTTCAATGTACCGCGTGAGGAACAGTGGTTCGGCGATGAGCGGGTTTCGGGGAATCGAGGCATGGGGACGCCGCAATGCCTCAGGCGTGAGCGACGGCGGAAGCTCGCCGGGGTTCCATATTTCCAGCCGATCGGCAAAAAGCATCACTTGGACAGAGGCGTTGGAGGAGTAGTCGCGATGGGCAACAGCGTTGACGATGGCCTCGGAAACCGCAAGCCGTGGTAACTCATAGGTAACCGGGGCGCGATTGCTCTGAGCCCGCGTGCCGACCGACGCCGCGACTTTCGACATAACGAAGCCCACAGCCTGATCCACCAGATCGAAGACCGTACCCTTGTAAATCTTGTAGTCCGGAAAGGGCTTTACGACGGTCGTGCCGTGGAACTGGAGACACTTGACTTCCGAGGTGATGAGAAACTGCTGGGGCTGTTTGCCAAACAAGAGAACCGCCGCGTGACTGGGCTTTCCACCATCCAGCAGGTTCAGATGCGCCAGAGCCTTTTCGGTTGGCGTGCGGGGGCCAAGTGGATAGTTGCGTTCCGCTTGGGCACGGGCAAGAAACTCCTGCACCTTCGTGCGGGAGAGATCGCCAAGCGTCGCCTCGGTGCAGGCCGCCGCGTCGAACGGACGGGTGCGGACGCGTCCAGCGCTGACGAGGTACTCGACGAGGCTGGAGTACGCAAGCGCGGTGAGTTCAGGAATGCTGCCGAATCGGCGGCGGATGAGCTGATTCCCGGCTTTGCGCACGAGGGCCTGCATCTTGGGTTGGCGGGCCGAGTCCTGCTCGCCCTTGACGAAGATCAGCCGCTGTTTTCCGGCGGAGGTAGCCCGATCAAATTCGCGCTCGGTGGGGGAGACGCCCTGATCGTCCTCGTAGCCGTAATCGTTCCCCAGAAGGCCCAGGTACACATCGCACTGATCCACCTGATCCAGATAGACCTTGTCGGCACGACGATCAGCGGCGGGCATGTCCTCGAACAGGAACACATCGAAGAAACGGCCCAAGAGAGCGTCGCCGAGGATGTAGCTCTTCAGCGCCCGGCGCTCGATAGCCAGTTCTTTCTGCACGCTGCTGATGAAGATCAACTTCTTCATGGTCCATCCTCGCCGGTCGGTGTACCTGGGCCACGCTTCACCCACGCGTCGATGGCGTCCTTGTGGAACCGCCAGCGCTTGCCGATCTTCGTGCCGGGGATTTTGTTCTCGACGGCGAGCTTGTAGAGCGTGGACTTGGAGATCTTCAGATACTCCGCCAGCTCGTCCATCGTCATGATCTCATCGCGTTTGGCCGCCATAGGCTGCTCCAAGCACCCCGTTCCGTCTGGTCGCGGATCGTCCGCATGTCACGGCGACTATTATCCGTATTTCGCCGGTGTTCACAAGTGGAAACTGCTGAACTCGGCGAATCTGCTGGACGCGGAGAGGTGTGGCGGATAGACTGGCATGCGCTTCGGAAAAACCTTTGCGGGCCGCCCAACCGTGCTCATGCTGAGAGTCGTTCGGCTAGGGTTGCCCCTGGGGAGCCGCCGCACACACCCCACGCTTGTTTTCCGAGTTGGCGCCATCCGCAGTGCATCAGCTGATCCACTGGGCTTGTTCATCGACCACCCGCCAGTGGTCATGTCGAAACTCGATGGCGAGCAGCCAGCCACGTCCCGCCAAGGCACCGCCGTCATGTTGGTATTCAACGATGACGAGATCGCTACGAAGACGGAAGATCTCTCCAATGGTGTAAACCGCACCGCAGGTCTCGGAATCGCGTGAAGCCTTTGGATCTCCACATCCAGGCGTTCTGAACGCCGTGGATGCCGCATGGTATGCGACGTTCTCCAGCTTTGGAAGCACGGCCATGATCTCTGGCTCCGGATCAAACACCCGGCCGTGCTCCTTGAGTTCGAGGAAGGCTGGAAGTGTCTTCTCTTGCCATGATGGAGGTTTGCCAATCACATGCTTGAATGCGACGATGCGAATGGCCCGCACCTGGTCTGGTTGGAGCCAGTGCAGATAGTGTGATGCTGACTCGCCTTCCCACGGGCCGTACAACGTGTCGTGACAGGTCGGATCAAACATTAGCCCGCCATCGTCGGGGTAAGGCGCGGTGTGATCGACTGAGCCGTGCATAATGTCGTTGGGAATGCCATCAGGAAACGCGCGGCAGTGCAGGCGAAATTCCTGGCCCACGCGCAGCATATGCACGCATCGAGCGCAGTGTGACACGTTGCTGAAGTTGCAGCCGCCGAAAAGACGACGTTCCTGATACTCTGCCGAGTCTGTATCTAACGGGTGCTTGCGGTCAAAAAGCGAGGGCTCCCACATCGGTTCGGGCAGGCTTGGATAGTTGTTGCCGCGATGGTCAATCTCGTTGGTCAGGTACGGCTCGGGTATCCCTTGGGGAAACGCCGCACATCGGTACCCGGCCTGAGCGGATGGGCCCTGGAAATGCCGGCAGCAAAAACACTGGGACCGGGGATACGTCTTGCCATTCACAAACTGGTCGGCGATGTCCATGCCACGGTGCCCTAACTAAAGAGTCGTGCCGCGATGTAATGTGACTACCCTCACCGGCGCGAAGCCCAATAGGCGTCGGCCTCGGCTTCGAGCGCGTCCAGCCGCGTGTAGTAATCCGGAAACTCCTTGAGGTGCGCCCACGCGATCTTGCCGGTCAGCAGTTCGTCATCGTTGGTGACGTTGGTTTCCGGATCGTGGGAGCCGTGCTCGAATTCGACTTCCAGCCCGCGTCGGAACTCAGCAAGGTCCACCCTGTCCCAATGGATGTGAAGTGAATCACCGATGCGTCTGGCCTCGTCAGCGCTGATGTTTCGTTTGCTCATGATCGATCTCCATGCGAGGTGTTGGCCGCGGACTTGCCTACTACGAGTTCATGACCGCAAACCCGATACTGAGCGTGACCGCATAGGTTACCCACAGCAGGTACGGCACGAGAAGCGAGCCTGCGAGTCGATCGCGCTTCCAGAACAGCACCACCAAGGCGAGGATCATTGCCCAGAGAACGACGATTTCAATGGCGGCTGCGGTGATCATGTGCAGCCCGAAGAAGAGCCATGTCCACGCGGCATTGAGGATCAGATGCACCAGGAACACCACCAGCGATAATCGCGCGCGGCGGTCGCCAAAGCCATACTTCGCCCAGACCCGCCATGCAGCG
This sequence comes from uncultured Phycisphaeraceae bacterium, assembly GCA_964518335.1. Classification (GTDB taxonomy): domain Bacteria; phylum Planctomycetota; class Phycisphaerae; order Phycisphaerales; family Phycisphaeraceae; genus CAZFDT01. The sequence goes on from CAZFDT010000088.1 coordinate 10,825, forward strand.
ATGCCCATGAGCAGATACAGCAGTGTCCACACCGGCCCGAACACCCATGATGGCGGTGTCCATGCGGGCCTGTTGAGCGAGTCATACCACGGACCGGTGTCAACGAACACAGCTGTGGCTGCCGGCAAGAATGCCACGACAATCCATGCCAGCAATCCCGGTGACAACTGTGTTCTGCTACGCAGCATCGCGCCTCATCCTTATGGCGAGCTCAGCCTGCTGGGTCTGCGGATCGCCCCTGGCATGTTCATTCGACGCTAATGCCCGTGTGCTGGTGGCGCCGTGGCGGGCTTCTCTTGTGGCTGGTGTTCTTCCGTCGCAGCCGCTGCGTGCCCGTGATGAGCGCCGTGGCTGGTAGCGATGTCGTGGACGGCCTCCACGTAATGGACGAACTCGACATAGGCGGCCACAAATGTTCGCCCGGCATCGACGCTGTCGTCCTTGTGCTTTCTGGCGTCAGCAGCGGCGGCGAAACGTTCCCGGATGCCGGTTTCCACGGCGGTGGCAATCCGTCTCGCCAGATCATCCACGTTGCCCTTCGTCAAGGCCTCGTCGGACTTGGCTATTGACGCCGCGACGGGCGTACCAGCGGGTTTGAGGCCCGAGTAGGCAACGCCCTCGCTGGCACGGTGCAGACGAACCAGCGTTTCGAAGAAATACATGTCCGCCAGTTCCTTCGCCTCAGAACCTTTGGCGCGGACGACAAGCGTCTTCAGGAATGCCTGACGAATCTCGTCCTCGTTGGCTTGGGGCACCCACTTGAGGACACCGGTCACGTCACCAGCTTCCAGAGCGGCTTGGGCGTCGATGACCACCGGACCGTCCATCGTGTCGCAGTGCCCGTATGCCGCGCCGGTCGTTGCGAACACCAAGGCAAGCGCGCTCAGGATCATTCCCATGCGGATCATGCTCGCTTTTCTCGTCGTCATAACTTCGTTCCTTTCTGTTGGGCCTCATCAACATCAGCGTCTGACCATTGTCGCAGGATTTGGGACCAGTTGACAGATCTGTTTCGGCCGGAATCTACCGCCACTTCGAACCCGCGCCGGGTAATTGATTAACAGGTGACATCATAACTCCGCCAGACAGCGAGCCGGTCGCCAAGCGCAGGCCGTTGTGGGTGCCCTTGGATCGCATCCGCAAGGAGCCTGCAATGGATCAACCCATCGGCGACCGGTCATATGCTCAGCATCAGCAACACCGCCGCGAGAGTACGCTACCAGGACGGGATGACCTGGAGAACCACGCAGCAAGCTGCACAGCGCTGCCTGCTCTGCTGACCATCGATCAGGTTGCCCGCCTGCTCAACTGCTCCAAGCGAACGGTGTATCGGCTCACCGACGCCGATCGCATGCCGCGCCCGGTACGACTGGGTTCGCTGCTTCGCTGGAATCGCAACGCGATCGAACAGTGGATCGCTGGCGGATGCCCGGCGACACGGTAATGCGAGCATCGCCCTTGCTTTTCTCTGCGACTGATGGCTCACTGTGACGCGAGCCGCTCGGCTGGCCGGGTGGCTCGGGGCGAAGGGATTCACGCATGGCGACGATTTTCAGAAAAAGCTACACGCAGCTCCTGACCAAGCAGTGCGAGATCGTCGAGCGACAGGGCAGGCGCATGGCGATGTGGGTCGACCGACGCGGTCGTAAACAGTACGACGAGATTACCACCGGCCAGCAAGGCCAGATCAAGATCATCCGTCAATCTCCAACGTGGTTGGCCCGGTATCGAGATGCCGACGGCATCGAGCGGATCGAATCGACCGGATGCCGGGATGAACAGGCGGCCCGACACGTATTGGCCAACCTACTACGTCGCGTCGAACACATAAAGGCAGGCATTCTTACCGCCGAACAGGATCGACAGGCCAACCATGCCGAGCGACCACTCGTTCACCATGTGGCTGACTATTTGGAGCACCTCAAGGCTAAGACGGTACGCGGGAAGAAGGTGGCTGCCAAGCATCGCAAGAATGTGGAGCGACACCTCAACAAGATCGCGGCTGAAGGTGGGTTCCGCCTTTTGAGTGACATCACACGCACCGCGATGGAGAAGTGGATGAACCAGCGCGAGGTGGAGGGCATGGGCGCCCGCACGCGGAACATGTACCGCGCGAGCATCGTGGCGTTCTGCAACTGGTGCGTCGAGACAGACCGCATGGCGGTTAGTCCTCTCGCGCGATTCTGCAAGGCCGACGAGCATTCCGATCGACGACGCACGAGGCGTGCCTTGACAGAGGATGAAGTGGTGCGACTGCTCAAGGCGGCTCGCATGCGGCCTGTCGCGGATCTTGGTCGTCCAATTCTTCGCAAACCACCTTCCGAGTGTAGGGGGCACCGCACGTGGTACAAGGCGGAGCTGACGTTCGGCATGCTCGACGATTCCTACGCGCGTGGCCTGGAGGTGCTGTCGGACGATCCCGATCGCTTGGCGGAACTCGAAATGCTCGGTTGGGAACGAATGCTGATCTACAGGACACTGGTCCTGACAGGTCTGCGCAAGAGCGAATTGGCCAGCATGACCATCGCGCAGTTGTACCTGGACGCCAAGCCAGCCTTCGCAGAACTCCTGGCCAAGGACGAAAAGGCCGGGCGCGGGGCACAAATCCCGCTGCGCGCCGACCTGGTTAGCGAACTGCGGAACTATCTCGCCCACCGTCTGAAGTGGGAGCAAGAGCAGGCTTTGCGGGACGATCGCCCAGTGCCGATACGGTTGGCGCCCGACAGCAAGTTGTTTACCGTGCCTTGGGACTTAGTCAGGATCTTCGATCGCGATATCACGGCGGCAGACATCGCCAAGCACGACGAGCGAGGCCGCGTGGTGGATGTTCACGCCCTTCGGCATACCTTCGGCACGCACCTGAGCAAGGCCGGCGTGACTCCGCGAGTCGCAATGGCGGCCATGCGACACTCGTCGATCGAGCTGACCATGAACATCTACACCGACCCGGCGCTGTTGGATGTGGGCGCGGCGGTCGATTCGCTCCCGGCCTTCTCGGACAACAAGCCCGGCAATCTCGGCACCAGCGTGGCCTGAATCCTGGCACGAAACCTTGCACGTCATTCCAGGCGCTGGTACGAATCCTTGCACGAATCCCAGGCCGACGTAGGGCATCTCTGGCAGAACGTGGCACTCGTGGTGGATGGGCACCTTGGCGCCCACGACGCGACAGACGCCATAAACCTTTGACGGGGCGCAAGAAATACGCCTCCTGGCGACGGGTGTCACCGGGAGGCGTTGTTTCCAACAAAGCGGGCGACCGGATTCGAACCGGCGACGTCCAGCTTGGGAAGCTGGCATTCTACCGCTGAATTACGCCCGCATTTGCATTCGTGCTGCAAGCCACCCAATCCACGCGGCGTGAGGTTCTTCACCTCACGAAGACGCATCAGACTTGCTGCCGCTGGCTGACGTCACAGCAAGTCAACTGCTCGCCGAGCATCATACCCGAGGGCTGTCGTGTGGGAAAGCACGCGCTGCGGGGTGCCGTGAAGTGGCGTGAGGGCTTGCGTCAGACGGCGAACGGGACATGCGTGCGTCGCCGCTTTCGCTGCTGTGCGTGCCTGGACCGGAGCGGCGACAAAAGCGAGTGCGTCAGACCGTCGGGGAGCAGGGCTGGGCGGTTCTTGGCAGCGCGGGTCGGGTCGCGATGGCGGCGGCGAGGGCGTGCCGGCGCCGTGCGGCGTCAGCCGTACACCACTTCGCGCACCTGGGCGCGGTTGGCCTCGAACCACTGGATCGTGCGGGTCAGGCCCTCCTCGAAGCCGACCTGGGCCTGCCAGCCCATCAGGCGGCTGGCCTTGGACACGTCGAGGCAGCGGCGCGGCTGGCCGTCGGGCTTGGTCGCGTCCCACTCGATCTTCCCCCGGAAGTTGCAGAGGCGGGCGATCAGTTCGACGAGGTCGCGGATCGTGATCTCGTGACCCGTGCCCAGGTTGATCGGCGTGGGGTCGTCGATCTTCTCAGCGGCGGTGACAATCCCCTCGGCGGCGTCCTCGACGTAAAGGAACTCGCGCGACGCACTGCCCGTGCCCCAACACACGATGCCCCCGGCATGGCTGTCGCGCGCCTCGATGCACTTGCGGATCAGGGCGGGGATCACGTGCGACGTGTGCAGGTCGAAGTTGTCGTGCGGACCGTAGAGATTCACCGGCACGACCACGCTGCTGTTGAACCCATACTCGCGCTTGTACCCGTCGAGCATGACGAACAGTGCCTTCTTCGCCACGCCGTAGGGCGCGTTGGTTTCCTCGGGGTAGCCGTTCCAGATGTCGTCTTCGTTGAAGGGCACGGGTGCGAACTTGGGATAGGCGCAGACAGTCCCGGTTTGGACGAACTTGGTGAGCTTGCGCCGCTTGCCATGCTCGATCAGGTGCAGCCCCATCGCCGCATTGGCGAAAAAGAAGCGACCCGGATGGTCGCGGTTGGCCCCGATGCCGCCCACCTCCGCCGCCAGGTGGATCACCACATCCGGCCGGGCGTCGTTATACATCCGCACCACGTCCGCCTCGACCGTCAGGTCGTAGTCCTTCCGCCGCGGCACGAACAACCGGTTATCTGCAACACCCCGCTCGCGCAGCTTCGCGCACACAAAGCGCCCGAGAAACCCCGCCCCGCCGGTGACGCAGACCCGCACGCTTTTCCACTGGATCATCATCTGCTCCTGGTTGCTTGACCACCGCCTCCTGATACGTAGCTTCGAAAGCGCCCGCGATCATCATGGAACGATCAGCACGGATCAACGAGCGAGAGAACGATGTCGGTGACCTGCTCCACCAAAGAATCGTGCGCCACGCCAATGAACTCGATGCGGCGCGACCGGTAGTCCACACTCTTGGCGTGATCTGCAAGCACAACGCCCGTGACCGGTTGACCTCGTGGAATCCCCACGTGGGTGCGTAAGCCCCGCCGTGTGTTCGTCACAGGGCATACGAAGCACAGGCCCGATGCACGATTGAACTGCGCGGATGACAGAACCAGCGCCGGACGCCTGCCCGCCTGTTCGTGGCCGGATTGCGGCGTGAACTCGAGCCATATCCAGTGCCCCCTGTCCGGAACGTACGGCATCAGATCACCTCGCGGCCGACTGGTCCATCTTCAAACTCAGGGAAGCGGTTCTTGGCGGGCGTCATCCCCTTGACCAACTCCGCAATGGGAATTCGCTTGCGGCGACTCCGCGGCGCGATCACCACCGAGTCGCCCTCGACGCGCACCTCCACCTCGCTGCCTTCGCCAAAGCCCGCCTGATCGACGATGGCTTTGGGCAGCCGCACGGCATGGCTCTTGCCCCATTTTTCGATGGTCGTCGTCATGGCATCGGCTCCGGTGAATCCAAGACAATCGTAGGTCGCCGTGCGTCCAGCCTCAATGCACCGCCGCGCTGGCGGTGCTCACGGCGTGGCCGGCGTCGCGCAACGTCTTTTCGCGCGCGGCCAGCTCCAGGTCGGCGTCCACCATCATGTCGCACAGGCCCTGCCAGTCCACCCTGGGTTTCCACCCGAGCTTCGTCATCGCCTTGTGCGGATCGCCGAGCAGGAGGTCCACCTCGGCCGGGCGGAAATAGCGAGGGTCGATCTCGATGAAGTCGGCGTAGTTCAGACCCACCCGTGCGAACGCCCGCTCGCAGAAGGCGCGCACGCTCACGGTTTCGCCGGTGGCGACCACGTAGTCGTCGGGTTGGTCCTGCTGGAGCATGAGCCACATGGCCTCGACGTAGTCGCCGGCAAAGCCCCAGTCGCGCTTGGCGTCGAGGTTGCCCATGTAGAGCTTCTGCTGCAGCCCGTGCTTGATGCGGCCGACGGCGCGGGTGATCTTGCGGGTGACGAACGTCTCGCCGCGGCGGGGCGACTCGTGGTTGAACAGGATGCCGCACGAGGCGTGGAGGTTGTAGCTCTCGCGATAGTTGACGGTGATCCAGTGGGCGTAGAGCTTGGCCACGCCGTAGGGGCTGCGCGGGTAGAAGGGCGTGGTCTCTTTCTGCGGCGTCTCGACGACCTTGCCGTACATTTCGCTCGATGACGCCTGGTAGTAGCGGATCTGGTAGCCGGTCTGGTCCTGGTAGTCGCGCACCGCTTCGAGCAGGTTGATCGCCCCGACGCCCGTCGCGTCGGCGGTGTAGATCGGCTGGTCGAAGCTCACGCGCACGTGACTCTGAGCGCCGAGGTTGTACACCTCGGTGGGCTTGACCAGCCGCACCGTCTTCTCCAGCCCGCCGGCGTCGGTCAGGTCAGCGTAGTGCAGGTGCAGCCGCGCCCCGCGCTCGTGCGGGTCGCGGTAAATGTGGTCGATGCGGTCGGTGTTGAACGAGCTGGACCGGCGGATCAGCCCGTGCACCTCGTAGCCCTTGTCCAGCAGCAGCTCGGCCAGATAGGACCCGTCCTGTCCGGTAATTCCCGTGATGAGCGCACGTTTGGGATTCATGGCTTCATCATCGGCCAGATCGGCGAAACGGTCAACGAACCCGCAGCCCGCCGGCGGCGCCTTAGGCCAACTGCTGATTCATCGCCTGGGGGAAAGAGACCTCCAGCCAGACCGTGTCGGCGTCGAGGCGCACCCGCGCGTCGCTGCTGTGAGCGGGGATGAGCAGCGTGTCCCCGCGCTGAAAATCGACGGGCTTGGCGGCACTTGCGGGGGTGCCACTTCCGGGGGCGTCACTTCCGGGGGTGATCCAGCCGCGGCCTTCGAGCACCATCCAGATCGTCGGCTGGTCGTAGGGGATCTCCTGCTCGTATCCTTCGGTCATGCGGACTTTCTCGATGCGAAAGAACTCGCAGGAGACGAGGTGGCTCACGGCGGTGAACATGCCGGCGATGTGGCTGCGCTTCTCGTGCCGCCGCGCGTTGGCCGGCCCACCACCGGAGAAGTCGATGCACGCCAGCGCCTGCTCGACGTGCAGTTCGCGTCCGGTGCGGCCCCAGTCATAAACGCGGAACGTCGTGTCACTGGGCGTCTGCACCTCGGCTACCAGGATGCCCGCTCCCAGCGCGTGGCACGTGCCGCTGGGCAGGTAGTGGCAGTCGCCCGGCTTGACGGGGACGGCGATCATCAACTCCTCCACATGGTTGCTTTCGATCGCGCGGCGAAAGTCCTCCGGGGTCGTGCCGGGCTTGACGCCCTTGTAGATCACGCTGCCGGGCACGCAATCGACGACGTACCACGCCTCGCTCTTGAGGTGCGCCTCGGGGTGGCTGCGGGCGTACTCGGGGCTGGGGTGGACCTGCACCGACAGGTTCTCGCTGGCGTCGAGGAACTTGACGAGCAGGGGGAACTCGCCGGCGTCGTTGACGGGGAGCCTGCCGAGGAGGCGTGGGCCATAGATGTCGATCACCTCGCGGAGGGTCTTGCCCGCCAAGGGTCCGTTGCGGACGCGGGAGCGTTCGGCCCCGCCGCCGCCGCCGGACGCCGACGTGGCCGCAAGGTCCGCCAGTTCCCAGGACTCGCCGATCTTCTGACCCGTCGGGAGCGAACGCCCCAGCTTTTCCAGCGTGCGGCCGCCCCAGACCTTCTCCTTGTAGATCGGCTCGAACTTCAGCGGGTACAGCGGCTTATCGGATAACGACATGACGGCTCCTCGTGCAACATTTCCCAGCCCCCGCGCGTTAGTCATGATAGCGGAACCTTGTCTTGCCCCCCGCGGGCATGAACAATACCGCAGCAGGGAGTATGGCCATGCGTCACCTCGTTGCCATCGTCGCCGTTCTGATCTGCCTCGCTCCGGCCGCGCTGGGTCAGAACAACAACCGCAGTCAACAGCAGCGTCAGCAGGTGCGTCAGCAGGAGGATCGCCGCGCCCAGCAGCAGGAGCAGCAGCGGATCGCCGCGCGCCAGGCGGCCCAGGCCCGCGAGCAGGCGGCTATGGCCAACCTGCGGGCGCAGCGCCAGGCCCAGCAGGTCAACAACACCGGCCAGCGCCAGGACGTCAAGCAGCGCCTCGAACGCCAGGAGCAGAAGTACCGCGAGGAGCGCCAGCGCCAGATGAACAACCCCAACGGCGCCAACCAGGCTCGGCTCGACCAGGCGAAGGCGCAGGTGCAGGCGCAGCGCGACCGCGCCGCCGCCGATCTGGCTGCCCTCCGCAACCAGGACGCGCGCAAGGAGCAGGTCAATCGCGATGACCGCCAGGAGCGCCGCCAGTTGCAGGACCTGCAGTGGCAGCGCGAGCGGCAGGAGTTCCGCACCCAGGCCGACCGCGATGCGATTCGCTTCGACCAGCAGCGCCGGGAGATCTGGCTGCGCGAGCAGCAGCGGCAGGCGAACAGCGCCGCTGAGGCGCAGCGGCTGGCCGTCGCGCGGCAGCAGGCGCTCAACGAGGCGTCTGCCGCACGCCAGCAACTGCGCGACCGCCAGGCGCGGCAGGAAGCCGAGTATCGCCTCCAACGCAACGTCGCCAAGGGCAACGTCATCGTCGTCGATAAGCACGACCACCACCACCACAGCGATTACCGCGGCGGCGGGTACTACTACAGCGGGTATTCGCCCTACAAGTATGACGCCTGCTCGGACTACCGCTATCCCAACAGCTACTGGTACCGGCCGCACTATCCGTACTACAGCAGCCCGACGTATTACAGCAGCCACTACTGCCCCAGCCACCGCTACAGCTACTGCCCCAGCTACTGCAGCTACTATGGCGCGTCGATCCAGATCGGATACAGCAGCGGCTACACCAGCTACACGACCTACGCGCCGGTCACGACTTACTACTGGTCCAACTACAGCTACTCGTCGCCGTCGTACTACTGGTCCGGCAGCGGGTATACCAACGGGTGGTCGTGGTCGGCGTACTACAATGACTGCGACTGATCGCGCGTCACCCGACAAGGAGATGCACCATGAACGCATGGCGAACCATGTTCCTGGCGATCGCATTGAGTGCGGCGATGGCGACGGCGGCATCGGCGCAAAACCAGTACGACCAGTGGGCCGGCTGGGACTCCGGGCGCGCCGATCGCCTGGCGGCCCAGAGCGTGCGCGGCGACGGCGCGGCGGTGCGCACCATCCAGGCCCAGCCCCTGCGCGGCAGCGTCGATGACGCCCTGCGCCAGCGCGTGCAGACCGCTCGCGTCGCCCCGGCGCCGGCCGACGTGGTCGTGTCGCGCTACCCGTCGCAGCAGGTGGTGCGCCACGCCAGCCCGCAGCGCAGCCTCGCCGTCGATGTGGGCTACCGCAGCGACGGTGGCCGCTCCAGTTACGGGGTGGGCGTCAGCGCGTCGAGCGTGCACAGCAGCGGGTACTACAGCAACACCTACTACGCGCACCCGGGCACGGTGGTCGTCCATCAGAAGCAGGTGTACCGCCCCATCGCCCCGCCGATCTACCTCTATCCCAAGCGTTACTGCGCCCCGCCGCCGGTGTACGTGTATCGACCGCACAGCTACTACTGCCCGCCCCCGTCGGGATTCAGCTTCCACTTCAGCTACCGTCGCTGAGCGTGGTCGTCACGATCGGGCCGTGGGCTTCTTGCCGATCAGCTCGCGCAGCGCCGCGCCGGGGTCGGGTTGGCGCATCAGGTGTTCCCCCACGAGAATGCGATGCACCCCGGCGTCGCGCAGGCGCTTGACGTCCTCGCGCGTGCGGATGCCCGACTCGCTGACGAGGATGTCGAGGTTGTCCACCATCTCCAGCAGGCGCAGGGTGTGCGACAGGTCGGTGGTCATCGACTTGAGGTCGCGGTTGTTGATGCCCAGCAGGGCGTAGGACGGGTGCGGGAAGCCGATGTGCGGACGCACCTTCAGCAAGTTCTCGACGTCGTGAACCTCCACCAGCACGGTCAGGCGCAGCTCGGTGGCGAGGATGAGCAGGTCGATCAACTCGGCCTCCTCGAGGCACTCGGCGATGAGGAGGATGGCGTCGGCGCCGGCGGCGCGGGCCTCGTACACCTGGTAGGCGTCGATGATGAAGTCCTTGCGCAGCACCGGCAGGCTCACCGCGGCCTTGACGGCACGCAGATCGTCGAGCGAGCCCTGGAAATACTTGGCGTCGGTGAGGCAACTGATGGCCGCCGCGCCGTTGTCGGCGTACATGCGGGCGATGGCGACGGGGTCGAAGTCCTCGCGGATCAGCCCCGCCGAGGGACTGGCGCGCTTGATCTCGGCGATGACGCGCAGGGCACGCCGGGGCTGGGTGACAGCGGCGAAGAAGTTGCGCGGGTGCGGCGCGGCATGGGCCATGCGACGCATGTCCTCCAGCGACACGCGCTGCATCGCCAGGGCGACCTCGACGCGCTTGTCGGCGACAATCTGGGCGAGCACATCGGCCATGGCCCAAGCATAGCCGACGCCGACGCGCCGCGCCACGGGGTGCGGCCGCCGCGACCGTCCGTCCCGGCCGCGCGGCTCAGGAAAATGGCGTCACGACCCTGGCCCCGCGCACGCTCACGGGCCAAGTGTTGTAGCTCGATAGAACTGACCTCCTAGGTCTCGATAGAAGTGTCCCTAA
>CAZFDT010000089.1:0-20919 GCA_964518335.1 uncultured Phycisphaeraceae bacterium
CATCATCACCACCTCACCGCCACGAAGGGAAGGTGGGATCGCAGGACGCTTACCCTCTGCCAGCAGTTGGGTGCCAAATTGGGCTGGACGTTGAAGTGAGCATGTTCGAGCTACTACGCCCGCACTGGCGGTGATGCCCTTCGGGGCACGCCGCCGGTGCGGGGTGTGGTCGGGGCAGGCAGTCGACTGTCAACTTTGGAATCGGGCCGCTAGCTTTTTTTATTCATCAGCCGGCTGGCCACCCTGAGTGCTTCTAGGAATAGGACCGACGCTGTGCGTACTGGGCAATGCCTTCTTGGCTTCATCATCGGTCGCTGGCAGGTCGTCCTTCTTCGGTTCCTTCGGCGTGGGTTTCTTGGGAGGAGCGGGTTCTGCGTTAGTGGAGCGGAGCGTCGTGTAAGCGTATGCCGCCACACCGAGTAACACCAAGACGGTCACGGCAGCCGCATACTTTGTCCAGCGATGATGCCACAGGGTCGCCGACCGGTCTATTGTGCTGCGATGGCGGTCTATGGGTGGACTGGCCGCGGGCTGTACGGCGTGCTGCGACGCGGCATCCCCAACAGTTGGAGCAGAGGGACACTCAATCACAGCAGCACTGCCTTGGCCATCCACCTGCACCCGACAGGTCCAATGCCGATCAGCGGGAAGGCTTCCGCACACGCTGCCCGCTTGAGCGAGTGCATTCGATCCCGAAAGCTCCAGCCGTTGCTCGGCAATCACTCTGGCAACCAAAGAGCTCTCAACATTCACACCAGGCGCAGTGATCTCGAACTCCAACTCCGCAGGTGCTGATACGGGGCGGGACAAGGGTGCCCTGTTGAGCACATCCACAACGGGTGCGCAGGTCAGCAGCAATGAAAGATCATTGTCGCGAGCTTCATCCAAGCGCACTGCAGCGACGACCATGACGAACCGGCCGAGGCGGCCATGGGCGTCCCTCCCACCATTGCCAAACCGGTAAGCAAAGACCCATTGAGGTGTCAGCCTGGCGAAGCCGCCCACCACTGCGGAGGGCTCCAGGCGATTGGGATCATTTGGACGGCAACTGCTGGCAATGTCATAGTAGAGACGATCCAGCAATCCACGGTCAAGACGGGCTGATCGCCAGACCCAGAACGAACCATTTGGGGCAGGCCGAGATGGGTCATAAAGTGCGAGTGCGACATACATGCTGAAATCCGCTGCAACTATCAATCCAATCCGTTCCATGACTGCCAGAGCGTCGCTTCCGATGTGGAGCCCTTGATGATCATATGCGCATGTTCACGTGCCGGTAGCTGCTAAAAGTCTGGATCGTAATACCGGTGATCGTCCTCAACACCATTCCATGATTCCCGCGCTTGGCTTGCGATAAATGAAGCACGCGCGGCAGTCACTACTATGACTACGACAAGCATTGCTATACCTCCCACACCAACCGCCATGCTTGTTCTGATCGGTGCGGTCTTCTGTACTCGCACTGCAACATACGTTGTCGAAATAAGCACCCACGCAATAGAAGATAGTCCTATCACTATCCCGATCGTCTCATCGACCTGCATCGCAATCCCAGATATTGCAACTAACAATAGTAGGGTGGAAGAGCCGTATAGTAATGGAATGACAACGCGTCGATACTCATGTGCAGGACAGCTCGCTAATCGCAGGAGGATATATGCTACTGCTGCCCATCCCATCGCATACAACCCGCGCCATACTGTGAGCGTCGCTTGCGCCAATGCAAAGTCCCGCATGCTAGTCCACTTCCCACCGGCCAAAGTCAGATCAAGACCAGCTAATAAGAGGTTGGTAACAACAATAGAACCAATCGCGTGAGCAAACCGCATATCGCATTTCAAACGATTGCTGAATGTCCTGGGAGTACAAAGCATTAGGATGTGAAATGTCAGCAACTCCGCCCAAGATAAGGGGGGAGGCACATCTGTGGCCGGAAGTGTTTGAGCAGGCGCAGTATGATTCCCTTCTCGAACGGCATATCGAACCTGATCAGTTAGCCATTGAATGAGGTCCGTAAGCCCCTTAGACCGGAAGCCTGGAGCGGGTACTCGCTGTGGCATGCCATCACTACTCACAATGACCTGTGTTTCCGCTACAGATGATACCGCGTGAACTGCGACCTGATGCGCTTTCACATGGGCACTAAATACATAGGGCACTGCTTTGGCCGTGAGTTCGAGCCATCCACCATACTTCTTCGCAAGTTCACGATACTGGTCAATTTGGGTCAGCACCAGGCATATTCGTCGCGGATGATCATCGCCGCTGAGATAGTCCATCGCGGATTTGATGGCTGCCTCATTGGCCGTTCGCTGCTGGGGATCGCCTTCCCCCAAAAAGTCCTTGAGATTGATCAGGAACAGGATGATGTCGGCGTTGCGGCAATAATCCGCGAGCGCTTCAAGATGCGCAGGCAATCCGTCTTTCGACATGATTTGCTCGTCGCCGAACAGTAGGCGAAGGTCCTGGCCGGCCGCATCGATCAGCCGCACATCACTTTCGATCTCCCCCACAATCTGGAACTTCCATCGGAGTTCCACTTTGTCGCCCGGCGGTGTGGAGGGGGGCCATTCACCGGATTGCAGGGTTTGCCACACGCCCTCCACATACTTCAAGGTCTTGACGCCTTGTGGGTTCAGGAAAACTCCCCTCGCATCGATGGTGCTCAGTCGCTTGGCTAGGGCTGTGATCAATACGGTCTTGCCAGCCCCTTCCGTACCGATGATGGCAATCCTTGGAGTGGGGGCCGCGCCTACGGCACTAGCTTGTGCTGAGGAGGCAACACTGGTCATGCCGTGTACTCCAATTGGCTGGAAAGCTGAGGCTTCAAGGGATGAGTTGGTGCGCATGCGCGCCATCGGCTCCAACTGTCCGGCCGCCACCAATGCCGCAGACGTGCCTGTTGTGCCGTCTTGAAGTGAGCCAGCCAATAACGAAGATCGCTGGTCAGTTGCAGCAAAGACGACTCGATCGCTGCCACTCGGCCAGTGTGATCCGTGAGTTCTCGAATCCGCGATTCCAAATGGGTGATGCCGGCCTTCTCAAGGGCATCGTTGTCGGATCGCTTACGCGCCTCTCCACCGAGCTTTCCGGATACAAAGTGGAACGTGGGCATGCGCCCGTGGAATTGATCTGAGAAGCGTTTTCGGAATCGAGTCTTGTCGTTGTCCTCCCAGTCATCACAGCCGGTCACAACAATGTCGTCACACACTTCTGCAAACAGCGCATTGTGAAAGTTCATCTCCCGCTTGCCAATGCCCTGCTCCGCGAGCACCACCCAGAAGACCTGCGATACATCATCGTGGAGGTAGGTCTTCATCGCCATTTCATGACTGCTGGGCGCGTCGCTGCTCTGCGCGGCACCGAAGCCAGGCGTATCGGTGATGATCAGTCCGTTGGCAAGGAGTGGGATGGGGGCTTCGACCACCACCTTGCGAACCTCGCGACTGACAGAATCTCCGGAGTCATCCGCGACTGCCGCCAGGCGATCGTGAATTGCCTCGATGGTGGGGCAGGCCCAGGTGGGACGCGCTAGGCTGCGCTGGTGGTACACGGTGACGCGAAGAGTGGGGCCGTGGCCGAACTCGATGGGAGCCGCGGTGCAGGGACCGTTACGTCTGGGTGCCAGTTCCACGCCCAGGAGTGCATTGAGCAGCGTTGATTTGCCCACATTACTCAGACCGACCACTGCAACAACGTATCGGTCCGAAAGGATTCCAAGCCGGCGACGCAGCGTGATGATGTTCCGGCTGGCCTCCAATAGAACGTCTCGCACCGTCTCGTCCTTGTGATAGTCTGCGGATTCGCGCACGAGCATGAGTAGCTCATCCACGATGACAGCCAGAGCGCCCTGTGCCTGCTTCTCCATGTGCTAACTCAAACCATCAGATAGCGCCGGATGTGTCCACGGCCGGGTATCGAGAAAGCAACCGCTGCAGTTGTTGGCTGCGGGCGGTGAGTGCGGCGGCTTCGACATCGCTGGGACGTTGCTCCCGAGCTGTCTGCAAGGCCGCCTCGATGTGTGCGAGTTGGCGATCCAGCTTGAGGCGGATGTCTTCCGCAATGGACTTGCCAAGTTGCCGAATCGCCGGCAACCGATCCTGATGCAAATGAGCAAAAACCGTATTGACCTGATCCTGGCAGGCTTCCTCGAGTTTGTCCTTCAACTTGAGCTTGGAGAGCCGCCATGAGAACGGCACCGCCAGAACGCCGATACCAGCCAGCGACCAGCCTATGGGGCCGGCAAGGGCGACCCACATGGGCATAGCGGTCAATGCCGCCGGTGCTGCCACTGTCGCTGTACCGGTTGCCAGTGGTGCCAGGATCTCCAATCCGGCCAGCGAGAGGAGGCCCGAGAGGATGGATGGAGCCGCCACCGTAGTCGATGCGGCAAGAGCTGCGGCATTGGCGGCGGCAATTCCCGCAGCAGTCGCTGCTCCAGTAACCGCGAACCCCACCCCGGTGGCAGCCACCGCCACACCACCTACGCCGCCGGTAATCATTGCATTCCCTTCACGGGTTCTGAGCATCACGCTCCCCGCCTCGCCAACGTTCAGCCCCGGGTAGTTTGCCTGCAGACGATTGCACGCTTCCCGCGCTGATTGCTCGAATCCCGTTGCCACCGCCGCCAGATGCTCCTCGATGATCTGCGTCAAGTGCGTGGGCATCAGCTTGGCGAGCGACGCCACCTCGAATACGGAGGCTTGCTGTACCTTGGCGAGCACGGCCGCGGCGACTTCAGTCTTGGCTGCCTTCAAACCTCGCTCATATCCCTCAACCGCCCTTTGCCAAGACGCCATGAACTCTCGTTCGGCAAATCCCTGCTCTGCTTCAATGCCAAGCTTCTTGCCGCGAAGTGCCGCAAGCTCAATGTCGATGTCAGAGAGCGATTTGCTGCTGCTGGCCACTTGCACCTGCAACGCCTGCGCAAATGGCTCGGCCGCAGCACGTACCCGGGACGCAAACCGCATCTCTATGACTCGCCCTCTGTTGGCCGCTAGAAACTTTCCGATGTCGGCCATCATTGCGGGGACACCACTGCCATGCATGTCGCCCTTGAATGCTGCCTTTGCGCTGATCTGATGCATGTGGCCGATGTGGATACCCGCTTGGGCCAGCAGCCGGCTGTTGTGGGCGACGGCGTCAGCAATGTCCTGCGCATTGCTTTCATCGGTCTTGTTCACCGCGAAAAACACTTTGCGGATGTCAGCGGCTTTGACCTTCCGCAGCAGGTCAAGCTCGTCCTGATCGATCGGCATCCTGGCCGTGACCAGCACTATCACAGCATCTGCCTGAGGGATGAAAGCGTGCAGAAGTGTGTCGTGATACTCATGGATAGAGCCGGCGCCTGGGGTATCCACAAGCTCCAGATCGCGATCAAGACCTGGGAATGGACCCTCGATCTCAACCACGTCCACGCCTTTGTGATTTTCCTTGTTGTTTTCCTCGGTGACAAACTCTCGGACTCGGTCAAAGCTTATCCTTTCGGTGTGCCCGTCTCGAAACACCACCGTGGCTTTCTCGGTCTCGGCCCAGCGAAATCGTGAGATGGCGCTCGACGCCGGCAGTTTGTCCACGGGGGCGATGGTGTCATCTGAACGACCAAGAACTGCATTCAGGAGGGTGGACTTACCGCGCTTAGCCTTGCCGAGAACCGCCAGACAGAAGCGATTGGACTGAAGCCCGTTGATAGCCCGCTGGATTTCAGTCACAGCTTCGTCATCCCTTCGCTCCCCGATCGCGGCAACAACCTTCCTGGACCAGGCGAGAAGCTCGCGCCGCGCAGTGTTGTTTGTCATATCCATGAAATAGTCCTTGTCGCGGCCGTTGCCGATTCAGAAGGGATCGGGAAGGTGCACGTAGAATCGCTGGTGACAGCGGGAGATCTGGCTGAAGAGAGTTCGATGGAATTCGACATTGACAGTCCCTGGAAGCTGAGAGGGAGCCGATCGAAGGTGATTGTATGATGATCGCGTTTCGATATCAACCGCAAGGGGCTGGACCATTCCATTCTGAATGGCCAAGTCCATGTACACGCCAGGCTACCGGCCGATCATTGACGCGGTGGTATCCCTGCGCAAACAGACGGGGCTCACCCAGCGTGACTTGGCCGCTGCGCTTGACTGGCCACAGAGTCTGGTCGGCCGCCTTGAAACCGGCCAGCGGCGCCTGGATCTGGTGGAACTGGTGGCCATCTGCCGTGCTTGTGGGGCCAATCCCGAGACGGAAGTGACAGCGCTGACGCGGGATGTGGCCAGGACACTGCCATTCAGTCGTTCAACCCGCCGAGTAACCAAGTAGCGATTCCTTCGCCGGAGACACCGCCACCACATTTGGCTGATGGCTTGCTCCGGCTGCTGGCAAGGCTGATATTGCGGCAGTACACCGAAGGGAAGAGAAGGCTTCGGGCGGTGCCTCCGTAGCTACTCCTTGACGTCAGCGCGGCCACCACGTAGCCTGATATCGCTATCATTCAGGTCATCTGTCCGGCGGCTATCTTCTCGCGGGCGGCACGTACGGCACCTTATGCATCTTCTGCAGCTGGAGCAGCCAGCGCTGCAGATACCAGAGCGACCGGCAGTCGATCTCGTTGTAGTCGCGGATCTCCTTGAGGATCGGCGACATCCGCCAGTCACCATCCTCGCCGGCGTCGATCCAGGTTTGATAGGCCACCACGGAACCCGCCGCTGTTTTGACTGCACCGGTGCGCGGCGGCGCGAACAGACACTCGATGTCCTTGAGCGAATAGCCTGGCGTGCCGATCACAGTCCCTTGGCGCACCACCGTGTAAAGGTCCACGAACACCTGGGCGCGCAGCAGGTCGTCGACCTTCGCCTCCCGGCTGGCGTGTTTGCCCATCAGCCGACGCAGGGCGGCGGTTTCGTAGGCGGCGTAGTGGTACACGTGCAGGTCCGGGTGCTTCCTCCACCGGGCGTGAACCCAGTCGATGAACTGCTCGAACGCCCGCCGCTCCTGCGGTGTGTCGTGCGCCCACCAGTCGTGGAACGCGAGCTGTTCGTCCTTGACCGTCACCGCCCCGAACAGGTACTCCAGTCCGCCGTCGGCCAGCGGGAACCCTTCCATGTCGAAGTACACGTCGGCGGGCGAAGCGGGAGGCAGAATGGCCAGGCCGCGTCGCGGATCGTCCGGGGCTGGCACCACGATCTCGAACACGGGCTTGGACTGACCGTTGGATTGCAGCTGCAGCCGGGCCTGGCGGCTCAGGCGCGCCAGCATCTCCGGCCGCATCCGCGGGACCCCCTTGGTGCGCGCAGCCAACTGCTGCATCGTTCGCACCCCAGCCGCCTCCAGCCGCTGGATCTGGTTGATCGTGACCCGCGCCGTAAGCGAGATGTGATTCGCCTTCGTGCGCAGCAGGTTGGCCACGGTCGACCATCGCCCCACTTCACGGGCCAGCCCAACCTGGGGTGCGGCTTTCGGATCGAACCCGTCATGGAAGCGGAAGAAGCCCTCCTGCAGCCGCCGGCAGTAGTAGAGGAAGTCGTTCGTACGAAGAGCCGCCAATTTGCCGTCGCCGAGGACGAACTGGATTTCGGCGGGTCGCACACCCTGGATAGCTTCGAGCATCTGGGCGTAGACG
This sequence comes from uncultured Phycisphaeraceae bacterium, assembly GCA_964518335.1. Taxonomy (GTDB): domain Bacteria; phylum Planctomycetota; class Phycisphaerae; order Phycisphaerales; family Phycisphaeraceae; genus CAZFDT01. The sequence goes on from CAZFDT010000089.1 coordinate 7,601, forward strand.
CACAGCTGGATAACGTGCTCCGGCTTGATCGACCGGGCCAACTTGGTATCGCGCGGCAGATAGTGCCAGTCGCCGAGGTTGGATGGGCCCGGCGTCCTGACCAGGAAGTCGGGACGACCGCCAAAGCGTCCCTGCCGCAGTTCCCCCTGGGCAATGACGGCGCGGCCGGCCCGCATGGCCGCGAGCGTGGCGTCGATCGACAGCTTGTCGTCGGCAATCGGGCAGACATCCAGTGTCTTGGTCAGCTCAGCTTGATAGGCAGCCTCGTGCTCGAAGCCGCGGTTCTTGATCAGTTCCAGTTCAGGATCGTCGGCGTCGAACGCGAACTGTTCCGCCCCGATGCCCAGGATCTTGTGCGCGCCAGGCCACCGGTCGCGTTCGTAGAAGAGCCGGTCCATCCACGCCACAAAGTCGCCGCCGAGGTAGGCGGTCAGATCATGTGGAGAGAACAGGAGCCCGGCTTCAGTTCGACGCATCGAGATGCTCCCGGTTGGGTCGCGGGTTGCTGACCTGATCGAAGTATCGCATGCTGTCTATCCCTTGTCGAGCGGGCCGGCAGACTGTGCATGATGCAATCAACGCATGCTCGCCAGCAGGGCTGACGGCGCGTTGTCAGACCCAAGTGGTAGATTCATGCCCATGACACAAGCCCATCGGCACACGCCGCATACACCTCCCGCGCCCCCGAGGTCGCCGATCACCGCATCGTGGTGGGTGCAACCCGGCATCGTGCTGGCGGGCCCCTATCCGGGCGTTCACCGTCAACCAGAAATGGCGATGGAGAAACTAGCGGCGCTGCTCGACGCCGGCGTGCGGACAATCATCAACCTTCAGGAGCCGGGCGAGCGGCGGCACGGGAAGCTGTTCCCGGATTACGTCCCCCATTGGCAGGCGTTGGCGGAAGGCCGGGGGATAGAGGTGGAGGCCTCGCGGCACCCGATTCGCGACGTCAGTGTTCCCACCCGCGACTTGATGCATCAGGTGCTGACGATCGTGGACCAAAGCCGAGCATTGGGGGTGATCTACGTCCACTGCATGGGCGGACACGGCCGCAGCGCCACGGTCGCCGGCTGCTGGCTGGTCGAACAGGGTGTGGATGGATCGGCCGCCCTGAATGCGATCACGCAAGCTCGTGCTCTCGATCCATACCTGGTCGGGCGACCCGCTCCCGAGTCACGCGCTCAACGGGAGTTCGTGCGTGACTGGGTGCCGAGGCTGGGCACCGCCCATAGGAATGTGTGAATGACCCCATCATCCGATCGAAGTTGCGGTGCCCTGATCGGCCTGGCCGTCGGCGACGCATTGGGCACCACGATCGAGTTTTCGCCACCCGGCACATTTCAGCCGGTGACCGACATGGTGGGCGGCGGGCCTTTCAAACTGAAGCCCGGCCAGTTCACCGATGACACGTCGATGGCCCTGTGTCTGGCCGAAAGTCTGGTTGAGTGCAGATCGTTCGATGCGGTGGACCAACTGCAGCGGTACGTGCGATGGTGGAAGCACGGCCATATGAGCGCAACCGGCCACTGTTTCGACATCGGTAATCAGACGAGGCAGGCTTTGAACGATTTTGAGAAGAGCGGCAAGCCGAACAACGGGCCCGCCGGCAAGCACAGCGCCGGCAACGGCTCGCTCATGCGCCTGGCTCCGGTGGCGATGGCGTTTCGCCACGACCCCAGGCTGGCCGTCGAGCTTGCCGGTGAAAGCTCGCGCACGACTCACGGGGCAACCGAATGCGTGGATGCATGCCGGTACTTCGCCGGCTTGCTTGTCGGGGCGATGAGTGGCGAATCCAAGAAATGCCTTCTGAGCCCGATGTACGAACCGGTCGCCGGCCTGTGGTCGAACCAACCTCTCGTAGCGGGCGTGGCTGCGGTGGCGGACGGATCGTTCCTGCGCAAGAAACCGCCGGCGATCCGCGGCAGCGGCTACGTGGTGGATTGCCTGGAAGCGGCGCTCTGGGCGTTCGCGACGACCGACAGCTTCGAGCAGGCCGTGCTCGCGGCGGTCAATCTCGGTGATGACGCCGACACGACCGGCGCTGTATGCGGCCAAATCGCAGGCGCGTTCTACGGCAAGAAGGCGATTCCCGAGCGATGGCTGCACACGCTGGCCATGACCGACGTGATCGACAAGCTCGCCGTCGCCCTGGCCCAGATGGGGGACCCGCATGGGCCGACCACGTAAACCACTCGATCGTCGCCGCCGCGTGGCAATCCACGAGGCCGGTCACGTCGTTGCCTGCCTTGTTCTTCGCCGCCGCCTGCTGTCGGTGTCGATTGGTACCGCCAGTCAGCATCGCGGCCTCACGCGCTGCGGCCAGCATCCGAACCTGGATCCACGTCGCCGCGCCGGCCGGTCACGCATTCGTCGGAATATCCGACGGGAGATCATCATCGCATGGTCCGGCCTGGTGGCTGAAGAGATCGCCACGGGCCGGCGCGATCTCGCCGGATTGGAAGATGACGCCCGCATGGTTGACCGTTTGCTTCGCCGACTCGAACCGGACCCGGCAGTGCGCATCATCCTGGGCAGGAAGTTGCTGAATGAAGCCATCCAGCTGATCTCCGACCATTGGCAGGCGGTCGCGGCGATGGCGAAGGTCCTGACCGAGGAGCGGACGATGAGCCGTCGGCGGTGTATGGAGTTGATCCACGGCCGATGACCAGCTCTTCGTTTACACCTCGCTGACCAGTTCCATGAGGAGTTTCACGCGTCGAGCCCGGCCGCCCCGGTGCCACCCGTGGCAGTACGTCGTATAGAGATACTCCCTAGCGCGGCGTAGCCGCAACCAAAGGGCCGACGGCCCGGCGTTCGTAGAGTGTGGTTAGCCAGCAACACTCACGAAGGGCAGGGCCGTCGGATGCAAGAGTTTATCGCGCGACATCGGGACGTGGTGGTCGGTGGGCTGTCGGGGTTTGACCGGGTGCTGTTTCGCGGGGTGCTGCGGTCGATCTGCTGCGTGTCGCAGTTGCAGCAGGTGTTGAGTATCAAGGGGATTCTGCTCAAGGATTTTGGTCGTCAGGCGCAGGCGTGGAGCCAGCGGGTGGCGACGCACGCGCAGGCGGTGGCGGCGCAGGCGGGCCGGCGGTACGTGTACCTGCCCTCGGCGGCGACGGACAAGGAGGACCTGGCCCGGCAGATCGTCGAGCGTGAGGGGATCGAGCAGGGGTTGATCTGCGTGCTGGGCTGCGTCGAGCCGTGCATGGGGTTTGACGTGCACCGCAACCGGCAGACGAAGAAGCTGGATCTGGTGTGTCGTCAGCGCAAGGGGCGGTTCTTCTACTTCTACTACCTGGACCGTGACTTTGGGCTGATGCACGTGCGGCTGGGGTCGTGGCTGCCCTTTGACGTGCAGGTGTGCATCAACGGCCGGTCGTACCTGGAGCGGCAACTGCAACGCGAGGGCATCGGCTACCAGAAGGCCGACAACTGCTTCCTGCGGATCGACGACATGGCCCGGGCCCAGGAGCTGCTGGATCGGCTCAATCATCGCGACTGGGTGCGGACGCTGAACAAGTGGGTCAAGCCGCTGCAGCCGCTCTTGCGTGCTGGCGGGCCGCTGTCGGACCAGCGGGGCTACTACTGGACGATCCGTCAGAGCGAGGTGGCCACCGACGTGCTGTTCAGGGACGCCGCGTCGCTGGCGGGGGTCTACCCGTCGCTGTGCCGCCACGCCATCGAGCGGTGGGCCAGCCCCGACGTGCTGCGGTTCCTGGGCCACTGTCACGCGCGTGAGCGGGAGGTGACCAGCGACCTCAAACGCCGCGTCGAGGGCGTGCGGGTCAAGCACTACGTGGGGGTCAACAGCATCAAGATGTACGACAAGCAAGGCCGGGTGCTGCGGATCGAGACGACGATCAACGACCCCTCAAGATTCCGCGTCTATCGCCGCGCCCAGAACGACCCCGACGCCCCGCCGCAATGGCGTAAGATGCGCAAGGGCGTGGCCGACACCGCCCGCCGCGTGCAGGTCTGCCTGGCCGCCAACGACCGCTACCTCCAGGCGCTGGCCCTCGTCGAGGTGCCCACGCCGACTCATCGGGTCCTTGACCCCATCAGCCTCCGCGTCCGCAAGAAGGGCCACTGCAACAGAGCCCTGCACCCCCTGGGCCCCGACGACGCGGCCCTCTTCGCCGCCGTCCTCCAAAGCCCCCACCTGCTCCACGGCCTGACCAACCGCGACCTCCAGCAACAACTCTACTCCCGCCCCCCACGCGACCCCGCCGACGCCAAACGCCGCTCCAGCCGCGTCGGCCGACTCCTGCGCCTGCTCCGCGCCCACGGCCTGATCCACAAAGTCGGCCGCCAACGCCTCTACCGCATCACCCCCAAAGGACACCACGCCATGACCCTCGCCTTGACCCTGCGACAACAACCGCTCAAGATCGCCGCCTGAACATCCTCGCAAACGCGAGGATGTGAACGAATTGCTTCGCAGCGCGGGGATGACTCATCGTCTTCACCTGCTGCCGAAGCTCCCGCCGCGAGTAAGCGACCTGATCCGAGAATTGCCGCAACATATTCCCCAGCCGACGCCGCTGGCCGGGTAACGACAACAGGCCTCTTCGATGTAGTAGACGGACCGCCATCATCAGCGAGTAGAACTCCGGGGCCCGGTGGAACCGCGTGGTCGACAGGTCGGGCAGGATCTGAGTGACGAGCCCAAAGCATGCGTCGGCCTCGGACACGATGTCCTGCGCGAAGGCTGTCGTCGATCGCTCTGCCTGCAGGATCACGGACACTTCCGGGCGACCCATGGGGCGGCGGTAACGCATCGAGACTAGCAGCTGGACGACCAGATCCCGCGCATGGGCGGTCCGCCAGGTGCGACGGGTGAACACGCGGTGACGGCACAGCGCCTCGCGCCAGTGGAGAGTGAGTCGATGGGCAGCGATCAGGGTGACCATATAAGAACCCAAAGTGCCTGAGTCTACAGCGGCCCGTGACCACCTTGTGTCAGGGGCGCGACCGCCGATCCATGCGCCCAGACCTTCAGCCCACCTCGGTCATGGTAATCTATGGTAAATCCCGCCTGGCTAAGCAATGCTTCTTCATACTTTCTGCCACATCCCGGGCATCGGCTGCGGCACCGAACGAAAGTTCTGGGACGCGGGCGTCTGCCAGTGGGACGACCTGCTGGGCCGCGATCCCGCCGGCCTGTCACCTGCCCAGCTGATCCGGGCCCGGGATCATGTCCGCAAGTCGCTGAGCCGCCTGGCCGCCGGGGAGGCCGCGTACTTCGGCACGCTGCTGCCGTCGTCGGAGCAGTGGCGGCTGTTCCCCCAGTTTCGCGACGCCATCGCCTACCTCGACATTGAAACCACCGGGCTGTCGGCGGGGCACGACCACATCACCACGATCGCCCTGTACGACGGCAGGTCGGTGCGGCACTACGTCTACGAGATCAACCTCGATCAGTTCGCTCGGGACATCCGAGACTACCGCGTACTGGTGACCTACAACGGCCGATGCTTCGACGTGCCGTTCATCGAGCGCTCGCTGGGGATCCGCCTGCCCCAGGCGCACATCGATCTGCGCTACGTGCTCAAGAGCCTCGGCTATGCCGGCGGCCTCAAGGGCTGCGAGAATCAGCTGGGGCTTGCGCGCGGCGACACTGCCGACATCGATGGGTTCTTGGCCGTGCTGCTATGGCGCATGTACGAGCGCGACGGTGACGAGAAAGCGCTGGAGACGCTGCTGGCTTACAACGTGCAGGACGTGCTGACGCTGGAGCTGCTGTTGACCATCGCCTACAACGGCAAACTCAAGGCCACTCCATTTCTGGAAATGCTGATGCAGGCCGATCCCGTGCCGGCGGCCAATCCGTTTCGGGCCGATCGCGCGGTCGTGGAACGGCTGCGGATGTGTTGAGTCGTGGATCTACGTCATCACCTGTCCCGCCGAATCTGCACAAGTGTCTGCCGAAAAGCTCCGTACTGTTGCTCCACCCCAGGGGGCTATCACTTGGTTTCCAGCCGCCGCATGCGTGTTTCCAGATCACGAAGGGTGCGCGTCGCCCGCTCCATCTCCTGCTTGAGGCTCTTGAGGTCCGACGCCAGGGACGCGGTATCGTCACGCTTGGCAGACTCCAGGTCCTTGAGCCGTCGTTCGATCTGTTCGACCTGCTTCTCCATGGCCGTCAGGGACTTGCCGGCCTCCTCCCTCGATCGAGTGCTGGACCGAACCCGATCCGCATCCGACTTCGCCATCGCATCGAGCCGATCCTCCACGGTCTTGAGCCTCGCCACGACGGTGGCCTTGGGTTGGAAGGGGTCGGTCGTGACGACGCGCTCCAGCTCCTCGACGCGCTTGACCAGGCGGGTGATCTGTACGCCCACATCATCCGACATGGCGGCATGCCCGGATCGGGCCGTGGGCACCCCGATCCAGGCAGCGGCGAGTATCGATGCGGTCAGCAGGATGCAGTATTTCATGACGTGCTCCTTGTCAGCGACCCTTCACGACAACAGTAGCACAGGCGGCGGCATCGATCACCAAACTGCCGGTCAGTACACCCTCGGCTCACTGTCACGGCCGTACCGTCGGTGGATCCGCGGCCGTCGCGCAACCTGTTTCTCCGCCACTGCGCGGCCAGCGTCATCGGCGACCGGAGACACCTGCAGGTGGACAACTGTGCTCTCTTCCCACACCAGCGCCGACCCCGTGAACCGTGAGTTGCTCAACCGGTAGTCGCGGCCCTCGCCGGGTGCCTGGAAGCCCTCCCACTCGGCGTCGGCCGCCTGCCGCAGGACGTCGGCGACCGGCTGGGGCGTCGCTTCGCCTTCCGCCGGCGCGGCTTCGAGCAGCAGCCAGTCGATGGCGTAGCTGTCCACCAGGCTTTCCCAGAAGTAGACCAGCGTCGTATGCCGATCGAACAGGTCCAGCCCCAGGAACCGCCCGCCGCGGTACACCGCCAGGCCAACTGCGCCCGCCGGCATCCTCAGTTCACCGCGGAATGCGTCCAGATCCTTCTGTCGCATGGCATACGCATCGCTTAACGCGTGGGTGGCGCTGGCAGCCCCGACGTCTTCAAGGCAGTACCGTACCTCGTCCCACACCGCGCCCTGATCGGCGTCGAACGTGCCCGTCATCTTCAGGGCCTGATGCACACGGCTGGACTTGCCCGACCGTGTTCGGTGACTGGCGTTCTTACCGACGCTGAACCGCGGCGAGTCGTAGCGCCACCGTCCAGCCTCGACGCAGCTCACCGGGATCTTGAGCTGGGTGTTCGCCGGCACCAGCACGTCGGTGTTGAGGATCCTGTTCTGCTTCGCTCCCACCAGCTCCTGCCCGTCCATCAGGAAGAGCCGTTCGTCCAGTTCGTTGACGACGCGCAGTTCCGGCACGCTGCCGGCGTCGCTGATCTCTTCGATCCGCACCCTTTCCAAAGTCTGCTTGTCCAGCAGGCGGTAGGTGGGCTGGTCCAGCGACGGTCCAAGGATCGGCACCACCTTGAGGACAGGGCGGCCCTGGGGCTCATCGGGTTGGACGGTACGTGTGCGATCGGCGATGGCTTGAAGCATGGGCGTCTCCTGCGAGGGGTGATCACACCATATCCCTGCTGCCTGACAGCATCGTGGCAGGGAGCCGCGGCTCTGTCGGATCAAAGTGGACATGGAAGACGTCATAACCACTAACTCGAACGTCCCGTCTCTGGACACCGTTTCCGGGCACGGCCTTAACTGAACGTGCGCCAGTCTGACGCCACGTCGTCAGGGATCGACACTTCGATGCAGAGCAACGGACGCCGCCGGGTGGTACATGGTGGAAGCCTGCACTGTGCGACTTGGAATTTGCCTCACGATGGTTGTGCGTGCCGCGCAATGATCAACTGACAGCATCATGTCATCGGCCTCACAGTTTTCTTCGAAACAGTGCTCGAAACGAGAGCACGAACTTGCCGCAGGGGTATATAGGGGGGCGAATCGACGTCCTCCCGTCGGGTCGTCTTGAACTACCACACCAAACCCGCACTTAGGGAGTACGCCACTGATTCGATCCGACCAGATCGTTGCGGAACTCATCAAGCGACACGCTGGGCTTGTCTTCGCTCAACGCCGTCGACAACGGGTGTCTATGGCCGTACACGGTCATATCAGCGACCAGCTCGGGCTGTCGATTAGGCTAGAACACGCCAGCCATGGAGCTGCGGACTGCGATTGGATGCCTTTACCTCCGGACGAGGCATGTGATGCAGCATGGCGTCGCGGCCAGATCGAGATGATGACCACCGGGGAATTGGTGGCCCGCCTTCACCAGCGCCATTGGCCGTGGGTGCTGGGCGTGGCACTGCGTAAACGCGAGCAAGGAAGGCTCTTCTTTCGTACCACGGGGCGTGGTGATGTCCTGCTGCGGGCAGGTCTGGCCGGCCGACTGACCTGGCATATCGCACGCAGGTGTGTCCGCGATGCCCTGGCTGGTGCCGCAACCACGGCCGATCGTCAGATGCTAGTGGCGAGCATTCTCCGGAACCTTGATGGTCACATTCGTGCTGGCTTCGTCGGGCCTGACTTTGAGTTGGCAGTGACCCGCACCTTGGAGCACGCGATCCGTATGGTCGCGGAGGGAGTGCAATGAGCAAGAGACCTGCCATTGATCTGATAATCACCAACCGCCGATCCGTCGAGACGGGGTTGGCAATGCGTCGGCCGTACATCCTGATCTCCATCCGCGATCCCGACAAGCGGCCGGTTCGCATTCGTCCGGAGCGTCTTTGCCGGGCGATGCTTGAACTGGCTTTTCATGATGCTGAGCCCGTTGTTGGATTCACGCCCGCTCAATCGATCACATCCATGAACGAGGACCACGCCCGATCGATCTGGCAGTTCGTGCGCGAGCATGAAGGGAACTACCCCGCGATCGTCGTGCATTGCGAACAGGGCGTGAGCCGGAGCCCTGCGGTTGCCGCGGCGCTGGCCGAGGGGCTGGGTGTTGACGGTCGACGGTTCTGGCGGGAGTATCAGCCAAATCGGTATGTGTACCAGTCCATACTCGCTGCCGCTGCGATCACAGGGCACTAGGGATCACATCGAAGGAGACAACATGCTTAATGACCTGCATGCAGTTCGAGACTTCATTGGAGACGTGCGCGCAAGAATCGATGAGTTGGAAAGCCTCCTGGATCGGCAGCAACGTACCAAGCCAGACGCGGGTGAAGCGGCGCTGGTAGCGCCCTTGTACGGAAGGTGTGCTCACGAGGGCCTACACCGTCTGAAGAACGGCTGGTCAAGATTCGATTACTTAAGGGAACAGGCTGAGCACCTTATCAAACACCTTGATGATGCTCTTGCTGCGACACGGGAATCCGCGCCACGACGGTCTGCCATGCAGACTTTCAGATTGCTCAACCCCCCGGGCAGGATCCCAGCACAAGCGATGGCTCTGACGTCGGAAGAACGACGTCTCGAAGCCGCGATCTTCGCCCGATACCGCTTGCTGAATGATCTTGAGAGACGAAACGTACCGGGCCTCTGGCAGGGCGCTGCGGCAATCCAAGTGCCGTTGTTCGATAGGAGACAGCGCAATGGCTGGGGTCACATCGATGTCGTTGGTGTTGGCCATGATCTGCTGCCGGTCGTCGTTGAACTCAAACGCGCAGATAGCTCCGACTGCCCCCTGAACCCCGTGCTTGAAGGGGTTTCGTATGCGTTGGCGCTCCAGCAAGCGCAGGCGACGTTCAGACCTGAGTATGCGGAACTGCTGAGCCAGTTCAATCTGCAATTCGACGAACACCGCGATCTGAGCCCGATGCAGATCGCGATCATGGCACCAGAACCGTACTGGCAACACTGGCGATTTCCTGAACGCAACCACGAGGGTTGGCAGTCTTTTCACAGGCTGATTGCGGCGCTTGCTGATCGGCACTTCAACGTGACGTTCTGGATTTGCCCCGATCTGACGGAATCAGGTGATCTACTAAGGCAAGTTGAGGCTGCAATCGGGCCGTGGTGTCCTGTGTCTGGCTCATAGATCAAGCCACTTGCCATCGGTCCCGACACCGACGTTGTCGTACCGCGCGGCAAAATCGTGTGGGGCAGCGCTATGTATTGGGATCGCGACAGCGGTGGCGAACGAGTTGCGCAGTCCAAGTAGCGTCGACGCCGCCGCATGCCCCGAGGTATGACAATGGTCCATGGCGATCGACCGTCGATCCAGCCAATTCAACAAGGGTTTGTTTCGGGCATCCTGCAAGTATCCGCCCCAGATCGACACGATCAGCCGACCGACTTTCAAGCCCTCGATCGCATCTACGTCCCGCATCATGCTCGGGCGGAATAGCATGACCGACCGACCCGCCTCGGCGGCGATGCCCTCGGGGTAGATGCGGTACGGCTTGAGCGGGTTCACCAACTCAAACGACTTGTCACGCAGGATGCGAACCTTCTGGCTCTTGGGCAGGAACACGCGGATGTCCTGCCATCCCGCTTGGGGAATGTGCTCGTTGCCCGTGGCCCGCAGGATGTGGGTTGTGTAGACATCGAGGATGAGTTGGCGCTTCGCACGTCGGCATGCCTTGTACAGCGTGACGAGTCGGTCGATGTTCTGCCCCGAGGCCCAGACCAGCGCCAGGCCGGCGGTGTGCTCGAACAGTTCGACGAACTTGGGTATCAAGTCGTCCTCAGTGGGGAACCCCCGCTCGGTTTCGGGGCGACCCAGCGTGGTGCCCTCCATCAACAGCACATCGACGTTCTTCGGGGGATCTGCAATGAGTTGCTCGACGAGCTTCGCCTTGCGGCCGTGAGCCCTGAAGTCGCCGCTGTAGAACAGCCGCTTGCCGTCGGCTTCGACCAGGACCGCATAGGCGTCATAGGCCGAGTGATCGACCAGATACGGCGTGATGGTGAATGGCCCAAGCGCGATCGGCTGGCGGTGCGCCATGTGAATGACGTGCTGCAGTTTCAGGCCAGCCGGCGTAAACAGGCAGGCTGCTTCGAGAATGGACTGTGCTGCGGGGCCGATCAGGAACGTTGTCTCGGATGGCAGGCGATAGGCCAGACCGTAGTGGTCCTGGTGCGGGTGCGAAATCACCACGCCGAGCAGCGACGGGTCGGGCTTGTCGAACCCAGGTACCGGGTGCAGGGGCATCGCGTCGGCATCAGCGACGTCGAGGGGCAGACCGATGTCTAGGACGATCCGCTTGCCCTGCGATTCGATCTCGACGCAGGTGCCGCCGATCTCGTGGGTGCCGCGATGGATGCAGAATCGCATGGTGTCTATACCCGGCGTACCCGCAGTTCGTACATGACGCGCAGCTGGTCTGGCGGCGGACTGTCGCTGGCCCCGGCGGTGCGCAGCATCAGCCGCTGAAAGTTGCGCCAGGTCATCGGCCGATGTCGGCGTGCCGACTGGTCCAGTTCGCTCATTGCCCAGCGTGAACCGGTAGGGTCCCACTGCATCACGTCGTCTTGTTCGTCACCAACGTCCATGTGTCACCTATCGATGCATCCCTGCACCGTAAGCCAACCCACTGGCTTCAGTCTGGCACGGCTGATACGGATTCTGCGGCGCGAGCGTCAACGCCCCCATACGTGGCTACCACGCCCGCCGCCAGATCCCGCACTAGCCCGATCAGTTCCGGGGGCTGCTTGACCACGCAGTGCGGCCCCATGCTCAGCACCCACCAGACGATCTCATCGAGGCCATCCACCTTGAACCGTAGTGTGACCGAGCCGTCGTCGTGGTCTTCAGTGTCCTGCGTACGATGCCAGCGCGTGTCGGCGATGGTCTCGGCGAACTCGCGGTCGAATTGCAGTTCGACGTCGTACTTCTGCGATCCCCGGATCATCCGCCACGCATCGCCCAGGTGATCATCCAGATCAAAGTCGTCCGGGATGGCGTAGGGCTTACCGGTCAGCTCGACCTTGGTGAAGCGGTTGAGTTTGAGCTTGCGGATCTCGCCGCGGCCGCCGTGGTGGCCCACCGCGTACCAGGCTCGCTGGCAGAAGAACAGGGCGTACGCTCGAAACTCGAACACCTCGCCATTGCTCTTGCCCTTGAGCGTCTTCTCCACCGATTCGTACGAGCAGCGCAGCACCCGTCGGCGAACCATGGCGATTCGGACCTGGTCATAGACGTCGGCGATACCCTCGTGCGGGCCGGCTCTGGCCAGCATCAGCACAATGCGATGATCGAACCCGTCGAGTTCATCACGTAATGCCTGGGGCAGTTGGCTGCGAATCTTGGCGATGGCACGGCCCGCCGGCTTTGCCAAGGGAATCTGCTCGCGCCGACCGATGTGCTGTCCCAGCGTGAGGACGGCCAGGGCCTCATCGAGCGTCAGCTCCACCGGCGGCATGAAGAAGTCCTTGCGGACGCGGTAGCCGTTGGTGTCGCCGTCGTGGAAGTAGGGAATGCCCACCGACTCCATCACCTTCATGTCGCGGTAGATGGTGCGGAGGCCCACGCCGCATTCCGCGGCGAGGCGCTCGGCGGTCCAGCCGGTCTCGCCCTGGATCAGCGTGAGGATCTTGAGCAGCCTGTGGATCTTCTTGTAGTCGGCGGCCATGCAGAGGTGTCCGGAGCCCCCATTTCAGATCCAATGTACGTGCTGGCACCACACTTGACCAGCCGCCCTTGCCAAGACCATCCCGTCCGCCGCGCCGGTACTGCGGTCCCCGAAAGCCCTGTCTCCATCCGGCCCGGAAGCGGCTCGCTGTTGCCAGGTCACCGGCGCGGCGACACGGGCATGGCGAGCGTCACTGATATGCGACCGCAGTGACAACGCCATGGCAGGGGTGTGCGCCCGCTGTTGACTGGGCGTGGCAGTGGAGTAGGATGAACGCATCAACGTTGCCCCCGGAAGCCCTACCGCGGCCTCGTGTCGCGGTGGGGTTTTTCATTGATCCGGCGGGTAGCACCCAAATCGGCACAGCGTACTCAGGCTGAAATCCACCTCGACACGTATGGATGACGCCAAGCCGTCACGCTCACCGAAGCGGATCAGCGCCGTATAGTCGGTCTTGCTGTAACAAGCCAACAGCACGCCGGCGTGGCCGGTGGGCAACCGCACGACCTTAGCGTAGTACGTCGACGTGCGGCGATCATTTGATGCGGACCTGTAGCAGTCAACGAGGAAGGCCAGGACGGCCTGACGGCCGTTCAGGTCAGCACCGTCGCAGCATGTTGCTCAAGCAGATGCTTGCTTCTTGTGCCGGTAGACCGTCGACACATGGATGCTCAACTGATCCGCCACAGCTTGTGGGTCCAGGCCCTGATTGAGCAGTCCGCTGATCTTGGTGGGATGAACACGCTTGCGTCGGGAGGACCGCTCTCGCTTGGTGCTGCGGGGCTTGCTGCCCCTGCTTGTGCTCGTGAAA
>CAZFDT010000090.1:0-20689 GCA_964518335.1 uncultured Phycisphaeraceae bacterium
GCGACCATGGGTCGCGCGGAGGCGCCCCGCGGTTCGGCGCGACCCATGGTCGCGGCTTTACATTACAATCCACGCCCCCCAAACCGGAGTTCCAACCATGGCCAAGCAGTACTTTCCCGGCATCAAACGCATCCGTTACGAAGGATCCGACTCGAAGAACCCGCTGGCGTTCAAACACTACGACCCCGACGAGCGCGTCGCCGGCAAGACGATGCGCGAGCATTTCCGCTTCAGCGCCTGCTACTGGCACGCGATGCGCAACGGCGGGGCCGACCCCTTCGGCGTCGCCACGCGACAGATGCCATGGTCATCCGCCACCAACGAAATGCAGGCCGCCGAGAACACCATGCACGCCATGTTCGAGTTCCTCGACAAGCTCGGCGTCGATTACTGGTGCTTCCACGACCGCGACATCGCACCCGAAGCCAAGACCTTCGTCCAGACCAACAAGCAGCTCGACCGCATCGTCAAGCTCGCGGGCAAGCTGCAGAAGTCCACCGGCAAGAAGCTGCTCTGGGGCACGGCGTGCCTCTTCGCCCACCCGCGCTACATGAGCGGGGCGGCGACAAGCCCGTTCCTCGACGTGTTCATCCACGCCGCGGCCCAGGTGAAGAAGGCGATCGAAGTCACGCACGAGCTCGGCGGCGAAGGCTACACCTTCTGGGGCGGACGCGAAGGCTACGACACGCTGCTCAACACCAACCTCGGCCGCGAGCTGGACCACCTCGCCGCGTTCCTGCACATGGCGGTCGATTACAAGAAGACCATCAACTTCCGGGGGCAGTTCTACATCGAGCCCAAGCCCAAGGAGCCCACGACGCATCAGTACGACCACGACGCCTCGGCGTGCCACGCGTTCCTGCAGAAGTACGACCTCGACAAGCACCTCAAGCTCAACATCGAGGCGAACCATGCCACCCTCGCCGGGCACAGCTTCCACCACGAACTCGAATATTGCGCCGCCAACAACATGCTCGGGTCGATCGACGCCAACCGCGGTGACAAGCTCATCGGCTGGGACACGGACCAGTTCCCCACGGACCTGTACGACACGACGCTGGCGATGCTGACGCTGCTCAAGGCCGGCGGGTTCACCACCGGCGGGCTGAACTTCGACGCGAAGGTGCGTCGTCAGAGCGTCGAGCCGGTCGATCTGTTCCACGCGCACATCGGCGGCATGGACGCCTTCGCGCGGGGGCTGAAAGTCGCGGACAAGCTCCAGCGTGACGGCCGCATCCCCGCCCTCGTCAAGGAACGCTACAGCACGTGGGACACCGACCTGGGCAAGCGCATCGAAAAGGGCAAGTGCAGCTTCGCCGAGCTGGAGAAACTGGCGCACAAGACCAACGTCCAGGCCGTGCCGTCCTCGCGGCAGGAGCTGATCGAGAACATTCTCAACGAGCTGCTGTGACGAGGTTGCACGACGCTGCGCCATAGCCGGGACGCTACGCGTCCCAGGCGCCTGCGACGCGTAGCGTCCCGGCTAAATGAAACGGCGCGGGCGTCACGTTCCCGCGGCGCGGCCCTTGCCGCCGCGCTTGGCGTCGTAGAGGTGGTGGTCGGCCTTCTTGAGCAGGTCGTGGCCGGTCCGCACCCCGTCGCGCTGCACGGACGCGACGCCCAGCGACAGGTCGGCGCGCAGCTCCGGCGCCAGCGTGTTGCGCACGTGGCTGCGGAACAGGGAGTGGATGCGCTCGACCACCTGCCTCGCCTGCTCGATGGTACAACCGGGCAACAGCAGCACGAACTCGTCGCCGCCGAGGCGGATGGCGTAGTCGTCGCGGCGGATGCATCCGCGAATGATGCTGGCCAGGAACAGCAGCAACTCGTCGCCGGCGTCGTGCCCCAGCGTGTCGTTGACCTGCTTGAAGTTGTCCACGTCGATGGCGACGCACACCAGGTCGCTGCCGGCGGCGGTGGCGCTGGCGACCAGCGACTCGAGGTGCTCCTCCATGAAGCGACGGTTGGCCAGATCGGTCAGCGGATCGCGCAGGGCCATCTTACGCAGGTGGCGCGTGGCGTTTTTCGTCGCGTCCTCGACGCGCGCGTCCATGGTGCGCCGGACCTGTTTGGCGTCGCACTCGTGACGGATGCTGCTGATGGCGACCTGCTGCAGGGTGCGGGCGATCTTGCCGATCTCGTCCTGGCGCGACGCGGGCAGCTTGTGGATCAGCCCCGGCGCGCTGCGTAGCCGGATCGAGTCGAGCTGCTGCAGCAGACGATCCATCGGCGACCACACCCACCAGTCACAGAGCCACATCAGCCCCGCCAGCAGCGCCGTGAGCCCGATGATGAAGGGCCACAACCGCTGGCTCGACTGCACCTCGATCACACCCACCAGCGCCCCGCCGGCGGCGGCGAGCACGACGATCAGCGCGATCTTCGAGCGCAGAGGCACGTCATCCAGCGGCCGACGCACCGACCTGGCGGGCGCCGGAGACGACGCAGGCGACGGCGCTTCGGCCGCGCCCGGTTCCAAGGGCATGGTCGTATCTGTGGCCATCCAACCCCCACCCTTTCCCCCCTGAATATCGAACGCGGGCGAGGGTCCCGTGAGTGTTACACACCGGCAATTTCACAGCGACGACCGGCGGCGCGGCGTCGGCAAGACGGGCAAACACCGCCGGCCCCCTACGGTGCGGGCGTCAGCTCGATGCGCTCGATCGCCACCGCCCGCCCCGTCGTTTCGTCGAGGTCGATGCACACCCCGTTGACCCGCACGTCGCCCGTGGCCACGTCGAACGGCGCGTGCATCGCCGTGGTCATCTGATGCACCACCGCCTCGACGCTTCGCCCGATGATCGACTCGTGCGGGCCGCTCATCCCGATGTCGGTGATGAACGCCGTGCCCCCGCGCAGCAGGCGTGCGTCGGCCGTCGCCACGTGCGTGTGCGTGCCCACCACCGCGCCCACCCGGCCGTCCACGTAATATCCCAGCGCGATCTTCTCGCTCGTCGCCTCCATGTGCGCCTCGACCAGCACCAGCGGGTCCTTCTCCGGCAGCTCCGCCAGCACGCGGTCCACTGCAGCAAACGGATCGTCGGCGGGCAGCGACATGAACAGCCGCCCCAGCACCGTCGTCACGTACAGGTTCCGCCGGCCGCCCGGCGGCGAGAGCTTCATCCATCCCCGCCCCGCCGCCTTCGCCGACAGGTTCGCCGGCCGGATCAGCCTCGCCTCGCCCTCCAGCTTCGACACGATCGCCTTTTTCCTGAACACGTGGTCCCCCAGCGTCATGGCTTCGACCCCCGCCTCGCGCAGCTTCTCATACAGCGTCGGCGTCAGCCCCGATCCGTCCGCGGCGTTCTCGGCGTTGGCGATCAGCACGTGCGGCGACCACCGCTGGCGAATCACCGGCACGCACGCACGCACCGCCGCCACCCCTGGCATCCCCACAATGTCTCCCAGCATGACGACGCGAAGCGTGGACATCGGGGCAGCGTAGCAGATGAGGCGGAAGCGGGTAGGGAGCAGGCAGTAGGGAGTAGGGAGTAGGAAGAAGAAACAGATTCCTACTACTGCCTACTCCCTACTCTCTACTCCCTTCCTCCGGTAACATACCTCCGTGCGCTGCCCCTTCTGCCAACGCAACCACGACAAGGTCATCGACTCGCGCGAGATCGATGAGGGCAAGGCCATCCGCCGCCGACGCCACTGCAACGACTGCGGCAAGCGATTCACCACCTACGAGCACATCGAGGAGAAGGCCCACCTCATCGTCGTCAAGACCGACGGCACGCGCGTCCCCTTCGACCGGGAGAAAATCGCCGTCGGGCTCGAACGCGCCTGTTACAAGCGGGCGATCTCCGCCGAGCAGATCGAGCAGGTTGTCGCCGCCGTCGAGGAGGACCTGTTCCGCCGGGGCGAGCGGGAGGTGGCGTCGATCGACATCGGCCGCGCCGTCGCAGAACGCCTCAAGACCATCGACCAGGTCGCCTACGTCCGCTTTGCCAGCGTCTACAAGCAGTTCAAGGACATCAACGATCTGCTCGATGAGGTGCGGGAGGTGGTCGAGACCGCCGGCCGCCGCGAACCGCCCGGCCAGGGCCGCCTGTTCTGATTTTTCACATTTCCCATTGCCCCGGCCGGTGCTTGTGTGTTAAATTGGGTATCGATTGATCCCATGTCCCCGCGTCGGATGGAACAAGTCAACTCAACTGCGCGGGCTCGGACCCGCCGATTTGTAAAGGAGTGTTTGCCATGGTGACAGTTCGCATGCTGCTGGAGGGCAAGGGCCCGCAGGTGGTGGCCGTCAACCGCGACGCCACCGTCCTCGACGCCGCCCAGCTCATGAACCAGCACAAGATCGGCGCCCTGGTCGTTCACGACAACGATCAGCTCGAAGGCATTTTCACCGAGCGCGACGTGCTCCGCCGCGTCGTCGCCGCCCGACGCGACCCCGCCCAGGTCAAGGTCGGCGACGTCATGACCAGCGACGTCATCGTCTGTGAGCCCGAGTGCTCCATCGAGGACGCCCGCAACATCTTCCGCACCAAGCGCATCCGCCACCTCCCCGTCGTGAACAAGCAGGGCCGACTCGAAGGCATGATCTCCATCGGCGACATCAACGCCTACCAGCTCAACGGCCAGGAAACCACCATCCACTATCTCGAGGAATACATCTACGGCCGCGTTTGACCGAGGCCCACACGTCAAGCCGGCGTCATCTCGCCTCAGGCTTGGGTGCCTCGAATCCGATGGGGGGACGACCCCCGGGACCACGCATCCCGGGGGTCGCTCGTTGACGCGTCCCTGCCAATCCGGCACACGCCACCCTCCCCGCGCCCCGCCTCGGCAGCCTCACACCGATGTGCCCGCGGCAGCAAGTCCACCTAAATACCTGCAAACCCAACACTTCCACACTTTCACGCTTTCCCCGCGCCCGGATCGCACCGGCACTGCCGTTGCATCCATCTCCCTGCCTTCATGGTCACTGCGCGCATCCATCCTCGCTCCCACACCCGCCAGGAGGCACGGTTCAACGTCCTTCTGACCGAGGATGACCGCCCCCGTGGCGACGAGCACTGGATCCGCCAGCTCCCCCGCCTGCTCGAGCCCCAGGGCGTGGCCGCCTACGTCGCCCGCAGCGGGCAGGAAGCCATTGATCTGGCCGCCCACCTCGAGTTCCACGCCGCCGTGATCGACCTGGGCACGCCCCGCGCCCCCGAGGAGCCCGACGCCGCGGGTCCCGGGATCATGCCCGGCGCCGGAGGCATCTGGCTCCTCGAACTGTTCCGCCGTCTGCCCAACCGACCCCCCACCGTCGTCGTCACCAGCCGGTACTACGCCAACCGCGATGTCGATCGCTTCCTCCGCGAAGCACTCCGCCTGGGCGCCTTCAGCGTCCTGCACCAGCCCATCGACCTCGAACGGGTCCTGGCTGTCTTTCGCAGCCTCGTGGATCGCCAGTACCGCGGCGCCTGGCCCCAACCTAACGAACCTGAGTCCTGAACCCCCAACCCCGAACCCCATTTTTCAAGGAGCACGCACAGATGAAGATTCGACCCCTCGGCGACAAGATCCTGGTCCAGCGCCTCGAGCCCGAGACCAAGACCAAGAGCGGCATTTACCTCCCCGAGACCGCCAAGGAAAAACCCCAGCAGGCCAAGGTCGTCGCCGTCGGTGACGGCAAGCTTCTCGATGACGGCAAACGCGCCCCCTTCCAGGTCAAGAAGGGCGACACCATCATCATCGGCAAATGGGGCGGCACCGAAATCAAGATCAAGGACGAGGACTACCTCGTCATGAGCGAAGACGACGTCCTCGCCGTCGTGGACTAATCATGTAAAGCCGCGACCACCGGTCGCGCTCTTGCGAACCACCCCTAACCCACCATTTTCGAACACCACCCCAAACAGGAGACATTCACCATGGCCGCAAAATCCATCCGTTTTGAAGCCGACGCGCGCGAGGCGATTCGCCGCGGCGTCGCCAAGCTCGCCAAGGCCGTCAAGGTCACGCTCGGCCCGTCCGGCCGCGTCGTCGTCCTCGAAAAGTCCTTCGGCTCGCCCACCGTCACCAAGGACGGCGTCACCGTCGCCAAGGAGATCGAGCTCGACGACGCGCTCGAAAACATCGGCGCCCAGATGGTCAAGGAAGTCGCCTCCAAGTCCAGCAAGGACGCGGGCGACGGCACCACCACCGCCACCATCTACGCCGAGGCCATCTTCACCGAGGGCCTCAAGAACATCACCGCCGGCGCCAACGCCAACCAGATCAAGCGCGGCATCGACAAGGCCGTCGAGGCCATCGTCGCCGAACTCAAGAAGATGTCCAAGAAGGTCGGCGACTCCAAGGAGATCGCCCAGGTCGGCACCTGCAGCGCCAACCAGGACCAGACCATCGGCAACATCATCGCCGAGGCCATGGACAAGGTCGGCAAGGACGGCGTCATCACCGTCGAAGAGGGCAAATCCCTCGACACCAACGTCGAACTCAAGGAAGGCATGAGCTTCGACAAGGGCTACCTGTCGCCGCACTTCGTCACCGATGCCGCACGCATGGAGGCCATCCTCGAGGACGCCTACGTGCTCATCCACGAGAAGAAGCTGTCCAGCGCCAAGGACCTGATCCCGCTGCTGGGCAAGATCGCCGAGAGCGGCCGGGCCCTGCTCATCGTCGCCGAGGACATCGAAGGCGAAGCCCTCGCCACGCTCGTGGTCAACAAGCTGCGCGGCGTGCTGAAGGTCGCCGCCGTCAAGGCCCCGGGCTTCGGCGATCGTCGCAAGGCCATGCTCGAAGACATCGCCGTCCTCACCGGCGGCCGCGCCCTCATGGAAGAGCTGGGCATCAACCTCGAAAAGCTCGAGCTGTCCGACCTCGGCCGATGCAAGAAGATCGTCGTCGATAAGGAGAACACCACCCTCATCGAGGGCGCCGGCTCGACCAAGGACATCAAGGGCCGCATCGAAGCCATCAAGGCCGAGATCGACCGCACCACCAGCGACTACGACATCGAGAAGCTCCAGGAGCGCCTCGCCAAGCTCGCCGGCGGCGTCGCCCAGATCAACGTCGGCGCCGCGACCGAGAGCGAGATGAAGGAGAAGAAGGCCCGCGTCGAGGACGCCATGCACGCCTGCCGCGCAGCCGTCGAAGAAGGCATCCTCCCCGGCGGCGGCGTCAGCGTGATCCGCGCCCGCAAGGCCATCGCCAGGCTCGGACTCGAAGGCGACGAAAAGGTCGGCGGCGACATCGTCTTCCGCGCCCTGGCGGCCCCGATCAAGCAGATCGCCGAGAACACCGGCCTCGACGGCGCCGTCGTCGCCCAGAACGTCGAACAGGGCAAAGACGCCGCCTACGGCTTCAACGCCCTCACCCACGAGTACGGCGACCTCATCAAGATGGGCGTCATCGTCCCGACCAAAGTCGAACGCATCGCCCTCCAAAACGCCGCCAGCATCGCCGGCCTCCTGCTCACGACCGACGCCGTCGTCAGCGAGATCAAGGAAAAGAAGAAGGGCGGCGGCGGTGGCGGTGGCGACATGGGCGGCATGGACGACATGGACTACTAAACCATGCCCACCCTTCCGGATGACAACTCGAAGTAACACCACGCAAAGGGACGGCGAAAGCCGTCCCTTTGCGTATTTCTATGGGCATACTTTGTTTTGTGTATACAAGGAGACCGTAATGGCATTAAACCACCTCGAACAGTTGGTTGCTGAGTGGTATGAGTTTCAGGGCTATTATGTCAGGAGAAACGCCTTTGTGGGGAGGCTGAGCAAAGGTGGCTACACATGCGAACTTGATGTCATTGCATTTCATCCAGAATCGAAGCATCTTGTACATATCGAATCTGCGGTTGGTAGTGACTCATGGGAACAACGCGAGAGGCGATACGTTAAGAAGTTTGAGGCAGGGCGACGTTATATTCCTGAGATGTTCAAGCACTTCGGCGTTTCCGAAGGTATCGATCAGATTGCATTGTTTATAGCTGGGAACAACAAGAAGCACTCACATATTGGTGGCGGTCGGGTTGTTCTTGCTTGGGAGTTGCTTCGTGAGATTATGGAGTCGCCTAAGCTCTTGCCAATCGGCAAGCAAATCGTGCCTGAACAATTTGGCAACTTGCGAACCCTTCAGTTTGTGCGCGAATACAAGAAGTCAATCTGGCGAGACTCGAACAATCGGACGGAAGTCGTTGTTTGAGGTGAGCGTGTTACTACGTGGTGAGCAGCACCGCGAGAGCGAAGAGAAGGAGTAGCGTAACGGGGTCAGACCCTGATGTCGCGGAAGAAGCCCCGCATTGGCATGGCGGGGCTTTGGGGGGCGGGTGTGCGTGTTTCGGGTTTGTGTAGCCCCGGGATGCCAATCCGGGGCTTTCGGATGTAGGATTCGGCGATGCCGGTCTATCTGGTCACGTGTCACGCGTATCGGTCGTGGAGCGAGGCGAATCCGCGGGGGTATGTGCAGCGGGACGAAGGGCTGAAGCCGCCGAGCGAGAAGCTGGCGCGGTGGCGTGCGGATCATTCCGGGCAGCCGCCGATGCGGTTTGACGATGAGCAGAAGCGATTGCTGCTGGACGTGGTCGAGGAGCTTGCCGACGAGGACGGGTTGACGCTGCACGGTGCGTCGGCGACGGCGACGCACCTGCACAAGTTGGTCTCGTTTCAGTCTCCGATGTGTTCATGCGGGGCTGCGGACCACTGTCGCAAGGGCTGCCCGGCTCGCGGGTGTGCGGAGGCGTTCGCGACGCACGTCAAGCGCGTGGGCGGGTGTCGGCTCGCCAAGGCCGCGGCGGTGCGCGGCCGCAAGTGGTTCAGTCATGGGTGGGACGTGACGCCGGTGCGGGGGCGTGGTCACTTTGATCACTTGGTGAAGGTGTATCTGCCTGGGCATCGGGATGAGGGCGGAGTGGTGCGGATTGATCCGTTGCGAACGTAGCACAGAAGTAGAAAGCCCCGCATGGGCATGACGGGGCTACGGAGGACGGCGCGTGATTGTTCGTAGCCCCGTCATGCCAATGCGGGGCTGGGTGGCGCGTGACTTCACTTCGAAAGGCATTGGCCTTGACTACGGGCGACGAGTACGGATAATGTTAGTATATCGCCCCCGCGGCCGCAGCGGTCGCGGGGCGCCTGTTCTTTGGCAAGTTCAGATGGACCACGCCGCCACGGACACGGGCCCGGCCGTATGGAGCACTCATGGAGCACTCAAAGGCATTTCGCCAGCGCGGACCGCGGCCCCTGCACCCCTGCGTCGGCGGCGGGCCCGCCCAGCGTGGGAACCTGCACGGCCGCGATGGACCCCTGGTCCGCCGCGGTGTCACTGTTGCGGTAGGCGCCAGCAACCAGCGACCATTGCGCGTCGCTGGTTTCCGCGAAGTCGGCGACGCTGGCGGAAAAGTCGTTGCGATAGGGCACGGTGACGACGCCGGCCCGAGCCCCCGCGGCCCAGACCCCCAGAATCGCTGCGATCGACACGATGCGAAACGACATGTCTCGACATCCTCCAGATCGCCGCCTGGGCCGGGACTGCCCGACAACGGCGACCCGCCGACTATCGCACAACTCCGCCGCTGCCAAGCAAAATGGCCTGTTGTCAGGGAGATGCGCGCATCAGTGGCTTGGCGCCGACGTCAGTCCCTGCGGCCGCGCCTGCCACTGGCGCTGCCAGCGCTGCTCGATGCCGTCGCGCCAGTCGAGGGCGAGGCGGCGCAGCTCGGCGGTCAGGTCGGGTTGGGCGGCGGCGAGGTTGTGCCGCTCGCCCGGGTCGGCGTCGAGGTTGGCCAGATGCTCGGCGGCGACCGGGCCTTCCTGCTCGACCAGGCGGCCGTTGAGCACCAGTTTCCACGGGCCGCGACGCACCGCCGTCTGGTCGTTCATCTCCCAGAAGAGGCATCGCGGGGGCCAGGGCCTATCGCCGGCGAGCATGGGTGTCAGGTCGATGCCGTCGAGCTCGTAATCGCCCGAGTCGCCGGCGGCGGCGCGGAGCAGCGTGGGGAAGAGGTCCATCGCTGCCACCGGCTCACTGATGACGCGCCCCCCTTGCAGGCCCGCGGGCCAGTGCAGCAGGCCCGGCACGCGGATGCCGCCCTCGAACAGGGAGAACTTGTGGCCCTTGAACGATCCGGCGCTGCCGCCGTAGTACGGATCGGTGCGCCCGTCGAGCCAGTTGCGCGTCTCGCGCGACGGGCCGTTGTCCGACATGAAGAAGATGATGGTGTTGTCGAACGCGTTCTGCCGGTGCAGTTCATCGACGATGGCGCCGACGCCGTCGTCCACCGCGCTGAGCATGGCCGCCATGATCTGCCTGTCCCACGCCAGGTGGGGGAAGCGGTCTTTATATTTCTGCGGCGCGTGCATCGGGTAATGCGGTGCGTTGTAGGGCACGAACATAAAGAATGGCTTGTCGTCGCCGCCCTGTCGCGCGGCCGCGCCGCGCAGCCACGCCACCGCCCGCTCGGTGATCAGCTCGGTCATGTATTGCCCGTCGCAATAGACTTCGCGGTCGTTCTCCCACAGGTCGTGGGTCGGGTTGTGCTTTCCGCCGGCCATGCACCAATAGAAGATGTGCGAGTAGAAATCGATGCACCCGGCGAGGAATCCGAACCAGTGGTCGAACCCGTGGTCGTGCGGTCGGCATCCGTCGGCCAGGCCCAGGTGCCACTTGCCGAACATCGCGGTGGCATAGCCTTCGCGCTTCAGGGCGGTCGCCAGCGTGGGCACCTCCGGGGGCAGGCCCGTGGCCGTGCGATGGCCCGCCAGGATGGCGCGCACCCCCGCGTTGCCCGGGTAGCGCCCGCTGAGCAGGGCCGCCCGCGACGGCGAGCACACCGGCGAATTGGCGTAAAAATCGGTGAACCGCACGCCCCCCGCCGCCAGCGCGTCCAGATGCGGCGTGCGGAAATCCGTACCTTCCGGGGTCGCCCCCATGCACGACAGGTCCCCGTAGCCCTGGTCGTCCGTCATGAACACGATGATGTTGGGTCGCTTGGCCATGCGAACCAACTTACCAGATCGCCCCAGCCCGCGCGGATCACGAGGCGGTGCGGTCGATCAGATCCTGCGTGGGGACAAGTGCAACATCGACGCGATCGTGGACCGTAGTCGTATAGCACACATAACGATCGTCGCAGCAGAACTGCGGATGCGGGTGCAGGTGGGCGCACTGCGTGAGATGAGGCGCCAGCGGCGGTCGGTTGACGATCTCGACCTGTTGACCGGTATGCGTGTCGCGGAAGGCGACGTGGCAGTCGGAGACGACCGGGTCGGCCATTGCGTCGGCGACGAGGTAGCGGCCAGTGCGATCGGAGTAGGCGTGCGACAGATGACCCGGCCAGAGATTGGCTTCCTCGCCGGTGGCCACGTTCACCTTTTTCACGCCTACGCCGTAATGGACGTACCACACATGCTCGCCGTCGGGGTCCCACCACTCGTGCCCACTGTGGCTGACCGGCTCGCGCAGGATCGGCCGGGCGGCTTCGCCGCGACGTATCAGCCATAAGCGGTGATAGGGTCGCTGTCCGTCGAACGGCTCGGCGTCGTGGTCCTTCCAATACTCGTGCGCCAGCATCTGCACATCGGGGTCGGTCGGGCTGAACTGACCGTGATCGTAGAACCCGTCGAGCGTCTGCCACAGCCGGAACGGCGAGCCGTCCAGCGGCAGGTCGCCGACGTACGTCCGCCCGTCGAAACGCGCGTCGATGTTGACCGTGCGGCCGTCGGCCGAGGGCATCAGGTGCGACACGATGCGATCGGGCCTGCGTTTGCCGGCGATCTCTTTCGGAAAGCTGTTGACACGCACCGCCCGGTCGTCGGCCTCCGGGCCGCGCTTCCACAGGTCCAGCTCGTTGAACCAGTACGCTTCACCTGTGCGGGGATCGATCATCGGCGCCGAGCCGGCCTCGGCGAACGCGCCGCTCCTACACTGCGTCTCGTGATAGACGCGCATCTCGTCGCGCTCGAAGTCCACCACGCCCAGCACCGGCACCGCATACCGCCCGCCCGGCGGAGGAAACAGGCACATCACCCACAGATACCGACCGTCGTCGGTCATGCTGCGATTGGTGAAGTAGAACGCCTTCTGCACCGGCGCGGGGCGATGCGTGAGGACGTAACTGTCGATGCCGCTGGTGGGACAGCGCCATCGCGTGAACAGCCGCGACTTTTCTGGTGTTTTCATGGGATACGCAGTTCAGTCCCGCAGATTCCAGTGCTTGTCGTTGAACGCCGCCAGATTGCCGCCCCAGACCAGCTCGCCCTTCCTCGACTCGACATGCCCGTCATAGAACGTCACGCTGGCGGTTTTGCTATGACGATATGCGACACGGTCCTGATTCGACGCAGCCAGGTCCTCGCCGAACGTTTCGTAGCGCACAGGGTCCGCGCGCCCACCGGGAGAGGTGATGGCGGGGTCTCCTGTGAGTGCGTCCATCATGAAGAATTTGTTACTGGGATTGCTGAACCTGTCCTGCTTGGCGGCGAAGAACCCATTCGTGCCGTTGTTGTTGAGCGGCGCCGGCAACCAGGGATACGGCAGACGGAAAAAATTCAGGCTGTAGCTCTGCCTTGTCTCGATGAATCCGTCGGGATTGGGATTGCTCCTGGCCCACGTGGCATCCGGGCACGAATACTGAGCCGGCCAACCTTTGGCCGCCCCACCCGACAAGGGCTGGTTGTTGATCCGCGCGACATCCATCCCCATCAGTTCCTCGAAGGCATCGTTGCGGTACCAGCGCGGCGCGTGGTCGAACCACTTACCCAGCGAAGGGAGGAACCAGCCTTTATGACCCAAGGCGTACATCTCGTTGGCGACGCCGTACTGCTTCGACAGCGACAGGCACTGCGTGGTCCGCGCCGCCGCCCGCGCCTTGCCCAGCGAGGGCAACAGCAGCGAGATCAGCAGCGTGATGATGCTCACCACTACCAGCAGTTCGATGAGCGTGAAGGCCCGGGATGATGCGCTGCGGGTTAACATGCGTTCACCACTTGACCCACTTGGCGTCGCCGCCCCACGTCACATAGTTATAGCCGTTGTTGTGCCGCGGATCGGCGCCGACGTTCCAGTCCCCGGCACGATAGCCCCATGAGGGCACGGGGTAGGCGTCCTGCAGCCATTTGCGCGTCGTGTAATTCTTCACGTAGGTGATGCGCAGATTCGGACTGCTGCCATAGCTAGCCGTGTAGGCGCAATTGCGGTTGTCCTGAGCGCTCAAAGGTATATTCCCGGCCGCCGGACACCAGAAAATCATGCGCGGCCCCTTCTGCACGGGCGAAGTGCTGTACCGAACAATCTTGGACTTCCATGACCACGCCTCGAACGGCGCCCATCCCCGGTTGTCGTCCACGTACATGATCGACATGATGCCCATCTGCTTCTCATTGCTCAAACAGGTGGTGATCCACGCCGCCTCGCGCGCCTTGCGCAGCGCGGGCAACAGCAGCGCGATCAACAGCACGATGACGCTGACGACCACGAGCAGCTCGATCAGCGTAAACGCACGTTTTTCCTGCGACCATCGACTCATCGCGTCACCTCGGAGCCCCACCCATGAAAGCCGCGGTGTGCGGTCAGGCGCGCCGCGGCGAGGAGGAATCGCAACTCATCGCACCCGCTTGCGCGGCTTGAGCATCAGTGCCGTCCCCAGCGCCAGCAGCGCCAGCGTGCCCGGTTCGGGGATCACCAGGGCGATGTCGTTGCCGCCCAGGTAGTTGTAGTCGATCGAGTACCCCGCCGGCAGATTGCTCACGCCGGCGAACATTGTGCCGGTAAGCGACGAGTAGCTGGCGAAGACGTAAGCGGTGTCGTTGAGCGTGCCCAGCGTGGAGAAATCGACCACGCCCGCGCCGATGTCCAGCGCCGCGGCGTCGAGCAGGCCCGCCGACCCGGCGCCCGCCGGATCGATCACGAACGTGAAGGTCTGCCCGCCGAGCATCGTGAAGCTCTGGTCGGTGGTGTCGAGGGCTGCGCCGGCGTTGATCGTCACCAGCGGACTGGCGGCGATGGACCCGGCCGCACCGAGCTTGAGCACGCCGGCGTTGACCGCCGTGCTTCCGCCGTAGGTGTTGGCCCCATGCAGGGCGAGCGTGCCTAGACCGGCCTTGATCAGCCCGCCCGTGCTGCTGCCGTCGATGAGCGCGGGTACGACCGCCAGGTCCACTGCAGCAGCGCCATTTCCGATGGTGAACGTGCGCGTGCCGTTGAGGGCGATGACGCCCTGATTGGCGAGGGCGATGTCCGACGAGTTGATCAGGGCGGTGTTGGCGTTGGTGCCGTTGCCGGTGAAGGTGACGTTACCGTTAATGGTCACCAGTGCGCCCTGTCTGGTCGCATGACTATTGAGCGTCATCGCGGTGTACTGCCCGCTGGTCGGATTGGTGATCGCCAAGTGATTGAGTGTGGTCAGTGCATTGAAGACAGTATCGCTACTGGATTCACGGGCGAGCAGAAGGCCGCCATTGAGCGTGGTGGTGCCGAGCACGGTGATATCGCCGCCCTGGTTCATACCGAGCTGGCTGCCGTTGATGCTGGCGTTGCCGTTGATGTTCAGGACAGCGTTGCTCCCGTGGTTGCCGAATGAACCGCCATTGATCGTGAAGTTGTTGACGGTTTCCTGGTGGCCGTTGTTGCCGCTGCTTGAAGTGGTATCCATCCAGAACGTTCCGCCATTGATGGTGACGTCGGCGCTGTCGGGGATGGCGTTGCTGTTCTTCAGCAGTGTCCCGGCGTTGATCACCAAGTCGCCGGGGATGCCGATGTTGCTGGATGTCTTGGCGAGGCGGAGGATGCCGCTGTTGATGGTGGTGACGCCGGTGTAGGAGTGTGCGGTACTTCCGCCGAAGATGACCTGGCCGGTGCCGCCGATGGTGACGCCGTTGCCGCCGTCGTTGGCAATCGAGCTGTTGATCTGCAGGGGTGCAGGCGTGTTGGCGTTGTTGACACCGTTGGTAAAGCTGATGAAGGTGCCTTCGCGGCCGTTGAGGTCGAGCGTGGGGACGCTCACGACCATCGCGTCGGTGGCATTGGCCGTGGTGACCGCCTGACGTGCGAAGATCGTGCCGCTGTTGAGCTTCAGCGTAGTTCCGGCGTCGCCGCTAATGGTCACGCCTGAGTTCGTGCCAGCGCCCGTGATGTCAAACGACAGAGAGTTGATGGTCGTGGTGGCTGCGGTGAGATTGATGTCCTGCGCGGCGCCGCCTGAAGTTCTGACGTAGCGGACGTTGTCCAGTTGAGTCTGGCCATTCGAAATGGCGGCTGTGTATTCGGTCGAGGTATTCAGCACGCGAATGCCGTTGGTGCTGTCATAGGTCACCAGCCCGTCGCCGACATTGCTCGTGGTGATGGCGCCATAGGAGCGGGGAAGGATGCTGACCGTGGTCGTGCCGGCCGCGCCGCCGCCACCCACGAGACTGGGCGCGTTGGTGAAGCTGATGTTCGCGCTCCCCGCAGTTTGCGAAGCAAGTGTGTTGACGCCCAGGTTGGTCCCGCGAAAGAACGTCACGGTGCGAGCATTCTGCACAAAACTGTCCGCGGTGAGGCGCGTGTTCGTGGCTCCGTTGGGTGCCAGCGAAACAAGGCCATAGCCCTGATCCATTGTCAGTGCGCCACTGATCGAATCGATGGTGTTGCTGGCGGCGTTCCCCGTCACGCTCAGTGTGGCGGTGGAGGATCCCGACGCCCTTATGCCGTTGAGTGTGACGCTCTTGGCACGCGTGGTGCCGCTGCCCGAGTCGCTTCGGAAAGTCAGCGTTGTCGTAGCATTGGCGTTCACGGTGAAATCGGAGTTGACGGCGCTCCCAGTGGCCCCGTTGAGACTGAAGTTGCCGCTGTTGATGACGGTTGCGCCGCTGTAGGTATTCGCGGCGGAGAAGTTGAGTGTGCCGCCGCTGGCGATGATCCCTCCATTGGACAAGACGTTGGTAAAGCTAAGCGTTCTGCCCGAAGTGACCGTGAAGTTGCGCGTCACGCCACCCAGATCGACGTTGAGGACCTGATTGGCGGTCGCGCTGCCGAAGGTAACTGTTTCATTATCAAGTGGGGCGACCGTGATGTCGCCACCTAACGTAAGCGTATAGGGACCGGTGCCATCGGCTCGCAGTAGGATGTTACGAACGTTATCCGTGGTGGTGTTGACGTCGTAGCCAAATTGCAGGGCCGTGCTCAGCGCAGTGTCGGCCCCGAAGGTCAGGGTCTGGCTGGCCGTAAGAATCAGCGACGAGTCCCAGATGCCGTCGATCGTGCCACCGACCCAATTGTTCGTGTCGTTGTAATCGAACGGCCCCGCGCCGGTTTGGTTAAAACCGCCATGGGCCGCGACGGTGGCCATCAGGACGGTCAGGGTTGCCGGCATCCAGGTTCGTGTCAAAGTCTTGCTTCGCATGATCTCTCCTTTACTGAAGTGATGTTCTTCCTCTTGTCATCAATGTTGGTGCATCCGTCGCGGAGATGATCCGCGCTCATCGCACGCGCTTACGAAGCGGGAGGATGAGCAACGTGCCCGCGCCGAGCAGCGCGACCGTGCCCGGCTCGGGGATGAGTTCGATGTTCATGCGTCGAAAACGAAGGCGACCAGCGTTATTCGTGTTGGGACCGACGTTGGTGATCGTCAGATCCGTATCCGCATCCACCAGGATGCCCGACAGTGCGACGATGACAGTAGAAGGGGCCGTGCCACCGGTTTGGGTCATGTCGAAGACTGCCGACTGGGGCGTGCCATAGCGAACCCAACTGATGTGCAGTTGCTCATCGCCGTTCCATTCGTGGAATACGAACGAGTTGAGCGAGAACGCATGGTTGGCGGACATCGTGAAGGCCTCACCGCGTTCAAAGCGGCCCAGGCCCGAGTTTCCCACGCCCATGCCCGTGCCTTCCGCCCCGAAGAAACTGGCGGTCGCACCGGTGAATACAGGGCTGGATGGCGTGGTGATGTTCACGCCTGTCAGTGGATCGGAGAAGCTGAAGGTGACGTCTGTTCCGCCGTTGTAGGTGGGGTCGGTCACGGTTCCTGAGAAACTGGTGCTGTTATTGACCACGGCCACACGAAACGGCTCGGTGGCGGTAGTGGTGTCAAAGATCAGTTGCGTTGCCGCCAACGCGCCCTGCGAAAAGCCCAGCAGTGTCGCCATGCCAATCAGAGATGTCCATGTCATGCGATTCATCGTCTTTCCTCCATTCTGAAAATGCCTGTGAAAGCTACACTGCAACACCGATGTCAACGTCCTCTCACCTCATCTTCTTCATCTCGAACTGCTTGCCCGCAAGGGCGTCCTTGACGTACACGCCCCAGTAGTCGGTCGGGGTGTAGTTCCAATCCTTGATGACCATCGGGCCGCAGCGCGGGTGGAAGCTGAAGCCGGTCCAGTGCAGCTTGTGTTTCTGGAGCATACCCAGCACGTCCTCGGCCCAGCCGTCGAGCGGGTAGCGCTGCTTTTCGCCGATGAAGGAAAAATCGCTCCACTTCTCGATCGCGCCGATCTCGGTGATGATCACCGGGTGCTGCTCGGCAGCGACGAGGACCTTGTCTTTCCAGCCCTTTTTCCAAGGGTAGATGTGCGAGACGTAGATGATGCCGTGGCCTGGCCCGTCGGCGGTGGCGCGGTCCGTGAGGGCGTAGCCGTTGACAATGCCGGTAAGGTCGTAAGCCCAGTCGAGTCCGCCGGCGAGGATGATGTTGCGGGCGCCCGTGTCGCGGACGGCATCGACGAGGGCCTGCATGCCCACGGACATGTCGGCTCCCGAGGCGGCCGCTGCAGTGGTTCCTTCGCCGACCTCGGCGGGGTTGGCATCGGTGTGCTTGTCCTGGCGCAGGTCGCCGCCGTCGCGCCACACCTGCCACGAGATGCCGTGCGGCTCGTTGAACAGCTCGAACATCACGGCCGGGTTGTTCTTGTACCGCGACGCCGCTTCCTGCCAGAACGCCACGTGCTCGGCCCGCGGGGCGCCGAAGCGGTGCAGGTCCAGCACCAGGTACGCGCCCCTGGCGGCGCACAGTTGCACCGCCTGGTCGATCGTGCGGCGGTAAGCCTCCTCGGTCCCGGCGACCTGGCCCTTGCCGCGACCGAACCAGAACGTGTCGTGGACCGCCAGACGGATCACGTTGGCGCCCCACTCGTCGATCGCCACGCGGATGGACCACAGCACGTTCTCGCCCATCGACCACTGCATCGAGTCCACGGACAGCCCCTGCAGCCACACCGGCTGACCGTCGGACCCGACCACCTGGTTGCCCTGCACCTGCAACTGCGGCGAGCGCGCGGGCAGCGCCAGATCGGCCGCAATGATCGCGTCGCGCTCGGCCTGAAGCCGCGCGGCGGCGGCCTTGGCGGCGGCCATCGCCTGCGCCTCCGCCTCGCCGAGCACCTTCAGACTCAAATCGTCCAGATCCAGCGTCCCGCTCTCGACCTGGAACAGCGTCGGCATCAACTCCAGCACGACCGCCCCTTCCGGCACGAGAAACTTCTGGCTCTTGGGCACCCACTCGTTCTTCGTCCCACGGAAGTACGGCGGCGACGGGCTGGGCTTGACCACCTTCTTCTGGGCATCCTTGAAGTTCATCATGATCCGCCCGTCGAACCACGCCTGCTTGCCCGGCTTGATGTTCTCGTAACGCACGCGGTACGTCAGCTCCAGCGCCTTCATATCGGGCGTGATGTTGATGGCCTTGTAAACCATCACCTGCTTGCCCGGCTCGGTGCTGTGCAGGCGAAGGAACGTGCTGCCGTCCTCGACGGGGTAGAGGATGTTGGCGCCGGGCTTGTCCCAGCCGTCGGGTGTTCCGTCGCTGTTCTTGTCCGTCTGGAAGTCGCCGTTGGGGATGAGGTTGGCCGGTGCGTCCTCGGCGTGGATGGGGCCGGCGCTCATGGTCACGATGCCCAGAAGCAGGCACAGCGGCCCGAGTGCGTTGGTGATGATTCTGCAAGTTTGTGTCATGATGCAGTTGACTCCATATCGTCAGGGCAATCGATATCGCGTGGTGACGTTGTCCAACACGTAATCCAGGGTGTACCGCTTGGCGTGTCCGTCGAGGAAGAGGATGTTGCCGGTGTCCATGTGTCGGTAGAGGTTGAGCCGTCCGGTGGCGGTGCCGATGGTCGAGGGGTTGCTCAGGTGCCAGTCGCCCTTGGTGGGGTCGGTGCCTCTGGAGTCGGCCAGGTGGACAGCCTGGGACGGGTCGAGGACGGCTCTTGCGGGCCGCGGCTTGGCCCACGGCCTGGGATTGGGACCGGAAAAGCCATCGGACGCCGTCGGGGCCTGCAGATAAAGCGATTCGCCGTGGCTGGGATTGGCCCAGGCCTCGATCTTGTGCTGCGTGGACTGCGACGGGCAGAGGAATGCTGAGGTGCGGTATTCGCTCACGCCGATGCCGCCCCAGTTGTAACCGCTGGGATTGCCCCACTGCGGCCGACCCAGGTACGGGCCGATCGTGTTAGGTCGGCCCCACGGCCCACCGTAGTAAGGATTGCCGTCAGCCACCGACCAACGCGCGTGCTCGGCGTTCACCGGCGGCAAAAAGTCCCGGCTGTCGGTCCGGTAGGCCGCGAACCCGATCGCCTGCTGCCGCAGGTTGCTCATGCACTGCACCGTACGGGCACTGTCGCGCGCCTTCCCCAGCGAGGGCAACAGCAGCGCGACCAGCAGTGCGATGATCGACACAACCACCAGCAGCTCGATGAGGGTGAAACCCCAGGCAGCGGCGGCGCGCGAGCGAAGATGTTTCGTGCAGTCGGGCATGATCTGTCTCGATCCAGTCCTCCGAGTCAAACGGTCGGCGGCGCGGCGGTCGAGCCGCGCATCACAAGCTCGACGGGGAGCGAGCGATGCTCCACTGGCGAGTTGGGGTGCGTCATCTGCAGGGTCAACAGCTCCATCGCGGCCTGGCCCATCGCCATGAAGGGCTGCCGCACGGTGCTCAACCCCGGCGTAAGCCACTCGGCCAGCGGGTCGTCGTCGAACCCGATGACGCTCACGTCGCCAGGCACGCGCAGCCCCATCGCCGCCAGTGTGCGGTAGGCCGTCCGCGCCACCGCGTCACAACTGCAGAAGATCGCCGTCGGGCGATCCTCCCGGCCCATCAACTGCCGCACGCACTCGTCGATCCGCCCGGACCAGTCGCCCAGGCGGTCCTTTTCCTCCAGCAGGTCAGCCACCAACGTCCTGTCGAATGATAGGCCGGCGTCGCCCATCGCGTCGCGCAGACCCGTCAGGCGGTCGCGCACCGTCGTGGCGATCAGATCGCCCACAAACGCGATCCGCCGATGACCCAGCTCGATCAGTGCCTTGCCCGCCATCATGCCCCCAGCGTGGTTGTCGGCCACGACCGAGGAAACGGCGATGTCCCGCATCTGCTGGTCGATCAGCACCAGCGGGAAGCCGCGCATCCGCAGACGGCAGACTTCCTCGTTGAACGCCGCGTTGTGCAGCGAAATGATGATCGCGCCCTTGGCGGAACTGTCGGGCAACTGCCGCAGGATGGTGAAGTCTGACTCGATGTCACCGTGGGCGTCGTAAAGCTGCACCTGGATGCCGCGCTGCCGGGCCATGCCCTGCACACCGCGGGACACCTGCAGCGACGGCTCCCATGTCAGGTTGCCGGCGACAACCTGCACCGTCCGCGTACTCACATGCGCGCCACGCAGAAACAACCCCTTGCCCGGACGACGTTCCAGCAGTCCCTCGTTGACCAACAGCTCGCTGGCGCGGCGGACGGTCATGCGGCTGATGCTCTCCCGCCGCGCCAGCTCGTGCTCAG
>CAZFDT010000091.1:0-20062 GCA_964518335.1 uncultured Phycisphaeraceae bacterium
GGCGCCCGCGTGATCGTCACCGAGATCGACCCCATCTGCGCCCTGCAGGCCGCCATGGAAGGCTACCAGGTCGTCACGCTCGACGACGTGGTCGAGACCGCCGACATCTTCATCTCCACTACCGGCAACTACAAGATCATCACCGCCGAGCACATGGCGAAGATGAAGGACAACGCGATCGTCGGGAACATCGGTCACTTCGACAACGAGATCGACATGGCCGGCCTGGAGAAGCTCGCCGCCGCGGGCAAGGCCAAGCGCACGGTCATCAAGCCGCAGTTCGACAAGTGGACGTTCACGGCAACAGGCCGCGGCGTGCTGATCCTCGCCGAGGGCCGGCTGCTCAACCTCGGCTGCGCCACGGGCCACCCCAGCTTCGTCATGAGCGCGAGCTTCACCAACCAGTCGATCGCCCAGATCGAGCTGGCGACCAACCGCGCCGCCTACGAGAAGAAGGTGTACGTGCTGCCCAAGCACTTGGACGAAAAGGTCGCCCGCCTGCACCTCGATCAACTCGGCGTGAGGCTCACCAAGCTGACCCAGGAACAGGCCGACTACATCGGCGTGCCCGTCGAAGGCCCGTACAAGCCCGACCATTACCGATATTGAGCTGCGGTTGGGCGCTTGCGGCCCGGCGGCATCGGTTAGAATGCCGGTCCATGATCCTTCACCGATCGGGAACGTGCATATGAAATTCATCACCATGCTTGCGGCGTGCGGCGCGATGGCATTGGCCGCCGCCGCCGACGCCGAGACGATGCAGGTCGAGGTCAGGCAGGCCAAGCTCACCGAGGAGCCGCGCTCCCTCTCCAAACCGGTGGCCGAGGTCAAGCTCGGCGACCGGGTGCAAGTGCAGCGCAAGCAGAAAGACTGGTGGCACGTTAAACCTGCTGACAAGCCCGCCGGGTGGATCATCCGCAAGGCGCTGGCCAAGGACGGCAGCTCGATGACCCTCGGCGACATCGAGGGCAAGAGCGGCGTGTCCGAGGACGAGCAGGCCCTGGCGTACCGCCCCTGGTCGCCCGAGGTGGAAAGGGCCTATCGCAGCGACCAACCCGCCACCGCACGAGGGTATGCCGCACTGGATCGCATCGAAAAGGACGCGGCCTACAAGGTCGGCGATGGTGAACGCACCCGCTTCCTCAAGGACGGCCAGGTTCAGCCGGGAGGTGCGCCGTGAAACACGCCATCTCCACCACATCGCTGCTGCTCACCGCCATCCTGATCGCCGGCTGCACGCCGACGGAAAACAGCGGCGTCAACTTCGGCCACATCGCCGCGGGGTTCGACCCGACCGGCATCGCGTCGTCGGGCATCAACATCGGCACGGCTTCCGCACGCGCCACTCAGAAGCTTACCCCGCAGCAGCACTACTACCTCGGCCGCGCCGTCACCGCCAACATCCTCGGCCAGTACCCCGTCTATGAGGACCCCGCCGCCACACGCTACGTCAACCAGGTCGGCTGCGCCCTGGCCGCCGCCAGCGACATGCCCTACGTCTATAACGGCTACACCTTCATCATCCTCGACTCGGCCGAGACCAACGCCTTTGCCGTGCCGGGCGCGTTCGTGCTGATCACGCGCGGGATGCTGCGCTGCTGCGAGACGGAAGACCAACTCGCCGCCGTGCTCGCCCACGAGATCGCCCACATCCAGCGCGAGCACGCGATCCAGGCGATCAGCAAGGACCGCTGGGGCGGCGTACTGAAAGTGATCGCGCAGGAAGGCGCCGGTCACGCGGCGGGCCAGGCCGGGATTCCCGTGGGCGAGGCGGCCAAGTCGCTGGCCGGCGCGGCGGGCGACGTGTCGAAGAAGCTGATGACCGACGGTTACAGCCGCCAGGCCGAGGCCGAGGCCGACAAGGATGCCGTGGTGCTACTGCAGCGCGTGGGGTACGATCCCAACGCGCTGCTGCAGATGCTGCAGCGGATGGGGTCGCGCGTCTCGCCGGGCTCGTCGGGGTTCGGACGCACGCATCCACCGGCATCGGCGCGCATGGGAGCCGTACGCCCGCTGGTGAAGACCGCCCCGGTCGAGCCGCCCGCGGTTCGGCAAGCGCGGTTCGAACAGGCCTTGGCGCAGGCGATCGCGCCGTGACCGTACTGCCGTCATGAAACGTCCCGTCAAGGTGCTCGTGGGCGTGGGCGTCGGCCTGCTCGCCGCCGTCGCGGCCTGGGCGGTCTCGCAGCACAAGCGGTTCGAGAACATCGAACTGCAGACGTTCGACATGCGGTCTCAGCTTTTCGCCCTGCCGGCTGACGACGCGGGCGCCAAGATCAGGCTCATTCTCATCGACAACGAATCACTGCGGTGGGCCAGCCAGGAGAACGATCTGCCCTGGCCCTGGCCGCGCGACGTTTACACCTATATTCTCGACTACTGCGCCGACGCCGGGGTGAAAGCATTCGTTTTCGACGCCCTGTTCGTCCATCAGGCCGCCGGCGGCATCGTCAGCCACGACGAGGCGCTGGGCGAGTCGATCGCGCGGCAAGCGTTGTTCGTGACGGCCGTGCTGCCGTCGCGCCAGGCAGGGCATGCGCGACAGTGGCCCGAGGACCTGCCCGACAGCCCGTTTGTTGTTCATGGGCTGGAAATCTGGCTCGCTGCAGTGCGCCAGGACGCGGTCGTGTTTCCCACGGCCGACCTGCCGATCCGCGAGGTGGTCAAGTCGCCGACGCTGCTGGGCCACGTGTATGGCGAGCAGGATGGCGACGACACGTTCCGCCGGGTGAGCATGCTTTCGCTGTTCGATGGGCGGGTGATTCCGGCCATGCCGCTGACGCTGTTCGCCGCCGAGCCCGCGGGCCCGGGGTTGCCGCCGCGGATCGAGCCGATCGACCTGATGCCCAATCGCCTGACCGTGCGCGGCCGCGCGGTGCCGATCGATGACGCCGGACGCGCGGTGCTGCGCTTTCGCCGGCCCGACGCCGACGGCCAGCTCTACCGCGCCTACAGCGCCAAGGCGATCATCCAATCGGCGCTGCTCGCAGCCGAGGGCGACACGCCGCTCGTCCCGCCCGATGACCTCAAAGACGCCGTGGTGTTCTTCGGCGCCTCCGCGACGGCGCTGTACGACCTCAAGCCCAACCCGATGGATCCGCGCGGATCGGGCGTGTCGCTGCACGCCACGGCTTACGACAACCTGGTCCACGGCATGTTCCTCGCGCCGGCGTGGCCCCTGCCGGTCGTTGCAGTGACACTTCTCCTGGCGCTGTTGACGGCGGTGCTGGCGGTGCTGGGGCGCAGGCTGGCGGAGATCCTCGCGGTGGCGGCGGTGGGTCTGCCGCTGCCGGGCGCGATCGGGGTGGCGGCGTACGCCTGGGGATGGTGGTGGCCGGTGGCGGCGCCGTCGTTGACGGTGGGGCTGGCCTGGATCGGCGCCCTGGCCTTCAACTACGCCACGGAAGGCCGGCAGCGCCGTTATCTGCGTCGCGCCTTCGCCCGGTACGTCAGCCCTGTCATTGTCGATCGCATCGCCCTCGAGCCGGGACAACTGCAGCTCGGAGGCGAGGAGCGCACGCTCACGATCTTCTTTTCCGACGTCGAGGGCTTCTCGGAGCTGGCGCGTCAACTGGGGCCCCGGCAGGTGACCACACTGCTGAACACGTACCTGTCGGACATGGCGTCGATTATCTTTGAGGAGCAGGGCACGCTCGACAAGTACGAGGGCGACGCCATCATTGCGTTCTGGAATGCGCCGCTGGACCAACCCGACCACGTGCAACTGGCCTGTCGCACGGCCATGCGATGCCAGCGCCGCGTGCAGGAGCGAGACGCCGTTTATCGCGAGCTGTCGGGCGGCCGGCCGCTGCGCATGCGCGTCGGCCTGCACACCGGGCCGGTCATCGTGGGCAACATGGGATCGGCCGAACGCTTCGACTACTCGATGCTCGGTGACGCGGCCAACCTTGCCTCGCGGTTGGAGGGCGCCAACAAGCAACTGGGCACGCGCCTCATGGTGTCGGAGGACACGTGGCGGCTGCTGGGCGACCAGTTGCCCGGGCGCGACCTGGGGCGGATCACCGTGGTAGGCCGCGATGAGCCGTTGCGCGTGTACGAGCTGCTGGCCGAGGGCGACGCTTCATCGCCGCGGTGCGTCGAGTTTGCACTGGCGATGAATGAGGCGATCGCCGGCCGGATCGACGCAGCGCTGGCGCGGCTGGATCGCCTGCCCGACGATCCCGCCGCCAAGGCCTTGGCCGAATACCTGCGCACGGTGACCGGACCATGGGATGGCGTGCGGCACCTGACACACAAGTAGCGCCGCTGCCGCGGCATTCTCTGGGCACTGGCGGCGCTGGGGCGTAGAATCTACTGGCATGAAGTCGTATCAGGGCCACCTTCTCGTCGCCGCGCCGCAACTGCTGGATCCCAACTTTCGGCAGACGGTGACGCTGATCGTTCAGCACAACGAACAGGGGGCGTTGGGTCTGGTGCTCAACCGTCCGAGCACGATGAAACTCAGCGAGGCGTGGTCGCAGGTCAGCGACGAGCCGTGCGAGCGCGGCGAGGTGATCCACGTGGGCGGGCCGTGCCAGGGCCCACTGATGATTGTTCACGACGACGCGGCGCACTCGCAGGTGAACGTCGTCGATGGTCTGCACTTTTCGACCGATCCCGAGGACGTGTCGTGGCTGGTGGAGTACGGCGGCGAGCCGATCAAGTTCTTCGCCGGCTACGCGGGCTGGGCCGCCGGCCAACTCGAGGCTGAGATGAAGAGCGGCTCGTGGCTGCTGGCGCCGGCGCTGCCCCAGCACATTTTCGGCGACCCGGCCAAGCTGTGGGCCGGCCTGCTCAAAGCAGTCTCACCATTACAGGCCGATCCGCTCCTCGCCCCGCGCGTCATGCCGCCGGACCCGTCGCATAACTGACGCGGGTCGCCTGCAAATCAGGTGGCGATGGGCAGGTTGCTATGTCGTCCTCGCCACTTCCTGGGCAATCTGGTTCATCACGCGCTGTGGGTCGCGGAAGAACACCGGCGACCAGATGCGCTGCAGTTGCCAGCCCTGCGATTCGTGGATCGCGGTGCGGAAGATGTCCCATTCGACGGGGTCGGGTGCGTCGGTGAAAGCCGAAAAATCGCACAGCAGCCCCACGGCAATGTCTTGGGTTCTGGTCGGATGATGCACGGCCGCATCGATGCGGAAGCCTTCATTGCCCCAATGCACGTCGCTGGACATGCCACGTTCGCCAGCCAAACGCTGGGCCACGCCGCGGGCGAACGCCGACACCGGTGGAATCGCTTGCTCGAAGACCTGTCCCGAAGGGGAAGCCTGCGCCTTTTCCTGCGCGGGGTGCGTCTGGGCATAGACCTCCGACAGTTCCTCGGCGTAGCGAAGATAGGCCAGCAGCAACCACCCGCCGCCGGGCACGCTTCCCTCCGGCACGGGCGGCGCCGACACGTAAGCCTCGCGCGGGATCGACGTCACCAGGTGGACGCGATCGCGGGCGCGGGTGATCAGCACGTTGAGTCGGCGCCATCCCCCGGCCTGGCCCAACGGCCCGAAGCGTCGATAGAACCGACCCTGCGGATTGGGGCCGTACGTCGTGCTGATGATGATGTGGTCGCGCTCGTCGCCCTGCACGCTTTCGAGGTTCTTGACGAACAGACCTTCGAACGAGCCCTCGCCACGTCGGTCTCTGGCCTTGGTCAGCCGCGCGGCGAAGACGGCGTCGTCGGCCGCCGCGGCGTCGAGCATCTCGGTGATCAGGTCGCGCTGCGTCAGGTTAAAACACGCCACGCCGATGGATGGCGGGTCCTTCTCGTCGAGAAGCTGGCGGATGATGTCACAGACGCGCTGCGCCTCGACGGGGTTGCACCGCTTGTCATAGATGCCCTCGGCACGATGCAGGGTGATCGGCGGCGCCTTGGCCCTGTTGCGGGGATGGCCCGGAATGGCCTGCAGACGTGAGCCGTAGAACTGGTCGTTGCTGAACTCGATAAGGTCGGCGTTCCTCGATCGATAGTGCACGTCGAGGTAGCTCTGCTGGATGTCGAGGTTCAGTGCAGCGGCCAGCAGGTCTTCGATTTCGCCCTGCTGCGCCTCGAACAGCTCCTGCTCGGTTTCGATCTCGCCCTGGTCGCTCTCGGCGACGGTGGATTCGAAGAAGCGCGTGGGCGGCAGTTGCTTGGGGTCGCCGGCGATCACGACGCGCCCGGCGCGGGTCAGCACGGGCAGGGCCTCCTCGAGCCGACATTGCGACGCCTCGTCGAACACCAGCACGTCGAACAGGGGCTGGCGCGGGAAAATCTGGGCGACGGTTTCCGGGCTGGCCATCCACACGGGGCACATGTCGAACAGCGGGTCGCCACCGTCGCTGTTTTCTCCGACGGCGATGACTTGCCGCAGGCGCATGGCACGCGTGCCGCGCACGAACAGGCGCTGACGCAGCTTGGCGCCTTCGCCGTTGAGGCGCGTGCCCGTGCTCGCCAGCAGTCGCTCCTTTTGCCTCGATTTCCACTGGTGAAGGATGGCGTCGCGCACGAGTCGGCGTTTCTCGTCCTCCAACTCGCGGTAGCGGCGCATCGTCGCTTCGATCCGCTGCGGGTCGAGGGTGCGAAGCGCGTCGTGGGCTGCGATGCATCGCACGATTTCGCCGGCCAGCATCGCCTGATGGATGGCATCGAGGCCCGTCTCCGGCTCGGCGCCCGTGTGCAGCAAAGTGGCCGTTGCAGTTCGCAGCAGGTCGGGCAGGGCGGCGCAGTCAGTGCGGTTGTGCAGCACATCATCGAGCGTGTCGAACTGCTCGACAAGATGGCGATACGTGTCGGCGACGGCTTCGCCCTGTCGCGCCGCACGATTCACCGACGCCAGCCACGGCGCGGCGAGCAGACCCATCTGTCGTGCAGCGGATTCGAGGCGGTCCAGTGCAGCGGCACGCGGCTCGCTGCGGCGCAGGCCGTCGGTGAACGTCGGCGCCATCGCCGCATCGGCCAGTGCCGCTCGGAGGGGGGCGTCGAGCTCAGGGTGATCCGCCACGGCTTCGAGCATCGCGAGCACCTGCTCGTGATGGGCAAGAGTGGCCGTGAGCGTGTCGTCGGCGACAAGCCTGTCCGATGGCTCACCCGTGAGCTGCCCGTGCAACTCCGACAGGAGCATGCGGGCGCGCCATGCCACAAGGAAGGTGCGCAGCCGCCTTGCGTCGTCCGGGTTCAACTGCAGTCCGAACCCCGCCAGCGCTGTTCGGGCTTTGCGCTTGGCGCCGAAGCACAGGAAGCTGTACCACGCACGGGCGATTGCCAGATAGCCATCCAACGCCGCCACATGTTGCGCGATCTGCGCCGGTCGGAGCGGCGCGTCGCGCGCGACCATGACCAACTCCGGGTCCAGTGGTCCGGCGGCGACCATGGCGCGATACGGCTGTGCGTCGCGCAGGTGGCCAAGGCGCTGGCGAACGGTGTCTGCGGACATCGCCGCACAGGCCTTTCGCACGCCCGGTGGCACGCGATCGATCGCGGCCTGCAGGTCGTCGGCCAGCGCCATGCGCTGACGTGCCTGCTCGGCCAGACTCACCTCGTCGCCAAAAGACGGGATCGCCGGGTGCCGCGTAGCATCTGCAGCACTGGCCAGGTCCGCCAGCGCCGTTACGCCTCGGCGCGATTCGTCGGCTGGACGCGACAGAAATACGTCGAGCGTCACACCTGCCGCCGCCACCCAACCGTTGTGGGCATGATCGTAGGCCCGGCCGCGCTGCAGCACGAGATGGACCGCCTGACGATGGCGATCGAACTCGGCCAACGGCAGCTCGCGCAAGGCCCGAGCATCGATCGCGTCCGCGCCCGCAGCATCGATCGCCAACCACTGGCCGACCAGTTCGTGCAGCGAGGCTCCTGCGGGCATCGCGTCACGTTCCATGAGATGGCGGTGCAGCGACGACAGCTCATCGTGCGCCGCCTGCAGCTCGAGGTCGAGCCTGGCCACGCGGTCTGCGGCGCGCACGGGCGTCTTGCCTTCGGTGAGCAGTTCGAGCTCGTTGCGGATCGCCATGTAGAGGTCGCGTTGATCGCGTTGCGGGTCGTGAACGACGGCGCATAACCCGCCAAGCCCGAGATGGGCCATACGGTTGAACACCACGTCGAGGGCGGTGCGCTTGTCGCAGACGAACAGGACGCGCTGTCCGCGCGACAGGTGGTCGCCGATGATGTTGGTGATGGTCTGCGACTTGCCGGTGCCGGGCGGGCCGTGAATCACCAGACCGCTGGCCGTGCGTGCATAGGCGACGGACCGGGCCTGAAACGGATCGGCACGGGCGATGAAGCGTTCGTCGCTGAAGCGGCGTGGACTGCGGCCGAAGCTTGGACCGTGGCCGTCGTCACCCGGCGCCGCTGCATCGTCGGTGTCCAACACGGCCGCACTGTCGATAAACGCGCGCACCGGACCGTCGAGTGCGTCCTGGGCGATCATCTCCTGAACGTCGCGCAGCAGCGACTGGTTGGCCACCGGATACAGCCCCAGCACGGCTGCCGTGTAGATTGTCGGCGCGCCTGCCAGCTTCTCCGTCAACGGCACCGCCTCCAGGCTCAGCGACTGTGGCTGCGTCATCATCTGCAGATTCGGCGGCGACAGGTCCAGCAGCGTCGCCACCAGGCGGATCAGCTCGTCAATCTCACGCCACGGCTCGGCGCCCTCCTCGTCGTGGAACGGCAGCTCCACGGTCTTGCCGAGTTGGCGCGACAGCCACGCCATCAGCGCCGGGTTGGGCGTCACGCGATCGACGCCCTCGCCGCGGCAGGTAATGTCCAGCCCCGGCTTGTGGCCGACGCGCACCGTCAGCGACGCCGGCACGAACGCGATCGGCGCCAGGACGCGGCCGCCACCGGTCGTGCCCACGGTTCCCGGGGGCAGGCTCAGTATCGGATAGCCCACCGCCAGCGCCGACACCCCCGTGTCCTGTTCGTAGGTGCGGGCGTCGTCACTGAGGTTGCGCAGCTTCGTCAAGAGCGTGCGCTGCGCCTGCCAGTCGCGCGTGGCTGGATCGACCTCCTGCCCCGGTTCGTCGGCGTCGGCGTCGGGAAAGGTGTGTCGCTCCACCCAGTCACGCGGTGGCAGCACGCGGCCCGTCAGCGTCACGCTGCAACCCTCACCCAACAGGTCCATCAGCACCTGGTGCGGCGGCAAGTCTTTGAGCCGCTGGATCTGCATCACATCGATCCGCTGCCGACTCGAATGCGGCCGACAATTCAGACTCGGCCCCCGCATCATCGAAGCAAACAGGCGCTCGAGCATCCGCTCCAGAATGGCGTTCTTGGGCATGCCGCTATTGTAAGCCCACTTGGAAAAGGCTTGGGACGGGGCGGTTCGATCTACCGCGTGTCTGGCCGCGGCGGCCGTCGGGCACGATGTTGGCCGTCCACTTGCCCATCAACGCCATCGGCATGCTCAGCGTGTCGAAGGACAGGACGAGAGCGTCGGTCAGTCGATCATCGCGGCCGCTTGGGCGGAGGCGGGGTGGCTTGGCCGTACATCTCTTCGATGAGGCGTTGCCACCGCAGCTCGGCGGGGGTGAGGGGTTTGGTGCGGGTGGACTTGCGAGGCTGATTCTGGCGCCGGATCAGATCGAGGGCGTGCCTGACCATGGCCGGATCGATGTCGCGCAGGCGCATCCAGGTCGGGAGGTTGCTCAGCTTGGGCTTGGTCCCTGGGGCGACGAAACGCGTGCCGCAGTGTTTGCAGCGAAAGCGAAGCCCGGCGAACTCGGGCCGCACCCGGTAACGCGCGCTGCAGCCGGTGCAGATCACCTCGGTCATTGCCGCCAGTGTAATCGATGATCGGGGCGCGATGCCGGTTTGTTCCCGCCGCCGCGCCCCGTTACGATTCGCCCGTTTCCTTCTCACCCAACCAGGCCACGGCGGAGCCGCGATGCCCAAGCGCACTGATATCAGAACGATCCTCATCATCGGGTCCGGGCCGATCGTCATCGGCCAGGGCTGCGAGTTCGACTACTCCGGCACGCAGGCGTGCAAAGCCCTTAAGGAAGAGGGCTTTCAGGTCGTGCTGGTCAACTCCAACCCGGCGACGATCATGACCGATCCGCAGTTCAGCGATCGGACCTACATCGAGCCGATCACGCCCGAGGCGGTGGCCAAGATCATCGAGAAAGAGCACGGCGGCCCTTACCACATCGACGCCTTGCTGCCGACGCTGGGCGGACAGACGGCACTCAACTGCGCGTGCAAGCTCTGGGACGACGGCGTCCTGACGAAGTATGGCG
The DNA here is from genome assembly GCA_964518335.1 of uncultured Phycisphaeraceae bacterium. Lineage (GTDB taxonomy): Bacteria > Planctomycetota > Phycisphaerae > Phycisphaerales > Phycisphaeraceae > CAZFDT01. Next base: position 10,213 of record CAZFDT010000091.1, read on the forward strand.
TCGAGATGATCGGCGCCAATCGCGAGGTCATCCACCGGGCCGAGGACCGCAAGGTTTTCCGCGAGATCGTCGAGGGGCTGGGCCTTGCTCAGCCCAAGGCCCGCACCGTCAACACCATGGACGAGGCCTGGGCCTTCCTCGAAGAGATCGGCCTGCCCGCCATCATCCGTCCCGCCTTCACTCTCGGCGGAACCGGTGGCGGCATCGCCTACAACCGCGACGAGTTCGAGGAGATCGTCAAGCGCGGCCTCGATGCCTCCATGATCCGACAGGTCCTCATCGATCAGTCCGTGCTCGGCTGGAAAGAGTACGAGCTGGAGGTCATGCGCGACCGCGACGACAACGTCGTCATTATCTGCTCCATCGAGAACATCGATGCCATGGGCGTCCACACCGGCGACTCGATCACCGTCGCCCCCGCCCAGACGCTGACCGATCGCGAGTATCAGCGGATGCGCGACGCCTCGATCGCCATCATCCGGGCCGTGGGCGTCGAGACCGGCGGGTGCAACATTCAGTTCGCCATCGACCCCTCTAAGGGCGACATGGTGGTCGTGGAAATGAACCCGCGCGTCAGTCGCTCGTCGGCGCTGGCGTCGAAGGCCACGGGCTTCGCCATCGCCAAGATTGCGGCCAAGCTGGCGGTGGGTTACACGCTGTGGGAGATCGACAACGACATCACCGGCAAGACGGTGGCGTGCTTCGAGCCTACGATCGACTATGTGGTGACGAAGATTCCGCGCTGGACGTTCGAGAAGTTCCCCGAGGCTGACGAGACGTTGACGACGCAGATGAAGAGCGTGGGCGAAGCGATGAGCATCGGCCGCACGTTCAAGGAGAGTCTGCAGAAGGGGATCCGCTCGATGGAAGTCAAGCGGTTCGGGTACGGACTCGACGGCAACGACAAGTGGCTCAACGCCAAGCGCGGCAAGAAGAACGCCGACGGGTCGGCGGTCGAGTGGCCCATCGCCCAGGACAAGCTCGTTCGTAAGCTCACCGTGCCGTCGCAGGGTCGGCTGTATTACATCCGCTACGCGTTCAAGATGGGCTGGACCGTCGACCAGGTCCACCAGGCGACAATGATCGACCCGTGGTTCCTCGACCAGTTCAAGCAACTCGTCGATTTCGAGGACGAACTGCTCAGCCGCGAGCGGCTGACGGACGTGGACCATGCGTTGATGTTCCGCGCCAAGCAACTCGGCTACAGCGATGCGCAGCTGGCAAACCTGTACCTGGGCAAGATCAGCGCCGAGACGATCCTGCAGGTGCGTGCGTACCGCAAGGGTCTGGGCGTCGAGCCGGTGTACAAGCTCGTCGATACGTGCGCCGCGGAGTTCGAGGCGGAAACGCCGTATTACTACAGCACGTACGAAAGTCCCATCAGCACGGTCGGTTCCGCGAAGCCGCAAGCGGCCGACGACGAAGTTCGTATCAGCGGCAAGAAAAAGATCGTCATCCTCGGCGGCGGTCCCAACCGCATCGGTCAGGGCATCGAGTTCGACTATTGCTGCGTCCAGGCCGCGTTCGCCGCCGACGAGCTGGGCTTCGAGTCGGTGATGGTCAACAGCAACCCGGAAACGGTCTCGACCGACTACGACACCAGCGATCTGCTCTTTTTCGAGCCGTTGACGCTCGAGGACGTGCTCAACATCGTCGAGCGGTTGAACGGCGGACCGTTCCCAGCCCCGCATTTGCATGACGGGGCTACGGCGGAGCCCCGTCATGCAAATGCGGGGCTCGTCCACGGCGTGATCGTGCAGTTTGGCGGGCAGACGCCGCTCAACCTCGCGCACGGGCTGCAGGCCGCGGGCGTCCCGATCATCGGCACCAGCGTCGATTCGATCGACCTGGCCGAAGACCGCAACCGTTTCGCCGAACTCATCAAGAAGCTGGGCATCCGTCAGCCGGTCAACGGCATCGCCTACAGCGCCGACGAGGCCCAGGCGATCGCCAACCGCATCGGGTATCCCGTGCTCGTGCGACCGTCGTTTGTCCTGGGCGGTCGCGCCATGGAGACCGTGTTCGATGACGAGCAGCTTCAGTACTACATGAAGATCGCCATGGGCGCATCGGACCTGGAAGGGCAGCCCATTCTCATCGATGATTTTCTCGCCGAAGCGATCGAGTGCGACGTGGATGTCATCGCCGACTACGGGTGTCGAGAGGACAAACCCGACACCCGACACCCGACACCCGAATCCCGCGCGCTCGTCGCCGGCGTCATGGAGCACATCGAGGAAGCGGGCATCCACAGCGGCGACAGCGCGTGCGCCATTCCGCCGTACTCGCTGCCGCAGCGCGTGGTCGATCGGCTCAAAGAGCAGTCGCGCATCCTGGCAAAGGCGCTCCACGTCCGCGGGCTGATGAACGTGCAGTGGGCCATCACGCGGCCCAATCCGCAGACGGGGACGGACTATGAGATCTACATGCTCGAGGTCAATCCGCGCGCCTCGCGCACCGTGCCTTTTGTCAGCAAGGCGACCGGCGTGCCCTGGGCCCGGATCGCCGCAAAGGTGATGGCGGGTCGGCAGCTCGCCGAGCTGGGCGTCACCGAAGAGGTCACTCCGGCGCACACCAGCGTCAAGGAGTCGGTCTTCCCCTTCGGCAAATTCCCCGGCGTCGATGTGATCCTCGGCCCGGAAATGCGCTCAACTGGCGAGGTCATGGGCATCGATCCAGGCTTCCCCATCGCCTTCGCCAAGAGCCAGATGGCTGCTTCCTCCTCGCTGCCGACCTCGGGTAAGGTTTTTGTCAGCGTGCGTGAAAGCGACAAAGCGGCGATCGTCGCTCCCGTGCGGCAACTGGCGGCGCTGGGCTTCGAGATCGTGACCACCCGAGGCACGCACGCTCACCTGGCCGAGCATGGCATCCAGACGACGATGATTCGCAAGATTCAGGAGGGCGGCCGACCTAATGCGATTGACCTGATGAAGAACGGCGAGTTGGCCCTGATCGTCAACACGCCCACGAAAAAGGGCGCGGGCACCGATGAGGGCAAGCTTCGTGCGACGGCGGTGCGCACGGGTGTCCCGATGATTACCACCACGACGGGCGCGGCGGCGGCGGTGCAGGCGATCGCAGCGCTGCGCAACGGTAACTGGGGCGTGGCGGCACTGCAGGATTACTTTCCACAGTTCGCTAAGGCGGGGGCAGGCCGGCTCGACGCCGAGCCCGCCATTGTACGGGGCTGACATCCATCATCGCACGAAACACACGGGAAAACACGCTTGGCGCCGAGAAGCCACAGGTGACGGCGATCTGCTTGACCGGCATGTCCGTGCGGGCTAGCAGTTCGCGGGCGTGAGCCACCTGCACGTGTCGCATGGCCGCCAGGGGTGAGCCGCGGCCGGACTCCGCATACAACCGCCGCAGATGGCTGGACGAGACGTGAACCGCCTTGGCGACGGCGGCGACAGTGGGACCCTGGCTCATGTTCTCCTCGTACCACGCCATCGCCAGCGCCACAGTTTGCTGGGCGTGCGTCTGGCCGTGCGCAGGCAGACGCTGCGGGCAGGCTTCGATCGCCAATAGCGCGATGTCCAGAAGCGCCCGCTCGGCGCGTAATCGGCTGGCGGCGTCAAAGCGAAGATACGCATCCTCGAGCGATCGCACGATGGCAAAGAAACGCCGCGCCTGTCGAGGCGACAGTTCAACCTCCACGTAGTCCTGTTCGCCCATCCACTGCCGCAACTCCTCCGGGGCATCGGAGAACTGCGCCACCGCCACGTCGCACTCTTGGCCGGGCTCGCTTATCCATCCGTGTACGCACGTTGGTGAAAAGACCCACAGCCGCCGCGACCGCAACTCGGAGTGTTGCATGTTGGCAAAGAGCGGCGCGCATCGTCCAGCCAGCACCGCCTGAAACTCCCAGCGATGGCGCACGGCGACACTGGACGGCTGATCGCCATAGTGGCGCGGACCCCATGCCAGGTATTCCAGCATGGGCGGATTGTCCCCATGGTGAGCGAAATCGTCAATGAATTGATCGGCCGCGCGATCGAACGCAGTTCCAGGCCCGTCCGTTCTACCTTATAATTGTGGCGCTTCCGCAGGTCAGTCCCGACCGGCGGCACACAGGAACCCAGCCATGCCCGAGCGAAAACGTTACGCAGTGGTCGGCACCGGCGGTCGCAGCCGCATGTTCATCGACGCCATTTGCGACCATTTCAAGGACCACGCCCAACTGGTGGCCCTGTGCGATCCCAGCGCCACCCGCATGGCCCACTGGAACCGCCACATCACGTCCAGGTTCGGCGCCGACCCCGTGCCCACCTACGCCGCCACAGACTTCGACCGCATGATTCGCCAGGCCAGGCCCGAGGTCGTGATTGTCACCACGGTCGATGCCTTCCACCACCAGTACATCATCCGCGCGATGGAGCTGGGCTGCGACGCCATCAGTGAAAAGCCGATGACCATTGACGCCGACAAGTGCAGCGCGATCTTCGAGGCGATCGATCGCACCGGTCGCAGCCTGCGGGTCACGTTCAACTATCGTTACACGCCTGCGATCACAAAGATGCGCGAGCTCATCATGGCGGACGCCATCGGCGAGCCGACGCTGGTCGATGTCCAGTGGCGGCTGGACACGTCACACGGCGCCGACTACTTCCGACGCTGGCACCGCGAAAAGAAGTACTCGGGCGGACTGCTGGTGCATAAAGCCACGCATCATTTTGACCTGGTCAATTTCCTCCTGGCCGACTATCCCCAGACGGTGTTCGCCCTGGGCGGGCTGAAGTTTTATGGCCAGAAGAACGCCGCGGCGCGTGGCGAGCGTTACAACTACGACCGTTACACCGGGGTGGAGGCGGCCCGCAACGATCCGTTTGCGCTGCAACTGGAGCAGGGCGACAGTAAGTCGCTCTATCTCGACGCCGAGGCCGACAGCGGCTATGTCCGCGACCGCAACGTTTTCGGCGGCGAGGACAAGTGGCCGATCACCGCGGAAGACACGATCACATTGAGCGCCAGCTACCGGCGCGGTGCGCTGCTGAGCTATTCGCTCATCGCCTACTGTCCGTGGGAGGGCGAGCGAATTGCCGTGACCGGGACCAAGGGGCAGATCGAGTATTTCTCGCGCGGCACGGGCCACGTGATCCGAGGCCAGAGCGATGAGGAACTGGCCGCCGAGCAGTACGTCGGCGAGCGCTACATCCGCCTGCAACGCATGTTCGAGTCGCCCCAGGACGTGGCCATCCCTTCGGCCAGTGGCGGACACGGCGGCGGCGACACGGCCATCCTCGAACGCATCTTCCTGCCCGATCCGCCACCCGATCCCTTCGGACGCGACGCCACGCACATCGACGGGGCGGCCTCCATTCTCATGGGCATCTGCGCCAACCGCGCGATCGAAACGGGCCAGCCCGTCCATGTGGACGATGTCTTCCCGCTGCACAAGCAGACGAGCAAGGCGACGATGGCGTCGGTGTAGCACCTACCGCACGTGCTGCGGATCGACGAAATGCCCACCGGTGGCGTCGGGGGCGTCGGCGTCGGCGTCACTGGTGGTGATGGCCAAAGGATCAACGCCGGTCATGACCATCAGGCCGGTGGTGGCGCCGAACTGGCCTCCCAGCAGATGCACGCCGTCACGGACCGCGCGGGCGTGTCGGACGACCAGCGCCATCTCGCCCAGGGCGTACCCGCGGTTGAGCAGCACCAGCCGCCAGACGGAACGGAACGGCAGATTCGCGTTGCACACAAAACCCACCCCGCCTCGGCTGATGTCGCGCAGCTTCAGGTCGATGGGCGTCCGCTCCATCGCGGTGGGGTCCATCGGGTGCAGCTCGGCGTCAGCCCGCACAACAAAGCGGCGATAGTGGCGCAAACCCTTGGATTTGCTGGGATCGCGCAGACGCTCCAACTCCGCCAGATCATCGAGCAAGGTCCTGGCTCGATCGTTGGTCATGTCGATGGCTCGGAAAGGTCATCGTCCCCGTCAGCCGTTCGGTCACCATCGCCCCACGGGGTTGCGGACGATCGTGGTCAGTAGGCGTGATATCGACCTGACCGACGCATTTCGTGAAACAATTTCATGCACTAACCCACCGCAGCTAAAGAAGATGGAGGTGTGGTGTCCCTGATTGCCGCTAGTGATGAACGCGCGATGATCGATGAAGCCCCTGATTCACCCATGGCCGCATGACTTTGAGCATCAACACTACGCAGCGGGGGCGGATCGCGTCGAATGTTACTGATCTGCGGGCGCCCTTCGCGGCGGGAGGGCGGCTTAGGCGCAGCGATGCATCTGTGTGGGGAGACTGCTGACCTGCCCGCTCGCTCACTCACTCGGGGATGTTCGGCTCGACGAGCTTGGCCAGAAACTGCAGCGATTCCTGCCAGCCCAGGTAGCACGCCTCGGCGGGGATCGCTTCCGAGATGCCTTCCTGCACGATCGCCACGTCCGTGCCGCAGGACACCTGCTTGAGCGTGACCGTCGTCTGCATCTGCCCGGGCAGGTGGGGATCGTCGAACGCCGCGGTGTAGCGAATTCGTTCGTGAGGCGTCAGTTCCATGAATGTGCCGCCAAACGCGTGTTCGTGCCCGGTCGTGAAGTTCGTGAACGACATGCGATACGTTCCGCCGACGCGTGCGTCCATCTGATGCACTTTCGCCGTGAACCCGCACGGCGGCAGCCACCGCGCCCAGGCTTCGGCTACCACAAATGCCCGATACACCTTCTGGGGCGTGGTCCGAAGCACTCGATGAAGCTGAATCGTTTGACCGGTCATGAGCATCGCTCCTTTCGCAAAAGTTCGGCGATTCCACATTTCCGCGGGCATCGTGCTCCATGTTGCGACACGCCGCGGCCGTAGATGTAGTCGAGCCGTTGCGCGCGATTTCGACACCCGCATCACACCTTGGCCCCGCGCATCAACGCCGACATGTCCCGTCGAATCGGGGCTACCGGGGCTACCGGGGGAGCGGCGGGCCGAGGTGGTCGGGCCAGTAGCACAGGGCCATGGCGTCGAGGACGTCGTCGGGGAGTTCGCCGCGTTCGGGCTGCACTGAACCTGCGGGGCATTGGGGAATGACAGCCAGGACTCTGGCTGCGGTGAGCTTTTCGATCCAGTGGCGGTTGGACGCGACGGAAGGGTCGTCGGCGGCAGGGGCGCCGTCGCCGGGATAGCCGTTGATGACGACGCCGGCGATGCGGCAGCCGACGTTTCGCAGGAGGCGTGCGGTCATGGCGGTGTGGTTGAGCGTGCCCAGGGTCGCCCTGGCGACGATGAGCACGGGGTAGTTCACTGCAACGGCCAGATCGAGCACGGTGTAGTGGCCGGCGGCATCGAGAGGGACGAGCAAGCCACCGACGCCCTCGACGAGCAGGGCGTCGGTGGCGGCGTCAATCCGTTGCAGGCATTGGGCGATGAGGTCGAAGTCCACATCCTTGCCCGTCTGCTGCGCCGCGACCGCCGGCGCCAGTGGCGGGGCGTAGCGCACGGGGTTGATCACGTCCAGGGGCAGGCGACAGTCGGCAAAGTGAGCCAAAGCCTCGGCGTCGTCGCTGACCAGGCCCTCGCGCTCGCGCCGACACCCGGATGCCAGCGGTTTGCACACGCCGATGCGAGTACCCGGCCGCTGCCTTCGTAGCGCTGCCGCCAGCGCGCAGGTCACGACGGTTTTGCCCACACCGGTGTCGGTCCCGGTGATGAACAGCCCTACGTGATGGAGGCGTAACTGATCGCTAAGCATAGTCATGACATGATGATACAGCGAGGCGAGACGATCAGCGAACAGAAATGCATTTTGTTGACTTGCATTGAGACGCAGTTTCAATATGATGGCGGGCATCAATACTGCGACTTGGTCGCAATAACAGGGAAAGCCATGGACACTCCTACCACAACGAACGTCTCGACCCCGCCCAACTCGCCAGCCCGCAACGCCTGCCCCGCGCGGGGGTTTACGTTGATCGAGCTGCTGGTGGTCATCAGTATCATTGCGCTGCTGATCGGCATCCTGTTGCCTGCACTGGGCAAGGCGCGGGGGTCGGCGCGCGGCACCCAGAGCCTGTCCAACCTCAAGCAGTTGGGGCTGGGACTGGCCTACTACAACACCGATCGGCGCAGCTTTTTCCCGATCCACTCGTCGGCGATCAGCGAGCCGACGGTGGGTGGGTACAAGACCAAGCCACGCTGGGCCGACTACATCTTCACCTACATGCAGACGCCCAAGGTTTATCTCAGTCCGCTCCTGGACGAGCGCGAGCAGGCCGACTTCAACAAGGTGTTCTGGCATCAGGTCAGTGACCAGAACCCGGAGAGCGCGGCGGTCAACGGCGCCGATGGGGGGCAGTTGCTGGGCGCGCCCAAATCCGACCCGCCTGCAATGCACGGCGGCTACGGCTACAACTTCCAGTACCTGGGCAATGCCCGTCAGCCCAGCGGCGTGCCCACGTGGAACGCCAACTTCGATCGCGACATCCTTTCGGCCAGCGACACCGTCGCCATCGGCGACTGCAGCGGCTCGCGCAAGGGCAGCGCGTCGGCCCTCGCCGGCGCTGGCGGATCGGCGGTCTATTCCCTCGACCCACCCCTGGGCGGCCTGACCTACGGCTCCAACGGGTCACGCAAGTCCAGTCCTTTCGGCGGCTCGGGCAACGCCTACTACGAAGGCGGCAACGACGAGAACACCGGCAGCTACGACGCCAATCACACCTACCTGTGGCGCTCCGCCCCGGCCACCCGCAACAACGGCGCGGTCAACATCGTCTTCGTCGATGGCCACGCCGCCGGCGTCAGCCGCGCCAAGATCGACGACTACGACAGCGACGGCGTCGCGGACAACGGCTACTGGAACGGCCGCGGCGATCCGACCGTACGCTAACCTCCTGCCCCCCACATGCCATGCTCAAACCCCTGCTGACCCTCGCCTGTGTGCTTCTGGTGTTCGCCCTGGCCTTGTCGTTGCAGTTGCCTGGCCGCGTCGAGGCCGACGAGGCGGACCATCACGGCGAGGCCGCGGATGAGCCGGAGCTGGCGGTGATGATGGCGTGGATGCAGCGATGGAGCATGAAGCTCGGCTACGCGATCGACGCGAAAAATATCCGCCTGGCCGACTTCTACATGCACGAGATGGAGGAGCAGACGGAGAAGATTATTGACGAGGTGCCGGTGTACGAGGACCTGCAGATCGCGCTGCAGACTCGCACGCTTTTCGCACCTGCGCTGGAGCCGCTGGAGCAGGCGATCTCCCAGGGCAACTGGGACGCCGCGACGCAGCGGTACGCCCAACTCATCGACGCGTGTAATCGCTGCCACACGGCGACAAAGCACGACTACATCGTGATCACCGTGCCGCGGGGCCGACCTCCATACAACCAGGCGTTCGCGGTCCCGTAAGACGAGGTCAGCGGACATCCCCCTCAGCGAGCGCGGCGCTTCTCGATGTCGCTGCGCTGGCGGATGAGCTGCGCGTATTGCGCATCTGACTTGAGCGTGGTCAGGGCGCTGACGCGGACGGTCTGAAGCTGCTTGTTGGCCTCCTCGGCGGCGGTGCGCAGCGTCGCGGTCTGCGGATCGGCCTGGTACTTGTTTTCCCACTCGCGCTCGAGGACAGTCAAGCGCTGGGTGATGCCGGTAAGCTGCTTGACGGCCTCGTGCTGCGAGGCACGGGCGTCGTTGACCTGCTGGGTGATGCCGGCGGTCTTGGCCTGTGCGGCGGCGATGCGAGCTTCGGCGGCCTCGACCTTGGTGCGCCACTCGGCCAGATCGCTCTGGGCCTTGTCCACCCTGGCTTTCATGGCCGCCAGCGAATTGGCGCGGGTACCGCTGTTGTTGGTTCCCGCGTCATCGTCGGTGTCGGTCATGAGGTGATCGTAGAGTTTCTGATACTTGTCGGCGTC
>CAZFDT010000092.1:0-20039 GCA_964518335.1 uncultured Phycisphaeraceae bacterium
GACGGTCGCGGCGTGGCCGCACTCGGGGCACTGCGTGCTGGTCAATCGAGCGAGGCTGTAGCCGCATTGCGGGCACCGCGCTTCGCCGGCCAGCGCGACGGACGTGTCGAGCGATTTCCCCTCGGTGCGATGCACCCAGATCACGCACGTCGCAGCCAGCCAGCCGAAAAATGGCAGGAACGGACTGCCGCCGATCACCATTTCCAGACCGTCGCTGTAACCGAACTCCAGGATGATCAGCCCGACGACGATCAGGCCCCAGATCGCCAGCGTGACGAAGAAGCTCATCACCGTTCCCACGCGGCGGCGCTCGGTCCATTCGACACAGCCCACCCAGATCAGCAGCCACACGCCCATGGCGAGGATGAGGTGGACAAACGCGATCGTCGCCATCGTCAGGCCACTGTCGTACCAGAGGTCAGCGTAAGCCAGTGACGCCAGCAACGCCGGGCTGGTGCCCATGTAGGCCACCAGCGCCATGGAAAGCACCAGTCGTGCAATGATGGCCGGCATGGTGAGTCCTTTCCGGTCGCGGGGTCACATGGCGCCGTCACGTTGATCTCGCGTGTCGATCGCGGCCGCGACGAGCTGGTCGATCGTGAAGCGCGAGCCACATTCGGGGCAGCGGGCTTCGCTCAGGCCCGTGAGGTTGTAGCCGCACGTGGGACAGGCGACGGCGCCAACGCCCATGCGTCGCAGCCGCGCCGCGCGCTCGGCCGCTGTTTCCCGCCAGGCGATCGCCGTCAGCGCCAGCCACACGGCGCCGCACGCCATCCCGCCGAGGATCAGACCCACTTCATCGGCGCCGTAGGTGTCGAGGACGACTCGGGTGAACCCATAAACGACAGCGCCGGCGATCAGCGATCCGCCGGCCGCCGCCACGGTCATGAGCCGGCGATGGTTCGTCCAATCCACGTGCCCGGCCCACACCAGCGTCCACGTGCCGAAGAGATACGCCGCGCCGACGACATCGGCAGCCAGAAACGCGGTCGAGTCGCTGGCGTAACGGTCCAGCCAGATCGCGGCCACGACCCAAACCAGCGGCGCACTGGCAATCACCGCCATCGACAGAATCAGACGCGACAGTGTGGCGGACATACGTGACCCCAGGCTTGCGCCATCGGCGCGGCAGACTGGCCCACAGTATCACTGCGCGGGGATGCGTCAACCGTCCATCGGCAAGCCGCAGGGCAAGCCCATGCAGGATCGGCGGGCGTCGCCGAATCAACCAACCTGCTACTCACACACCACAAGTTGCACATTCCGACCCTCAAGTTGATTCCTGACACCGGCCCGGACGCCCCCCGGACGCCCCCGGAAAGCGGACTTCACGCATCGCATCCGCACTTCATCCGCACTTGCGGCGCCTCTCGGTGTCGTCAAAGTATCCGCACTTCATCCGCACGACCCTAACAGCCGTTGCGGCCTGCCGCCGCACCCGTTCACTTGCCAAAGAGCGCACCGGGCCCGGCGCCGCCGCGTGACCCGATCATAATGCGAACATTGTACCACGCCGTCGCCGCCGTTCAAGCCTGCCTGAACGCCGACTTTCACCGGGGTCGGCCCCGCGGGAATGACGGGCGATGCCCGCACCGGCATGCGTGCGATCACCTCGTGCAGCACGTTGAACCTCGCTCCGCCCTCCAGACCCTCGCGGCAGGATCGGCGGAAGGCTCACTGCAGCAGCAGCTCGGCGATCTGCACGGCGTTGAGGGCGGCGCCCTTGCGGAGCTGGTCGCCGGCGACGAACAGGTGCAGGCCGTGGCCGCCGGGTTGGCTCAGGTCCGCGCGGATGCGGCCGACATACACGTCGTCCTTGCCCGAGGCGTCCAGCGGGGTGGGGAACGTGTTGGTCGCGCGGTCGTCGATGAGCGACACGCCCGGCGCGTCGCGGAGGACCTGTCGGGCCTGATCTTCAGTGAGGGGCTTATCGAACGTGAGGCAGATGCTCTCGGCGTGGGCGCGCATCACGGGCACGCGAACGCAGGTGGCGGCGATGGCGGGGACGCCCGGGCCGCGCAGCGGCTCGACGTTGACGCTGCCACCGGTCCCGTCGAAGTAGCCCCAGATTTTGTGCGTTTCGTGGACCATCTTCATTTCCTCTTCGTTGTACCCGTTGGGACCGAGGCCGGAGTTGTGGCTGAAGAGGTTGAAGGCGTACTGCTGCTTGAAGAGCTTGGGTTGGGCCGGCTTGCCCGCCAGCACGTCGCGGGTCTGCTCCTCGAGTTCCATCATCGCGGCGTAGCCTGCGCCGCTGGCGGCCTGGTAAGTGCTGGCGACCATGCGCACGACGCCGGCGGCGCGGTGCAGCGGTGTGACCGGAACCAGCGCGATGATCGTCGAGCAGTTGGGGTTGGCGATGATCCCGCCCTTGCCCAGGCGCACGTCCTTCATCGCTGCGGGGTTGACCTCCGGGATCACCAGCGGAATGCCGGCCACCTGGCGGAAGGCAGAGCTGTTGTCCACGACCACGCACCCGGCGTCCGCGGCGATGGGACCGAACTTTTTGCTGATGCTGCCCCCCGCCGAGAAGAGGGCGATATCCACACCCTTGAAGCTCGACTCGGTGAGCTCCTCGACGGTGTAGGACTTGCCTTTGAAGTCGAGGGTCTTGCCGGCGCTGCGGGCGCTGGCGAGCATCCTGCACTGGCTGAAGGGGAAGTTGCGCTGCTGGAGGACCGTCAGGAACTCCTGTCCGACCGCGCCGGTGACGCCGACGACAGCGATCGATGGCGCACTGGTGCGGACCGAGGCGGCGGATGAACGAGCCGATTGCGTGGCGGCGGACACGGAATGCCCTTTCGTGGGAGTGAACCCCGGATTATACCGGCTCGACACGCGCGCGACGCACTGCCGACCGGGCCGCCTGCGGCCCGCGAGTGGACGGGATGAAGGCGGGGGGAGCGTGAGGTCAGAACTTGCGACGGACGCTGAGGCTGCGGCCGGCACGGCGCTTGGCGCTGAGCATGCGGCGGCCGGCCTTGGTCCTCATGCGGGCACGGAAACCGTGCTTGCGGGCTCGCTTGCGGAGGCTGCGCTTTTTCTCGTAATGCGTGGACATCGCCAATCCTTCCGGGATGCTGCCGGGAAACTTCCGGGGGGTCAGTCGATCAGGACGGACTCGTAGGCGGTGTTGCCTCGACCGTCGGATGCTCGCAGGGTCACCACGTGCGGGCCCGGCGAAAGATCGTCAATGCTAACCGAAAACGTCTCTCGCGTCGAGTCGAAGATCAAGTCGGTCGGCAGCACCGGCTCATACCGCTCGGCCCCGTTGAGGTTGTACTGGATGGACCGCAGTGCCGTCAGGGCGTCGCGCACCTCCCCCTCGATGGTGAGTCGGCCCCCTTCGCGGCGGGTCCTCACATTCGCAAAAACCGGCGGGGTGTTATCGATGACCACCGGGTCGCTCACGCGGTTGGCGGTCTTGGCCATGTCCGGCGGGTTGTCGGGGCGGTCGGAGGCGGTCACACGGACGAGATAACGGCCATCGGGCACCTGGCGGGTCTGCCACTCGTGATTGTTGATCTCCAGGTCCTTGGCCAGAGCCAGCCAATTGACGGTTCCCGCAGGTTGGTATTCGAGGGTGTAGAGCAGGCGGTCGCCGTTGGGGTCGGATGCTTCCCAAGTGATGGTCATGTTGGTCGCCGGGGCGGCGTCGGCAGGCGCGGGCGCAGGCGGACCACCGGGGCGGCCGCCTGCAGCAGGCGCGGCATCCGGATATTGGGCCGTGATGCTCCTCACCGCCGGTCGCAGATTCGGCGTGACGTAAGCCATCTGCACGCGGCTGACCGACGGCGTGGTCTGACCTTCGCCTTCAAGAACCAGGCGGTACTGAAGGAACCGCGCTGGCGGGCTGGCGATGCTGATCTCCCTCGGCTCCAGGGCAATGGTGCGCGGCAGATTGGGATCGAAGGCAAACTTACCGGCGCTCGTCCAGGGCGACCATGCGGCGTCCTCGACATTCTGAACGTTGCCGCTGCGCGTCTGGACGGTGACGGTGGTGTCCTGCGGCACGTTGCCAGTGACCTTGAGCACGCCCCAGAGACTGATCTGCCCGGCGTCGAGGACGACGCTGGTGTACTCGCCACGGGGAGCAAAGCCATCGTCGAGCCGCACGAGCGTGGCGGGGTTGGCCGTGCCCAGCAGGATCGAGCCATCAGGACCGCGCAGCACCGCGGGTATCTGCTGCGGTTCGAGGTCGGCCAGAATCGTGGTCTCGTCAGCGGCAGGATCGACGCGGTACACCTGGCCCTCGTTGCCGGTGGCGACGATGAGCTTGCCGTCGTCATCGACGAGTTTGAGGATCATCACCGACTCGCGGAAGACCTCGGTGACAAAGCCGCTGGCGTCGATGCGATAGACGGCGTTGCCTTCCTTGGGCGGTGCGGCGGAGGGCGCGACAGGCGCGCCTGTCCGTGCTGCTGCCGCGGGGCGTCGTTGCGGCTGCATCGGTCGGCCGGCCTGAAGCGCACCGGTGCGGCGGGCCTGCTCCAGACGCTGGCGGATCACCGCACGCAGGCGGTCGTACTGCTCGGCGGTGGGCGCTGCGGGCGCGGCCTCGGCGGGGTTGTCGGCCAGTGCGACAGGCAGCGGACGCATCTGCGCCTCGGGCGCCTGCAATGGCGCCGGTGCAACTGTATCATCGGCGTCGGCGGGCGCGGCCTCGGGCTCGCCCACCGGCGGGGCCTTGGGCGGAACCTGCGGCAGGTCGCCAGGCTCGGGCGCCTCGGGCGGCTGCTCACCATCCTCGGGCTTGGCGGGCGGGGCGGCCTCGGCGCCGGGGCGGCCCGTCTCCTGCTCGGCCGCCTGTGCCAGACGACCGGGCTTGGCCTGTTCGGCGTCGGCAGTTCCGGCGTACAGCGTGCCGTCGCCGGCCACCAGCAACGTGCCGATCTCCGGCTCCGGCGCGTCGTACTGCACAAACGCCTCGTACCCCTCGCCCTCAGCCTTGGGCGCCAGCCGATAGATCAAGCCGTCTCCATCCGTGCCCGCGTAGAGACGCTTGCGATCGTCGATCGCCAGGCAAAGGATGTTCGCAGGCGTCGCGTCCAGGACCACTGCAACCGCCGGAGGCTGGCGATCCGCCTGCTCGCCTGCGCGCACCGCAGCCACGTGACCAGCCACATCCGCCACGCGCAGCACCTGACCTTCCGTCCCCGTGGCGACGAACACATCGCCATCCGACACGAGCATGTCCCACACGTACCGCACGCCCTCGAGCGCGGCGATCTCGACGAACTTGCCGTCGTGCCACACCGCCAGGCGGCTCTTGTCCTGAGCACTGACACCCACCAGCAGCGAGTCGCCCACGCGATCGAGCGCGAACACCTGCTCGCCGGGCAGCGAGGCGATCTCCTCGATCTTGTCGTCGCGACGCACCAGCAGCTTGGCCTCGGGGCCGGCGGCGAGATAGACCGCTCCGTCCGCGCCGGCGAGCATGTCGTAGATGATGCTGGCCTGCTCGGGCATCTGGCCGATGGTCTGGGTGGCGGCAGAGAGCTTGACGTCGCCCAGGTTGGTGACGATCGTGCCTTCGCGCTGGCCGGGCTCGAAATCGGCCTCGCTGGTGTGCAGCCACTGGCCGGGCTGGATCGCCATCGCCGCGGCCCCTATGGCGGCAGCGGCGGCCATGGCCCCGATCATCCCGCACATCCGACAAGCACTGCGCTTCATGCGATGGTTCCTGGTCGATGGAGGTTGGCTACCTGCTTTTGAACGGGCGACGAACATTGAGCGTGAAGCTCAACTCGCCGCTGGTGACGGCCTCGACGGGGGTCTTGACCTCCATCCACTGGGCGTAGGGCGTCACGCCGGTCGTCGTCGGCGTCTGCACCATGACGCGGCGGCTCGATGGCAGGCGAGGCAGTTCGTGGCGCCCATAGGCCAGGCCCTGGTCGGGCAACTGCAGCAAAGCGTAGATCGCCATCGCATCGACCGACAGGATGTCCTGGATCGACTGGCGCAGCTCATCGACGTTGCGCACGCTCATGCGATGTGGCCGGGATGCCACGGTGCGTTGCATGTAGCTCGTGCCGTCGCAGACGACCAGCTCGTAGTCGCCGTCCTTCAAGTCGGCGGGTATCGTGAACTCGATACGGCGTGACGTCGCTTCGGCGCCGTAAGGTTGCAGCCGGAGATTCACGCCCAGAGTGTCGCCCGGCGCTACCTCCACGCGATCGACGCGGCCTTCGATCAATGTCATCGCCCGCAGCGTCGGTTCCACGTCGATCGTCAATTCGATCTCGCCGAGCTCGACGCGCTCGAAAGGGTTCTGCATCATCGCGGCCAGCGGCGGTATGAGCTGATAGACAATGGCGTCCATGCCCGATCCGGCGGTGACGGCGTGGAGCTGGACTCGCCGCCCCCCGTCGCCGCCGGCAAACGCCACGTGACCGCTGAGACGGAGCGTGTGCTCGGGTGGCAACTGCTGCTCGGCCATGAGGCTCTGCACCGTCACGATCGCCGCCAGCACGGGCGTGAACATGCGATGGTTGACGATGCGGTAGTTGTACTCCCGCTGCAGTTGTCCAGCCACATTCACGCGGACCTTCACGGGGGCGGTGACGAATGCTCCGTCGGCGGTGCCGACGACGGCGCTGTTCTCGTCCCGAACCAGCGCCCCAGCCATGTTCAAGCTGCCCGACAGCTTGAAGCTGGTGGTCAGCAGCGGCACGATGGTGTGGACGTAGCCCGTGGCCATCGGGACGGCGGTGTCGCCCTGGCCGAACATCGCGTGGCCGAACCCCAGCACGCGGCCGTCGGGCAACACGTCGGTCACGGTGCCCGCCGCCGCCAGGTCCATGTCGCCAAAACCCAGCGGCACGCTCAGCACACTGCCCGGCTCCAACCGCGCCGACCCGGCGTCCAGGCCCAGCGGCGGTGGTCCCGCCACCGTCGCCATCGGCGACGCCATCGCCGCGATGCCCATCGGCTCCAGCAGCGGCCGCCACAGCGACAGCAGCTCCGGCATGCCCACCGACATCGGCAGCAGCATCGGCATCACGCGGCCTTCGCCCGTCGGCGACGCGGGCAACGTCATCGGCCACTGATCCCGCGCCTCGTAACCCGGCAGGTGCGCGCACAACTGGGCCATCAGCGCCAGTTGCGCCATCGGCAGTCCGGCCATGCGCCGTTGTCCGGCGCTGTGTTGCAGCAGCGCCAGCGTTTGCCCCGCGTGCGGACCGCCCATCGCCGCCTGGCCTGCGCGCCCGGGCTCAGCCCGGCCGGCGACCGCACGCATCTGCTCGATGGGTTGCACGCCCGCCAGGCAGATCTTCGACAGTGAAAAACCGTAGGCGAATGCACCGATCAGCCGCCCGCCCTTGCCCGGTTCCTGCGTTTCGCCGTCATCCCAGAGATAGATCGGCGAGCCGCTCATGCCCTGCACGGGGCCGGAGACCGCCAGGCGCTCGTCGTTGCAGCGAATCCACACGACGCCGCGCTTGGGCTCGAAGTCGCTCATGACGCTGACGACTTCGACGGGGAACGGCTCGATGCGCGTGCCGTGAAACACCGTCAGTCCGTAGCCGCGCTGGCCGATGCGCACCTGGCGGATGGGCAGGATCGGCTGGGCCTGGGCCGGCGCGGCGATGAGCGCCGGCGAGGCCTCCTGCGCATGGACCATCGAAGCAGTGGCCAGCGCCAGAAAGATTGCCGCGGCTGCGATCGACAAGGGGGCCGAGGGTGAACGCATTGATCGAAGCGTAATCCGCCGCGTGACCATTGACAAGGCGCATGGGTCAGTCGATACTCGGTGTCGCCCCCGAATCACGGGTGATATGTTGTCTTCGGGAGGTAGGGTCCTCTCCTGCATGATCGATCGCGCCAGTGACATCCTGGGCTACCGCTTCCAAGACGAAGGACTCCTGGCCGAGGCGTTGACTCACGCGTCCAGCGCCGATCATCGCCTGGCGTCGAACGAGCGGATGGAGTTTCTCGGCGACGCGATCCTGGGGCTGATCGTCTGCGAGTACCTTTTCAATGAGTTCCCCGACCTGCAGGAAGGGGAGATGACCAAGATCAAGAGCGCCGTGGTCAGCCGCCGTGTCTGTGCCCGCATCAGCCAGGAGATCAAGCTCGAGACGATGTTGAACCTGGGCAAGGGCATGGTCGGCCGGCCGCATATCCCCAGCAGCGTGGCGGCGGCGGTGCTCGAGTCGATCATCGCGGCGATCTACCTCGACGGCGGCATGGAGCCGACGCGCCAATTCGTGCTGCAACACATGAAGCCGATCATCCACGAGGCGTTCGAGAGCGCGCATCAGCACAACTTCAAGAGCGTGCTGCAGCAATACGCGCAGAAGGCCCTGCCGTCCAATCCCGAGTACGTGCTCATGGACGAGAAGGGTCCCGACCACGCCAAGGCGTTCGAGGTGTGCGTGGAGATCGACGGCCGCAAGTTCAAGTCGGCGTGGGCCAAGTCGAAGAAGGAAGCCGAGCAGATGGCGGCGCTGCACGCACTGATCGAGTTGGAGCTGGCGCAGTACGACGATCTGGGCCGCGTGACGCTGCAGCCACCGATTCTCAACCATCTTCGCCCGCCGCAAGCGCCGCTGGCGTCGGCCTCAGGCGAGCTTGGCGCACCGTAACGTCCCGCCGGTGGAACGGCGGCTGGGCGAAGATCATGCCCGTCAGTGGCGGCGCTCAGGCCCCGGGTTTCTGCAGCGCGGCTTCCGCTTCTTTCCAGTTGGCGTAGTCCTGACCTTGCGGGCAGCCTTTGGCCAGCCAGATCTCGTAGGCTTTCCTGGCGATCTGATCGTGCGTGAGCGTCATCACCACCTTGGATCGGCGTGGGGCGCCGTTGCCGTCCGAGCTTTTGCGGGCTGGAGCTTTCCGGGTGGTGCTGGTGGTCTTGGGGGTGCTGGTTTTTCGCGTTGCCATGACTGAGAATCCCTTCTCCGAAGACTGCGGGAATCGCTGCTGCGGAGTCGTGCCGCAGGCCAAGCGCATGATATCGGACCATTTTGCCCCGTCAACGTCTGGCGATGAGAATTGGGTGAGGTGTCGCGTTTAGTCGAACAGGGCCCGCAGGATCACGTCTCGCACCGCGGTGCAGGGCATGGGCCCGCCACTGCCGATGAGCGCCTGCGGGCCGATCATCAGTGGCTGCAGCGCGTCGGGCATGTCGGTTCGACCATGCGTGCCCCGGACCAGCGTCGTGTCCAGCGGCACGACATCCAGCAGCGTGCGAAAACCCAGCTTCCGCTTGAAGAGCTTCCAAAGCACCTCGATCGCCGGCCCGCCAAACAGCTCGCGCGGGTCGTAGCCGGGCTTGCGATGGATATCGACGGTGCGGGCGAAGTCGGGGGCGTGCTCGGGCACGCGCCACCAGTCATAGGTGAACCACCTCCCCGGCTCGGCGATGAGCACCACGTCGCCGGCCCGGTCATGTTCAATGCGGGTCATCGAGGCAATCCCCTTGACATCTTGCACGACATGCATGACCTCGTCGCGTCGTCTGGGATCGTTGATGTATAAGTGCGCAATCTGGTGATCGGCCACGACGAAAGCAGCCCCTCCGGCTGGATCAAGAACCTCTCGACCATCCTCGTGCCGCACGCCCAGCAATCCCTTCCAGTTCAGCGTACGGTTGACGGCAATCGCTTCCTGTCCCGTTGTGGATTCGATACCGTACTCGCTGACCAGCAACACGCGGTAGCCACACTCACGGAAGCCATCCATCAGATCGCCCACGACGTTGTCGATGTCGCAGACGTGACGCGGGATATCGGGATGGTCAGGCCCCAACTTCTGCAGTGGGTAGTCCAAGTGAGGCAGATACACGAGCGTCAGGGTCGTGCTGGTTCCACAGAGTCTGGCGGCGTCGGCGATCCAGCGCGACGAGGTGATGTCGGCCATCGGCCCCCAGAACCGAAACAGCGGGAACGTGCCCAGACCTTCCGGGGGGTCTCGCTGCAGGTGGTGGCGGAACTCGGGCGGTTGCGTGTAGCAATCGGGCAGCTTGCGACCGTCCGCTTTGTAGATCGGCCGGGCTTGCACGACGTAGTCGCACGAGGACCAGCAGTTGTGCCACCAGAACAGATTCATGCAAGTGAACGATGCGTCGCGGCGGCGCGCCGTGTCCCACACCTGCTCGGCCTGCACCAGCTTGTTCGATCGGTTCCAGAAGCGCACCTCGCCCAGCTCGCGGAAGTACCAGCCGTTGCCCACGATGCCGTGCCCCCGGAAGTTGTCGTGGTTCCCAGGCGTGGTTCCCGTGAGCATCGACGCCTGCACGCTGCACGTGACCGCCGGCAGCACCGGCTGCAGTTGCCGCACCACGCCCAGCGCCCTGATCCGCGGCGCGTGCGGCAGGAGCGACGCGCTCAGGCCCACGACATTGATGACCACGGTGGGATTCATACTTCCGGGGGTCATGTGCCCAGTATCCGCCTCTGCATGAGACCTGCCAAGGCGCCACACGCCACGGCCACAGACGCCGCCAGCGGCTGTCGCAGGACCAGCAGGAATACCGCATCGACGAGACTGATGGCACAGATCATCGCCACGACAATCCGAACCCGCCGCCGATCATCGGCCTCGGCCCGGGCGATCAACGAGATCGCCACGACGTAAATCCCGAGTGCCGCCGCGAAGAGACCCACCCGACGCCAGTCCAGCGGCCACGCCACGGCCGCGGCGCCGATGACGTAGATCATCGCCCGGCAGGATGCCATGAGCAGCACCGTCCACACCCCGACGCGGTGCAGCAGGTTGTACGTCACGATCAGCATCACCAGTGCGACCGCCAGGATCACCGCGTAACCCGAGGCGAGCCAGAGCAGGTGGATGCCGACGATCGCCGTCGCTGCGGCGGCCATCGCGGCAGCGGAACGGCCAACGCGCCCCGAAGGGATCGGCCGCCCCGGCCGTTCGACAGCGTCCACTGCAGCGTCCGCCAGGTCATTGTGAATCATTCCCGCGACGTACAGCAGCGAGCAGGACGCCGCCACGACCACCCACGTCGCCCATGGGTAGTCAGCCGGTTTCGCCAGCGCCACGCCCACCAGCGCGTTGCTCCACACCGTGGGCACGTTGCTGATCCGCGCTAGCTCAAGCCAAGCTGCGATGCCTGATCTTTGACCCACTGCAACTCCCTGGCGATCCCGTCGCTCAATGCCGCCACGCGCAACGCGGGCGGCAGCACATTCCACGCATACGTCTCCACCTCGTAGTGCCGCACCTCGCTGCCGCGCAGCGCCGTCATGCACTCGCCGATGCAGGACTGCGTAGTTCGGCACGCTTCCCAGCGGTCCAGGTACACGGGCACGTGGAAGTGCGTTCGCCATTGGCCCGTGGGCGCCGCGTCGCGCAGCGCCGCTGGCAGGTCGTCGTACAGGTGGACATTCTCGCTGTCGTTCACGCAAGTCTGGTGCAGATAGCGAGGCTCGTCGAAGGCTGTCAGTGCCTGGGCGTCCTGTCCGGCGACGCTCGCCGCCGCCGACAACTGCACCTTGCCGATGCCGATCCCCGCTCGCTGATAAGCGGCGATCGCTTCGCCCTGCGGCTCAAACATCACCGCGCTGTGACAGACGTCGTGGCACACCCGCAGGTACGCCCGCGTCGAGCGGTCGTCGGCCCCGCCCAACAGGTGCTCTTTGAAAAACCGCACGACATCGTCGGCCGTGTCGAGGTAGCACCCCGGCTCGGGCTCCAGGTCCACGTGGATGTACCGGCCAGTGTCCAGCTCCACCCGCGCCAGATAATGCACCAGGTTGCGCAGTTGACTTGCCGCCGCCGTCACCCGCGCGGGAATGTCCGCCAGCCACGGTCCCCAGCCCACTGGCAGCGTCGAGATGCTCCCCTCGGCCTCCTCAGGCAGCAGCCCCGCGAGGATACGAGCCAACTGCAGCGTGTACGTGAACCGGTCCGGGTCGGCCCAGTCGGGCTGATACACCGCGTGCTTCACCACGTCGCTGTGGAAGTCGCCATAGGGGAACCCGTTGAGCGTATAGGCCATCAGCCCGCGTTCGTTGAGCCACCCCCGGAACTTCGCCACGCCGTCCGGGTCGGCAGTCAACTGCGCCGCCGTGGCTGCCGACAGCCACAGGCCCACCCCCATCGGCTCGTGCGGCGACACGTTCCGCTTCACCGCCACCGCATGGCGATCCAGATTCGCCAGCGTCTGGTCGAGGTCAGCCCCCGCATGCACGTTCGTGCAGTAGCCGAGGATCGTGTTGGGGCCCAGGAGGTCACGCATCGACGTGGAACCGGGGCGACTGCGACAGGAACGCCCGGGGGTTGCTGTATGTGATCTTTTCGATGACTGCCGGCGAGTGGCCGCGGCGGCGCATCTCCAGAATCGCCTTGGGCACTGCCAGAGGGTCACTGCAGCCCCAGTCGCCCGCGCTGTTGATCCACAGGCGCTCGCTGCCGTACATCTCGATGATGTCCGCGGCCCGCTGCGGCGTGCACTTGGTCTCGGGGTAGAGGGTCATCCCGGCCCAGTAGCCGCGGTCGAGCACTTCGCCCACGGTGTGCTCCTCGACATGGTCGATCAGCACGCGACCGGGGTCGATCGCCCCGTTGCGACGGATCGCGTCCATGATGAGTCGCGTGCCTTTGAGCTTGTCTTCCAGATGCGGCGTATGGACGAGGACAAGCTGGCCGTGCCTGGCGGCGAGGGCGATCTGCTCTTCGAGGATGACCAGTTCGTTGCGGCTGTTCTTGTTGAGGCCGATCTCACCGATGCCCAGCACGTTGGGGCGGTCGAGGAACTGTGGAATGAGTTGGATCACCTCGCGGCCAAACGCCACGTCCTCAGCCTCTTTGGGATTGATGCACAGCCAGCAGTAGTGGTCGATGCCGACGCTGGCAGCCCGCCTGGGCTCAACCTCGGTGAGCTGGCGGAAGTAATCGAAGAACCCGGCGGGTGAGGATCGGTCGAATCCCGCCCAGAACGCCGGCTCGGTGACAGCGACGCATCCCGCCCGCGCCATCGCCGCGTAGTCGTCGGTGGTGCGGCTTATCATGTGGATGTGCGGATCGATGTATTTCACAAGCGCGTCGGGTGTCGGGTGTCGGGTGTCGGGTAAGCGCCCAAAGCACCTTTGCCCGGCGCTTTGGCGATCGGGTCGGTAGTCGGATCGCTCAGCAGTTCGAGGATACGCCGCGTGCGGCCGGGACCTGGTTGCCTGAGCACGTCGAGGGCGCGATGCATCGCCTCCACGCGAAAATCGTCGTCGCCGTCACTGCGATCGAGGCGGTCGAGGAACGCCGCGATGTCCAGCAGCTTGGCGCGGTGCTCCAAGAAATACAAATCGATCACCTGCTGCTTCGTGGCGGGGCATGGAGCTGTGGCGTCGGTCATCGCCATCACCTTATCAGAGACCGCGGCACACGATCGAGCAGGTCGGCGACGCATTGCGACATGACGTGGCGATCGATGGCGTGGACCTCGACGGGGTCGCCGATGTCGCGCAGCATGGTGACGGATAGTTGCCCCCCCAGATGCTCGCGGAAGTCGTCGAGGCCCCGGAAAAGGTCGTCGGTGTCGGCGAGTGCGGGATCGCTCAGCGGCAGGCCCAGTCGCTGAAGCGCATCGAGCACAGCGCTGCACTTATCCAGCGGCAGCAGGCCGACCCGCGAGGCGTAGGCGCAGTCCAAGGCCAGCCCGATGCTCACCGCTTCGCCATGGCGAAGGCGGTGGCCTGTCATCAGCTCCAGGCGATGAGCGGCCCAGTGCCCCAGATCGAGCGGGCGGGCCGAGCCCTGCTCGAACGGGTCGCCGCCCTCGGCGATGTGGCGGGCGTGCAGAATGGCACTGCGGCGGATGACCTGCTCGCTGATCGCCGGCTCACGATCGCGCAGTTGATCCGCATGACCGCGGACCAACTCGAACAGCGCCGGATCCTTGAGCGTGGACACCTTCACCGCCTCGACAAACCCGCACCGCCATTCGCGGTCGGGCAGAGTCGTCAGCCAATGCCCACTGTTGATGACGGCCCAGGGAACGGCGAACGTGCCGATGAAATTCTTCTGTCCGAAGGCGTTGACGCCGTTCTTGACGCCCGCGCCCGAGTCGGCCTGGGCCAGCGTGGTCGTGGGCAGGCGGATGAGCCTCACCCCGCGATGGGTCACTGCCGCGGCGAAGCCCACCGCGTCGAGCACGGCTCCGCCCCCGATCACCAGCACGTAGCTGTGCCGATCGATTCGCGCCTCGGCAATCTGCTGCAGCATCGGCAGGAGGTGGCCAGGCTCGTTCTTGACCGCCTCGCCGGCGAGCACACGCCGCAGTGGCCGCTGCAGCGACACTTTTGTCACGTGATGCCGCAGGTAAGCGTCCAGCCTGGCCTCGGTATCCGGCCATGCCGCCGCCACCTCCGCGTCAATGAACGCCAGCAGTCGCCGGTCGCCATCGCCCGCCAGTAACGTCGCCAGTGTGTCGTCGGCCGCATCCAGCACGTCGCGCACAAACCGCAGCCGATGCGCTTGCGAGAATCGCACCGACAGGTCCAGCCCATCATGTCCGTCGGGTGGCATGGCTGGGTATGGTATCGGATGCGCTGCAATTCTTGCACGATTACGCCAGCGCCAGATCCTCCACGGAATAGCCCACATACACCTGGTAGATCGCGTTGTGGATGGCGGCGCACTGGTCTTCGATGCTCTGGAGGAAGGGGGGCAGGCCGGCGGCGAGGATGTCATCGATGGGGGTGAAGGCGAGCTGGGCCTGCAGCTTGCCGGCGAGTCGGCCGGCGCGTGCGGCGCGCGGCGCGTTGGTCTCGCGCGCGATCATGTCCAGCGACTGATGGACGGTATCGACGCAATGCCGCACCGAGCGGGGGAACTCCACGTCCAGCAGCAGGAACTCGGCGATGCGGTCGGGCCGAAGCCCGCCGCGATAGAACTTGCAGTAGGCCTCGAACGCGCTGCAGCTCTTGAGCAGGCCGACCCACTTGAGATACCCGCCTGTCTCGCTGTCGTTGTCGGGCGGTGGGGCGGGCTCGTCGAAATAGACCTCCAGCAGTGCCGACGTGTTGTTGGCGCGCTCGATCGCCCGACCGAGCTGGATGAACCACCAGTCCTGGCCGTGATTCATCGTCGCGTCGGTGATGCCCCTGAACAGGTGCGCCCCGTCTTTGATGCGCTCGAAGAACAGATGCGGCTGATCGTTCCAGATCGCCTGCGGGTCGACCCGCAGCAGGTGCAGGTGCATCTTGTTGAGGTGCTCGTACATCTCGGAGCTGATCTGTTCGCGGATCTGCCTGGCGTTCTCGCGCGCGGCGGCGACGCAGCGCACGATCGAGTTCACGTTGTTCTCGTCGAAGCACAGCGTGTACGCGATGCGGTAGCCCTCCTCCGCGCCACCCGAAACAGGCGCCGGCGTGTCGAGACTCTTGAGCAGCCGCCGCCAACTCACCGGGCCATGGTCCGACGTCTCATCCAGCAACAGGTTGAGGCTCACATCCACCAGCCGCGCGGTGTGCTCGGCCCGCTCGAGGTATCGGCTCATCCAGTACAGGCTGTCGGCAACGCGTGAAAGCATGTCAGTAAAGCACCCAGGTGTCTTTGGACCCGCCGCCCTGCGATGAGTTGACCACCAGCGAACCCTTGGTGAGGGCGACGCGCGTGAGGCCTCCGGGAATGATCGTCACCTTATCGCCGCCGTAAAGAATGTACGGTCGCAAATCCACGTGTCGCGGCTCGACGTGGCCGTCAATGAAGCAGGGGGCGCGCGACAGCGCCAGCGTCGGTTGGGCGATGTAGTTGCGCGGATTCTGCACCACCAGCTCCCGGAACTGCTGATGCTGTTGGGCTGTGGCATGTGGGCCCACGAGCATGCCGTAGCCGCCCGCCTCGCCCACCGCCTTGACCACCAGCTTTTCGATGTTGGCCAGCACGTACTCGCGCTGCTTGGCGTCGTCGAGCAGATAGGTCTCGACGTTGGGGATGATCGCTTCCTCGTTGAGGTAATACTTGATGATCGCCGGCACGTAGGCGTACACCGCTTTGTCGTCGGCGCACCCGTTGCCCAGGGCGTTGGCCAGCGAGATGTTGCCCGCCCGGTAGGCGTTGAAGATGCCCGGCACGCCCAGCATCGAGTCGGGACGAAACGTCAGCGGGTCGATGAAGTCGTCGTCGAGTCGGCGGTAGATGACATCGACGCGCTTGATGCCTGCCGTGGTTCGCATGTAAACGATGTTGTCGTGGACGAGCAGGTCGCGGCCCTCGACCAGCTCGACGCCCATCAGGCGTGCGAGGAATGTATGCTCGAAATACGCCGAGTTATACACGCCGGGCGTCAGCAGGACGACGGTCGGCTCCTCGCGTCCGGGCGGAGCGAGCTGTCGCAGCGTGGCGAGCAGGGCCTGACCGTAGTGATCGATCGGGCGGACGCCATAGTTGCGAAAAATCTTGGGGAACGTCCGCTTGATCACCGAGCGGTTGGCCAGCATGTACGACACGCCGCTGGGCACGCGCAGGTTGTCTTCGAGCACCGCGAAGCCGTCCTTGGTCCGCACCAGGTCCGTGCCCATGATCGACACGTACACGTCGCGCGGCACGCGCACGCCGCGCATCTCCCGCCGATAGTGCTTGCAGCTCATCACCAGGTCGCGCGGCACGACACCGTCGCGGAAGATGCGGCCCTCGTGATACACGTCCTTGAGAAACAGGTTGATCGCGATGACCCGCTGGGTGAGGCCCTTGTCGATCGTCTCCCACTCCTGTCGTGTGATGATGCGAGGCAACAGGTCATAGGGGAAAATCTTCTCCGTGCCCTCGTCGCGGCCATAGACGGTGAATGTCACGCCCTGGTTCATGAACGCCAGGTCCGCCGACTGCTGTCGCTTCTGCAACTCGGCCTGGGGCAACTCGTGCAGACGGTCGTAGAGCGCCCGGTAGTGCCGCCGCGGCGAGAAGCCGGGCTCGAACATCTCGTCAAAGAAGCGTTCGTCCGCGTCGTACCGGGAGAACGGCGAATCGCTCTCGGTGCGGATCGAAGGCTTGGCGGAAGGCATCAGTAGCGTGTCCGTGGGTGGCGCAGCCATGGGAATAGCGGGGTCAATCGATCGCCCATGATGGCGACGTGAACGTGAACCCCTCTTGCCGCACGACCGTGCCGTCGGGTGTTTTCGACGGCGTCGTCCCGCAACTCGGACAGGCAGGTCCACCGCGAAAGCGGTCGATGATCGCTGCGGGCTGCGGCGATGTTGACCACTGTACCCGGCGCGAGCGCGGGTTTCAATGCCGACGACCTCGATTCGATGACGATCAGGGCGAAGGCCAGTCCTTGAAGACGAAGCGACCGTCTTGCGAGATCAGCTTGCCATCGACGCTGATGGTGCCTCCGCCGGCCTTTTCGACGCCGCCGTTCCGGGGGCTGCGCAGGTCGCAGACCATGTCCCAGTGCAGGCCCGACTCGTTGGCGTTGCCGGTTTCCGGGTAGCCGGCGCCGACCGCGGCGTGGAACGTGCCGCCGATCTTCTCGTCGAAGAGGGTGTTCTTGCTGTATTGCTGGATGGCGTAGTTGGTGCCGATGGCGATCTCACCGAGATAGCTGGCGCCCTTGTCCTGCTTGAGCATGGCGTGGAGGAAGGCCTCGCCTTTTGCTGCAGTGGCTTGGACGACGCGGCCCTTCTCGAACGTCAGGGTAATGTCATGCACCTCCTGGCCGCGGTAGCAGGCGGGGAAGGAGTAGCGGACGACGCCGTTGACGCCGCCGTCCCTGGCCTTGAGATTGGGCCCGGTGAAGACCTCGCCGTCGGGGAAGTTCTCGTGGCCGCAGCAGTTGACCCAGGTCATGCCTTCGACGTTGACGGTCAGGTCCGTGCCGTTGGGCGACTGAAAGCGCACTTGCTTCTTACCGGTGAGATAATCGACGACTTTCTGCTGGCGCTTTTCGATCTTGCGCCACGCCGCGACGGGGTCGGGCAGATGCAGCAGCCCGGCACGAAAGACGAAGTCCTCGTACTGCCGCAGGCTCATCTCCGCGTCCTGGGCCGACGACTGCGTGGGAAAAAGCGTGCCGCACCAGATCAGCCGCTCGGGGTGATTGTCCGGCACGGCGGCCCGCTTCATGAACACCTTCCACACCGGCTTGCGCGCCGCCGACACCGCGCCCTGTTTGCTGGGGTCCACACGCGACAGCGCCTTGGTGTTCGTCTCCGCCCACAGCCCGATCGACACGTCGATCGTCTTCACCTCCTGCAGCAACAGCGGACTGACGTGCTTGAGCTGCTCCTCGCTGGCGTGCTCGAAGAAGATGTCCTGCAGCGAGTCGGGCACGCATTTGACGAACGGGTGCGCCCCGGCCTTGACGCAGGCCTCATACAACGCCTCGAGCAGCGGGATCGCCACCGGGTCGCCGGTGAGACGCACGAGGTGGCCTTTCTTCACGCCGGTGGAGTAGTGGACGATGACCTGGGCCAGCTTGTCGATACGGGGGTCGCGCAAGACTCGAACTCCTGGGTGGGGTGGGCAGGCGTATGGTAGCGACAGCGGCGGTTCGGATGCGCAGCGCCGACACCGCAGGGTGAAGACATTTACCTTTCGCCAGCGTTGACGTCCATGACGGAACCCCGATTCTGAGGTGGCCAGAGCCGATCGGACTCATGCTCAAAAACAGAGGAGAACTTGCTGATTTCGGCTCACAGGCGACCTGCACATGAGAATCGTTCATATGTCTTCACCCTGGCCGACACCGGAAATCCCTTGCCAAAGCCTTCGCCGCGGGATAGGGTATGGTTGTGACGCAGGCCCTGCCTGATGGGACTGGCGCATGACGGATCGGGTGCAGGACGAAGAGGTCTTGGGCCCCGACACGATCGGGGCCGATGTCACGTCCGCCACTTCAACACCCTCGACACCAGCCACTCACCCGCCTTCGCCGCGAACACGCAAGCTCACCTTGCCCCAGGGCGTCGCCCAACCGTTCGGTGCCGCGCTCGAGCCGGCCCTCCTGCACACCTGCGGCGGTCGCCTCTCACGCATCAGTTGGTTCCGCGCCGACTGGCAACGCGGCGGCGCCCTCACCGGCTACGCCACCTTCACCGACGACGACAGCACTCGCCACAGCGTCGTCGTCAAAATGCCCGTCCCGCCCGGCGAACGTCGCTGGCTCGTCGATCTCCAGCCCGCAGGCAACGTCGTCCCCCGCCTCTTCGCCCACGGCGAACAACTCAACGGGTACGACATCGCCTGGGTCGTCATGCAACGCATGCCCCACGGCCCCCTCGGCCCGCAGTGGGGCGGCAGCGAGTTCGACCTGGTCGTCGAAGCCGCCGGCCGATTCTACGCCGCCGCCGCCCCCATCCCCCTGCGAGGCAGCCCCGTCCAGCGCGACTGGGATCAGCTCTTCGAAAACGCCCGCAACCACGTCCACCAGCACGACATCCCCGACGAGCAACGCTGGAAAGAAGCCCTCAAAAAAGCCCACCGCCGACTACGCGACTGGGTCGCCCTCTGGCACGACCGGCCCACCTCCGACTGGTGCCACGGCGACCTGCACCTGGGCAACGCCCTCACCCTCCACGCACCGCCCAACCCCCCACCCGATCGCCCTTCACCGCCGGGTCAGGGCCCGGCGGCAATGCCGTCGGCAATGCCGGGGGTAGTTCCGGGGGCGGGGGCGGGGGGGGCTGTCCTGATCGACTTCGCCCACACCCACCCCGGCTGCTGGGTCGAGGACGCCGTCTATTTCGAGCACCTCTTCTGGTCGCACCGCCAGCGCCTCGCCGGCCGAAAGCTCTGCAAAGCCCTCGCCCGCGCCCGCCGCCACCACGACCTGCCCGTCGATCCCCACTGGCCCGACTTCGCCGCCACCCTCCGCGCCCTCTACGCCATGTCCACGCCTGCCCGCCTCTACGACGACGGCAGCCGCCCCCACCTCGCCGCCGCCCTCGAAGTCCTCGAAGCCGCCGTCCGCTGACCCCCCCCGGGAAGTTATCCACATCCAATGGGGAGCTTGAGCTTCCGGGGCTAATCGGAATCACTGGATTTTCACCTTCACCAGTCGGTGCGCCTGCCGGAATGGCAGCGGGCCTCCGGACTGTGTATGTCAACCTGGGTTTGGAGCCATGGGTTGGGTGTGCATGGGG
>CAZFDT010000093.1:0-11983 GCA_964518335.1 uncultured Phycisphaeraceae bacterium
CCGGGGCCGTTGAGACTCTCATACCAACTGGATCAGTTTTCGGGGAGCAGGCCAGCAGCACACGCCGCAACCGTCACCTACAGCGATGGAACTCTTAATCAGGCCAACTGGTCCCCTCTGGTAACCAATATGGATCCGCCGGTCCCGTCCGTGTCGCAGGTGGGCTCTGGCGGCAACCTAGGCGAGTACGCGGAAGCCCGAGTCAACTTCGGTGCAGATTCCGGTCCGGGCGGTGCGGGCACCGTACGCGTGTTCACCAGTTTCAGCGGCGCCACTTGGGATCCGTCAGTCCAGGGAGACATTCTGAGCACGAGTTGGAGCATCGATCTGCTCAATCTCTCGGGGAATGTACCGGTCTTCTATTTTGCTTTGCGTCAGGGAAACATTGCCTATCGCAGCGACGGCGACTTCTTCTTCCCCCCGGCGCCACCCTTCAACGTCGATCCTGTGTGGACCACTTTCACCAAGACGGGCTTGGTGGCTACTGATTTCAGAGAGTTCATCAACGACATTTCCGGAACCGTGGGCGGCAACGGTAATGATCCTTCCGTTTATCCCGATCTCTCGCCAGCCGGTGGCCCGATTGAGTTCGGCTACATCTTCTTCAGTGGTGCCGGCGAGGGTGACCCTGACCGCTTCGTGGGCGTCGACAACTGGTCCGTCACACTCGATGTCGTCCCCGAGCCTGCGTCGCTGGCGTTGATCGGCCTGGGCGGATTGCTCATGGTCTCGCGTCGTCGCACCCATTGACATCTTTTTGACACACCAAGCGACATTATGTCGCAGAAAATGGAGAAACCCATGTTTCGCAACGTCGGATCAAGTCTCGCTGCAGTCGTTCTGGTCGCATCGCTCGCCGCCGCGGCACAAGCCGCCACGTTCAGCGATGGTACGTTCAATCCCGCCAACTGGAACAACGACGTCTATGCGTCCTCGTCGGTGTCAGCGACCCCCGTGGTGGCAGTCACTCAAGAGACGTCGGGTGGCAACCCCGGCAACTATCGACGTATGGAGGTCACCTATCCAGGTGGTGGCACGATCTACCAGTTCCACGCATTGAGCGGTGCCACGTGGGATCCGTCCGTGCAAGGCGAAATTGAGGGGATCAATGCGTCGTTCGACCTGAACAAGTACGCGACCGATTCGCCCAATTTCTGGGTGGCCTTGCGTCAAGGCAACACCGTCTTCCGCCTGGAGACTGCCGTAGTTGCCAGCACGCTCAATACATGGCAGAACTTCAACTACACCAATCTGGTGCAAAATAGTTTCCGCGAGGGGATTGTCGGCATCAGTGGTAACGTCGGCTCCTTTGGCTTTGACGGCAATAACCATCCGAACTTCACGACCAGCGGCGGTCCAATTCAGTTCGGGTTCATGCTCATCAGTGGTGCAGGCGTGGGCTCTCCCGCTCGCATCGGCGGCATCGACAACTTCTCGCTCACGGTCATCCCTGAGCCGGCGTCGATGGCGCTGATGGGCCTCGGTACGCTCCTCATCGTCTCGCGGCGTCGTACGGCGACCAAGCACTGAGCAGCGTATCCTGACTTGGATATGATTGAACACACAGACCGGCCGAGTCCCGACAAGGGTCTCGGCCGGTCTTTTACTCGGGACTGGAGATCGTCATGACAGCAGCGAAAACCGCACCAACGCAGGGGGTTGGGCCGAGGCAGTCAGCGGGCGAGACACGCGCGGTGATCCAAGCCCGGATCGACGCGGTGGCCGCCGGCGGCGGGGGCGTGCTGCAGTTGTCTGCGGCCACGTTCGACCTCGACAACGCTCTGCACATGCGCACCGGCGTCACGCTGCGCGGTGAAGGCGAGGCGACGGTGCTGCGCCCGGTGGCCGGGCCGGCGACCATGCTGGCCCGCGACGTGGGTTACGGTATGGTCGAACTCTGGCTGGAGAATCCCGAGGGGTTCGACGTGGGCATGGGTATTGTCGTCGGGGACGACGGCGCCTTTGGCTACTACGAGACGGCCGCGACGATCGTCTGGCGGCGAGGCCAGCGCATCGGGCTGAGCACGCCGTGCGTCCACGACTACCGCCTGATCAAGCGGGCATGGGTGAAAGCGACGTCATCGGTGGTGTCCTTCGTGGACGTGCGCAAGGCGGCGCTGGAGCAGGTGCTCATCACCGGCCCGGCCAAAGACCCGACGCCGATCAACGGCTGCCGCGGCGGCGGCGTGTACATGCTGCGCGCCGACGATGTGACGGTGCGCGATGTGACGGTGCGCGGCTTCCCCGGCGAGGGCGTGTCCTACCAGGCGTGCCGTCGCACGATCCTGCATCGCGTCACCACTGAGGACAACGCCGGCAACGGCCTGCACCCCGGCAGCGGCGCACTGTCGTTTCGCATGAGCGACGTGGTCAGCCGCCGCAACCGCGGCTGCGGTGTGTTCTACTGCATGAACGTCCACTACGGCGTGCTCGAGGACGCCCTGATCGAGGACAACGGCGCCCAGGGCATCTCGATCGGCGACATGGACAGCGATCAGTTGATCCGCCGCTGCACGATCCGCCGCAACGGCGACAGCGGCATGGCGTGGCGCGAGGATGATCCTGTCGGGGCGGCGCATCGCGTGGCGGTGGTGGACTGCCGCCTGCAAGCCAACGCCCGAACGCGAGGCCCGCGCGCGGAGGTCTTCGTACCCACGCGCGTGGACGGTATCTACCTTGGCGGCTGCACAGTCGAGGCGACCGATGGCGTCGCGCCGCTAAGTTCACTGGATCCGCAGACGCGGGTGTATGTCGCTGACAGTAAGGGCCTCGACGAACACGCCGCCATTGAGGGCGGACCTCGCCGGCCCGACCGCGAACAGCCGGACTGGCTGGCGCAACCGCCCGAGGGCACCGATCTGCACCTGCTCCACGCCGATGCGAAAGCCGCGCCGACCGTGGCGCATCAGGCCTGAGCGGCGGCGGGCGTCACCGATGCTCCGAACCATCGCCGCACGGTGAGCGTGAGGTTGCGTCGGCAATCGCGAATCTGGTGTGCGTCGCCGTCCTGCCGAAGAATCTCCATCGGCTTCTGCTGCCACCATGCACGGGCCTCGGGTTCGCTCTTGCCCGGAAGGTAAACGATGGCATAGCGTTGATCGCGCGGCTGCTTGCCGTGCGAGAGCAACGCGGTCCAGTACCAGCGGTGGTGCGTCGTCTGGTCGTCGGTCGTGGCATTGACATCCCGCCAGCAGCCGCTACGTTGTTCGATGCGCACTTCGACGGCGGGCCGGTCAGGCAGGATGTAGCTGCAATCCGGGCCGCTGAGGATTTCATCCGTAACGGTTTGCACACTGCCCGCGCCGGGCGCTGCGGCGTCATCCAGCGGCATGTGGCGGATGATCGTCTGCACCTCCTGCTGCGGATCGTCGCAGGAAATGCTCGACCCCAGGGCCACGATCGCATCGCCGAGGAAGAACCAGGTCTTGAACGCTTCGAGGGCTGCGCGATCGAGTCGAATGCATGTGAACAGCAGGCCGCAGCAGCCGACTTGGCCGTCGTCACTGACGGCGCCATCGGCATACCAGCTTTGTCCGCGGGTTTCGGCGGGGAGTTTGAAGGTGTCGGCGCGGGTGATGCCTGTGAGTCGTTCCCAGTCCATGGTGGGGACAACGTGGTTGAGATACTCATCGCCACGATGGCGGATGACCATGTGCCCGTCGCTGATATGCCAGCCCTTGAGATTGGTGCGATTGATCCCGAAATAGAGCTTGTTCTTCTCGGTCGCCATCTTGATGCTGACCGACCAGTCCGCATGGCGCATCACGGCATGTTCGGCGTCAGGCCAGTAGCGCATGCCCACCAGCGGCGGTGCGGTCTGCGTCGGCAGATCCGCGGCCAGCTCGCACATCAGCGGCCGCTTCGGCGGATTGCCCTGGTCGATCATCCAGCGACACGCCCTGCGCAGCTCAAGCCCGCGTGGCACGCGCGCCTCAGTCAGTAGAAGTGCAGCTTCGATAATGCCCGTCGCGGACTGCCGGCCTTCGCTTTCAGACACCGCACGATCGATCAGGAACGGATCGATGCACGGGCCGACAATCGTCCACCGGACGAAGTCCAGAAGGAAGTTGACAGCGTTGTGCAGTGTCTGCTCGGCCATCTGCCACGGTGCTTCGCACAGCCCGTAGGCAAGCTCGGCCAGAGCGACAATATGGTGCTCGCCGTACGCAAGATTGACGCCGCAACCATGGAATGAATAGCTGTGATCCGGTCGGATGCCCTGGTGCGGGCTGATCGCCGACGCGCGATCGGCATAGCGGCACGCAAGCTCAACGTAAGCTGGATCGTTGGTGATGACACCGCAGCGGAAATAGGTGATCGCAGCCGACATCCCATTGCAGCCCGGATGCTCCAGCGGAATCTGATCGGTGAGATACTGCAGCGTCCGAGTCGCGTGTTCACGCAGGTCATCACTGAACATCGCAGGGAAGGCGAGCAATAACCGACAGATCAAGTCGGGTGAACCGACCTGCCAGAACCACCAGTTGCCGGGGAATGCACAGCCGGGATAGACATAGCGGCGCGTACACGCCCAGCCAAGGCTGAATCGTTCGGCCAACGCCGGATCATGATGCCACGGCGACGCGGGACTGCTCCATGCACTGGCGAGAGTCTCCAGTGAATAGAACATGGTCCCCCCTCCGGAATAGAGTGGGCTGGAATCTGGATACGGATCGTGCCAACCGCCGTAACGTTCGTCGTCGCGGTCCAGGATCTGCTCGGCCATGAGACGATGAACCTCATCGACGTCCAGGGGTTTGGGCGTGTGAAGGCGGCGCAGGCGCTCGCGCATGAGATCGAACGTGTCTGTATCGGCCGCAGGGATCGGCAAGGTCGGCAGCGTCGTGGTTGTCATGGTGTTCGAGACCCGGTGGTGGTCAGCACGAGGCTGGGGCGCAGTGCCGGGTCAGGCCATCCCGGACCACAAACATGGAAGCCGTGGTTCGACACATAGTGGCCCGTGTAGTCGACGCGCACCAGCAGATCAAGGTGGCGGCGACTCTGCTTCTGAGCTTCACGAATGGCATCGGTGATATCCCATGTCAGCACTGCGACGCGCGTGACGACAAACGCCGGCCTGGCAAAGCCGTGGAACTGGCCGCCCGATTCGAGCAGCGCGTCGGGCCATGTTTGACCCGCGCGTGATGTTGCCCATGTGGCTGTGGCTGGATCCCAGTTGCAATCGAGTCGATTGACAGAAATAAGCTGCGTCATCGGCGGCAGCAGCGGGAGCGCGGCGGGTTGTTGATCGGCCTTGGCGTGCAGGACGAGCTCGGCTCGCTCCAATTGGCCGGAGGGCAGATTGTCAAACCGCAGAACAATGACTTTCTGATTCACCTGAGGCTTGCCGCCCCATGTTCCGGTCTGCGCACGCACCTCCAGCAGGGTGGCGCCGGCGGAAGTGGCCTGGTCGGGCTGTGCGGCGTCCAGCGTGACGGCGGCAACGGGAGCGACCCTCTCTTGATGCAGCTGAGGTGTCGCGGCTCGCACGACATTGCTCAGCGGCGAATGCGCATCCGCTGCAGTGGTCCGGGCCGCCAGCGACACCCATCGGCCTGAGGGGATGCCGCTCAACACCACCTGCTGCACTTGCCCCGGCTCGACGTTGAATGTGCCCTCGATGCCGGTCGTCAGCGTCTGCCAGTTGAGTGCGTTAACTTCGTCGCCGTCGCTCCAGCGGATGGCGTAACCCGCAGCACCTTGTGGGCGGGTCAAGGTTACGATCAACTCCTCGGCAGCGCCCGGCGCGATGGCCAGGTCGGTGACCGCGGGCGGAGCCGCGGCGCTGATTCCGCGAAACAGGATGATGCCGTTGTCTGAATCGCTGTTGAGCAGATCCAGCACGCCGTCGCCATCGACATCGGCCACGGTGAAGTAGCGGTTTCGCTGGACGTACGTGAACTTCGTCGAAGGCGGGCCGGCCTGCACCTCCTGCGGCCATTGCGGGCGATCGAACCGCATCTGCGTGTTCGCATCGTCCGAGATGTTCCGCACGACATACAGAACGCCTTGCTGATGGCCTTCGAAGATCAGGTCGCGCTTGCCGTCACCGTCGAGATCAACCGCGGCGACGCCGCTCTGGTTGGCATAGTTCATGGCCCACGCGGCCTGTTCCGCCAGCGGGATGCCCTCGGCGTTGACGACCTGGATCGGCTCGCCGTAGCGCGGCTCATCGTCGGAACCGATGTTCGGGTACAGCCGATATCGCTTCTGCTGCGGGTAGATGCCCTTGCTTGTGGCGTAGCCCAGCAGCAGGTCGAGCTTGCCGTCGCCGTTCCAGTCGATCAGCACGGGGAAGCTGTAGAACATCTCGTTTCGCACACGATCGGAGATAGTGACCCACTCCTTGCCGTCGGCGGATACCTTGAGTTCATAGTGAAACCAGAGATCGTCGGCTTCATGCCCCATGCGATGAATCTGTCCCATCCAACGGAATGGCGTGAAGAACTTGTACGCAAGCTCATCGCGATCCGAGAACTGAATGCGAATCTGCTTAAGTGCGGTGGGCTTCTCAAGCTCGATCTTCGCATCCTCGATGAAGTAGCCGAATGTCGTGGCCTTGAGTTCGGCATCGGTGTTGACGTTGCCCGGCGTGAGCATGTTCAGCGGGTGCTGCACCTGGTACCACGGGACCTCTTCGGTGTGAATCTTGTCCACCTTGACGCCCGGATGCGTCTGGATGTCCAGCACGTTCGTGCCCGATCCGTCCATCGCCCGGAACTGCAGCACGTGCAGGAAGCTGTCGCGCATGTTGCCCATGCCGTTGCGGTCATTGCCCAGTCGGATGTACTTCACCGGGAAGGGCACGTTGACATCGACATCCTGCCAACCGGTCATGCGGTTGCTCTCGAAGGGGATGTCCAGCCGCTGCATCTTGCGGAAGGTCAGCCTGTCGGCCGCGAGATCGGTGAAGTAGAAGAGCTTGCCACCGACACTCATCGCGATGCGTCGTTGACCGCTGTTGTGATCGACAGCGACGGACATGGCACTGGCGAAGACTTCGTAGGGACGCTCCTCGTACGTGGGTGACACCATGGCCGGGTCGCCGTTGTAGTTGAGCCAGCCCGCGAATTCATAGGCGATGTCGCCAGGCGCCGTCGCCACGTTGCGGTACAGCGCGGTGCGCCGCAGTCCGAACTTGCAGTGGTGATCGCTCACGCCATGCAGGATCAGATCGCGCGAGCCGGGGGCGAACCAGTCCACGATCAGGGGCTGGACGCTGAAGTCCATGCGTGCGAAGTCGCGGCCGCGAAGCGTGGTGGGCTCGGCTGCGAATGTCGGCGTTCTGCCGCGCGGCAGCGTGTTGCGATACCAGCGGATGCTTCCGCGATCCTCGCCATCGAGGACGAGCAGGTCGTCGCCGCGGCCTTGGCCGGACATGTCCGCGAAGCGTGCCATCACACCAGCGGGGATCGGCTTGCCCGACTGGTCGGTGACGGGCTG
The DNA here is from genome assembly GCA_964518335.1 of uncultured Phycisphaeraceae bacterium. GTDB lineage: Bacteria > Planctomycetota > Phycisphaerae > Phycisphaerales > Phycisphaeraceae > CAZFDT01. The sequence goes on from CAZFDT010000093.1 coordinate 7,444, forward strand.
GCCCGCTTCGAGAACCACCGCGTTTGCATCGCCGGTCCGACGGAACCACATCACATGCGGTGGCGTGGGCCAATCCACGCGAAACGAGTTGGAACGATAGGGCGCCTCGGTGGTCACGAGGTCCGTGACCCCATCGCCATCCACGTCAAACATGACGGGATTCGGTGCGACGATCGGTGTGCCGTCGGCGGTGGTGAGTGCGACGCCCTCGTCATAGAAGGGTTGGGTTGCCGTGCCGGTGTTGAGATAGAGATACGCCCCGCGTGCCGGCGCCTGCTGCAGTGGCCCCTCGTGATCCGAGGCGGCGTCCGCTGCGCCGAGCTCCTTGGGTGGCTGCGCGAGGTGGCGACCCCATGCGCCCCATGTTTCGGCGAGACCACTGGCTTCCACCCCGGGAGCCTCAGCTTCAAAGCGGCAGATGATCAGGTCGAGCAGCCCGTTGCCGTTCCAGTCGGCAAAGGTGAACGTCACCACCTGGCGGGGGAAGATGCCAAGTTTCCAGAACATGCTTTCCGGCCCGGTGACGTAGCGCGCATTCTCGCGGAGCATCCTGTCGCTGCCGGGGAAGAACTGCGGGTGCTCGGTCCACAGACTCCAGAAGAATGGCGACTGCTCGGCGCCGAGGTTGGGCGCCAGGCGCAGTTGACCATCGTAGAAGATGGCGTCGCGCCTGCCGTCGCCGGTGAGGTCAGCATACGCTCGCGCGACGGTGTGCTCGATCGTCTGCGGGCCCGTCTCGGTGCTGTTGTAGGGCTCGAAGATGTCGTGCGAAAAGCGCGGATGTTCCGGCGTGCCAAGATTCAGATAGATGCCGCCGCGGCCGTTCGAGCCCGGCTCGTGCATGTAGAGGTCGGGCAGTCCATCCTGGTTCCAGTCAATCACGTCGAAGCCGCCGTCATAGTGGAACTGTGGGCCCGGAAGGCGCACGCCATGCGTGTCCAGCCTCAGCGGCAGCGGCGATTGTGCATCGGCGCTTGAAGCCCACACGCAGGCACACAGTCCCATGGCCATGGTGCTGAGAATTCTGTCTTTCATCATTCGATCCTTTAGCGTACGAGCATCCAGTGCAGGAAACCGTCCTGGTCGGGCGGGTTTTCAAACGTGACGGTAAAGCCCTGCGTGTTCTGCTTCGTGATCGCCTTGATGGTCAGCCAACTCAATTCGACGAACACGGCGTACTGGTCATCTGCTTCCTGACGCGGGAACGGGACAACAATCGATTGGCTTCCGGCAGGCACGGCGACCCTGATGCCGCGCAGATTGTTGGCCGGCGTCTGCGTTCCCGACAGGCCGCGCACCTGCGTCAGCCCGCCCGGCGCCGCGATGCCGCCGCCGTCGAATGTCATCACGCCGGTCTGGGGCGACACGGTCAACGTCGCTTCCTGTCGATCCTCGCCATAGATCCACTTGATCGGCTGCGCCCGGTTGTTGGGCTGGTTGAACTGGATGGCGGCGCTGACAACGTCGGCGTCGAACAGCAGGCCCTGACTCGCTGCGGAGTTGAAGCGGAAGTAGTACTCCCATGGCGGCAGCTTGTCGGCGCGAGCGGCCAGTTCGTCGATCTTCGACGGACCTCCGCCAACGGTCATCACCGCGTGGCGGCTGATCGGGCCCTCGTTGGATACGTCGAAGATCGGCGACGGCCACGCGCCCGGCACATGGTCCCATACCCAACTGCGAAACGGCACCGGCTTGAAGGGATCGGGGCCGATCGCCTGCTCAATCGCATCACCCGGCCCAAAGTCGTGCGGCGATCCCGTGTGAGGCCCGGGCGAGAGCACGATTGTGTGCTCCAGCGCGCCGCCCGAATGCTCCGTCCCCGACAGCACGCCGCGCGACACGTCGTACGCATTGGCGCCGGGCGCGATGATGTACGTCAACGGCTTGATGTGACCGTCACGGCTGTAGTTATCCGGGTTGTATAGCGTTGGCGAAGCTGCGGGCTTGGCGCCCCACCAATAGCGCACGATCCGCATGGTCTTCGTGCCGTCGGCGTTTTCGTTGACATCGTGGATCATGTACCACCGACGTACGTGGCTGCCGCCGGGAACAAGCTCATCGGGTTCATCAATGGCGATGTACCGACCGACTACATCCTGGTTTACTTTGGAGTCGACGGCGAAGCGCATCAGGCCTCCCATCCGCAGTTCCATCGTGCCGATGCGGCTCTCCTCGACCTTGGTGGGATACGTCTTGCCATCGAGCACGCCATCCTTCTCGCTCGTGGCCTCGTCGCCCCACCATGTGGCCGGCCGCACGATCAAGAGATCGTCCCCGGTGATCCATTTCTGCGGGTTGAGGTTGATGATGGGTCGCCCGGAGCCGAGGGTGTGAGCGTTGCTGGCCTTGGTGTACTTGAGTTCGGCGGTCTGCGGATCGTATGCCTCGACCTGGCCGCGAAAGATGTTGGTTTCGTTGATGACGAACGCGGCGTAGAGCACGCCGTTCTCATCGCCGACGGTCGAGTGGACATCGCCCATGTAGTGGAACTGGGCGTCGATGAGATAGCTGTCGCCCTGGGAGTACTGGTGACGCCACATCATGATGTCGAACGTCTGGTTCTCGGTGTGGGCGTAGGTGTCGGCGCGCAGCACGTTGGTGTGCGTCTTGTTGTGGATGATCGCGCCTTTGACGATGTTCTGATCGACGTCAGCCGTGAAATAGGGCATCTGCCTGTCGGCGTCGTAGCCCAGGGTCTTGACGTAGATGCGGCTGACGGCGCCGCTGTAGCCGGGGCCGCGATGGGCGTTGAGGAACATGCCGGGGAACACGCCGCGGATCGTGTTCATGTAGAAACGCTGGTCGCTACCCTCGGCGACGTCGTCCTGCAGCCACTCGAGGTAGCTGGTGGAGCCGCGAGTGATCGAGTTGGTCATCTGCAGCATGGGGTGATAGCGCCAGTGGGGCGAACTGTCCCCCGGCGGCAGGTTGAAGTGGCGGGTCAGCTCGATGCCGGTGACCTGGGGCACCAGAACCTTCATGCGTCCGCCACGTTGATCGACGACGGTGACGCCCGGCCCGTCGCCCCAGGTGGCCGCAGGCGCCGGCGCGGCGGGCTGACGCCACACACCCTGGCTGATGTTGCGTGCGGTCCACTGTGTGGGGGCATCGCCGGGGATCACCAGCACCCCGCCGCCCTGCTCCGTAAGCTGCTGCAACGCTCGCTCGAACGTCGCCTGCGCCTCGGCGGCCGTGCCCAACCCGCCGAACTCGCTCAGCGATCGCGTGACGTCCTGCGCCTTCGCAGGCGCCGCGAATACGATCTGCATCATCGACAGCACAACACACCAAGGCCAGAGATTCATCACGGCGACTCCTTCACAGTTCGGCCATCGAGGCACACCAGCGATCAGCGAATCAGCATCCACGACAGCGTGGCATTGGCGGGCGCCTCGCGGTTGAACTGCACAGTGAACCCTTGCTCGCTCTGATTCGTCACAGCGTGTTGCGTCAGCCACGACGGCTGGACCATCACGGCGTAGTCTGCATCAGGCATGCGAGTGCGGAACTCCACGGTCAACTCACGGCGGCCGGCAACCACCGACAGACCGACCCCGCGCAGGTCATCCGCCCGGTGCGCGCCTCCGCTGACTCCCTGCACGCGCGTCAGAGATTGATCCGTCACATCAAGCGTGGTGATCCCGTGCAGGACCAGGTCGCCCTGATCGCTCAGCCGCATCGCGGCTCGATCGCCGCCACCAGCGTCGGTGCGGTTCCACACGAACAGGTTGCCACCCGCCGCGATGGGGTTGAGAACGATGGCGGCGTCGGCCACGTCGGCATCGAACGCCAGCCCGGTATGGACCGCCGTGTCGAATCGGAGGTAGCTGCTCCAAGGCGGCGAACCATCGGCGCGCTGATTGATCGCCTCCCGGCTTGCGGGGCCGCCGCCCACCGTCATCACGGCGTGACGACTGGTGCTGCCGCGATTGGCGATGTCAAAGATCGGCGACGGCCACACGCCCGGCACGCGATCCCACACCCAACTGCGAAACGGCACCGGCCGGAACGGGTCCGCACCGATCGCCTGCTCAATCGGATCGCCCGCCGCAAAGTCGTGCGGCCCCGGCGAGAGCACGATCGTATACTCCAGCGCACCGCCCGAATGCTCCGGCCCCGACAGCACGCCACGCGACACGTCGTACGCATTGGCGCCGGGGGCGATGATGTACTTCAGACGCCGAGGTGTGCTCGCATCGTTGGTGAAGTTGTCGGCCCGATAGAGCCGGGAAATGCCGTGGCCGTTCTTCGCGCCCCACCAGTGCCGCTGCACGCTCAGGCGATGTACGCCGGCGTCATCCTGACTGTAGGCGGTGATCAGATACCAGCGGCGGACATGCGTGCCCCCCGGCACGTGTTCGTCCGGCTCATCGACCGCGAAATGGCGGCCGACGACATGCGGCCCCCATGGGGCGTCGTCCGATCGCAAAGAACCTGCCCAGCCCAGCATCGCACCACCGGGATTCATGATGTACGCCGTTCCCTCGGTGATCCATTTCTGCGGGTTGAGGTTGATGATGGGTCGCCCGGAGCCGAGGGT
>CAZFDT010000093.1:12083-20033 GCA_964518335.1 uncultured Phycisphaeraceae bacterium
GCGCCTCGGCGGCCGTGCCCAACCCGCCGAACTCGCTCAGCGATCGCGTGACGTCGGGCGAAGGCTCCGCCAAGACCATCGCGCTGACCAGCAGCGATGCAAGTGCGCCTGTGCGAATGTTCATGGCTCTGCCCCTATCGCCGCGAGCCGATAGACTGCCATCGGTTGCGTCGCGAGCTCCTGGTCAACTGTGTCGATCAGGGACTCGTCCACGTCGGTCACGCCGACGATGCGCCGCGGCTGCGCGAAGTGCTGGGTATGTTGCGTGAAGCTGAAGAGGATGTCGCTGCCGTCGGGCATATGCCACTGCACGCCGCGGCCCTCGGGCAGGACGATGCGTTGGCCCATCAACGGCCCCACGCGGCCGAGCATGCGATTGTGCCCGCAGAGCCAGCCGTCCCAGACTTCGATGCCGTCGCGTCGTTGCGTGAAGCCGAAGCGTCCGCCGAAAGCGATGCATCGGAAGCTGAACAGTCGAGCCTTTTGCTCATCGCGCCACAGCCCCGCCTCGATGCCCATGTTCAGGCCGGCGATCATGTCTTCGTGGCCGACCCACCAGTCCAGTGCGTTCTGGTAGCCGCTGTTGTCATCCAGCAGGTTCATCCCGAAATGCCCGACCCCGAACGGGCCGATGCCCTCCACGGTGAAATGGCGCAGGCCCAGGCTCTGGAGCTTCACGACTATGCGTTCGTAGGCGTCCTGTTGCCCGCGCCGCGCGGGATCGGTGAAGCTGGTGGGCAGGAAGGTCATGTTGCCGTACGAGTCGTGGAACAGGCCGTCGATGCCGGTGAGTTCATGGACAGCCTTGAGCTTGCTCACGAAGTAGTCGAAGCAGTCGGGATTGTTCAGGTCGGCGGTGACGGGGCCGTCGTGGCCGAAGCCGCCGCCATTGGGCAGGCCGTCGCGGGCTTCGAGCATGAACTCGGGCCGCTGCTGGTAGATCGTGGCGCGACGGCTCATGTGCGTGGCCCACCACAACTGCACCTGCATGCCGCGGGCGTGGGCCTTCTTTCTGAAGTACGCCAGCGCCTCAGGTCCGCCCCAGAGCGGATCGATCACGTGGTCACGCACGTTGCAGATGCTCCCGACGATCAGCGCCCCGTGAAGGGGATTGCGCTGGCCTTGCTTGGTTCGCTGCCGATCCACGGTGTAGTCGCTGGTCCACAGCGAAAAGGCACAGATTTCCTTGACGCCCATGTCGGCCCAGCGCGGCACCGCCTCGTCGGCCAGCTCGTACAGGAATCGATCTCGCGGGAAAGTGCGGCCGAGCAGGCTCACCTCATCGTGGGCGACCTGCGGCAGCCACACCCGCGGCTGGACCGCACTGGCCTTGATCCCGCGACGCTCGCGGGCCTGTTCATGCACCTGGCGACAAACATCCCACCAGACGTTCTGCTGGGACTCTTGCGACCAGGCCCCGTTCTCGCTGCGGTGCAGAAGGATGTGCTTCCAATGCGTCGTCAACACATCGGACATCGGTTGGCGATGCTCGTCGAGCACATGCAGCACATCCTCGCCACGATGCGTCTGGATGACGGTGAAGATCTCGTCCACCGGCTCAAACATGCCCAGGAGTGCTCCGTCGTCGTGCAGCAGCAGGTCGAACGCCTGAAGCGTGCCAATGCGGGGCAGGCGCTGGAAGCTGACGCGCTGGGGCGTGCCGGTGATGCCGCGCATCTCTGCGCCGTAGTAGTTGCACGCCGTGGTGAAGTCCGTGTCGCGTTGCAGTGGCACCACCGGCGGGTTGCACTGGCCCTGCAGCCGCAGCGTGTTGCCCGCCAGCGTGCCGCCAATCTCCCATGTCGCATGGTCAAACAGTCGGTAGATCTGACGCTGCGGTGAACTGGCGGTGAAGCGGTAACGATAAGCAAAGCCCTCGAACACGCGGCCGGCGATCTCGACGCGACTGGGGCGAAACTCCCACACCAGTTCGTCGGTGACCGGCGTCTGCGACATTGCCAGATCGACCACGTCGCCCAGGTATTCGTCAAGCTGCTCGCGAAACCCGCCCGGCTGGCCCAGTGCGTCCAGCGTCAGGCGGCAGCCGCCGTCGGGCGTCGGGATCAGGTCGCGACAGCGCAGGGTGGTGTAGTGCAAGCCCTGCGGCGTCGAGATATGGGGCCGCCAGCACCGCGATGCGCTGCGCACGGTCACGCCGTTGATTCGCACGCCCGCGATTCCCATCAAGTCCGTGCCGCGTTGCGCGATGTCCAGCTCACACGATGCACCGACGCGGACGAGGGACTCGTGTACATGGAGAGAGGGCTGCTCCCCTCGCGGCGGGATCAATGTCGAATGGCTCATTGCCTGGAGTCCGATTCAATGAGTCGGCGGCACTTCGCTTACGCCACCAGCGGCGCGGAAACAACGGCTGGCCTGACTCTTGCCATGTGCAGCAGCGGGCGACCGTCGCCGCAGGTCATGCGCCGGGCATCGGTCGTGGCGGTGCGGTTGAAGCACGCACGATCAACTCGGTCGGCGCCAGAATGCTCACCGGCGGCGTGCCGGGCTGGTTGGACAATTCGAGGAGCCGCCGAAAGGCGAGTTCGCCCAAGACCTTGCGGGAGTTGGCGACGATCGTCAGCGGAGGCTTGACCATCGCGCTTTCGGGCCAGTCGTCGTAACCGATCAGGCTCAACTGATCAGGAATGCTGATCTCGTGACGTTTCATGAACGCCATGATGCGCATCGTGTAGTCGCCACTGGCGACAAAGATGGCCGTGACTCCGCCGGCGGGTTCGAGCGCCCGGGCCATGCATTCCTCGAAGTCGGGTTGGTCCAGGTCGCACCATGTCACGTGCGACTCGTCGAGACGCCGATCGAGCAACGGCTCTTGAAACCCGGTGATACGCTGGCGGATATAGCCGCGCGAGCGTCTGCCGACAACCAGAAAGCGGCGGTGGCCCAAGTCCAACAGGTGCGTGGCCGCGACGCGACCGCCCTGGAGGTTGTCGGCATAGATGCCGTGAACGGCCGACGAGACCCGCGTCGTGTCGTGGATGTAGATCGCCGGCAGATTCTGGCTGCCGACATACTCCAGCACGGCCGGATCCAAATCGCCTGCGAGCATCAGCGCATCGACGGTGCTGCGGCTGTGGGTGTTGAGGTACTGCTGCACATCCGCGACGCTGCTGAAGCCGTTACCCACCGCCACATGCCAGCCCTCCTGATGGGCGGACTCGATCACGGAAGCGAGAATGTCGCCGTCATAGCTGATCTGGCGATCCAGCTTGTTCAGCGGCAGCGGATGTATCCAACTCAGCAGCTTGCCACGGACCGCGGACGCGCCCGCCCGCTTGATGCGCGGCTCGTAGCGCAACTCGGCCGCCGCCTGGCGAACACGCTTGCGCGTGGTCGAGCGGAATCGATCCGGCGCGGTGTTGCTGAGGATGAGTGACACGGTGGCAAGTGATACCCCCGCACGCTTGGCGACTTCATTCAGTGTGACCTTGCTTACCATTGCATCTCTCTTACAACAATGTCAGACACCTGGGTAACGATTGTGACGGATGGAAGCTTACCGATTGTTCCAGTAGAGCGAGCCGCTTGAACCCGTTGCGGTGGACGCGAACATCACCATCGTGGCCCAGTTCATCAGTTGAACTTTGCTGTCATGTGCCGCGTGACCATCGGCCCGCAAGCCAATCCAGCCGCGGGTGTGATTGACCCGCGCCTGCATGGCAAACTCCGACTCGAGCGTGGGCGGCGACCACCGGCCGATTTCCTGGGGCAGGAAGAAGTTGGCCGGGTGCGTCCGAACGTCACTGTAGGTATGCGGCCAAGGCATCCCGGTATTCCCGTTGGGTATTTCACCCACCAGCAGCGTGCCCGTCGGCTGAATCAGATCCCGCTCGCGGCGAACCGCCAGGTATTTACTCGGATCGCTTGCCGGATCAACACCCGACTCATCATGCCAGTTGGAGGGGAACGCGCCGGTGTTCATGCCATACGTGATCGGAACGTTCCGGTTGTCATTGGTCTTGTACGGCCCCCAGGGATTGACCGCGCACCGCATCACGCGTGGCTCGTCGTTCGATTTGTACCCCCCCAAGTAATCGGCGATCGCCAGATGCCACGGCGGCCGCTGTGGATTGAACCAGTTCTGGAAAGACCCGGACGGCACGGCATACGGATAGATGCCCCTGTAATCTGCCAGGTACGAGGCGAAGGCGATCCCAATCTGCCGCTGATTGCTCATGCACTGGGCCTGAAACGCACTCTTTCTCGCCGCCTGCAGCGCCGGCAAGAGAATGGAGATCAAGAGAGAGACGATGGAAATGACCACCAATAGCTCGATCAACGTAAATCCTGAACGGTAAAGTCGTCTGGCTGACATGGCGGCTCTTTGCGTAAGTGGCGATGCAGTCTCTGAAACCCCGCCGGTTCAAGTAAAAGTTTAACAGCCATCCACGGCCGGGTCAATGCGAATTTCCGAACAATCTCAATATATGGTGACGCTTGTGCCTCATGTTCGGCCACCTTTGCAGCGGGATTCGTGTAAGTTTCAGTAAATATTATGTGCTCAAGTAAACGGGAGGCCCATCACCGGGGGGGGGCTGGCTCCCGCGGGACGCAGGGGTGCGTCAGGCAACCATTGCTGGGGTGGCGATGTCGGCCGGGTCGCCGCTGGCGCGGCTGAGGTTCAGCCCCTCCAGCATGGCAATCACCTCCAGCGTCTGGGCCGCCGGCACCGCGGATTGATTGTGCGGCAGGTGGCTGAGGATCGCCTCGATCATCGTGGCGTACGCTGGGCGACCTACGCTCAAGTCCAGATACTGCGGCCCGCTCTCGCGGTGCAACACAGCGGTGAACTTCGCCGAGCCTGCCCGCAGGCCGCGAAGGCACGCCATGCGGCCGTCGGCCCACTGAAGGACCGCGGCGTCGTGCGCGTCGCCGGCATGGGCCTGCACCCTGATGCACCCGGCGCCCATCGCCGTCACCGCGATCTCCACGATATGGACGCCGTACCAGAACCACCCCGGCTGGGTCGCCACCAGCGCCATCGGTCCGGACACGTCCACACCGTGGATCGCTCCGCGTGACGTGTCGGCCAGCGCCTCGACCAGCGGCTGCGCGTAGCGCAGGGACGAAGTGGACATGAGGCACACGCCGTGATGCTCGGCAAGCTCGAACATCTGCTGCGCTTCGGCAAACCGGAGTGCGAAAGGCTTGTCCACGAAAGTGGGTCGGCCAAGTGGCGCGGTGCGTTCAAGCATCTCCAGGTGAACGCGGCCGTCGACAGCGGTGATCATCACCAGGTCCACACGCTCTGCAACCTCTTCAGGTGTGTCGAGGATGGTGACCCCGAATTGATCGCGCACCAACGCCGTGTACTGTTGCACTCGCCCGATGCTCATATCGAAGTCGGGCGATCCGCCCGGGTACGCCGCGACCACCCGCGCTCCCGGTACATGGTTTGGAGCAGCCGGGTCATTGAGCAGCTTGGTGAAGGCTTCCACGTGCGAGGTGTCGAGGCCGATCAAGCCAATGGTCAATAGCTCAGGCATGTGTCAGCCCCGCTTTCCTGGTGATGTTTGGTACAAGTGTTGTGGCAGGCCTTGCTGGCTTTGACGCCTGCCGCGCATGGCGTTGTGGGGATTGAAGGCGTGACGGCGATTGCTGCTCGATGGCGTGACATCGCTCGATCACGGTGAGTTGCCGACGCACGCTTCGCGGCGTGATGACCAGGGGCTGGCCATGGCGCAGCGTCTGGTACAGGTCCTCATAGAAGCGCACCGTCGGCGACTTCGACGCGGTGTCGTCCGATGCGGACCACTGCTGCTGAGTCCACTGCAGCGTCTCGGTGTTGTAACTGCGATCGGCGGTGCGTTCACGGTCGACCTGTCGCCGCGGCATCTGCTCGAAATCGACATATTTCCACGTCAGTTCAGTGCTGGAGCCTCGCAAGGCGCCTGAGGTACCCATCACCAGCCAAAGGTCCTGGGGGAAAGCGCAGGCGCGGCTGATCTCGATCTGAATCAGAGGCTGACCGGGCGCCTTCAGCGCAAGAGTAAAGTGGTCCTCCGCGTCACCCAGAGTCAGCGTGCGATCGCAGTGGTAGAAGACGTGTGGCTCGGCGGGTCCGAACAGCTCCAGCGCCTGATCGATGGCGTGCGGGCCGGTGTTGTGCAACTCGCCTCCGCCCAACTCGCGCAGCGTCTGCCAGTCCCAGCGGCGGCCGAAGCTGTGACGGCACATGCGTATCTGCACGATCCGCCCCAGCACGCCGGAGTTAATCACCTCCCGCACTTTCAGAAAGTCCGCGCCGTAGCGCAGATTCTGAAACGGCGCGAGCACTCGGCCGGTCTGCGTTGCCACCGCGATCAGGTCATCGGCCTGGGCGACGGTCATCGCCATGGGCTTTTCGCAGACCACGTGGCGGCCGGCACGCATCGCCGCGACAGCATGGGCCGCGTGCAACAGCGAGGGCGTCGCCACCACCACAAGGTCTAGCTCGGCGTCACGGATCAGATCGTCGGTGTTGCGGTAGACCCGGCACGCAAAGCGTTGCGCGGCTTCCTCGCATCGCTCAGGGGCCGGATCTGAGACGGCAGCGATCCGGTAGCGATCGCCCAGACCGGCGAGCGCTGCAGCGTGGATGTCCCAGCCGCTACGCCCCAGGCCGGCGATGCCTACCTGGACCGATTGCTTTTGGTGGCCTTGAGGCATTGTTGTACTCCTCGGTCGCGTGCCATCACGGGATGAAACGGCGAGCGCCGATGACTTGGGGGGTGGGGGTTGAAGGTTTCATTGAATGATCTAGACATATTAAATAAACACTATCGGGTCCTGTCAAGTCTTTTCCCATGCCAGCGATCCGCCTCAGAATGGATTGAATGGCCTTAGATGCTTGCCAAGAGTGGCTCGCCTCGCGTATGCCCCGGATTGACAGAAATTGATATTTCACTAAAATTATTGAAATTACTCATGAGCGATGCGGTCTGGGGAAGGTGCGCGGACGGCCTCCGGTTTCCACGCCCCCCATGGTTCTCCCTCTCGAGGACATGAATGAGCATGGGACCTCCAGCAATGAGCTTCGCCACCGATTCTTCGTGAGCTTCCCCTTCGTACAGCCTTCAGGCAGACTCTGGAACTCTCATGAACACCATCGCACCCCCCAAACACCCCACGATCGGTCAGCAGGGGTTAAAGGCGCGACTCAATCGCGCCCAGGCCATGGTGCGCAAGCGGGGATTTGACTCGCTGCTGGTCAACAGCAACGAGGCCGACTTTGCCAACGTGCGCTACGTCACCGATTACTGGCCGATCTTCGAGACCGCCGGCGTGCCGATCCTCCCGGCACGCGATCAGCCGACCGACGCACCGCAAGCTCCAGCGTGGCGACATGCTGCAGTTGAACCTGTCAGCGCGGGTGTCAGGCTATTCGTCAGGCGTTGGCGTGCCGGTGTGTCTCGGGCCGATGACGCCGCGTCAGCGCGAGCTTGTGGCCTTCGCCTGAAGGCTCACAACCAGACGATCCAGTGGATGCGTTCGGGCGTGGTCACATCCGAGGTGGCCAGGAAGTATCGGCGTTTCTTCGATGACCGCGGGTACGGCGCACAGTTCCTCTATGGCCCCGCGCATGGTCTGGGGATGATCGAGGTTGTAGCGGCCCAGCAGCTTGTCACTATGTCTTGTTCGGTGTTCGTATGGCAATCAAGGCGGTGGGCTGCCGATGAATCGCGGGTTGGGCGCGTAAGACAACTGCAGCGATCTTTGACAAGTGAATAGGTGGAAAGGAGCCGGGTTACGCAGCGCGCCGAAGTTGTACGGCGATGTCGATGATGGGCAGCCGCGGGTCGCCACGGCAGGGTCGGCGGGTGATCTGGATGCTGGCGTTGCAGGGATCGCGCTGCCGGATCGGAAGCGGTGCCGATGCCTCGATCTGCTGCGCCCGCCTGGTGCAGATGGACGATCGGCACGTCTGCTTCAACTACAAGGACTACGCCG
>CAZFDT010000094.1:0-19924 GCA_964518335.1 uncultured Phycisphaeraceae bacterium
TAGGGATCATCGGCAAGACTCAAACGCAAACTGCAAGTTCTTTTAGGTGCTCTAAAGACGCTACACGAGCGGACTGGCCAGGGCATGACATGACGGCACATAATGCGGATTCGGCGAGGGCATCTTCGCCTCGACCTCACTTCGCCACGAAGCCAGGCGCTGCTGCATGGCCGCAGTGCGCGTCTGCTCGACATCGGCCAGATCGTGCTGCTCCCCGATGTCGTCGCGGAGGTTATACAACTCGCAATGGCCGTCCTCGAGGAACTCGATCAACTTCCAGTCGCCCATGCGGATGGCCGAGCACGGCGTGCCACCTTGATTGGGATAGTGCGGATAGTGCCAGAATATGGCATCACGATGCAGGTGCATCCCTCCGCGCAGCAGCGGCATCATGTCCTCGCCGTCAGTGTGCTGGTGAGGCAGCAAGTCCAGCCCCGCAGCGCGAAGCAGCGTGGGATAAAAGTCGGGACTGGTTACTGGCACATCGCACACGGAATGGGGTGAAATCACATCGGGCCATCGCATCAGCAGCGCGTCGCGGGTCCCGCCTTCATACATCCAGCCCTTGCCCTCAGAAAGCGGGGCATTGCACGTGGGCGAGCCTTCACTGGTCGAAAGGCCTCCGTTATCAGAGGTGAAGATGACCAGGGTCTGATCGAGTATCCCTTGCCTGGTTAGCGCTTGCATCAGCTTGCCGACGTTGTCATCCAGAATCTCGATCATCGCGGCGTAAACCGGATCGGACTGAACGATGCGGCGCTGGATGCGCACGTGCGCTTTGTGTTGCACGGGGTGGTAATCACCTTCGACGAGGGCGGGCTCACGGTCCAGACCCATGGCTTTGGCTTTGCGCTGATACTTGCGTACCAGGTCGGGTTTGGCCTGAATCGGCGTGTGGACGAGGTAGTACCACATGTTCAGGAAGAACGGCCGGCCCGCATCACGGTCGTTGATGAGCGACACGGCGCGATCGGTGAGATAATCGTCGAGAAAAACGCCCGATGGCAGATCGAGATGCTGCAAATTGGGAATGGCCCACGGTGAGAAATACCCTGTCGGACCCGGCGCCCCGAAATCGCACCCGCCCACGTTGACGTCAAAGCCATGACGCTCGGGCCAGTACGGCTGCGCGCCGAGGTGCCATTTGCCGATGTGCCAAGTCTGGTATCCGCCGTCGCGCAGCGCCGATGCAAGTGAATGTTCGCCGCTGGGCAGGTGATCGATGTAAGGGACTTCCAACAGACGACCGCGGCCGCGGCCGCCGATGAACTGCGTGACGCCCACGCGCGCTGGATACTTGCCCGACATGATGCTCGCCCGTGTGGGCGAACATACCGGACAGGCCGCATATGCGTTCGTGAAGCGCATGCCTTCGTGAGCGATGCGGTCGATATTGGGCGTTTCGTAGTAACGACTGCCCTGGCAGGACAGGTCCATCCAGCCCAGGTCATCGACGAGGATGAACAGCACGTTGGGCTGATGGGGGCCATGACGAGTCTGGGAAGTGGCTGCGGACATGGCTTGGGATCAGTTGAGGTCCTCGCCGTAGAACACAAGCCAGTCGTAGGTGCGGTTATCCGCACGCTTCTTCTGGTACGGTTCAAGCGGGCCGCGGTAGGGACAATGGAAGTACTGCTCGTCGGGCAGGGCCTTGGGAAGCAGGTTGCGTTTGCCGTCGATGGCGGCGGCCAAGTGCAGCAGGGCGAGGGGCATTTCATCGCCGGTGCGAGCATGGACACGGGCGGGTCGATTGAGACCGGGGATCTCGGAGTGGCCAATCATGACGCCCTCTTCCTGGGGCGGTGCCGCGGGCCTGGGAAAGAGTCCGGTGGTCGTCTGAATGGCAATGATGTTGTCGCCCACGCGGGCGGCGAGTTGAAGGAAGCGGGCATCACCAGTGGCCTGGTGAAGTTCGAGCAGGCCGTAGATGACCCACGGGTTCATCGACTGGGCGTTGGCGACTGCGAGGTTTCGCTGCACGCCATCGGGCTGGCCGAGGTCGCCCAAGCTCAACTGGTTGCCCATCTGCCGGAGCATATCCCAGTGAGTCTGTTCGCCGGTAAGTCGATAGGCCTTGGCGTATCCCCAGAACAGGTTGCCGTCAGGCCGCCAAGGCAGAAAATCTTCAGGTATGTAGTAGCCGGGCTTGAGCGTCGAGATGTCCAGAGGCGTTCCGTCAGTCATCTGCGGAATGAACAGGCCTCGGCTCTTGTCGTAAACCTGGACGTAGGCTTTCAGATCGTCGGAGGCCCACGCGATGAAAGCCTGCCCAACGCGTGCCGATTCGCCGCCCTTGGCGATGAGCTCCTCGCCAAACTGCATTTGCGCCAGCGGCAGTCGGTGATACCGCCCTGACGCATGGTAGCTGGCGACGATGTTAGTTTCGTTGATCTGTGGGTGGACATGCCCCAAGGCGTTGATGGCGCGGTCATCGACGGTGCTCCAACTCAACTGTCCGCCGCTTAGCCCGGTCGTGGGATGGCGGCTACGCTGCCATTGCTGCGCCATCCGTTCGCTCCAGACCAGCGCGTCGTGATGGTCATCGAGTCGGACCAGCGCCGTCGAGGCGCTGAGGAACGGCGGAATGACGCCCGCAAATGAGCGATTTTTGCTGTCGGTCGTGAACGGCACGGGACTGTCGGCGTCGAAGGGGCTGTCCCAGGCCGGCGGCTTATGACTGATCCACGTCTTGCCGTGACGATTGAAGTCGAGCGTGGCCCAGTTGGTGATGTGGGCCTGCCAGATTGCTCCAAGCAGTTTGCGTGTTGCATCGGGATTGACACGCCAGAGCAAGTCGTAGTAGGGCTGGTTGGCCTTGAGCTCGTGGTTCATGCGGATCTGTCCGCGTGCGTCCTCGCGGCCGGTGAATGTGCCCACCGGTCGGTCCTTGCCCAAGTCCCACGCTGAGTGACCGCCCCAGTAGAGCAACCCGCTGGGCGACTGCGCGTTGGCGAGGATGTAGGCCGTGGCCTCTTCAGCAGCCTGACGGTAGCGGCTGTCACCGGTCAGGCCCGTCAGGCCGTCGAGCAAGCGCATCAGTGCCTGCTGGTTGGCGAAGTTGCACAAGATCCATTGGTCGCCGTCCGCCCAGAGCCAGATGACCGGCTCAAGCGTCTGCGCGTGCAAACCGTCGGCGAATAGCGGCGTATGCACCTCGCCGTAGTGATCTCGACCGTGTTCGAGCACGGCGTCGGCAAACTTCTGCACCGCGTCGCGATAGGGTTTGGCGTCCACCTTCTCGACCGGGGCTTGAGCCATAGCGACGACCGGCGCCAGCACGACGCCAACGAGACAAGATGAAAGTATGCCGCGGTGATTCTTCATGGGAGGCACGATCCAGTTAGAGGTTGTGGTTCACTGCAGCCGGACGATCAGACGACTTTCGCCCGACCGATATTACATTTCCATGCGGCGACGACTACAGCCTTTTCATCCGACATATGATTCGTTTCGGTCAATCAGCCGACAAGTCACTCCGCCCGAATCCTCAGGACTGGCGATAGTCACCTGCCGAGCGCCCGTACATGCGCCGCAGCGCCTTATTCATTGACTGGACATAGTGAAAGCCCGCGGCACGGGCGATATTCTCGATGGAATCGGTGGTTTCGCGAATCAGGCGGATGGCATGACGCGTCTTCTCCTGCAGGATCACGTCATGAACCGTCTGTCCCAGGTGTTCTTTGAAGCGTCGTTGCAGAACCGAGCGAGACATGTGACAGGCATCGGCGACGTCATCCACGCCGATGCTTTCCACCGCGCGCATGCGGATGAAATTCACAGCCAGGCGCAGGCCTTCGTCAGGCACAGCCAGGAAGTCCGTGGACTCGCGCACCACCACTTCGCGTGGCGGCACGAGCACAGGGTCGCTGGGAGCCGCCTCACCCTTCATCATCTTGTCCAGTACGGCCGCGGCCTCATACCCGACACGCTTGTGATCGGCGTCCACGCTCGACAACGAAGGGGCGGGCATCTCGCAGAACGCCCGATCGTTGCCCACTCCCAATATCGCCAGATCGCGCCCGACAACGTAGCCAGCGCTGATCGCCGCGTCGCGAAGGATCATGGCTCGTGAATCGTTGCTGACGAAAATGGCCGTTGGGAGTCGCAGCTGCTTGAGCCAGTCGGTAATCAGCGTCAGGCGTGCGGGGATGGGGCTGCGGCGCTCGTAATGATTGGTCCAGGTTAGGCAGGAGCAGGTGTGGCCGTTCTCGGCCACCCGCGCCACGAACGCATCGCGCCGCTCCAGAGACCAGTACTCATCCTTGAGGCCGAAGAAGCCGTAGTTGACAAACCCGCGCTGGTGAAAGTGATCGGCCGCCATTTCGCCGATGGCCACATTGTCAGTGTGAACGAGAGGGTAAAGCCCGCGGTCGTACACGCCCAGCACATCGACAACCGGACGATTGCGGTCGAGCACGGCTTCGGCCACTCGCGCGTCGTGCAGCCGCACGATGATGCCGTCGCAACGCCACTGTCGAAACCACAGCGGCGGCGGCTGGTGGATATCGTGCGCGTACATGTACACGATCCACTGTTCGTGCCGGCGAACGTACTCAGCTATACCCGCGAGCATGTCGCGACCGGCGGCCAGCGAAGTCTCGATCAGAACTCCCACATGCGGAAAGCGGCGTAGGGCTGGGCGGGCACGCGTGCGACGCATCGACATCCTGAATCTGCCGTCGCCATTGCTCCCCTGCACACGGCACAACGGATCGGCGGCGAACTTCGTCTCGCTACCATCATAGCCATGAACAGGCGGCACAAGTACGCGCGAAGTCCACATCACGTCCGTGCCGTCGCGGGGGTCTGTCCCGGCCGCAGACGGCGCCGGACCGGCGTGCAGCCACTCCACTTCGGCCACTGCTGTCCCGGCATCGCCGCTTGCCCATTCGCCGGACAAGGATTGCACTAACTGCGACGTACCCGCGATGGAATCAGCCTCACTCTTCACGTGACGCCCTCGACGCCTTGACTGTCAGCCCCTGCTCGATGCTCGCAGCAACCTGTTCGGCCAGCTTCGCGGAGCCCTCGGCAGTGAAATGCACGTTCCCCTTGCTTTTGAACATTTCAGGTCCATCGGCGGACGTGCCAAAGTGCGGAAAGGTCGCCGACAAGGCATGCAGGTCGTTGATCCTCACGCCGTATTTATCCATGATGGACTTGGCGATCTCGTTGTAGCGAACATCGTCGCCCTGCCGACGTCCAAAGCCTCCCTGCACATACGTCGTGGATGCCCAGATGAGCGTCGCGTTAGTGGACTTGAGCTTCAGGACGAGTTCTTCGAGGTTCTTTGCATATTCGTCCTCCTGAATGGCAATCTCGCCATCGGCATTTCGCTTGCCATCCACGTGGCGATTGATGTCCCACAGGCCCCAGTTAAAGTGGATCACATCCCAATGGCTGTGACCCAGCCATGTGTCCAGGTGCTTGAGTCCCGTGCGGGTGCTGCCGCAGTTCGCCGGCGGCCGGTGAACGTTGACCTTGCCCTGCAGCAACCGTCGAACGTCGAGGGTGTAGCCCAGTGAGATCGAGTCGCCGATGAGCAGGACGCGCGGAAGGCCGGGCACGTCCTGAATCTGCGCCCGGGCGTCGTCGGGCTTTTTCTCCTCGCCCGGGTTCTCGGCGGGCTGAGCGTGGACCGCCGAGCAACCCAGGCCGATCACAATCAAGGTCAGCAGCAGACGGTAAATCATCGTCAACGTCATGTTCGGGTAACTCCTTATGACAAAGGCACACGCACCCGGCGATCACATCGCCAGCAGCGACCGACGGCGACGGAGCGCAAGAACGCATCCAGTTCCAAGCAGTGCGATGGATGCGGGCTCGGGGATCGCGGTGCCGGTCAGGCTGATATTGTCGAACCGAACCTCTCGACTACCCGAATCAAGGTGCGAGACATTGTTGGTCGCCGTGAACCAACGCACTTCCAGTTCCGTAATACCGCTCTCGTTGATGCTGAAAGTGTACTTCTCGAAAAGGACGCCGGAGCTCCAGGAACCGGTCCACTTCGTGCCCAGGTCCGTGTGAGTGCTCCACCCATCGGTGCTGTATGACACTTTCCACCCGCGATTGGCGGACACTTCAGCATAGTCAAAACTCAAGTCATCGACGTCAAATGGCGTGCCGGACGAAAGCTCTACACTCCAATAGTCCACCGTCGTGCCCGCGTCGATGTCGTCCACCGTTGTTCCCGCGACGAGGTTGGCAAAGACGTGCTTTCCCGAGACCTTCAGCACCGGGCTTGCCGCGACGCCAGTGGTGCCGTTGGTTGCCGTGCCAGTCAACGTCAGGAACTTCGTGGCGTCAGTCTGGGTGTTGTGTGTGACCGCCGAGGCGGACAACCCCGCTGCAACCGTAGTGGCATTGAATGTCTGCGCCGCATCGGTACCGAATGACCACTCGGCAAGTGTCGCTGCTGCTGCATCGGTTTCCATTGCCACTGGCAGCGTCAGGGTGCCAAGCAGAGCCATGACCGTGACATGAGATCGAGCCATCTGAGTCCTCCTCTTGCGGTGATGCAAGGTTCCGTGAACGGGGTTTTCGATGTTCCGACGTGAAGAACGAGCTACATCCGAGACGACACTCGTGAATCTATCCTGTGCCATGTCCTGGAACCACAGCATTCTCGGTTATTGTTTGATCCGAAACGGTCACGTCGTGCGGCTTGAACCACGCCTTTCATGATGCCCATTCATTAGAGGTCGTCACGATCGCCTGGAGAATCTGCTGACTCATTTGTTGCAGACTCTGACCGGTAATATGCTGGACATGCCGGGTGGTGGAGCGTATTAGTAGTAGCGATGAGGTGGAGACGTTGTTTCTTGGTGCGGTTCTGTACCGCTTGGGGGGTACGGATCGGGTTCGATACCTGTCTCACATCGGTCGAGGGCATTTAAGGAGTTGGCCATGACGAGCCTCAGCGAATGGAACTACCGAGCCGATTCGGAGACTCGGCGGGATGCGGGTATCCATGATGAACACCGCATCGCGTCAATAGGAACGGGTTCATCACGAGCGTTCACCCTGATCGAACTGCTCGTGGTGATCTCGATCATCGCGCTGCTGATCGCTTTGTTGCTGCCGGCGTTGGCCAGTGCGCGTGAGGCGGCCAGGACCACGATTTGTGCGTCGAATCAGCGGCAACTGGCGTTGGGCGGTCTGCTCTATGCGGATGACAACAAGGGCAAGTTCCCATACTTCAATTCCGTTTGGGCTGTTCCAGGCGATCGCGCGACGTGGGTGATTCAGGGCGGCAGCGCCAGCCCGCTCTACGTTAAAAGCCCTGCCAGCGTCATTGGATCGCGCCTGGCGGGCTGGGGCCGGGTGTACCGCGACGGGTACATCAACGTGGCCAAGTTCTTCTACGACAGCATCGAGCGCCCCGACAGTTACGCCTACGAGCCGCACTATGGCGTCATCGGCGGCGGTTCCGAGGACTGGCGCACGCACGCGAACGACTCGAACAACCGCTGCCGATCCGGGTACATGACCAACCCCTTCCGCATCTGGAAAGTGGATCGGCCGGAAATCGCGTCGGTCAACTGGAATACAGCCGCCTATCAAGACCGCACGCTCCCCCGCGCTCTGCAGGTGCTCTCCATGGATCTGCTGCTGACTAACGCTTTATTTCTGCACCAGAAGCAGGTGATTAATATTGCGTTCGTGGACGGATCGTGCCGGTCTTTTGGAAGCCCGGAGGCCTATGCCGACTTTCTCGCCGGCACCGCACCGCAGAGTACGTGGGCACGTTTCGACGAGATGGTTCTGAAGTTCCAGGGACAGTGAGGCATTGGCTTGATACCGTCTGTCCGCAGGTCAGCCGGGTTGATAGGCTGCGCGGAGCGTGTGCATTATGCCCATTTTGTTCGGTGTTGTTCGTTCACCCCAAGTAAGGATGCGGCTGCTATGCGCGACCGTCAATTTGCTGTCACCGCAGCGATGTGCGTGTGTCTGATCATGTCGGTATCCACCCTCGCTCAAGTCGAAGTCACCGTGGCCGGCGCCAAGCGCCAGCAGATGATCTACGGCATGGATTTCGAGCGGTTGTGGCACTGGGGTCTGACGCAGGACGAGCTGACTCGGCTTGCGGAGTTGGCCGTGAAGGACTGCCACGTGAGCTACATCCGTGTGGCGATCGATGGGGCTGCTGAATACAACGAAGGCGAGTTCAACTGGAGCGCGTACGACCGACAACTTGAATGCATGGCGGCGCTGAAGGCAGCCAACCCCGACATTCGGTTTTTCGCGATCCCACGCCCATTTCACGAGGCCATTCGTGGGCGATACGCGGCAGACAGTCCCGAAGTAGCCAACGCTCCATATATCTGCTTTCCGCTCTGGATCGCGATCTTTGAGAATCCTTTCGATCAAGCCAATCGCAAATTCGTCGAGTTTAAATGGGATAAGGCAGCTGATTACATGGTTCGTCACATACGATTTCTGAACAGCAAGGGCTTCAAGATCAGCTACGTCGATACGAAAAACGAGAACGATCGCTACTTCCGTCCGGCTGAATTGAGCAAGATGATCCAGCGTATGCGTGATCAGTTGGGCGACGAGATGCCGCTGGTGGTTGGGCCATCAAGCTACGATTGGCAATCGGGCACGCGATGGCTGGAGGATGCGATCGCCGCCGACAACACCTCGTTCTTTGACATCGCCGCGTCACACAACACGAAGAACCGCGGCTCGGCAGAGCAGTTTGCCCAGCTTGCGGCCAGCATTAACAAGCCTGTCTGGAACACGGAACTGCACGGCTTCCAAGGCCCGGACGCCCAGGCGGCGGCCAATACTGAAATCCTGTGGCATCACATCCGTGCTGGTTTCGGCGGCATCAACGACTGGCTGTCGCTGGGCAATGAACGTAAGGAACACAAGATGTTCCGCAATATCGATGGACGACTCGAAGTCATGCGAACGTATTTCATCTTCCGCCATCTGGTCAATACTTCCACTGGAGGCCACTATCTCCACACGAATGTTCCCGATGAATTGACTGCGACTGCGGCATTTGCCAAAGACGATATCGTCACTGTATGGCTACTGAGTCGTGCCGATGATGTGGTGAGTGATGTCGTGGTTAGACTCGACGCCACCCTCAAGATCAGCGGCCCCATTGAAGTGACATGGTGGGCGCCGGACAACGATCGCAAGGGAAGCGCCACAGAGATTGTCAGCACCAGTGAATCTTCCTTCACCCACGCTATCGCCGCCAACGCGCTGTACTGCTTCAAGTTTCGTCGCCACTGACCAGATGGCGTCACGGTGACCCGATGAGCATTCGGCGCGGACTGCTTGCAGATTCCTGTTGTGATGACTTGGCAGGCGCCGCGGCCTGCGGGATGATGGGCTCGTATGTCCATACGTGGTATCACGATCGGCGTGGGTCTGGGCTTATTCGTCGCCAGCGCAACTTATTTCAATGACGCGGTGATTCGCCAGTCAATGCTGATCGGCCATCATCTTCCGGTGCTTGTATTCGGCGTGGCAGCGCTGCTCCTGCTTGCGGTCAACCCCGTGTTCCGCCTGCGCCGCTGTGGGACAGGACTCAGCACGGGCGACGTGGCGGTGGCTATTGCGATCGCGCTGTCGGCCTGTGGATGGCCGGGCAACAGCTTCTACCGTGGGTTCGCCGCCGTTGTCGCCTTGCCCGCCCATTGGGTGAAAACGCAGCCAAACTGGATCAGCGCCCAAGTCATGTCCCACGTGCCTGGTGGCGCAGGCGCTCTGGTTCCCGAACACGTGCGACGACCAGCAGTGTTGGCGCGTACTCTGCTCGATTCGGCCGATCAACCAGATACGCTTGCGGGCATTCTGTGGCAGAGGTTGTTGCCGCCCGAGCAGGAAGTAGTACGGGAGGTGGCCGAATCGGAGCAGCCGTCTCGGCCGGCACTGCGCAGCTTGACCTCAGCCCTGAACCGGATGTTGATTGATGCCACGTTGTTGAAAGCGGTGGCCGATACGGATGTGATATTGCCGCATGACCTGCAACTTCAACTGGACGTCGCAGTGACGGGACAACTCGGCACCTTCGACCAGGTGCGATTGAACAGGCAGATTCTGGCGTATGTCATGCCCGACCATATTGTGCCTCTGCCGCGTGGTGAAGGGATGCTTTTTCAGGGGGGGCGTTCGGACACGGCGGTGCATGACATGCTCTGGGGACTGACAGGCAAGCCAATGGAATCGGGCGGGGGTCACGTGCCATGGCGACTGTGGTGGCCGACGTTATGGCTCTGGGGCGGATTGGCACTGTGCTTGGGGATTGCTGCATTGTGTCTGGCGATGATTGTGCATCCCCAGTGGTCGCGCCGCGAACTCTTGCCGTATCCCATCGTCCGTTTCGTTCAGGAGATCAGTCGCACCGAACCCGGTCGGGCATGGCCAACGATCGCGCGGCATCGTGGGTTCTGGTGCGCGGTTGCAGTAGTCGTGGGCGTTCATGTGATCAACGGCTTGAATGTCTGGTTTCCGCAAGTGCCGAGTATCTCCCTCACGCTCGACCTGAGCGCTATGCAGCAGCTATTTCCCAACATGAGCCGCGTGTTTGGAAGTCAGGCCTATTTCACGCCGCGTATCTATCCCGCGGTCATCGCTTTCGCATTCTTCCTGAGCACGGCCACGTCGTTCAGCCTCGGGATCGCGCACCTGATGCTCATGATCCTTGGCGGCGCGTTACTGGCACGAAGTATTCCGATTGAGCGCGACTACCTGGGTGGCAGCAAAGTCAACATGATGGGTTTCGGCTCGTTCCTGGCGATGTTCTGCATCATCGTGTTTGTTGGGCGTCGCTACTACTTTAATGTGGCCGCGAGCATGATCGGCTTCAAGCGTGACGATGTGACGCCGGCATATGCGCCGTGCGTCGCTTGGTTCATGATCCTGGCTTTGGCCGGTGCCGTAGGCGTTCTGTATGCTGGGGGCCTGCCCATCCCGCTGGGCATGGCACTGGTCGGGCTGATCATGCTGTTGTGGCTGGTCATGTCACGCATCAGCGCGGAGACCGGCTTATTCCTGGTCAAACCCGCGTGGCTTCCGGTGGGCGTGGTGACGGCCCTGATCGGCTTCGAAGCCATGGGGCCGACGGGCTACATTGCCATGGCGCTAGGGACGATCATCATCGTGGGTGAATCGCGCGAGGCTTTGATGCCCTTCCTGACCAACGGTCTGCGCATCAGCGAGATCGCCGGTCCAAACGAAGCCGGTCGCGTCGCACCTTGGATGGCTGCGATGATCGTCGTCTCGTTGCTCGTTGCCGGCGTCGTTGTGCTGAACCTGCAGCATAGGCGTGGGCTTAGTGCAGCAGACCAGCATGCGACGATCCGTCTTCCCACGTTGCCCTTCCACGAGCTTGCCAAGTCGATCAGCAACGCCAGGTCCGAACAGTCATTCGATCGAGCGGTGACGGCATCGGGCACTGATCGGCTGGCGTTGATCCAGATTGCACCCGACGCAGTGGGTTGGGCTTCGCTGGGATTCGTGCTTGTGATGACAACCGCTGCGGCCCGGTTGCGACTGCCATGGTGGCCGCTGCATCCCGTGGCGTTCCTGGTCTGGGGAACGTGGCCCATGTTTGTATTCAGCTTCTCATTTCTGCTTGGGTGGCTGGTCAAAGCCGCCGTATTGCGCATCAGTGGCAGCCGTGGATTTCACCTCGTATTGCCTGTCGCCATCGGCGTCATCTTCGGCGACATCCTCGCCTCACTGATCTGGAGTATTGTCGGCGCGGTCCACTACGCCGCGACAGGCGTGACTCCGCCGACGTATCACGTGTTTCCCTACTGATCGCACCTCGCGCATCAACTCCCTTGGCGCGCGGGCCGCATGGACCACGGCGAGCCTGATACGGCGTGTACTGACCGAGATTCAAGCGTTGAGGGTGGTCCTGATTACTGCGAGCAGCAGCATCGAGCCCATCGACGCGAGAGCATGGATGTGCCTATGGCCTTGATGCGCCGCGGCCTCGGAATTGTCCATAAAAACCCGCCTCCTAACCGTTGACAGGTGCTGGTCCATGGCCCAGAATTCGCAGCCTTGAACCTGATGGCGACTAATCCGGCCAACCGGTTGCGATGCGGAGAAGGTGTCGCGCTCGACAAAGATGCGCGGCACATTCTGCTGCTGCGTCACGGCCAGACCGACGCTAACAAGCACAGAATCACGCAAGGTCACCAGCCTACGTCTCTGAACGAGTTAGGGCGACGGCAAGCCGAGCTGCTGGCGGCGAGGCTGGCGACGTTTGTCCCTCGCATTGAGATGATCATCAGTTCGGACCTGCCGCGTGCGATGGAGACGGCGGCTCCGCTGGCGGCGAGGCTGGGGCTGGAAGTCAGGTACGACCCCGCTTGGCGGGAGCGATGCTACGGGGTGCTCGAGGGCAAGGGGCCGCAGGAACGTGACGAGATTCGTCGGCAGTGCAACCTAAGACCTGACGACGCACCGCCGGGAGCGCAGACGCGAGATGACTATCACGCCGGCATTCACGCGGCGCTGAGCAAGCTGGTGTGCGATGATGTCGGGAGTCGGTGTGTGGCCGTGGTGACACATGGAGGTGCGTGCAATGCCGTGGCCATGATGCTTGCCGACGGTCGCCTGCCTGCGGCGCCGGGCAATCTTGTGCCGAAGGAGTTCAACTGCCCCAACGGCGCAGTGACTCACCTGGTCTATCGTGTCACGATCGACGGTTCACAGTTTCGTTATGGATGTGTGTTCGACGTTGGGCATCTGGACGCCCGGTCGATCACGGACATGGATTGTGGATAGCCCAATGGGGCGCCGTGGGTTTTCACATGAGAGCAACCATCGAGCTTCTTCTGCTGGGCACTGCTGCCGCCGACGGCTGGCCAGCCGCCTACTGCGACTGCGAGGTATGTGTGGAAGCGCGGCGGCGCGGGGGCCCCAATATCCGATCGCACTCCGGCGCGCTCATTGACGACGACCTCAAAATCGACCATGGCCCAGCCACTGTCGATCACATGCAGCGAGTACGTCGCTCACTTGCGAAGGTGCGGACGATACTGTTCACACATGATCACCCCGACCACCTGTACGCCGTGGATCTCAAGCGCGCATCGCCGCCGTACACCACAACGCGCGGTGACGAACCCATCGTTATCTTTGGCAACCAGCGTGTCCTGACCGAAATCTGCCGCGTCTTTCCCGATCCGGGCAAATGGCGACTGGACTTGCGACTGCTGCAACCATTGGTTCCCGTCACCACGCCGATGGGCGACATCGTGCTGCCCTTGCCTGCCGCACATGCGCCCGAGTCGCTCATGCTGCGCATCACCCGTTCGGGCAAGACGATTCTGTATGGCCACGACTCGGGGCTCTACCCACAGGCGACGCTCGACGCCTTGGGCGATGGCGTCACGCTCAACGTCGCGCTCTTTGACTGTACGCACGGCGGCAAGCCTCACAAGAGCCAGCACCATATGAGCATCGAAGCCATTCTGCAGATGGTTGACGAACTGCGGAGGCGAGGCGCCGTAACACCTCACACCCGGCTCATCGCCACGCACTTTTCACACAACGGCGGCCTGCTTCACGAGGAACTCGTGCAGGCATTAATGCCCCACGGCATCGAAGTGGCTTACGACGGAATGAGTATCCGCGTCTAGGCGAGCAACCGTGACGACGAATCGTGGTTCGCTGGGGCCACTGTCACAGGTCGAGGATGTGATGGATGCCAGTCGGGCCAGTTGAGCGTCGTGCCATCGGCGCCGCAGGCCAGCAGGTGGGCCAGGTCTTCCCGTGTCCGGACCCCCCACGCGCGAACGCTCAGGCCCACCGCATGCGCTTCAGCCACCAACGCCGGCGTGATCCTGCCCACGGGCGGGCAGATCATGGCCATTCCGGCGTGCGCGGCCCGCAGAATCGACCCGATGTGGGCATCATCGCTCCGCACAAGCAGGCCCACCGTCGCCTCCGGCATCGCGCAGCGCACTGCCGCAAGGTTGTCCCAGTCAAACGACGTGAACTCCACCCATCTCAGCGGGCTGCTGAAGGCATGCAGTGCCTCAACGACAGGGCCAACGACCTCAACACATTTGATTTCCAGGCACACGCTGACCTTCGCAAGATAGCGTGTAAGGAAGTCTTCAAGACGCGGCACGCGCTGGCCGGCGAATTCCGGGCTGTGCCATGCGCCGGCATCGAGCGCGGCGATCTTGTCCCAGTCCAGGTGCGCCACGGTACCGACCCCGTTGGTCGTGCGGTCCACGCGATCGTCGTGAATGAGGACCGCCACGCCGTCTCGCGTCAGCCTCACGTCGGTTTCAAGGACGGCGGCTCCCATCCGGCACGCCAGATCGAACGATGCAATGGTGTTTTCCGGCGCGTAACCCGACGCGCCCCGGTGGGCAAGGATGCGCATGGTCGCACGAATGTATCGCCGCCGCCAATCGCCGCCAGTGCCTCTACCGACGGACCGGGAAAATTCCATGGATACCCAGTTTTGGGACGGGTGCGCATCACCTGCGTTGGAGCTACATTGCCACCATGCGCATCGCACAGCTTACGGACCTGCACCTGCGCCACCATCTGCCTGGCACCGCGGCGGTGTGTCGTCGTCGCTCACGCTGCATGCCCCAACTGTTGCGGGAGGCGTTGCATCGAACGGCTGCGATGGACGTGGATCTACTGGCCGTGACCGGGGACCTGGTGGACGTACCGCAGTGGCTGACGCATCCCGTGCCCGGATTTGACTGCGACAACGCCGAGTCCTGGCGAGCATGGGCACTGGATGATTACCGGCTGTGTCGTCAGCTGCTCGATACTTCAGGGCTTCGCTATCTCGTGCTGCCCGGCAATCACGATAACGAAAGCCTGCTTTGGCAGGTCTTCGATCCCAGCGAGCATGTGATTGAAGTAGCCGGTTGTCGAATCGCACGCTTTGGCGATCGCGAGCACGAATGCCATGTGCCACGACGCTTCATCCCCGAGCGCGAGCGATGGGAGGCGGAACTGAACGCTTGCGATGACCGACCCCAGGTTCATCTGCAACACTACGTGATGGTCCCGAACCTGAGCGAGGGATATCCACACAATTACGCAGAAAGTGAGTTTCTCGCCGACGCCATGGCGCGCTCGCCGCATCTGCGGCTGTGCCTGAGCGGTCACTATCACGCGGGACACGAGACGATCCAGCGTGGCAATACCTGGTTCGCCACCGCTCCGGCGTTCTCCGACGCCCCGTTCCGCTGGCGAACGTATGTCATGACCGACAACAAGGTCACAACTCACGAACACGAGCTTGAGCACAGCGCGATCGTGAGGCAAGGCGTGGTTTTCCTCGATCGTGACGGTGTCATCACGCATTCGCCATCGTTCTTAATGCAGCCGCGATGCCTGCAGCTCAACCCCGGCGCAGCTGCGGCAATCCGTCGGTTCAATGACGCCGGGCTTGCGGTGGTTGTGATCAGCAA
The DNA here is from genome assembly GCA_964518335.1 of uncultured Phycisphaeraceae bacterium. Classification (GTDB taxonomy): domain Bacteria; phylum Planctomycetota; class Phycisphaerae; order Phycisphaerales; family Phycisphaeraceae; genus CAZFDT01. The sequence continues at coordinate 15,426 of CAZFDT010000094.1, forward strand.
TCAGACTTCGGTGGGATGGGGCCTATATCCCGAGTCCATGATGGATGCCGCCAACGATCGCATGTGTCGCTTGCTCGCGGAGGAAGCTGGTGCTTGTGTGGATGCGATCTACGCCGCTACCGGAGCTGGGGCCAGAGCGGTACTGCCGCGTTATGTCGATGCGTCACGCGCCAAGCCATCATCGGTGATGTTGCATGAAGCCGTGGAGCAGTTGAATCTCGAGCTGCAGGGCGCGTGGATGGTGGGTGACAATCTCGTGGATGTAGAAGCCGCCGTCGCGGCCGGGGTGCGCCCAATGCTCGTGCGCACGGGCAATGGCATCAATGCCCAGACCGAGGTGTATGCTGGTTTCCCTGGCGTTCCGGTTGTCGATGATCTTGCCGCCGCCGCGGATCGCGTGTTGGGGCATGTGTGTTGATGCTGGCCGGATTTATCCATGTGTTCTCGATTGGGCGCATGTGTGGATGTCTGCGCGGAGTTCTATAGTGGCCGTATGATGGCAACCCCGGCCCGCACTCAGACGGTCAGCATGGCCACACTTCAGGCCCAGACCATTGTCATGCCCGCAGCCCGACTGGGGCCAGCCAGTCCGCTGGTTCCGCTGGTCGGGCCCACGTCGCCCGTCGAGGCTGACAACTCCATGGACGAGGACGATCGCAGGTACTTTGGCTACGGTCAGGTGGAAGCGGTACTCCCCTACTGGATGCAGAGCGATTACGATCGCGTTCGTCAGCCGCGTTCTTTCCGTACTTTAGTGCTCGAAAATGACGTCCTGCGCGCTGTCTTTCTGCCCGAACTTGGCGGGCGGCTATGGTCACTGTCGCACAAGCCCAGCGGACGTGAGCTGCTTTACACCAATCCCGTGTTTCAGCCAGCCAACCTCGCCATCCGTGATGCGTGGTTCAGCGGTGGCGTCGAGTGGAACTTCGGATGGCGAGGCCATTCGCCTTTGACCTGTTCGCCCGTCTTTGCCGCACGTGCACATCATCAGGGGATGCCCGTGTTGCGCCTCTACGAGTGGGAGCGGCAGCGTCAGATGGCGTATCAGATTGATGCGTGGTTGTCACCCGATGCCCCCGTGCTCTATGTTCGGGTGCGCCTCTGCAATCCGCATCCTCATGAAATGCCCGTTTACTGGTGGTCGAATATCGCCGTTCCCCAGACGGAATGGGGTAGAGTGCTCGCCCCCGCAAGCCAGGCGTTCTGTCACAACTACCAGGGACACATGCACGTCCGCAGTTTCCCGATCATCGATGGAGTTGACCGCAGCTACCCCATTCGTAACGACAAGGCCAGCGACTTCTTCTACAAGATTGCGCCGGGTCGTCATCCATGGATCGCTGCAGTTGATCGAGATGGGTTGGGATTGTTTCAGACTTCGACATCACAGTTGCGTGGCCGCAAGATGTTTGTGTGGGGCTCCGCGCCGGGAGGTGACAACTGGCAGAACTTCCTGTCAGAACCGGGATTCCCCTACCTGGAGATTCAGGCAGGCTTGGCTCCCACACAGAGTCACTGCGTTCCGATGCCGGCTGGCGCTGAATGGTGTTGGTTGGAAGCCTATGGGCTGGTCGAAACTTCAGCGGATCGCGTGCATGGATCATGGCCAGACGCTTGTGTTCACGTGGAGGACTCGATCGATGCTGTTATTGGCGCTTCAAAATTGGAGATGGATCTCAAAGCGAGCGACGACATGGCGCGTCGGGCTCCCGATCGAATACTGCAGATGGGATCCGGCTGGGGAGCACTGGAACGACACCGTCGTCAACGCGCAGACGAGCAACCGTTCAACGAGGTGGCGACACCTTTTCCAGACGAGTCGCTTACTGATGAGCAGCGGCCTTGGCGCACACTGCTTGACCACGGTACGTTCCCGCAGTCATCTCCACACGAGTGCCCGGCAAGTTGGATGACGCAGCCACATTGGTTGCCTCTATTGAAGCGATCGCTGGCAGAACCCAACGGCGATCACTGGTCGGTACGGCTGCAACTGGGCGTCATGCATGCCGACCGCGGCGACTTGGACGCAGCAGTGCTGGACTTGCGCCGCAGTGTCGCGCTTTCGCCATCGCCTTGGGCATACTGGTATTTGGGCCAGGTTGCGGCCGTACGCCGGAATTGGGACGAGGCGGCCCGGGCATATTCAGCCGCTTATGCATTAGCGCCGCAGATGTTGACCCTGAAGCTGGCTGCTTGTCGTGCGTGGCTGCATGCCGGCCAACCGCAGCACGTGATGCAGATTCTCGAAACGCTCCCTGCATCTGCACGGGAACGGGGAGAAGTGGTGCTGCTCGAAGGCGAGAGCGCCCTCATGCTTGGCGATGTTGAACGTGTCAGGGCGATACTGAGTTCGCCGCTCACGGTCATCAACTTGCGCGAAGGCGACACGTCGGTAACCAGCTTGTGGTTTCGGCTTCATGCTCGATTGCTCAACGGTGAGTATGGCTTACTGGATCGCGCCGAGCTTACACGGCGTCTGCTGTCCGAGTATCCGCCACCTGAAAGCATCGATTATCGTGCATCGTGGCACGATGTGCGGTTCTGACGCATTGCTGCCATCAGGTGAATTGTGCGTCAATCCATGCGAACGCATCGGCCTGCATGACGAGGTCGAACTTGTGTGGCCCGTCGTAGAATTGGCCGACATACGCCCGCGAGGCGCCGACATTCGCATAGTGCTGCGTTAGCTTGACGTGCGCAGCTTCCATACCAGCCATCGTGAACAGGGCGTCGTCCCGGTCGTACTGCACCACCAATGGCGACGGGGCGCGACAAGCGGCAATATCGGGCCAGTCGCCGAACCGCGCCCAGGATTCAGGGTAGAGCATCCACGTGTGGCTGAATACATTGTGGTCGAGAAGACCTTCGTAGGTGGTCATCATGCCGATGACCACTGCAGCGCGAATGCTGTTGTGAACGCTCACTTCAAAATGACCCACTAACGATCACGAGGAATTGACCCAGCTGGGCTGGAGGGTGTGGTGCGTCCCCTCCCCCGCGGGGGAGGGCGAACGATGTTCAGCCTGGCGGTCTGCTCTGATGGGGTGCGTCACCCCTGAGGGAGCGCCGCGATGATCAAGGTGGACCAGTTCATGGAGATTCGGCAACTGCAACAGGAAGGGTATTCGATCCGGGCCATCGCCCAAACGACCGGGCACGCCCGCAACACGGTGCGGAAGGTGTTGCGGGGCGAGCATGACCTGAAGGTCAAGCCGGTGGAGCGGGGCTCGAAGCTCGATCCGTTCAAGGAGTATGTCCGGCAACGGTACGAAGCGCACCGGCTGTCGGCGGTGCGGCTGCTCGAGGAGGTCCGGCCGATGGGGTATGCCGGGTCGGTGGTGACGCTGCGGCGCCACCTGCGCACGCTACGTGGCCAACTGCAGCGGCAGTCGCGGCTGACGGTGCGGTTCGAGACCCCGCCGGGTAAGCAGGCCCAGGTGGACTGGGCCTACTGCGGCAAGTTCCCAGATGCGCAAGGCGATCGGTGCCGATCTATCTGTTCCTGATGGTGCTGACGTTCAGCCGGATGCTGTATATCCGCTTCACCACGTCGATGAAGATGGGGCTGTTCATCGAGTGCCACCAGCGGGCGTTGGAGTTCTTCGGCGGTGTGCCGGCGACGATCCTGTACGACAACATGAAGCAGGTGCGCGTGGGGCCGGACCGGTTCAACGAGCAGTTGCTGGACTTCGCCAACCACTGTGGCTTTGTGCCCAAGACGCACCGGCCCTACCGACCGCGGAGCAAGGGCAAGGTGGAGCGGCCGGTGGACTACGCCAAGGGCAACTTCCTCGCCGGACGCGAGTTCGACGGCGTCGAGGATCTGAACGCGCGCGGACTGCACTGGCTCGATCAGGTCGCCAACATGCGTATTCACGGCACGACGCAGCAGCGGCCGGTTGATCTGTTCGCGCAGGACCAGGCCGCGTTGACGCCCATCAGCGCGATCCGGCCATGCCGCTTCGTCGATCCGGTGTCGCGGGTGGTCAGCTACGAATCGATGGTCCACTTCCGGGGGAGCCGCTACTCGGTGCCCCCCGAACACGCGGGCAAGACGGTGCAGGTCGTGGCCGACGGTGGGCAGATCCTCGTGCGGCTCAATGACGCGATTGTCACCGAGCACCGTGAGGCTGCGGGCAAGGGCTTGTGCGTGGTGGAGAAGGAACACCTGGCCGAGCTATGGAAGATCACCCAGCAGCAGATCAGGCCACCCGAGGATGCGCCACGCTGGAACGTGCGGTTCGATCAGGTCGTCCACACCACGCCGCTGGCGGTGTTCGAGGAGGTGCTGGCATGACCATCGAATCTGCTGCAGTGAACCCAGCCACCTCGTCGACCTACGAAGCCAAGGCCAGAGAAGGCCTGGACCACCTGGGTCTGACCGTCGCCGCCGATCACCTCGACGGCGCCGCCCAGCGTGCCGCGGCCGAAGCGTGGAGCTACTCCCACTTCCTGGGCTACCTGCTCGATGGTGAACTGCAACACCGTCATCAGCGCAC
>CAZFDT010000095.1:0-19879 GCA_964518335.1 uncultured Phycisphaeraceae bacterium
GCGATGGGGGACTCGAACCCTCGACCTCACGGGTGTGATCCGTGCGCTCTAGCCAGCTGAGCTAATCGCCCGCGTCAATCCTTGGCAGCCTGCAACGCACGGGGTCAGCCCGATGCCGTGGTGCCTGTGCGGCACTATAGCAGGGTCACTCTGTGCTGCCAAGCTTTTAGCCCGCGGACTCAGGGCAAACGCATGTAGCCCTCAGGCGAGGTTCATGAGGACTATGACGTGGTCCCAAGCGCAGTTGCGGCATTTGGTGGCGATGCCGACGTTGACCGACTTTTGGGCTGGTCACCACCAAGCAGCAAATCGCCGCCGGCTTCACCACTCAGTTCCGGTTCCAACTGTCAAGCAGAACCAATGGCGGGGCCGGGCTTGGGGCATCGGTCTCGACGAACCGCTATAGGGCGATGCGACCGCCCGGGCACTCAGGGGCGGGATCCAGCAGGCGCCCGGCACCACGGCGCGAGGTTCGCAAGGCAGCCTGAGGCCAACGTGCTGATGTGTGATCTGCGCCGATGGCTCATGCAGGCTCAGCCGCATCATCACGCCGCTACACCGACCCACGTCTTTGCCACACAGCTTCGGCTACGCGCAGCACGTTGCCGCCGACGATGGCGCGAATGTCGTCATCGCAGTAACCGCGCTGGACCAAGCCGACGGTCAGCAGCGGGAAGTTGGTCCAAGCCGTCGAACGTGACATATGGGGAGCATGCCATCGTGGCATGTAGATGGGATCATCGGGATGCCAGAAGTCTTCCCATCGCGACGAATCAGGAGGTAAGGAAGGAGCCATGGCATGCTCGGCGGCACAGTCACGGGCATGCATGGCGGTGTCGGTGCCGATGGCGACATGGCGAGCCCCCACGAGCCTGACCGCGTAGTCGATGTGATCCAGCCATGCGGCGATGTCGCCGCTGCCCCCAAGAAAGGCGGGGATGCCGCAGATGCCCACGTATCCGTCGGTTTGAGCCACGGCACGAATGACCTCGTCGCACTTGGCGCGACAGTGGGCGTTGAGTTCCATGCACGTCGAGTGACTCACCACGACGGGCGCGTGGCTCGAAGCGGCCATGTCGAGACAGGTCAACTGGCTGCTGTGCGCACCGTCGACGATGACTCCAGCTCGATTCATTTCACGAACCACGGCAACACCGAAGTCGCTGAGCCCGCCGTCGTTTTTCTCCACGCAACCGTCGCCGATGGCGTTGCGTCGGTTATAGGTCAGGTGCATCATCCGCACGCCGAGCTGGGCGAAGATGCGGATATGTCCGAGCTCTTGCATGGTGTTGTGATAATGTCCGGGCAGGGGCACGCCATTGGTCGTCAGGTAGAAGCAGCGGCGTCCTGTTTGCTTGGCCTGTTTGATGTGATCGGGTTCAACGGCGCGCATCATCAGTTGTGGCAGCCGATCGGTGACATAAGTGTTCCACGCCAGTCGTTCCAGCAGCCGTGCAATGTCATTGCCTTCCTCGCCGCTGTTGCGCAACACGCAGGTGACACCGCTGGCGTCCCAGGCCTCGGCAAAGTCGGCGTACTGCGTCGCATCGTCGGCCATGCGCGTCATGGTCATCTCAGAGGCGCATCGTCTGATCCGACCCGCATCCGCGCCTCGTTCCGCCAGGCGCGCCAATGCCGCGCCATCGACCGCGGCAACGGCGGAAAACCCATACGCATCAATCACCAGTGCGTCGGCGTGAAGGTCCAATCCATGCTGCAACTGAGCCTCTGTCGGCTTGAGAATGTCCATGGCCGCGGCACGGCCTTCGCTGATCTGGGGGTTTTCATAACGCGTCTTCATGCGAGGGGATTCCCTGCACCACGCCCGGCTTCACCAGCCGCGCATATCAATCGGCCATGTCTCGACCACGTTCTCGCCTTCAACCACATGCAATCGTTCGTGGTAGGCGACAGTGGGATCGACGTGGGCTGGCCGAACTCGGATCAAATCGCCAAATCGCAGGGGTTTGACGGTTCTGAAGGCCACATGCTCGTCACTCACACTCAGCACCGTCGCATCGTCGATGGTCGGCGGCCCGCTGTCCATACCCAGTGCCTTCAGGCCGCAGTCAGCCACAGCGTGATTCTGACGGACGTGGATCACGTGTGCTGAAATGAAGAGCGCCATGCGAAACGGCAAGTTCATTCTTGCATAATTGGTATCCATCAGCGCATAGGAGCCGGCCTGTATTTCTGTGGCAATGGTGTTGCAGTCCCATGTGCCGGTGCCGCCGCCGGAAATGATATCACCCCCCACGAGCCGATGGACCTCCGCAAGGATGGCCATGCTCTGGTCGCATGCCGCCTGGCGTTGCGAGCGGTCGGCGAGATGCACTGCGTGACCCTCGTAGCCCATGACGCCACGAACCGTCAGACCACGGGAACGAGCCCGGTCGGCAAGACGTGGAGCGTCGGCGGGATTGCAGCCCGTGCGGTGAAGCCCGACATCCACGTCGATCAGCACATCCTTCACATGAGGTGCGACGACATCGATCGACGCGTCGCTGTCCACGACGACGATGACCTGCTCGCGCAACGGCCGCAACCGTGACGCGTCGGTCACGATATTGGCCAGCAGCAGGTCTTGCCCCAGACCGGCTGAGGCCAGGGCTTGCGCTTCTCGGATCGTGGCGCAGGTGAAGCCGCGGTGACCCGCCTCATATTGCCGACGCGCCAGCGCCGTGCACTTGTGAGCCTTGACATGGGGACGCAGGCGTCGCCCGGGAAGACGCTGAGCCAGATAGTTGAGATTAAAGGTCAGGTCCGCGTGATCAACCACAAGCGCGGGTGTCTGAAGCTCGCCCAGTCTCATCGTCGGTTCACATGTGGGTGGCCATGCGTCAGCGAATGCGCCGCGTGGATTGGCGCACCACCAGTTGCGGCGTCAGCACGATATCCTGGGGCACAGCGTCGTCGTCGGGCCACTCCAGCAGCAGTTCTGCCGCTCGTCGCCCCATTTCCCGGCGTGGGACGCGCACGGTGGTCAGCGGGGGATCACACGTGCTCGCTTCCATGACGTCGTCGTAACCCACCACGCCCACATCGTCGGGCACGCGAATGCCATCGTCCTTGAGTGCCTGGATGGTCTCGATCGCGTTGTAGTCGGTGTCCACGAGGAAGGCTTCGGGCAGGTTATTATTCTTGATCAGTTTGCGAACACTGGAATAGGTGGCGCCCGGCGTATGCGACGAATGGACCATGTCGCCAGCCATGATCGGCAGGCCGGTGTCGAGCAACAGGCCCAGGAAGGTGCGGAACTTGGCGTAGAGGTCGCCGGTCGAGTCGCGCAGTGTGCCGACATAGCCCAGGCGACGATAGCCGCAGTCGATGAGATGCTCGCCCAGCAAGCGGACGGCTTGAGCCCGGTCATATCCGACGTTGGGCATCATCCCGTCCAGGAGCGGATTGGCGGGGCGAGCCGTGAGCAACGAGATGATGGGCGTCGCGCGGTACATCAGCTCGCGCAGCAATTTCGGGTCGAAAACGAGATAGCTGAAGATGACGCCGTCGAAGGTGTCGACATACGCCGCGTCATCGCGTTTCAAGCCACTGAGGATGCGCACCTGCACTCCCAGCGGGCCGAACACGCTGTAGAGCCCCTCGAGGTGGTCGTGGCACAGTTCGCGGTAGGGCGAGGGCACGGACGCCAGGTCTGCTGCGCCTAGCACGAAGGCGACCGACTCGAGCCGGCGCCGGTGCGGAATGCCCAGTGCGTCGGCGGCGTCCGCCGCTACGAATGTCCCTCGCCCTCGGTGCTGCACGAGGATCTTGCGGTCGCGCAGGTCGCGATAGGCTCTCCGCACCGTCAAGCGATTGACCTTCAACTGGCTGGCCATGCGATATTCGGTGGGCAGGCGGTCGTTGGGCAGAAGCGTTCCGGCCCGCATCATCTGCGTGAGGGAGTCGGCGACCTGCGCGTAGATCGGTGTGCGCGATTCCTTGTCAATGGCGGGTAGAGGCACGGTGTCTTTTCCAATGTTCGCCGCGAGATTCATGCTAGCGCCAGAAATCAAACATTTTGTGGTCTAACTTGGGGGTCGGCAGCCTCACATTCTCCCATGCAATGGTGGAGGCGTGACCGTCGAAAAATAGCAGGTTGCCGGTGGCCCCGCCATGGCGGGTGAAGCTGTGGTAGCCGTGAATCCATGGGCTGGTGATCGCATAGGGCGGTGCGCCGGGATACCAGCGAATCTCCAGGTTGAAGTGCGCCGACTGAAAGGCGGTCTCCGCCGCGTCGAATGCGCTGACGCTGCCGGTCGGGTCGATCACCTCGGCGCGGCGAAATGCACGCACGTCCACGGGCCTCGGGTCGATCGGGCTGGCCGGCTGACCGTAGTACACGCGGTAGCGCAGGTGGCCGGGATCGGCGGTGAGTCGATTGCGGTTGGTGCGCGTGTCGCCGGAATAGGACACGCGGCGACTGCCGTCCTTGAATGACGAGTCGAACTGAATGCTTTCGTCGGCGGCGTGCGAGGGACACACAAAGACCGTCGTCTTGAGCGTCGCAACCAGCAGATCCTTGCGGGATGAGGTCCGATTCTGCTGCAGGTTCACATACGGCGCCAGATTCCAATGCCACGCGCCCCAGTCGTTGTAGGTCGCCGGCACATTGTTGAACGACTCGAGCTTTTCGTCGGCCGAGCCGTACTGGCCCGAGTCGTTGACGCGCGCGTGTGGCAGGTAATCCTTGCGGTCGTTGGCGAAAGCCTCGGGGGCCACACCCAGTTGCCGCAGATTGGACAGGCAACTGACTGACTGCGACGCCTTCCTCGCCTGAGAAAGCACGGGCAGCAGAATCGCCACGAGCAGTGCAATGATCGAAATCACCACCAACAGTTCGATGAGGGTAAAGCCACGAAGAGGCCCGGGCGTGCGCACTGGACGCCTTGATGCACAGCAGGCAGACGTGACCTGCACCAGGCTGTCCCTGACCATGGCGCGCAGAACCGCAAGTGAAGGCATGGAGGCGACGGAGGGTGAAACGAGGTGTTGAGGTGTCATGCTGGAGGGCCTTCCTGTCAGATCGTGAACCGAGCCCGTGGCCGCCTCATCCTGCCGCACATAAATAGCCCATAAAGGTATACTATCGTCCAAATCAGGGCTGTGTCAAGGCAATCTACCAGCGCGGCGGCGAGGTGCCGCGCGACAGACTGGCGCGACGGCCACGCCAGCCCGCCAAGCCTTTCTCGGGCGGAGCGCCGGAGGCCGACATCAGAAGTCGAAAATGTATTTTGTAAGCCGCTCATAGCCATATACTTAGGCCTATGACTGATCCGGGCCGCATCTCGGGTGGAACGGACGGCCAGCCCGGCACCCCTTTCGTGGCTGGGCGGCGCGTAGCGCAGGCGTGGCGTTTCCGTGCTGTACTAGGTGCCAAGGCACTTGGGTGACACTCTATACAAATTAGGGTTGACTCACGTGCTCGGCCGTGCTAGATTGGGCGCGAACGGCAGGCTTGGCCGGTGCGTGGCGCCCGCCGTCAGCCTCGCGAATTCGCTTGGGTCATAGGCCCTGTTTTGTGGACCACCTGTGGGGAAAGATCGAGTGTCCAGCACTTTCCCCGTTCACCCTTTCTCACAACCTCGGAGGAATCACACCATGCGCAGCATCCTGAAAGCCGCCGCCCTGATGATGGTCCTTGGCGTTCTCCAAACGACCGCTTCCGCTTTGGTCATTGATTGGCAGAACGCCGCGGGGGGCGATTTCGGGACCGGCACCAACTGGAACGGCGGCGTGGTCCCCGGCTCCAGTGACTATGCCCAGTTTGGTCCCGGCGGCACCTATGGGGTGACGCTGGACACGGCCCGCACGCTGCTCGGGCTGCACGTGGACACGGGACTCACCAAGCTTGTGCAACTGGATCTCAACGGCCAGACACTGACAACCACTTCCACGACCTCTGCCACCCCCTCGCTGATGGTCAACGACAACACGGGTGCGGGCGAACAGTACACGCTGGAGATCTCCAATGGCACGATGGCGGTCAAACGTCTGTCGATCGGCAAGGACGCAGGCCGCGCCGGCACGCTGGTGTTGACGACGGGAGCCATACTGACCGGAAGCGACAACAACCAACGGGTGGGCGAAAGCGGCACCGGCGTTGTCACGATCCAGAATGGGGCAGTCTGGAACACGGGCGGACATATCCGCGTCGGCGCCAATGCGACGGGGATCGGAACACTCAATATTACGGGGACGAATTCCCGACTGGCCATCACCGCCGCGGCTCACCAAATCTACATTGGCGCTGAAGGCGCGGGAGAGCTCCATGTCACCAATGGCGGAAGGATCATTCAGTCTCACGCAGGCACGCAAGGTGGGCTGCTGCTGATCGGCCGCGAGGCTGCGAACGCCACGGGCCTGGTCAATGTCAGCGGGTTGAACTCCAGCATCAGCGTTCAACAACTGATCGTGGGGCGCCTAGGCACAGGCAAGTTGGTCGTGACCGACCAGGCGACGGTGACGGCCACGAACTTCATGTCGATGAGCGTGGAATCGGGCAATGGAACTCTCGAAATCAATGGCGGCACCCTGACCGTAGGCAGCCTTCAGAACGACAGCTCCCTCTGGGCGCCGGGATCGACATACCGAATCTTTCTCAACGACGTGAACGCGATCCCGCTGAACTTCCTGGGCACTGGCCAACTGACCATGACCAACAGCCTCCTCGACGTCAAGCTCGGCGACGATTTTGCGCCCGTCCTCAACAACGTTTACAGCATCCTCCGGTACGGCAATGGCCTGGTCGGACCTTTCAGCGGCCTTGCCGAGGGAGCGTCGATCACGATCGATGGATACGTCTTCGAGCTGAGCTATGGCGCCATGACCGGAACCGGCGACGTCACCCTGAAGTTGGTGGAACTGCCGATTCCCGAGCCCTCCTCGGTGCTGCTGATGCTTCTGGGTAGTGCGGCCGTGGCGTCACGGCGACGGAAGCTATAGTCGAATGTCGTGGTTGCACGAATGAATCAGCGTCGTAGTGTGGGTGAGTTCTCACACACCGCCCATGCCCACGCATGTACCGGCACTGTGGCCATCTTGCGATCGCTGTCTTCTGCAATCCCGACACTGTCGGACTGATTGCCGAGTCCGCGCCCTGTGAACCGCAAGCCGCAATGAAGTGAAGCGATCGTTCTGCTGTCATAGGTGGAGGGTGTTCGCCCCCTAGCTTAAGGATGTTCAGATGGTTGGTACGCAGCGTGTCGTCTTGTGGGTCGTTCCCCTCCTTGTCCTGATCGCCATCGTGAGGCCATGCGTCGCGGACGACGTGCTGGTGTTCACGGCGGATCCGTTCAACCTGCCCTCGCCCGAGGCCAGACCCGACGCGGCATCGCGCGCGCAGGTGCTGGAAATGACGGCGATGCAGGGCGAGTATGAATCGCTGGCGTTTGGCGTGTGGACGGACGGCGAGGGCGGCGAGGTCACGGTGAATGTCACCGACCTTCAAGGTGATCGCGGAAGTCTCGACAGCGTGCGGGCCGACGCCTGGGTGGTGCATTGGTGGGAGCAGGCGGTCTGGCGTAGCAGCCCCCCTCGCCGTGTGTTTGTGCCGGAACTGTTGTTGAAGGACAGTGACGCGGATCTTTCGGGACCGGGTGCGCCCAAGCTGCGTCTGACGGGCGCCCCGCGCGCCGTGTTGTCGAGCGATCGTGGCACGTGGTTCTGGCTGCGGCTGCAGATTCCGACGGGGACGTACCCCGGCAAGTATCAAGGCCATGTGGTCCTCGACGGTCCGGCAGCGCAGATGACGATACCGCTGCACGTCACCGTGTTGCCGATCCGGCTCGAGCCGGTGGTTCGAGACACAGCGATCTTCTACGACGGGGGGCTGGTCCACGATGGTGAGGCGGACCTGCGTGCCGTCAGCGAGAAGGTTTTCCGTGCCGACCTTGGGACGATCCGCCGGGCTGGTTTCAACGCATTGACGATCTGGGGCGACAGCGCCGACGAACTGATCGCAGGCATTCGGATGGCGCGGGAGATGGGATTCACCCGCAAGATCATTCTCGTCGTGGAAGGAAGCACCGACGTGCGGATCGCCAAGCTGCGGCCTGTGATGGCATGGGCTGCGGAGCACCAGGTGGACGGCCTCTGCGTCTATGGCGCGGACGAGCCGAATCACTGGTCGATCAGCCAAAGCACCCGCGCGGCGTTCGCGCGATTTCAGGAACTGGGGCTGACCACGGTGTGTTGCATCGATCGCGACCACGCCGAGGCCTTGGACGACTCGTTGGACATTCCGGTCTATGACTGGACCGACTGGTCGAATCAGCGGTACATGCAGGAAGTCTGGAGCGAATCGCTGGCGCGTGAAGGGCAGCCGCGATGGTACTACTTCCAAAGCTGGCTGGATGACAACGCCACGCTGAACCGGTTGCAACACGGTCTGCTGATGCACGTGGTGGGACTCGACGGCATCATGCCGTACGTGTATCTGGCGGCCCAGCACCAGCACTTGCCGGATGTTTTTCGCGAGGGCCAGGAAAAGCGGATGGCGATGGTGTACCCATCTGTCGATGGCCCGATCCCTACGGTGCTGTGGCACGCCGCCGGGGAGGGAATCGATGACATCCGAATCGTCGAGGCGTTGGAGCACCGGCTGAAGCTGCCTCGCCCCGCGCAGGGCCCCGCCGCCGCCGCCGCCGCCGCCGGCCGACAATTGCTGGACGACATTCGCAAGACGATCGGGCCGGACTTCAAGCAGCACCCGTCGGTGACATCACGAGCGATCGGTGACATCCGTGAGTCGCTGATAGCGGCGATCCTCGCCTACGACAAGGCGGCCATTCCGCCCAAGAGCGACGTGGTGCAGGTCACACGGTTCAAGGAATTCGTGAGCATAGACAATGGCGTGCCGGGGATGGTGATCCGTATCGCCGGCTCGGACAGTCCTGATGATCCGGTCCTGAAGGGCCGCTTGGGGCTGGCGCGTTGCACGGCCAACTGGTACGACGGTGGATTTCTGGCGGTGAATGTCAACGGCCAGGACGCCATCACGCGATCCCTGCCCACGGTGAGTGTCGTCGAGCAGGCCGCCTCGCACGCGCGCGTTCGTGCGGTGTGGGACAACGATCTGGGGGAGTTCACGGTGGACCTGGTCGCGTTGCAAGGAGATGACCGCTTGTATGTTTACTACAAGGGCACGCCGCGCGACAAGACCGCGACTACCACACTGGTGCTGACTGCCTACCCCAACTCGTATGGTGGCGGCGCGTCAGCAGGAAGCGCCACGAGACAGCGTGCGTTGCTGACCGCCGATAGGGATGCAAGAGGTCCCGCGCAGGTCGCACTGAAATCCAGCACCTCATGGGCGGTGTTGTACGACGCCTACTACGATCGAGCCCTGCGGCACCAGACGTTCAAGTTCAACTACGGCCCCTGCGCCGTGGTGTTCGGCCAAGACCAGCCGCCTGCCGGCTGGAGCGTGGACCTGCAGAGCTATTCGGTGCTTGTGAACATCCCGCTGGGCAAGGGCGCCGCCTCCACACGGTTTGCGCTTTACGAGTTTCCCGCGTCAGACAACGCCGAGGCTTTCGCGCGGGTTCGCAATGAAGTGGCGCAGACGCGGTCCCTGATCGCGGCGTACGGTTCGAGCCGCGATCGCCGGTGAATGCGGTCGCGGCGACGAGCAGGGCCGTCGGTCAGGCGCGCTGCGGGCGAACGATCATGACGCACATCGTTGAGTCTCATGGTGTGTGGCGACCGATCTCCAACGCCCTGCACCGTCCCGCGGCGCCTGCCGTGAATCCGTTGGTCGCGCCATCGGTGTTCGCATGGACATGTGGTGACGACGGCGTACGCGAGTGTCGCTTTCAGGTGCGACCCGGACTCTATCGCCTGAGCATCGCCCTCGACGCTGCGGAGTTCGACTGGGACAGTCTTTACATTGTGATGAGCCAGTATGGCAACGTGAATGAGCGCACCGGGCCATGGGACTTCAATGAGTTGGAGAACAATCGGCCGCTCGTGCCCGCGTACTGGTTCCACGTGGACGGCAATAAGCTCGGTCTAGGCTACTTCAATCGTCCCTCGAGTCGGCAGGTGCGAGACAGGCGACTTGATGGTGAGTTTGGCGTCTGGGTGCGTGACGGCGGCGAACACGTGTTGCGAATGGAGCCCCACCACCCGTTTCGGGCGACGTGGCGCGACACGCACTTCGATGTCGATCCAGACGACCGACTCGATCTGCCGGATCTCAACGCCACCGACGTCATTGGGCCGTTGTTGCCGGCGTCCATACCGCACAACCGATTCACAGACGACTACCTGCGCACGGTGCCGTGGGCGCACGAACGCCTGACCAGGAATCCGGTCGCACGCTATTTTGGCGGTGATCTTGCCATCCTTGCCACCGCCTATCGCTGGCGCGGCGACGCCGCGTGGCTGCAGACGATCCGCGCCGTGGTCAACCATCTCTTGCGCATGCCCAACTGGGGCAACCCGCAGGAGGACGGGTACGGTCACAACGGCGACATGGCGGCCGCCTCCGCCATGTGGGGCATGGCCGCAGTGCTCGGCTGGGTGCCCGACGCCGTGACCGACCTGCAGGAGGCGATGCTCGCGCGCCTTGCTCGACAGGGCGACACGTTTGTGGACATGGCGCTGCTCCATCGGGGTTACTGGGGCGGATCGGTGCTACAGGAGCACGGATTTCGCAGTACGGCATGGTTCACCGCCGCTGCGTATGCGCTGCGACACCGACTGCCCGAATCTGCACGACGCTGGCTGGGCTTCGGCCTGCCGCGCATTCGACGAACGCTGCATGCCTTACCCACTGACGGCATCGTCCCGACCACGTCGTACCACCGTCTGTTCAGTCATGTCGATGCCCTCACGCTCGTCGCCGAACTGCACCGTCGCGCCGTCGGCGAGAACCTGCTGGATCACCCATCGGTCCGAGCGATCCCGGCCGCGGCCATGGCGGTTTACTGTCCAACGGCACGTGCATTCGTGCATCCGTCACCCATGGGCGATCTGAGTCACTTCGTGGGCGGGCAGAGTTTCCTGGCCCAGTTCCCGGACGATCCGCATGCCGCGTGGCTGCTCGACCGCTTCCTCGAATCGCAGAATGTGCCCTGGCCCCAGATGCCCTTTGAGCCGTTTCGCTATCAGCATGAGTGGCTATGGGCCATGTTGCTCGACCGCCAGCCAACGCACCCGGTCGGTTGCGCTGCACTTGTCCCCATAGACTTGGCGCCTGTGCCTTCTTCGGTGCGACTCTTTGTCGATTCAGGGGTGGCTGCCTTGCGGGCGCCATCCGCACTGGCGGTGGTCAAGTGCGGGCCCTGCACCAGTCACAACGCCTATGCGAACGCCACCGGTAACACCGATCGCCTGGGCTTCGCGCCGCTCTCGGGGCATTTCGTGTACCTGCACCAGGGCACGCGCATTCTGAGCACCGCCGACGGGGGCTATCGCATGTACACCGGCCTGGGCAACACCATGCTCGTCGATGGGCAGGGCCAGCGCGGCGATGAAGGCATGCCCATGAGCCACCCCGACATGGCGTATTACGGCGAAGCCATCGACCGCACGCTCGATGACGGCGTCAGCATGAACCTGACCCCCGCTTACGAGGGCCTCGACCACTACCGTCGCACGCTTCGCATGGAATCCGACGGCGGCCTGTGGGTGACCGATGAAGTCGCGTGCACTTGCCCGCGCACCCTGCAGTGGCGATTTCAGACCTACGCGCGCAACGCATGGCGCCGCCAGCACGACGAATCGTGGCGCTTGTGTGTCGAAGGACGATGCTACCGGGTGACCGTCCAGGCGGAGGGCTTCCGCCCCGTGCTGTCGATCCAGCCCACGAAAACCGTGTGGGGCTATGTCAACTTCAACGAGGACCAGTCCTGCCATCACCTCCGCGTCGAGACCGAGCATCCGACGCAACAGGCTGTTTTGCGGTATCACATTCAACCGACAAGCCCGTGCTCGGTGTGTGAGGTGAGGTCAGCGTGAGATAGGGATCAGCCATGGCAGGAACATTGAGAGCCGGCATCGCTCGCAGCGACATCACGACCGACGCCAAAGATCGGCGCATCCGTGACCCGCTGTACGCCAAGGCGCTGGTTCTGGACGACGACACGACACGGCTGGTGATCGTCACGATGGACACCACGGCGATCGGTGCGCGGCGGGTCAGTGCCGGTATCCTCGACGACGTGGGCGAGGCGTTTCTGCCAACACTGCGCGAGCGGATCGAGAGGGAGCTGGGCATTCCCGGCGGGCACGTGCTGGTCAACGCATCGCACACGCATCCCCCGGGCCGGCTGCTGTGCGACGATGACGAGCAGGTGGCGCGGACGTTCGACGCCGTGGCCCGCGCGGCGCGGAGCATGACGCCGGTGAGAATCGGCTGCGGCGTGGGCCGCGACGAGCGGATCAGCGTCAATCGGACCCTGCGGCTGAAGAACGGTCGGCACTGGACGGTGCGCCACGCCAACCCCTGCCCGCCCGACGAGGCCGTCGCCGCCCTGGGACCCACCGATCCACAAATCGGCGTCCTGCGGATCGACCGGCTCGACGGCCGACCCCTGGCCCTGGTGTACAACTTCGCCTGTCACTTGCTCTTCGCCGACGCGCACGCAAGCATCTCCGCGAACTTTCCCGGCGTGGCGTCGAGGCTCATCGAGGACACGCTGGGACACGGCGCCATGGCCCTGTTTCTGCAGGGCGCATGCGGCGACATCATCGACGTACTGTTCAAGGACTTTGGCCGTCCACGCGACATCGAGCCGCTGGGCGCCATGCTGGGCCTCAGCACACTCGAAGCGGCGCGCACCATCGAATGCACTGACGCGAATCTCCATGTCGTCTCGCGACGGATCGACCTGCCTCGTCGCACCGACATCGCGCACCGCATCGCCCTGCTGCGCGAGGAGCAGGAGCAACTGCTCGAGTCGCTGCGCTCGACGAGTCTGAACATCAAATCGTTCCTGCCGCTCTACAACCGCGACCGGTTCTCACCCGATCGCCCGTCGGAGGATGTCTATCGTTACATGCGCGACGAGCAGATCAGCAGCGACAAACATACCGCGATGGACGCATGGAACCGCAATCTTGTGGGCAAGTATCTCGAGAACATCCACGCCATGGAGCGACTGGTCGTCATACAGGAAGACATCAGGACGTTCGAAAAGCACCAGAAACTCAACGAAGAAGCCGGCCAATCCACGATCGAGGCGGAGCTGCAGGGCATTCGCATCGGCGATTTCGTCCTGCTGACTGCTCCGATCGAGATACTCACCGAGGTCGCCTTGAGCATCAAGGGGGCTTCCCCGCACCCCCACACCTTCATCGCCGCCTTCTCCAATGGTTACATGCACTATGGCGCGCCGGCTGACTACTACGATAAGGGTGGTTACGAGGTGACCGAGTGCCTGCTGGCGCCGCAGTGGCAGGGCTTGTTCGAGAAAGCCGCCGCCGAAATACTTGGCAGTCTGAGTGAGGACATGGCGCGTGGTCCGGCGCATGCGCGCGCGATGTGATCGAAGGGTGCAATATGAACGAAAAGACCATCGCCGCGATCGCGCTGACCAGCGAAGATTTCCCGTCGTTCGAGGCGAAGCTGCACGAAGCGGTGCGCTGGATCGAGCACGCCGCGGGCAACGGAGCGCAACTCGTTGTACTGCCGGAAAGTCTCTCGGCGTACCGCGGCGACGGCCCGAACAATCCCCACGCGTTGGCCTTCGAACAGATCGTGCTCGATGACTGGACAGCGGCGACGCAGCCGCTGTTCGAGGTCGCACGCCGATGTCGCGTCGCGGTGACCGTGCCGATCTTGGTGCGCGAGGGATCTGCCATCACCAACAGCTTCTTCCTCATCTCCGCCGAGGGCCAGGTGCTCGGTCGCTATGACAAGATATGTCCGACGCCCGCAGAACTGGAGTGCGGCGTCGTGCCGGGCAACACGCCGAAACTCATCGAGTGGGAAGGTTTGCATGTAGGCGGCGCGATCTGTTTTGACACGCTGTTTGAGGAGGTGTTCCGCTGCCAGGTGCAGATGGGCGCCGAGCTGTTCCTCGTGCCCAGCCTTTGGCCGGGCGGCGACGCGCTGAACCACTATGCGCGGAAGTTCTCGACGCCGATCGCCCTGGCGTACCCGGCGTGGAGCCGGATCATCGACATCACCGGCCAGGACGCGGCGGCGACGGGCTACCGCAACGAGACCCTGCGGTTCGGCTTCGGCACGCCTGTGGCCATGGCCACGATCAACTTCGACCGCGTCACGCTCTACGGTGACGGCAACGAGCGGCAGATGGCGGAGGTCGAACGCCGCTACGGCACACGCGTGCGCGTGCGCTTCGACCAGCAGAACACACTCTTCTTCCTCGAATCACGCACGCCCGACCTGACCGTCGCCGACGTGATGAAAGAGTTCGGCCTGGTGTCGAGCTACGACTACCTGACCGCATGCGAAGGCAAGGCGAGAGCACGCGACGTCGGACCGTGCATCGAGTACCCGCCGCGAAGCACAACCATCGGTGCGCGATCGAGTCGCACGCATTCCCACCCATGAAACACGCAACGACCGCATTCAGCCCCGGCCGATCACACGCGATCGTTGACGCGAGTTGGCGGGTCAACGGGCGCACGTACCACCCGCCGCGCCGGCCGGTGGTCGTGATCTGCATGGACGGCTGCGGCGATGAGTACATCAGCACGTCCATCGCCCGAGGCGCCATGCCACATACCGAGGGCATGATTCGCCATGGCTATCGTGGTCTGGTGCGAGGTGCGCTGCCATCGTTCACCAACGTGAACAATGCAGCGATCGTCACCGGCGCTCCGCCGAGCGTCACGGGCATTGCGGGCAACTTCTTCCTGGACCGTGACACCGGCCGCAAAGTGATGACCAACACCGCCGAGTACCTGCGTTGCCCGACGATTCTGGCGGCGGCGGCCAAGGCGGGTCGTCGCGTGGCGGCCGTGACCTCCAAGGACAAGCTGCGGCAGATGCTCGGCCACGAGCTGGCGGGCATCGCCTTCTCCGCGGAGCACGCCGATCGCGCCACGTGCCAAACCGCCGGCATCGACGACGCCTGCTCGCTCGTGGGCCTGCCGCGACCCGACATCTACTCCGGCGACGCCAGCGTGTTCACCCTTGCCGCCGGCCCCGCGCTCATCGAGCGCGGACTGGCTGACTTTCTCTACCTCTCGCTGACCGACTACATGCAGCACAAGCACGCGCCAGATACGCCCGAGTCGCTCGAGTTCCACGCCCGGCTCGACGAGCAGATCGGTCGCCTGATCAACCTGGGCGCGGTCGTCGCCGCCACCGCCGATCACGGCATGAACGCCAAGAACACGCCCAAGGGCCAACCCAATGTGATCTATGTGCAATCGCTGCTCGAAGTCGAGTTCGGGCACGGCATCGAGGTCATCTGTCCGATCACCGACCCGTATGTCCTCCACCACGGGGCCCTCGGGTCGCTGGTCATGGTGCATCTGAACGATCCGTCGATCACGAGCGCCGTCGCGGCTCGACTCATGCGCGTGGCAGGCATTACCGAGGTGTACGACCGATCGACCGCGGCCCTCAAGCTGGAACTGCCCGCCGACCGCATCGGCGATCTGGTCGTGATGTCCGGGCGCGACGTGGCCCTGGGCCGAACCCCTGCGGACCACGATCTGTCACTGCTGGCGGGTGGGTTGCGCTCGCATGGCGGGCGGTACGAGGAGATGGTTCCCCTGCTGCTCTCCGAGCCGCTCAACGCCGAGTATGCCGCCAAGGCGGCGGCCGATCCCCGCAATTTTGACGTGTTCGCCTTCGCCTGCAACGCGGTGCATCCATGAGACCATCATCCACGCTGTCGCCGACCGTCCTCGACCTGCCGTGCTACATCGCGGGGGAGGCGTTGGACTCGTCCTGCCGTCTGGAGGTGTTCGACCCTTACACCGATCGATGCGTCGGCACCGTCGCGATGGCGGATCGCGCCGCCCTGGAAAGGGCGGTCGAAGCCGCACACACCGGTGGGCCGACACCGACGCGCTATGACCGCCATCGCGTGCTTACCGAGGCCGGCGGCCTGCTCGCATCGCGGCAGGAGGCGTTCGCTCGGTTGATCTGCTCCGAATCGGGTTTGTGCATCCGTGAGACGCGCTACGAAGTGGGACGCACGCTGGATGTGTTGCGACAGGCCGCGGCACAGGCGCTGATCGACGATGGCCAGACGTTCAGCGGCGACATCAGCGCCACGCCCAAGGCGCGCAAGGTCTTCACGCTACGCGAGCCGCTGCGGTGCGTCGCAGCCATTACGCCCTTCAATCACCCGCTCAATCAGGTGGCTCACAAGCTCGCGCCCGCCATTGCCGCCGGCGCCCCCGTGATCCTCAAGCCGTCCGACAAGACGCCGTTGACGGCCATCCGCTTCGCCGAGTTGCTCTACGAAGCGGGGCTGCCCGGGTGGATGCTCAGCGTCATCCTCGGTCGGGTCGATGAGGTCGTTGAGCCCCTCGTCCGGCACGAGCGCGTCGAGCTTGTGGCGTTCACCGGCAGCGTGGCGATCGGCAAGCACATCGCCGCCACCGCCGGCTACAAGAAGCTGTGTCTCGAGCTGGGCGGAAACTCGCCGCTCATCGTCCTCGACGACGCCGACCTGGACCTGGCGGTCACACTCGCCGCCGAGGGCTCCTACCGCAACTCGGGGCAGCGATGCACGGCGGTCAAGCGGATGCTGGTGCATCGACGCCTCGTCGATGCGTTCACCGAACGTTTGGTCCAGCGCACCGCCGAGTACACCTGCGGCGATCCGACCGACGAGGCTACGCGCGTGGGCACGGTGATTGACGAGCCGGCGGCGGTGCGGCTGCAGCGTGTCGTCGCCGACGCGGTGGCGAGGGGGGCGCGAGTCCTCATCGGCGGCCAGCGCCGCGGAGCGCAGATCGAGCCGACCGTCATCGCCGACGTGCCGCGCGACGCCCACATGGTTGTCGAGGAATCGTTTGGCCCGCTCTCGCCGATCATGCCGATCGATGACCTCGACGACGCGATCGATCTGGCCAACGCCACCGCCTTTGGCTTGTCCACCAGCGTGGTGACGCGAGACCTCTCCGCCGCGATCGAGGTCGTCAAACGCGTCCGTACCGGGTCGGTCAATATCAACGAAGTGCCGGGTTGGCGCGTCGAGTGTGCACCGTTCGGCGGCCTCAAGGACTCGGGACTTGCCGTCAAGGAGGGTGTGATCGAGGCGATGAAGCTCATGACCGCCGTGAAAACATTCTCACTGCCCTGGTGAACGCCATGCATGAGACGTCGGCTAGTGTCCAGACGATAAGGGCGGCGGTGTTCACCGCGCCGGGTGAAGGGCTGGCGACGCGACGGATCGCCTCACGCGCGCCGGGACCCGGCGAGGTGCGCGTGCGGGTGAGATGCTGCACCATCTGCGGCAGCGATCTGCACACCTATCTGGGACACCGTCGCACACCCACGCCCACCGTGCTCGGGCACGAAATCCTCGGGACAGTGGAGTCGATCGGCTCGGGCGGAGCGCGAGACTTCGAAGGCCGTCCGATTCAACCCGGCCAACGTATCACGTGGTCGATCGTCGTCAGTTGCGGTGAATGCTTCTTCTGCCGGCATGATTTGCCGCAGAAGTGCGAGCGGTTGTTCAAGTATGGTCACGAGCGACTCGACACCGACCACCCGCTCAGTGGCGGCTTGGCGGAGCACTGCCTGCTCGCGGCGGGCACCACGATCGTGCCGCTGCCCGACGATCTGCCGGACGCCGTCGCCTGTCCGGCGAATTGCGCCACGTCAACCATCGCTGCCGCACTGCGCATCGGCCGGATCGAGTCGGGCGAGGCCGTGCTCATCATGGGGGCCGGAACCCTGGGCCTGACCGCCGCGGCGATGGCTCGCTCGCTCGGCGCCGCACGCGTCATCAGCTGCGACGTGAATCCGCAGCGATTGACCATGATGCGCCGCTTCGGCGCAACCGATGCCGTCACGCCCGACCAATTGGCGGCAACGGTCCGCGCCGCGACGGATGCGCGAGGCGTTGATCTTGCCCTCGACATGTCTGGCGCGATCAGCGCGATGGCCTCAGTGATCCCGCTGCTGCGGATCGGCGGGCGCTTTGTTCTGGTCGGCGCCGTGTTCGAGACCCCTGACCTGGTGGTGGACCCCGAGACAGTCGTGCGGCGGATGCTCACACTCACCGGCGTTCACAACTACACGCCACGAGACCTTCACACCGCCGTGCAGTTCCTCGCCACACACCATCGAATCTATCCATTCGCGGAGCTTGTCGAAGGTCTTTGGTCTCTCGAGGACGCGACACGCGCATTCGATCACGCCATTGCCCACCATTCGCTGCGCGTGGGGATACGACCGTGAACACCAGGATGACTGGCGCCCATGCCGCAACTACCGCAACACGTCCCGACGTGACGGGTCCGCCCAAGGATCAGGGAGCAGATCGGCATGCGTCCGCTGCAGTGGCCCAGCAGCTAGCTACATCGATGCGTTCGTAGTTGATGCGGTACGCGGCACGATCGATCGTGGTGATGGCCTGGTGGAGCGCGGCAGACAACTGTAGCGAGTCTTGGCAAGTGAAAGGCTTTCAAGGACAGGGATGCAAGTCACGTTGCGCGGCGCAGCCTGACATTGATGATCGGCATCGTGGATCGCCTGGCGCGTTCCACCTCCAGGCGGTGCCGTTGCAGGGGTGCGGGCGAACTGGCGTAGCCTGGTCACGCCACGGGTATTCGTCCTTGCCGTCATCGAAGTTCACGGCGAGATACGCCGTAAGGCTAGCGTTAACAATGGTTTGCGATGCGGTTTTGGAGCAAGCGACAAGAGCAATGCCCGGGACAGGTCGCCGAATGCGCCACGCTGTGACAAGTAACCAATTGTAAATAAATGGTTTATACACACACGTTGACCCTTATTTGCTGCTGAAAAATCTTGACATTGACCCTGATTTCGATCTGTGGAGGTCAGGATACGTGCCCACGGGGCCCATGTGCGCGGGCGAGTGCTTGATGGACCACCCCAAATGTCGATGCGCGTATTCCGCTTTATGTTATAATCATGTTAGGCATTCACAGATGTGCTCGCCGGCGTCCCGGTAGGCCCAAGCAGGCCCCGACAAGCTTTATGACCGAGCCATAACTCACTGACAGGTACACGCACATGATGACTCAGCAACTTCCAGACGAACTTCAGGCACCACGTTCACTTCCGGGTCAACTTCCGGGGGCGGGGGCGAGACGCAGGCCCAATCGGGCTCACCTGGTCCATCGCTACGTTCGCCACAGGCGAAGCCAGTGCTGCCCGTTCACCCTTGACTTGCTGCTGCGAACCATCTTCGCCGGCCGCAAGGTGCATCATCAGCAGCGACTGCGGATCCGTCGGACGCTCGATCAGTATGTACTCGCCGGACTCCTGGCGGCGGACCACGAGGACGACGGCTC
This sequence comes from uncultured Phycisphaeraceae bacterium, assembly GCA_964518335.1. Lineage (GTDB taxonomy): Bacteria > Planctomycetota > Phycisphaerae > Phycisphaerales > Phycisphaeraceae > CAZFDT01. The sequence goes on from CAZFDT010000095.1 coordinate 19,420, forward strand.
GATCTACTACATGCCCGCCTATGACCCTCCGGCCAATGATCAGCAGGCATTGCTACGACACGAACTGCAGGGCCTGCTCCCCGAGGAAACCACCGGCGATCCCAATGCGGTCATCAGCATCATCGACATGGTGCTGGATGAACTGGGTTGAGTCGCTGATGTTGCCAACCAGCTACTGTTACACAACATGAATCAGTTTCTACTTTGATCACCCTTTGTTGGAATACGTATATGAACCGAAAAGCAAGTATCCAGTCAACATCCTCCAAGCAAACATCCCGACCGTCTGCGCGGGATATGGTCGAGCAGGTTCACTGCGCCATCATGAGGCGCCGCTTCCACCATTTGTCGTTTACGCTCAAGTCGCTCTTGGAAGAGCTCTTTCGCGATCGGCGTGTGGGCAGATCGCAGCGCCAGTGCGTGTATAGCACGGTGCTTCGCTATGTGGACGCCGGGCTGA
>CAZFDT010000096.1:0-19397 GCA_964518335.1 uncultured Phycisphaeraceae bacterium
AGGGATCATCGGCAAGAGTCAAACGCAAACTGCAAGTTCTTTTAGGTGCTCTTAGGCTTCTAATGCCTGTATCCGAATCTGTATCCGCGCCCGTGCAAGATTCGCATCAGCCATGAATGACGCTCAAGGGCCGCGCGGATACGCTTGAACTTGACTTGTATCGCAGATCAAGTGGAATCACTGAGATAACACCAAAATCCACCCCGGCGAGGTTGGCAAAGACGGAGGGCGTAGTCCAGCACCTTCATGGCCGCAGCGAACACCAGGCCACGTTCGTTGTGGGCGTTAAGCCGTGCGTTTCATCCTGGTCATGAACTTATCAGTGTGCCAACGCCGACCCTAACCCCAATGCGGTTCACTTAACACGCATGAAGAAAGCTTCGGCTTGCCGATGAGTCAGGTGGGATGAGCGCGGCTCAAAGCAGGAGGGCTTGTGAAGAAGAACAGGATCAGCCAGGGACGCCTGTGGGCTGCACAACTCGTTGGCCCAGGTGATTGGGCGGGAGCAGATCGAGGGATGTCTGGCCCGGACGAGTCGGCAGAGTGTGCGGGTGCGGAAGCTGCCGGTGGTGGTGGGGGTATGGCTGGTGATCGGGATCGGACTGTTTGCCGAGGGTGACTTGCCGACGATCTGGTGTCATGTGGTGGCGACGCTGGCGCGGCTGTGGCAGGTGGCGGCGGGGGTGAAGACGGCGGGCAAGTAAGTGATCACGGCGGCGCGGCGTCGGCTGGGGGCGCGGGTGATGCGGCTGCTGTTTGCGGCGGTGTCGGGGCCGGTGGCCGGCGATCGGACGCGTGAGGCGTTCTATCATGGGCATCGGCGGATGGCCATCGACGGGCGGAAGCTGTGCGTGCCGGACACGTCGGTGAACGCGCGTGCGTTCGGGCGGCCCTCGACGTGGCGCTATGGCGAGCCGGTGAACGGCGGCTATCCTCAACTGCTGCTGATGCGGCTGATCGAGATCGTCTCGCCGTCGGCCTCGGCCTGATCGATGGCGTCAAGTGCAGCGTAGCCGCCGTCGATGAGGTGGACGAGGAAGTTGATTGGGTGCCGTGCCGGGTGCCCGCCGCATCAATCGAGCCAAAGCCTCTGCCGTGTGACGATTGTCCGCGAGCAAGATCGACCACTGTGCTGCACACCATCATGCAAATGCGCAAGCTGATGCACACGACGTCGGCCGACGCGGGTACGCCCAGACCGTGCACGGTGAGCCTGAATGGGCGCCCGCTCCATCATGACGATCTTTTTGTCCCGACAGTGGCGCGACGGCCAACTTGACGTCGAAGGCGTTCGCGTTGACAACTAATGGCATGGAATCCAGTGGCAACCGTCCCGCCCGTGCATTTGTACTCCACGAAGCCAGCTATCGCCAGATGCTGACCCTCAGGCCCAATGTGGCGGTGCTGCCATGGGGCGCGACCGAGGGACACAACTACCATCTGCCGCATGGGACTGACGTGATCGAAGCGACGGCGCTGGGTGAGCGGGCGGTCGCGGATGCTAACCAGCGCGGGGCTCGCTGCGTACTGCTTCCGACGGTACCCTTCGGGATCGATCACTCGCAAACGACGCAGGTCGCGACGATCACCATGCGGGCATCGACGCAACAGGCTGTGCTCCGGGATGTCGCCGAGAGCCTGGTCCGCCAAGGCATCGATCGGCTGGTCGTGCTGAATTTCCATGGGGGCAACGACTTTAGGTCGATGATCCGCGACGTGATGTTCAGCCTGCCGATCTTCATTGTTCAGATCGAGGGTTACCTGACAGTAGATTGTTCAGACCTGCTGCAGGAGAGCGCGGGCGATCACGCCAACGAGTTTGAAACCAGCCTGATGCTGCACTTGACCCCCGGCTGGGTGGACATGAGCGTAGCCGACGAGGGAAAGATGACAGCGAGCAAGCTGCCGGCGTTGTCGAGCACGCCGGGCGTGTGGTGCCCGCGCGACTGGTCCAGCTATGCACCCAGCACAGGTGCTGGCGACCCCCGGCATGCGACAGCAGACTGCGGCCGAAAGATTCTCGACCGTCTCGTGGGTGGATTGACGCCGGTGCTTGTCGAACTCTCCAAGGCACAGGAAGGTGATTTCCCGTATGTGATTCGCAGTTCTCTCCGGGGGTTAGGACAGTGATGCTCGACATCCGTCCACTGCAGCACGCAGATGTTCCGGGTGCGTTGCGTCTGAGCACTCAGGCAGGTTGGAACCAGCTTGAAATGGACTGGCTTCGCCTTCTGTCGCTGTGGCCACGCTCATCACTGGCCGGCTGGGATGGCGGCAATCTGGTCGCTACCGCGACGCTCGCCTGCTACGGTGACGATGCGGGATGGATCGGCATGATCCTGGTCGATGATTCGCACCGCGGGCACGGGCTGGGCGGCGCGATGTTCCGCGCGATTATAGAACTCGCCGATGCGCAAGGTATTCGTGTGCTCGGGCTGGACGCCACGGACCTGGGACGACCTGTCTACCTCAGGCAGCAATTTGCAGACCACAGCAGCGTTGCCCGTTGGTCGGGTATCGGCTGTGGACACCGTTCCGGTAAGCCCCGGCCTTTTGCCGACAGCGATTGGTCGGCGGTTCTTGAACTGGACCGTCGTGTGATCGGCGTGGATCGATCCGCCCTGCTCCGCACGCTGGCTGCCGAACCCGGTGCTATGGCCTGTCTGATCGAACAACAGGGGCGTATTGCTGCATTTGGCCTGTCGCGGCCAGGCCGCGAGGCATGCACGATCGGCCCCGTCGTCGCGAAAGCAGATGATATGGCTGCCGACATTGTGGCCGACCTGCTCAGCCGGATCCACGGTCGGGTCTTTGTCGACGTGCTTGCCGATAGCAGGCTTGCCGGTGCTCTTTCCTCGCGTGGGTTCACAGTCGCCCGCAAGCTCACGCGCATGTCGCGCCCGAGGATTTCAGGTCAGCTTCTCACCGGGCCAATGCTGCATGCGGGTGCGGGGTTCGAGTTGGGATGAAATCGCCCCGATGACGCCGTGGGATTTCGCGGAATCGCCCGATACGTGGTTCGCTTCATCAATTGCGATGGGCCTTGTAGATGCTTCACGTCTGCTCCGACTGCCGCGTCTACATTGTTTCAGCCACTTGTCTGCGAACTCCATGTAAATCCTCCAGTCCTCAGGGGTCATGGCGTGCTTCCCCGGCCGAATGAAGTAACCCAACCGCTCCGCCGACAGCGTGTTGCTTGGCGGCATGGCGTCGGCCACCACCGGCGTCGCCAAGTCATACAACGCGTAAGCCGGAGCTGCGGCCCTCAGCACATCGAACTGACCGCTTGGGTTGGCCCACAAGTCGTCCAGCGCGTTGGTCATCAGCACCGGCCGCGGGGCGCAGATTGCCACGAGACTGTTCTGGTCGAATGGCAACCTCGAGGTGTCGTCGCCGAATGCGGCGAAGTGGCCACAGAACCAGTGCGGAAAAGCCTTGGTGATCTGCCCCACGGTTTCGGCCTTGGAACTCCTGTTGCGGCTGGGTCCGGCTCCGCCGCACCCGGACTGGTGCGGGATCACGAGGGCGATGCGGTCGTCGAACGCCCCGGCGAGCAGGGCCGTCTTGCCCAGTCGCGAGTGTCCGACGACAGCGAGCTTCGATCCATCGATGCTCGTGTTCGTGAGCAGGTAATCGACGGTGCGGTGAACGCCCCACGCCCACCACGCGATCGTCGCCGTCTCGTCGCCCTGGTCGCCTCGCTCGCGCCTCGGGAGCGTGGCGCGCATTCCCTCGAGGACAGTGGGGCGATCGGGCTGAATGTCGCCGCAGTAGAACGTCGCGACGGCGTAACCGTTATCGATCACCTGTTCCAAGGGCCAAGTGTCGGCTTGCTTGCCGCGGCCCTCGGCGCTCGCCCGGTTGTTCACCACGCCGGGGTAGCGGTCGGGCACCCACGCCGTGGGGATGCGAACCTTTGCGTGGTCCGTGATCAGGTGGTTGCCGCCGAAGTTCGGCCCGACAAAGCACGGGACCCGTGTCTTCCCCTTGGGCAGTGCCAGGAGCAGATAAATCTTCGGCCACTCGGGCGGCCCGAAGGTCAGCTCCACCTCGCTAAGTATTGCCTTGTCGCCCAGTGCTGTCGCATCCTCGAAAAGGACACTGGCCGTCACCTTCTCAGGCTTCGCGGGGAAACGACCATACATGTAGTGCTGGAACAACTCCATCAACTCGGGCCGCCGCTTCTGCTCCCACTGGGCCTTCGTGGTCACCGTCGTGCCGTCACGCATGAAGAACGGGTGCGGCATCTCCGCGATCGACGGCAGGTTGTCGGGCGACGGAAGATCAGCGGGGAGGGCTACGCCAGTCACAGCTAAAACTCCGAGCGACGCGGTGGAACAGTGGACGCGCATGGGGGAACTTCCGTGAGAGATCGGCCCCGGGGGTGAGTATACAAGCCCGGTTGCGGCGCTGTGAGCGCAGTGCCGAATCGAACGTGCGTGCATCGTTACTCCTACCAGGGGCGATGGGTGCGGAACGGACTGGCGGGAAGCCCTGCATTGTTGACCAGATTGGGTTGAGCGGTCTCATCCCACGCAAAGCGCACGGCGACCGGTTCGGCCACCATGTCGCTCCAGACCACGATGGACGGGCCGTCAATTTGTGCCTGGGCGGGGTGGAACTGACCATCCACGCCAGCGATGGTGAACCAGTTCAGCGGTTTGTCATCGCGCGACTTGAGGCCGCCAAAGGTGTAGTCGAATTGAAGCCGAATGTGCTGGCCTTCGACGGTATGGGACTTATACATGGGGCCGGCGTAAGGCAGATCCTCATAACCATAGTCTCTTGCCAACGCCCACAGTGCCAGACGCTGACCTACGCCTTCCTTGTTCTTGGGATGGATTCTCGTAAGGTCTTCACACAGGTCATTAATCACCACCATGCCAGTGTTGGGCAATTGCATGATCAAGCTCTGGCCTTCCCAAATTTCAGGAATCTGCCAGTTGGGCCGCCAACTGTCCAGAGAGCTGATCTGCACGTAATAGAATGGGAACTCGCCCAGTCCCCAGACCTTGCGCCAGCCGTTGACCAGTGCTTTGTGGAAGTAAAAATAGGCCTGGCTTGAATCGCCTCGGTTGCTCTCGCCCTGATACCAGATCATGCCACGCAAGCCATAGCCGACCACTGGTGCCACCGAGCCATTGAAGAAGGTGCCCAATCCCTTGCGTTCGTTGTCCTTCGTGGTGTATGGGTGGACGGGTGCAGCGGGCTGAGGTCCGCTTTCTCCGGCCGTTTTCCACGCGGTCACATCCTTCTGATGCTGCTCCAACTGTTGTCGAAAGTGTGTATCCGTTTGTCGGGCAGCTTCGGCCCAATCTTTCAGCTCCGGCGTCAGGTCCATGCCTTCCCTCGGAACCCACAACTCGATCGGCGTAGCCCCAGTGGCCACCACGATCAAACCCACCGGTACGTTCAGCTTGCTCACCAGGTCGCGGCCGAAGAAATACGCCACCGCGCTGAAAGCATGGGCGGTCTGCGGATCTGTGGACTGCCAGGCGATCGGCTTGGATTGCTTTTGTTGAGCCAGCCCCGCTGACTGCACCGGAACCTCCAGCAATCGCAACTGGGGATGGTGGGCGGCATCGATATGCTTCTTGGCATCCAATACTTCACCCAAGCGCATGGCCATGTTCGATTGACCCGAACAAATCCACACTTCTCCCACCAGCACATCCTTAAGTCGAACTTCGTCCGCTCCCTTGATCAGCATGTCGTGCGGCCCACCCGCCCTCATGGCCGGCAACGATACCTGCCAGCGACCCGTCGCATCGGCTTTCGCTGTTTGGGTGTTTCCCGCCATGCTGACCGTCACTTGCTGACCTGGCGTGGCCCACCCCCACACAGGCACGGGAATGTCCCGCTGCATCACCATGTGGTCGGAAAACGGCGTACCCATGAACAGTTGCGCGTAAGAGTTCGCTGGGAGAAGAATCGCCATCATGACGATCAGCATTCCTGGCAAACCTGCCAGCAATGTCCGTCGATGAGAAACAGCATGTTGTTTTCTGCAGTGACACATGGTTGCGAAATCCCCTTTCATAAGAAAAAGCCAAGCGTTCTATTCCTATGCCCTGTCGCAGATGGTTCGCTTAATTGGTTATTCTTGAAGTTCCCGCAAAACTGCGAAGTAGGCCGGCTTGGGCTTCAGCTCACGGTCAAATAGCAGAGGGTGATTGGTTCGACCCTTGATCGGCCAATTGTTCAGCCACGTGTGCCCGTCATACACGCCCCAGAACGTCACGCGACTGATCTTGTCCGCATGCATCACCATGACCCGGAACAAGCCTGCGTAATATTCTGCCTGTGCCTGCAGTACCAATGCAGAACAGCCCGCAACGAACGGGTCCAGCGGGATCGCAATGTCCCGCTCCACCATCGCGTCCGCCATGCTGTACCGCCCCGGTAGAATATTCACGTCCAGCTCGGTGATCATCACCTCGAGACCTTCAGCGGCGAATTCACAGATGGCCTGCTCGAGCGCCTCCGTCATCGGCCAGCCCGAAAGCTCATCGCTTGCACTGGGCCAATGCTCGGGCCAGTCCATCCGATAATGCCCCTGCAGGCCCACACCATCGACGCGAACACCCGCTGCCCGCAGTTCGCGAATCAGCCGAATCGCCTTCGCTCGCTTCGCGGGAACCACCATGTTGTAGTCGTTGTAGTACAGACGCGCGTCGGGATCCGCTGCGGCTGCAAAACGAAACGCCTGCTCAATATAGTCGTCTCCCACCGCTCTCCGCCAGGTCGTGTCACGCAGAAAACCATCGCCATCGGCGACCGCTTCATTCACCACGTCCCAGCCGTGTATGCGCCCTCGATATCGCCCCGCAACTGCCTCGATATGGTCGTGCAGACGTCGTAACGCTGCGTCCCGGCCGTCGGGCTTGCCGTTCCTGTCATGGAAAAACCAATCGGGCGTCTGGTTGTACCAGACAAAGGTATGCCCGATCATCGCTTGCTCATGAGCTTGGGCGAAATCAACGATGAGGTCGGCCGGCCCGAAGTCAAACTCGCCTTCCACCGGCTGCACGAGCTGGGGCTTCAGAACATTCTCCGGAGTCAACGTGCTGAATTGTTCGGCGATAAGCTTTCGCAGCGGTGCATGATCAGAAAAGGTTGGCGCCACCGCCGCACCGATCAAAAACTTGCCCTCCGCCGCCTCTCGCAAGGTCTGGACCTGCTGCAAGGCGCCACCTGAGCCACCATCGAGATCGCTCACCATGCAGTTCTCCTTACTTGCTGACGGCTAATAGCACTTGACTGCCTATCGACACCGCGCTGCGTAACTTTTGCAGCACCTCCCACCGGCGTGTACAAGTCGACGTGTCTTGTCTCACAGTTCAAGTGGAATCATCAGCCGGTGTGGTTTGGTGATTGGGCTTGACCCGAACCGCTACGCTGCGGCGCGAGTGGCCCTCGTCCGAGGCTCACCGGAGAACTGAATGGCCCAGGGAGCACTCAGTCTGATGCAAGCCAGTCTCGCCAGGTGTGATCGAGTGCCCCACGGCAGGATCGGCGTGCGGCAGGCTATAGTAGTCTTGTAAGCATACGTATGCAACGTTGTGGAAGGACTGTCCTCTTGTTGGTATTCAGGTCACGCGATAGCCAATCGCTGCCAAGAGCACATTAATGCTTTCATTACAATTATTTATAGATATCATGTGCGTGTCGGAATCACTTGACAGTGATTTGACACGAGCGGTAAACCAGGTAAGCGAGGAGCGGTCTTCCGATATCGCCAGATGTCAATGTGGTGTTTGACATCTGTGTGCGTCGTCAAGTAAAATGAGAGGATCTTTGCACTCTGCCACACTTGGAAGGATGTTACGCTTGGACCATTAGCCGAGCCACTGAAAAGTCTGTTGCGGCCCGTGGCGACTTGGCGGTGTAGCGCTGACGCCCTCGCGGCTGAAGAACAGTCAAGACAGCAGTCTTGCGCAGGCTTATCAGTCTGAACGCATGGGTACTGCGGGCTCTCGTTGTCGGGTCAGCGACCGTCAGGCAGGTCCCACGCATCAACCGGTGGTGGGTGTCATGGATGGAGGGCGGATGGCATGCTCATCATGACATCGCCCCTCGAAGGACGACGCGTACCGACCGCCGACATGCCCAGGGAGTTGTGGTCGTGAATCTTCCTCATGTGCTGATCCATCATGGTGCCGGGACGATCTCCGAGCCACTTGAAGTCTGTTTGCGTCGCTTTGGGTTTGAGGTCGGGTATGTGACGGCAAAGCACATGTCGCAGCTTGATGAACTGGACGCGCAGGTGCTTTACCTGCCAGGTGGCTGGTACACTTTTGATCAAGCGACCAGGACGGCGATCCGCGCGTTCGTCGATCGCGGCGGTGGCTGCGTGGGCACGTGCGCGGGCGCGTACAACGTCGCAGGCGATCTAGCGCTGATCCCTGGCCGCGTCCTTCGCCCCAACATTCGTGGCCGACTTTGCATCGAGCCGCAGCAGGGCGATCATCCTCTATTGCGCGGCGTCGTGAAACGATGCACTCGCCACTGCGACCGACAGTGGGAACCGATCGCGATGACGTATCTTGGTGGGCCGTTCATTCTGCCCAAGGATTCGTCGGCGATCGTGGCGAGCTACGACGTGGAAGGCGAAATCGGCGCTCTGGTCGCCGCTGCGATGGGCGAGGGCCGCGCGGTGGCGATCTGCGGGCATCCCGAATTGCCTCTGGCGAAGCTGCCTGATGCCGATCCGATCGTTCTTCAAGGCCGTGACAACGTGTTGGCGTTTCAGGGCGATGCATCGCGCATCATCAGCAACGCGGTGCTATGGGCGGCCGGTCAGGAGCGCATGATCGCTGACCTGTAATCGATTGATCCGATTGTTGAAAGTTACACCATGCCCACCGCAACTGATTTCTCGATTCTGCAACAGAAGTTCGGAGACCTGAGTCGGTTCGAGGCCTGCCCGCCTTTCTGGGTACCCAAGCCCGAACAGGCGATGCCGATGATCGAGGAGCTCAAGCAGGCGACCGTGCGCACGATCGGGCGGAGTCTCGCTGGCCGCGAGATCATCGCTTTGGAGTATGGCGACAAGGAGTGGCTCGAAACACAGACGGACAACCTGCACTCGGCGATCGCCTCGAAGATCGTGCCGTGCGATCAGACCGAGATATTCCCTTCGGCCTTCTACGGCTCGAAGCGACGAAGCAGACCTGTGCTCGTGCTGCAAGGCGGGATTCACGGCGGCGAGTTGACTGGCACGGTCGCATCACTGAACCTCTGTCAAATCATCGAAACCGGCAAGGATCTGCGCGGCAAGGCTTGGCCAACGCTTGCGGAGACAGCGCGCGGCGTTCGCCTGTTGGTGATCCCATGGCTGAACCCCGATGGTGTTGCTCGCTGGCCGCTGGCAAATCCGACCGCGGCGACCGGAGAGATGTCGAGCCTGTGCATGCATGGCCTGAGACTCGACGGCACACCCTACCGCTATCCCCAGGACAAGGCCATACAGCCGATTCCGCTGGATAAAACCGCCTACATGGGCGCGTACTACAACGACCAGGGTGTCAATCTTCAATACGACTTGTGCATGCCCCATCGCCAGCCTGAGACGATCGCGTGGATGGAGTATTACCTGTCCGAGCGCCCCGATGGCGTGGTGATCTGGCACTGCAACGCGGGGACCATGATGGGCCCGCCCGAGTATTACCTGCCCGTCGGCATGCAGCATGAGGTGAGCAGGTTGGCTGGCGCGATCCGCAGCCGCATCCTGCGCGAGGGCTTCAACTCGCAGAGGGGATACCCGGTCTCGCGTCTGGCGCTCGCGGGCCTGCCAAGCATGGGCAAACCACACATCGATCAGATGACGGCCACGTACCTTGTCGCCGGCGCCTTGCCGATGATGTGTGAGCTGCCGTCGGGCGGCATGGACGCGCCGTACTCTCTCGATGACATGCTCGACTTGGGCCTGATCACCCTTGAAGAGATCCTCATCTATGCCCACACCGACGGTCTGCGACCCTATGAAACGTGGGAGAAGACCAAGCACCAAATGCAACTTAAGAAGGAGAAAGTCAACGCTCAAGAGCGGTGACGAACTGCAATGACACGAAAACACAGGATTGGCGTTATTGGTGCCGGTGCTCGCGGCGAGACCTTTGCCCGGCAGCTTCATCGCGGGACTTCCCGAGCCGAGTTGTTTGGTGTATGCGATATCGACTGTGATCGGCTGGAAAAGTTCTGCGACTACTGCGAACTCACCGGCGTAAGCAAGTTCACCGATCCCGAGGAATTCTTCGCCTCGGCGGAAATGGATGGCGTGATCATCACCACGCCGGAGTTTACCCATGCCGATGTGGCGGTCCTGGCGATGACTGCAGGCAAGCACGTCTATCTCGAGAAACCGTTAGCGCACGCACTCGAAGACTGTTACCGCATCATTAAGTGCCAGCGAGAGACTGGGATGACTGCGTATGTCGGATTCAATCTGCGCGCCTCGCCCGAGCGTCAGAAGCTCAGGGACATTGTTCGCGCGGGCGTCGTGGGCCAGATCATTCACATCCAGGGGCTCGAGCAGTTGCAGGTCGCGCATGGTGCTTCATTCATGCGGCGATTTCACCGCAAGAGCGCGAACTCCGGTGGGCTGCTCAATCACAAGTGCTCGCACGACTTGGACATCATGCTCTGGACCATCGGGCATGAGCACCGTGTCCGGCGGATCAGCAGCTTCGGTGGGACCAATATCTACACGCCACAGAAGCGGCCAGCTCAGTACTGCCACCAATGTCCTGTCGACATCTACAGCACATGCCCACACAAGGATCAGGCGGGTTTCGTTTTTCCGGTGGGCGGAAAGCACCCAATTCACCACCGCGACAGCCATCGCTATGGGGCAGATCAGTGCGTCTTCAACGACGACAAGGATCTGGTGGACAACCAGACGGTCATCATGGAATGGGAACACGGGGTCCGTGGCACGTTCATGCTGCAGATGTTTCAGGCTCGAGGCGCGCGCGAAACACGCGTCTGGGGCGAGCACGGCTTCATCGAGCTCGACGGCCTGCACGACAACGCCCTGCGTGTGGTCATGACCGATGGCGGCGATTGCACCACGCACACCTTTGGCAAGCGCATCGGCGGGCATGGCGGCACCGACCCGCTCATGATTAACAGATTCCTCGACGCCATCGAAGGGCGGGGCGACGCCGACTCAGGTCTTGAAGCCGGGCTTGCCGCCAGCCTGGTTGCGGTCAAGGCCGACGAAGCCCGCATGACCGGCAGGGTCGTCGATATCGAGCCAGAAGCCTACTGCCCGCTGCCTCACGGCATGTTGACCCACGCCTGATGATCACGTGCCTCACGCCATACCGTTCACCGCAGAACCGCGGGCGACTTGAGCCGGCCTCACCAAGGAGACCCCATGAGCAAAGCCCTGATCTGCGGTATTCACCTGGATCTCAAGTATCTGATATCCAGCAAGGCCTACCTCAACGACTGGGTTCGCCAGTTGCCTCAGCTTGGCGTTAACACGTTGTTGATCGAATACGAGGACAAGTTTCCCTATCAGAAGTACCCCTTTCTGCAACATTGCGACGCGTTCACTCCTGGGGAGCTTCGGCAATTCCTGACGATCGCACGGGAGGCGGGCTTACGGATTATTCCACTGGTCCAGACGCTCTCGCATCTCGAGTTCGCGTTGGCGCATCCACAACTTGCCCATCTGCGTGAAGCCCCGCACATTCCCACCCAACTGGACCCAACCAACCCACAGGCGATCCCATTCGTGCGCGATCTGATCCAGGAAGTGTTGGCTTACCACCAGGAGGATGAGTGGTTTCACCTTGGTGCGGATGAGGCATGGCACCTGGGGTGGAATGAACGGACGAAAAAGCTGGTTGAGCGAATTGGGGTCATTGGCTTGTGGAGCGATCATGTCGGGAAAATGGTTCGCTGGATGATGCAGGAGCATGGCAAGCGATCGATAGTATTTGACGACACTTTTTGGCCAGCGCCGGACAAGATCGCCGACTCCGCCCTGCCCAAGGAAACAATCCTGATGGTCTGGAGCTATGGCGTAACAGACCTGATGGTTCAGAAGAAGGTTGACGAGCATGGCGGCGAACTGGGCACAACTAACGGCAAGTTGCGCCAAGTGGACGCCTATCACAAGGCAGGCTATGAAACCATCGCCGCGCCTTGTTTGAACTGGGGAACGCTACTGCCACGACATGACCACTGCCTCAAAAACACCAGCGCATTGGCGCAGAAGGTTCAGATGAGCGGCATGATGGGCATCATCAACACGGCATGGTCTGTCTTCCATACGCTGCCACACGCTCAGCATCTGCATATCGCCGCGACGGCAGTCATGTTGAAAGATCCCAAGTCGCCGCTTGAGCGAAGCTGGCAGGATGATTTCCTTACCCGAAGATATGGAGTGAAGTCACAAGGCGTGGCTGAGGCTCTGGCGGTGCTCAGTGAAGTGTGGGAGCATGGCGTTGATGGGCTGCCGCGTCCGGTGACGCCGATCATCTACGGCTACATGGACATGGTGATGCACTTCAAGTCGCTCGATGAGCGGCGGGCGCGGGGTTCCTATCCGCTGGATTGGAACGAGATCGACTTTAACGCCATGTTCGGCCGCAAGGTGCAACTGCTGCGCGATGACGACGGTAAAGTAGCCGTTTCGCACAAGCTTCACGAGCTGATGGCCGAGTATGAACGGTGCACGCCGATTGTTCAGGAGTTCATGAACAAAGCACTGAACCATCAGCAGGAGGCGGCATACTATGCGGTGGCTGTCGAAATGAAGCTGCTTCACAGCCGGGTGCTTGGACACCTGGTCTTGGGTGAAGGTGACGGCGCTGCGCTGGCAGAAACATGGAAGGCAATTGGGCCTCGTCTGAAACGCGTGCTCACTCCGCTGATGGAGGAGTACTCGCGTGAATGGGCTATGCGGATTTGGTGGGAGCCGACCGCAGTGGCGCTGAGCGCATGAGTCCACAGCTGGAAATTGCTGGCGGCTGAACTGGCGTGACACGTATCTTACTTGAACGCCGTAAGCGTTCTGTGATCCCTGCACTTGCCCACACATTATGCTACGATGCCCCATAGCTTGACCCCGTAGCCAGTCATGTTCTCGGCCGCCCTCGATCGACTCCTGCACCGCTCAACCGTCTTCAGTATCCAGCGACAGCTACCGCATCGCCGACAAACGCCGCGCCGGCCGTCATGCTGAGCCGGGTCAACCCTGACGATCACTCGCCGCTAAAGGAGAAATTGTCAAGAGTCGTGGATGAGCCGTTGAGCAGGCGGCATGTTTGACTCCGTCGGTGAAGGGGATGCGGCGAGGACATCGCTCGAGAGTCGTCCTTGGCTCAAATCATGCCCATCGGCACTCACGCGACATGCAGATGAATGTCCGTAGAATCTAGACCTGTGGACAGAGCGCTCGACACTGCTCGAGTACGGTCAGGCATCGTCGCACGCTCTGTACTGTGACACGCAATGACGTGCCCTGCGTTATCGCGCCGTGCACATCTCGGTAAAGCCGACAGGCGGGTGTCTGTCCGGGCAGAGGGACGGTGGAACCCCACTGATGCTCTGTGGCCTCAAAGTTCTCAACGGCGTAGCTGCGGCCGGCCGCCGGTCCGGAATCGGCTGAACGAGGCGGTGCGAGCGACGTATCCACAGTTTTCCACTGAAGATGTCCCTTCGTCCCCACGAGTCCTCCCTGCGATCCCATTACCAACCATTCCGATTGGGGGTAGACACAAGCTGCGGAAATCATCACCTCGATCAGTGGGGCTTGTGGGGCCTTCAGAAGAATTACGACGTGGTCTTCGGTGTCGCCGCAGCTCAACACGCGGTCGAGATGGCAGAAAACATGTGGTTCAGCGGGACCCAGTAGATCCAGCGCCCGGTCCAAAAAGTGCGGCCCGGCGTTATTCAGCGATCCGCCGCCATGTGCTGCGAGTGTCTGCCAATCCCAACGCCGCGTAAACTGGGACATCGCCATACGTATGTGGACGATGCGGCCGAGCTGGCCGGAATCAATGATCTCACGGATCTTCTCGAACGCCGGATCGTAGCGGAGATTATGAAAAGGCGCAAGAACCCGGTTCGCTTGCTGCGCGGCCACAACCATCCGGTCCAGATCCGCAACCGTCAACGCCACCGGCTTCTCACACAGTACGTGCTTGCCCGTAGCGAAGGCAGTTTCAACATGGTTGGCATGAAGTGAACTGGGCGTAGCCACCACGACCAGATCAACCCCTGGATCATTACACAGTCCATCGACACTGTCATACGCGCGACAGTTGAATCGGGCAATCGCCTCATCCCGGCGTGTTGGATCGGCGTCGCACACCGCAGCAACTCTGAACAGGTCAGGAAGTTGGCTAATTGTCGGAGCGTGAATGTTCCAGCCACTGCGACCCAACCCCGCAATTCCCACTTGAATTTGCGTGACCACCGAAATCTCCTTATCTCTTGCCCAATATGTGCAGAGCACCCTACCAGAATCGCCGGTCGGATGCCTAGCTTGGCAAGGTCCCGGTTCTGCTGGACGTTCGTGAAGTGCGTGATGTCTCGCGTTACAGTTCAAGTGGGGTCATCCGTGTCGGCTTTGTGAATGGGAATGACCGAGTTGCCACGACTGTGGTCGTTCGCCCTCCCACACTACCGGTTCCCAACAACTGCGGGCGATACACGAGTGCTCCTATTCACGGGAAAACACGATAGTCCGATGGGGCCAACCCCGTTGTTGCGAAATAGGTTGCCCCGACAATCATCCAGAGCACGGCCCCCAGCAAGTCCCCAGCAATCAGGCCAATCATCATGGGGAGCATGCGGCGATAGCCACTTGCGCCCCAAGTGCTCACGACGACCGTCTTGAGCATCCAGGCAATGAGAAACGAGACGGCGAAAACGCCAACGGACCACATGCCGGTGGTGGCGAGGACAACCCAGTGCAAGGGCCACCAGGGCAAGCGTATGCGGGCTAAGACTAAGGCGACCGTTAACGCGGCCCCGGCAATCAGCCAGCTCGCCGCACCCATGTCGAGCCGCGCGAACTGCAGGCGTTGCAGTGGACTAGCGGCAACGACGCGTCCGTCGGCATTTGCGGCTGACAGTTCGGACATCTCCTGGGCGGCTTTGTCGAACGTGGTGCGAGGCCCAGCCAGGTTCGCCCAACGATCCTTATTGTTCACCCCATGTTGGTGCTGGAATGTCAGGGTGGCCACACTCGCGATGACCATCCCAACCGTGAACATGAGGGCCAGCCACGGTGCAACACGATTGGCCCGGGATCGCGGCTCGTGCGCCCCCTGGTCAATATCCACAATGCGCAAAGCATTCACCAATAGAGGCATCAGGGCTTCGCGTGTGTCGCCCGCCAACATCATGCTGCCAACGGCGAGGATGATATAAGCTGTCGGCCCCAGGACTTCGAAGCCCAACAGTCCCAGAATCATGGTGACCGCGAAGAACGGCGCTGCAATGAAGAATAGTCCCGTCTCAGCCACCAGACGAGAGATGACGACGTTCACGAGCAAGCACATCAGGACCAGCACCAGCGCCCACCCCCACGCCACGCCGGCCGTGCTTAGCAGTGCGGTGGCGGCAATGATCAACAGCAGCGCCAGCCATGCGCTCCAGATGGCTGCGGACGAGACCCTCACGTTGTCCTTGAGCGGTCGGTAGATGCCCATTGCCCGGCACGCGACCGCCGCGTAATACGTGCGGCCGAAATAGACCACCATCGCGGTGATGGTCAGCCACGCGCCTAGTCGCAAGAACACGCTGGGTTGCGGGTCGTGCGGGTACCACGACACCGCCTGTCCCCGGTTGAGCAGAACCACTCCCAGGATGATCCACACCATCGGCGCCACAGCAAGGCTGAAGGACACCGGCCGGGTGAGCATGAACCCCAGACCGATGATGGCGGGGAACAACTGAGGCATGAAGTAGGCTGCCGACGTAGGCACTGCATAGGCTGTCGGGAAAATTTGGCTCATGGCGGAGAAGCTAGCGGACAGTCGAATGGAGGGCACCTCTGGAAACCATGCATGAAGACCGTTGATAATGTGCAACAGCAACACACCGCCCATGCCAACATGGAACAGGCGCTGTCGGACTATGCTGGGCCAAGAGCTACCAGTAGGACGGCGACATAGTTCGTGCGCAAGCTGAGCAATCGGGTAGGGAAGCAGTTCGTGGCGCGACCATTGCGGATGCACAATGATTGCGAGGCATAGACCTGCCCCTCCCAACAGCAATGCCAGACCACCCCACAGCACCAATGGCGGTAGTACGTCGGGCCACGGCACCTGGCGCGGGTCAAACGATATCGATCCACCTCGCATGAGGGCCACCGCGGCCGACTCACTGGCCAACAAAGTGCCTCGGCCAGGTGGTGTGACTGCGATCAAGTCGCCGCAGACGCGCATCAATTGCTCATGAACTGCCTGGATGGTGAATCCCATGCCGGCATTCTGGCCCACTCGCCGTGCCGCGGCATTGAGTGACCGTGCGAATAACGTACGATCAAAGGTGGCTAATTCCTGTGCAGCCAAATCTCGCCAATGCTGCTGCTCGCTTGGCGTCATTTCCCTCCACGCTGCGGCAAGAGCCGGTGTATCCGGCCGTTGCAGCGATGCAATCAGTCGCCGCGCACACTCCGGCCAGTCCTGCACCTGTGCCGGCGCCAAGTCGGCGCCGACACCTGGAACATACGCCATCAGCTCGTGAGCCTGCCACGCAGGCTGCACCGGGTTCATCACCAACGGTGCGGCAATAGCCCCGGTGAACTGGCGAAAGAGGCCGTGACCCGGCAGCGCACATGCGGCCAGACTCACAGCGACAATGACAAGGCACTCAGCCGTTGTCAGGTCGGCATTCCTTAGTGCGGGCATCGATCGCCCAACGAAGACCAAAAGGGGATTTCCCACCAAGAGCCAGATGATCAAGCCACCGAATACCGCTGTGGGCATCAGGCTGCCGGCCAACCAGCTCTGGTTAATAACGTGGTCGTTGAAGTATGCCCATGCCGAAAGCAGGCAGCCGAACAACAACCCTAAGCCGATCGCCCGGTATGTCATGAACAGATCTCCGCGGCGACCACATCGCGCGACTGTATGTGCCCCTACGCTCATCGACCGGTGGGTCGGTTGGCCGCCGTGGTCACAGCTTGAAACAACAAGCAGGTGGCGCTGTCAATGACGCCTCGACAACTTTCACGCCTGCTTCCGGTACAACGTCACCACAGGCGTCGCTCAGGATTCAGTAGCGGATCATCACCGCGCATAGCGCTGTTGACGCCGTGGGCGGGCCGCCTCCTTCAGGATCGCCAGTCCACTGCTTGGTCCGCCACTAGCTTCTTAAGCCTCGTTTTCTTCTTCTCCAGCTTGACCTCCCTATAGGAATTATTTCCGGCCTACCACCGGCTTGATACTCTCATGTGTACTGGCTCACGACTTGGTGAGTTTCGTCCAAACCACTCACCTGCAACTCTTGATGATTTCTTCGATGCATATCAGCGTAGGTGGTGGGGATGAGCCCTTGTTCCCGAACGTAAGAGAAGGTCCGATCGAGCATGTGCATTTGCGGATCGAAAGCTCCGAGGCTCCAGGGATGCCAGATGAGACTGACATAGGGGAGTTTCTGTTGTTTGGCTCGGTCGATGAAGGGTTTGCTGTTGAAGTTGAACTCGTCATCGGGGGTAGCGATGGCTTTTGTCGGGATGGCTTCGGGGAAGAGTGGGGGGAAGGCAAGGAGGCGTTTGGGTTCGGCCCAGTAGCCGGGGCGGCTCATGCTTTTGAGCACATTATCATGCCAACCGTGGCCGGGGTATTCGCGAAGATCTGGGAAACCGTCGTCACGATAGTCGGAGGCCTGATTGAGTGGAGCGGGGAGCGTGAAGTCTGGTCCCCACAGGACGCTGCTGACGTAGGAGAAGCCGGCTTCCTGGACGAGCTGGAGGACGTGGGATGCCCCGCGCAAGCCGTCCGTCCAACAGCATCCGGGTCGGAGTCCGATGCAGGGATGTTCGGGAAAAACGCGCTGAATGGCCTCTCGTCCGCGGAAGATTTCGGTGCGCAGATCCTCGCCGGTGACGCCCGGGCCACAGAACGGCTGATCGCGGAGCATGCGGTGCGACCAGGTGTGGGAGGCTATTTCAAAGAGGGGATCGTCAAGCAGGCGACGGTAGGCGTCTGATTGAGCTTCGAGCATGTTGCCCACAATAAAGAACGTGGCAGGCATTTGGTGACGGCGATGTACCTCGACAATGGTGCGGCAGGCCTCCAGGCATGAGGGGAAGTACTGGCTGCTGATGGCACGTTCGGTGTCATAGGCGGCGATGTAGTGGGTCACGAGGATACCACTCCGGGGGGGGATCGAATCAAGGTCAGGTCAGATCATCGCCAGACAGGGGTGCATAGGACGTTGAGGACTTTGGTCAGAGCGTGAGCGACGGCGTC
Organism: uncultured Phycisphaeraceae bacterium; assembly: GCA_964518335.1. Taxonomy (GTDB): domain Bacteria; phylum Planctomycetota; class Phycisphaerae; order Phycisphaerales; family Phycisphaeraceae; genus CAZFDT01. Next base: position 18,444 of record CAZFDT010000096.1, read on the forward strand.
ACAGTCGGCGTCGGACCACCACTGGTCGAGGCCCATGGAGATGCGTCGGTTGTAGAGATCGCTGGCGACGGGGCAGTTGTCAGCGTTGCACTTAGCCTCATAGCTGGCGAAAAGGGGGAAATAGTAGCGTGCAACGTGCCAGTCCGGCTCGGCATCAGCGCCTCGATAGCCGGCGGGGAGGCCCTCGGCGCGAAGGGCGGCGGCAAGTCTATGTCCCAGTTCATCCGACTCGGGGAAGAAGCGCAGCATGTAGACGATATCGCCCTGCGGATCGTTGCTTTTCTGCCAGGTGATTTCGCGATAGTTGGGGAGTTGCGGAGCGATGCGGTTCCAGACGTGTCGGTAGCGGTTTACGATGCCGTCGAGTTTTGCCATCTGGACGACATTGATGGCAGACTCGAGTTCGGAGAGTCGGTAGTTGCCGCCGACGAAGAGCTCTCCATCGTATTGGGGGGGGGCGAAACGGGAGGAGCGCCAGAGACCGCCGGCTTCGGACGCTTGTCGGATGCGGTTGAAGAGTCGGTCATCGCTGGTGACGGCCATGCCGCCTTCGCCGCCGCCGATGAGTTTGTACGAGGAGATGCTGAAGCAGCCGATGTCGCCAATGGAGCCGACAGGACGACCTTTATAGGAAGCGCCGGGAGACTGGGCGCAGTCCTCTATGACTTTGAGACCATGCTTTCTGGCAATGGTCATGATGGGATCCATATCGGCGACGTATCCCCAATGATGGGTGGGCATGATCGCTACGGTTCGGGGGCTGATGAGGGCTTCGATCTTGGAGGGATCGATCTGGAAGGATTCGTCGATATCGCAGAAGACGGGGGTGGCGCCGAGGAGGGCGCCGGCAAGGCTGGTCGCGATGAAACCGGCGGCGGGAATGATTAACTCTTTGCCGGGGCCTGCACCGACGGCAGCGCAGGCGGCGGTGAGAGCGCAGGTGCCGTTGGCGAC
>CAZFDT010000097.1:0-19202 GCA_964518335.1 uncultured Phycisphaeraceae bacterium
GCTGAAACATCATCCCCGAGCATCAAATCAGACGTGGGATGGCCGGACGCTTACGCTGAACGTGCCAGGCGGCACCGAGGCGCGTGACGCCTTGGCCGCCACGATCAAGGATCGGATGGCAATGATCCGGTTCCCCCAGGCGAACAAGGGTGACAACTTCGGGCGGTTGCTCGTGGCTGTGACGGTGGATGAAGTTGAGGTAGAGGCTGCGCTCGTCGAGCGGGGCCTGCTCACGTGGCGCGGGAGCCAATCGCGAGACTTACAGGTGCTCGCGCCTGCACAAACTGCACTGAACGGAGGTAAGCCCGCAGACGGCACTACCCTCCCGGATGGCGAGACCGTATGACAGAGAGATCAGGCCGCTGCCAACTGCTTGGCGTGCTGGTCCAATTCTTCGAGCAGCGCCTGGATCTCCGCTCCGTCCTCGTTTCTGATCGCCTGCTCCAAGCGGCCCAGAAAATCTGAGTCCACAGCACCTTCTGGAGCTTTGCGCAGAGCGCCCAACAACGAGGACAGAACCTGGGTCTCGTTACGTTCGCTGGAGACTGGTTCAGCCATGGTTGCTAGCATCGGGCGTCTCCCCTACGGGGCTTGAATACGTGGCAGCCTGTGACACGGTTCGACGCATTATGCGATCAAGCGGCCGCCAAGGCAAGTTATTTCGTAGGGGTAGCCCCTTTTCCTTTCTCGCCCGCAATATCATAGGCCTCCCGCTTGGCGCCGACTTGACCTGCAGTCAGCTCGCCAATTGTGCGGCGCTTGAACATCGGCTCACATACCGCAACCGCATCGGCTAGCTTACCCATCAGATGCTGGACGGTATCACTGCGTAACGGAATGAGGCCGCCCCGGTTCTCAAGACACAGCACTGCCCACGGACATCCATGGACGCCCCGAGGCGGGACAGGCATGCATGCAATCTCTTCATATCGCGTACCGAGACCGCGTGGAATCAGCTTCTCATCCGCAACCTGATCAGCGCGGAGTGTCAGGTACTGGTGGACTAGCATCGACTTGCCTGCGAGCGTTGCGACCGCACTACGCGTTCGATCCTTCCAGATGGGCAATGGCTCCTTGAATGTTGGCTGTGCGCGTCTCGGAAACGTCGCCATATGCTCAAGGGTTCCATCCAGCTCATCAATCCGCCAGAGCGTGAAATTAAACTTCGTGTTGCTCATACGCGAAGACAGAACGGCCAAAGGACGTTCAAAGACAGACGAAAGAAAGTCGAACGTCGGCTGCTCACCGATTGACCTGATCGCTGGATTGTCCTTGCCGCGAAACGCCAGTGTGAAACCGCTGACGAGTCTCGTCACATCCTTTACGGGTGGCAGCATCGCTTGAAGCGCATCGACAACAGCAAGACAGAATTCGTCCCACGCCTCGTCGATCTGTTCCTGTCGGCGCGCGACGTTCACCATGTCGTTTAGGGGAATCTGCCCACCAAAAAATGCAATCCGAACTTCTGCCGCATAGGCATCTCCGTACCGCCTCCGGAGCGGGACAATGATCCACACGTGAAAGCCAATCAAGAAGATGATCGCGACGAGTACGAAACCGCCGAGGAAGCCTAGGCCACTCACAATTGCAGCTTCCATCCAGGTGAGACGGACGCCGCTCAGCCCGCCAATCTCGTTGCCGAGCGCCGCAACCGCTCCGCTAGTTAGAGTGCCGCCCGCAACGCTCTTGATGAGTGCCCACCGGTCCTGCCTACCCCGGAGTGCAAGGACGAATGCGGCCACGCTCAGACATACCCCGAAACCAATTAGAAAGAGATAGACCCAGACGGGTGCTAGGCCCGCCCCGGCCGGTAATGACGTCGGCGCACTGCCAGTGGACACTGGTGTCGCGACGCCGCCTGACGCTTGACCTAGCCACACTAGCCAATCCATGCGGTTCTTCCTTCTCAGTGATGCCCATATCGAGCAGGACGAAAAAGGGTCAAATGACCCGCGGAAGAATCATAGCCGTTCGGTTTCGATACCCTGATGCCGGCCGTCGTCGAGCGCCACCACGTCCCGCGAGATGGGCGAGTCCCGGTCCACGCGAGCCCATCATACCGGCCGGCACCCCTCACACCATGGTCGTAGTAGGCGAAGTGCAGGTTCACCATTGCCTCGTGGTTCTCGACCTACTGGCCCTCGGCCACGCCCTGGGCAGCCGCATCACCGAGGTCTATGCCGAGGCGAACGTCGAGAACGCCACAGAAATCGCGCTGCAGGTTGGATAACCACCGCCCGCCCCGACCAACGCCGCAACGTGCGCATTACAATAAAGGCAACGGGCACGCGACTTGATCACCGCGCGAACGGCCCGGACGGCGGGAGTGGACCACCTTCCCCGCTTCCCCGCCCTGCTGGCCCATAGCTTGATGAAGGTAAAAGCCATGTCGGAGAACAACGGATCGAACCACCAGTCGCCGCGATCACATACGCCGAAAGAACTGATAGACGTAGCGAATCGCACCCTGATAACACTTAGAGAACTGCGCAAGGACCTTGATATCCGGGATGAGTCATCCGTCAACACCAAGGAGGGGCGCGAAAGGTGCGAAGCCGCCACAGATCGCATTCATGCCACGCTCGACCTACTGGACGAATGTCTCACTGCGCTATTCCAGTGGGGGCGTTCAGCAGGAGTGCCGCACATCCCAAGCGAGGAAGACTGCCGTTCATTCCTGAACATGGAGACGAGCGACTTACTTCCGTCCCACACATGCAGTCACTATGAGCTTGTTGTCCAGAACATCCATAGCGAACTCGTGATCGAACACACAAAGCAGCAGATGGGAGTATCCAGAGCACAAGCGCCGCGTCTGGTAGCAATTGGCGACCTACTAGTCGAGCTTGTGCGAATTGATGATGGTGTCCTGAGTTTGGGTTCTGGGCTTGCGCGCCTACGACAAGACGACCCTTACGGCGTTGTTTCCGACCCGCTTGAAAACGTAGCATTGTCTTGCGAGATTGTTCGGGAAATTCAGAATCGCATCACCGCGTGGGTTGACCCGTTACAGAAGAATGTGAAGAGCGCACGAGAGAAGTGCAGCGGCATCGCACATCATCTTGCTAGCCTTGTTGACGACCCCATCAAGTGGGAAACCGACCTGCGAACGAACCTGCGACTATTGGGGGACGCGCTCGCTGGCCTAACTCTGTCGCTAGGCTCTGAAAATGACGAACGCATGGTCATCGCCGTAGCCTCACAAATCTACGCGCAAGGAACACGCCTTCAAGACGCACGCGACACGGTCGAAGCTCTGCCGCAAATGGAGTTGGTGCGACACGCCAGCGACACGACAACGCAGAACCCGGAGAGATTACCCCACATCAGGCAACTAGCCAAGTTTCACGAGCAGCTCATGGGCGCTTGGTTGTCACTTTACTCGTACAAGACTCGCCGCTTCGAGGACACGCTAGGATGGGAGTATGAAGACCTTGACCCAGACACACCTGAGTGCGCAGAGGCAGTAGCAGCAAGGTTTGAAGTACCCTTCCTAGCAGCCGACGCGGGCGATGATGGCTGCTGGGGCTGGCTCGACTGCTGGCAGCGCGACGAACTTACGATAAGAGATTTGAACGCGTATAGGTTGATAAGTAACTGTGGAGGCATGCTGCGCGAATCTGCGGACAAGCTAGGACTACTAGCGCCACCCGAGAAGGAAACACACAACAAACAGTTCGTGTTGCCGCCGTGGTCGCTGGGGGTAACAAGAATCAATGGAAAACTACATGCGTGTGTCGCCATTCCGGACGCACCACCACTGCATGATAGAACTCAGATATTTCGCGTCGGCCCGCTGCGCCGCGATGAGTTCTACGACGACGCGCTAGAAGCCGCAGCTATACTTGCCCGGAACCTTGCGGTCTGGGCGGATGCAGTGCGGGCGATAGCGTGTAGTGAAGCAAAGGCCGGCGGGTGGGGAACCCCCGATTTGCTCGAAAGCAAGGACTGGCCCGTTTTCCCCGGCGACGACCAGCCGGAAGTGCCCGCTGCCGCAGCACCCGCGCCGGAACAACACAATGGCCAGACCAAGACAAGCATAACAGACACATCCGGCTGGCTCACCGTGAAACTGGCGAGCATAGAGGCCCAGGTCGCCGATGGCACGATCACCAAATGGTGCAACAAAACACCCTCGCTATTCACAGTGGAAGGACGTGGCCCAGATCGCCGCATTGAACCCGAGACCTTCCGGGCATATCTGAAAGTGTGGTCAAAGCAGCGGCGAGAGAACGCGAGTTGGCGGTAGGCGCAACGCACGGAAAGCGTTGCGCAACCGATGCCGCACGATGACAGCGCGGATGATGTCTCCAGTAGCACGCCGCTACCGGAGATTGCCTCATGCCGTCCACCATCACCATCGACCCTACCGCCGTCGACGTACTGACCTGCGCCCAGGCCGGCCGCTTGCTGCCGGGCAAGCCGTCGCCATCGTGCTGCTGGCGATGGATGAAACGCGGGTATGGCCAGACCCGCATTCGCCTGCAGTACGCCAAAGTCGGCCGGCGGATGATCACCAATCGCGCAGCGCTTACCGAGTTCTGCCGGCGCATTGCCGAGCTTGACCAAGCCCCAAATGCTGCCGTTGACGAGCACGCCGACCACCGCGACCAAGAGTTGGTCGAGGCCGGCCTGTAGTCTCGCTGGCGGCACGGTATCCGCACGCACCGAAGCCCCGAATGGCGTGTGGTCACAACGTTTAGCGAGGAATGGATGATGAAAAAGGACTCGTGCATGAATAGCCATAGAGCACCAGAACAAGACAACAGCGTCGCTGCAGTGAGCAAAAGGTTCGATTCCCAGCCCCAAGTAAACGACGAAATCCTCAGCGCCGCGACGAGCAGCCGATGGCATACCGACCGGAAAGTCGGCGAGGTCGCGGTGTTGCCCAACGGCACCAAGATTCGCGTCGGGTCTATCCGCGGGCGCCGAGTGCGGATCGAGTACGTAGACCCCCCGCGTGCGGCACCCGCCGCTAGCTCATCAGGTGATGCTGCACGTAAGGAGGGGCGGTGACCATGGCACGTCAGAGTTCCCGAAGGAGATTGCAGATGCCAGACGTGGCGACAGATGGCGTCCGCGTGGCCATGGTGCCGACTTCATCACTGCGCCCATCGCCCGAGAACGACAAGCTGTACCACCCCATCGATCCCGACGACGCTGAGTTTGGAGAACTGATCTCCAGTATCCGCAAGGGCGGGGTCCGTGTGCCCCTGGTGGCAACTGAAGATGGATTCATTGTGAGCGGACATCGCCGCCATGCCGCCGCAACCATCGTCGGTTTGGAGGCAGTGCCATGTCAACGCCTATCGGTACGGCATGATGACGATCCTGACAGCTTCGTGAAGTTGCTCCGCGAGTACAACCATCAGCGGGTCAAGACCTTCGACGAACGCGTCCGCGAGGAGCTAGTCAGCGTCGATCAGAGCGGCGCCTACGGTCACCTCCTTAACTATCGCAGGCGAAAGTCGGACATATCCGATTTCTTGGGAACGGCTATTGCAATGGCGGATCGCCGGTATCGGCGCGCGATCAGCCGAGCCAAGCGGCCCCTGCTCGATGCTGTACTTGAAGTCGTTAACGCGTGCAGGGACTACTGGCCACTGAGCGACCGGCAAGTTCACTATCGCCTACTCAATAATCCGCCGTTGCGCCACGCCAGCAAACCTGGCAGCACCTACGCCAACAACCTCGCTTCCTACAAGGATCTGTGCGACCTGCTTACCCGCGCTCGCCTGGATGGCAGCATCGAATGGGGCACCATTGCCGACGAGACGAGGCCATTCACGAGCTGGCGGACGTGGCCTGAGCCGGGGGCATTCGTCAGCGAAGAGGCCGACGGCCTTCTCCGAGGCTACTGGCGTAACTTGATGCAAAGCCAGTCGAATCACGTGGAGATCATTGCGGAAAAGCTGACCGTCAAGACCATTATCGAGAAGGTCGCTGAGGAATACTGCATCCCCGTCACTATTGGGCGGGGCTTCTGCTCGATCCAGCCGCGCTACGCCATGGCCCAGCGCTTCGTGCGGAGCAAACGCGACAAGCTGGTGGTGCTGGTGGTGTCGGATCTGGACCCCGACGGTGAAGGTATCGCTGAGAGCTTTGCGCGATCCCTGCGGGACGATTTCGACATTGACGATGATCGATTGCACGCCGTGAAGGTCGCGCTGACACCTGACCAGGTAGAGAGATACAGACTTCCCCCCTCAATGAAGGCAAAGTCAACCTCAGCCCGCTTCAAGAGCTTTTCGCAACGGCATGGACGCGATGCTTGGGAGCTTGAAGCGCTGCCGCCGAACACGCTGGCCGACGAACTGCGCAACGCGATTGACGGCGTGATCGATCGTGAGGCCTTTGAGCATGAGCGGGAGCAGGAAGCGGCGGACGCCCGACGGCTCGAAGCCACGCGGCGTGCAGTTCTGAGCGTCCTCCCGGGTGTGATTGGGGGCGACGATGAGCAGCTACACCACACATGATTTAGGCGTGAATCGAAGCACGACGTCAACTTTTGCCAGCGTCATATACGAGGATGTGTTCCAGCATGGTCACAACGTGAGCATGCTGGGTATCGGCGGTGATGGACGGGTCCCTCGTCGGTGCAGATCGGTCGCGGAGGTCGTGTCCGCAGCCGAGGAATTGGCGGATCAAGAGCTGAACGTCTACTACCCGACAACCCTGGTTCGAGCGGACCGACAGTTGAAACCCGGCACCCGCGGAACCGAGGCGGAGATGGATGCCCTAATCGGGCTACACGCCGACCTGGACCTGCGTGGTGACGCCCATCCCAACGCCACGATCCCCGACGTCGCCACGGCGTTGGCGATCATCGACGCGTTCGAGATGTCCCCTTCATGCGTCGTCTTCACCGGGCACGGCATCCAGGCCGTTTGGCTGTTCAAGGAACCGCTGGAGATCGTGACTGCTGACGATCGTCGCCGGGCGAAGCTGCTGGTCCGCCGGTTCGTCGGAACGATCGCTGCCATCGGCCGAATGAATGGCGGCCACGTCATTGACGCCACTGGCGACTTGGCCCGCGTCCTGCGAATGCCGGGCACGATCAATCGCAAAGTCATCAGTGACGTGGCGCTCCCACCGGTGCCCACGAAGATCATCAGGCCCGAACCGTTTGATGCCGAGATCGTTCGGTACAACCCCGACGATCTCGAACCATGGCTCGTGTGGCTGAGTGAAGACGATCACGCGATCGACTACTCACTCGTGGGAAGCTTCAAGCTCGACTCGGCAGCGGCGGCACCGGCGATTGTCCGGAGCCAATCCCAGCGATCAACCACGTTCGCTCAGCTGTGGAACAACGACCCGGCGGCGAAGCTGAACGATCACAGCAGCAGCGGCTACCGTTACGCGATCATGGGACATCTCGTGAGGGCGGGCGCCACCGACCAGGAGATCGCCGACGCCATCTGCGCCTGGTACTCGATCCACGATCCCGCATACGAGAAGCACCTGCGTCGGCCAGCGCTGATCCTGCACGAGATCGCCAAGCAGCGCACGCGGTCCGACAAGACGCAGCCGACGACTGCGAATGCCCCGGAAGCCAGGATGCCGATGCCGCCGAACGTGGAGGGGCCATGTGGAATCCGCCTGATCGCTGCCGAATCCAAGCCCACCGCATCAAAGCGCCGAGTCCGTTTTGAGGTTGAAGTAGAGGGACAGCCCGCCGGCGAGATCCTCGTGACGGACGCCGGCGACTCTGGACAGAAGGCTTGCTCCCATCTGGACCAAATTCTCGTTGATGCACGCGGCGAAGATGGGCATACCGATGCACAACGCGACGAAGTCCACAAGTGGCTGCGCGGGCTCGCGACCGCCAGGCAGTTGGATCGCGTGATCGAAGATCTCACGAAGTATCAAGAGTGCAGTCAGGCCTCGCTGGCGGCACCCATCAAGCCCACCGTCCACGACCTCACCGTCAGGTTCCTGATGACGACACTCGGCTTGGCGTTTCGCGAGCCGGGAGGCTTGGTTTGGTCGGAGGCAAGGGCATCGACTTTGTCACGCAACGACATCATGGGTTACTTCCCTCAGGAGCTTCTCCAGATCATCAAGGGCGCGAGCAACTACGCCATGCCCACGGCAAGCAACCCCACGAAGCACATCCACCATCTTCAGATCGAGTACAAGTCGATCTGGTCGACAATCGAGAAGAACCTGCCTACCGAAATCGAGGCACAGCAGCTCGGGCAGAGTTCAATGGCCGCAGCACGGCTGCGGGACGAAATATGCCGCATCTTCGAAACGCCGGAGGTCTGGACCAAGGCCGCGAGCCCCGGCCCGGAGGGACGCCAGGTCGACCGGATCTCGCTGGCGCTTCGGGCGCAGGAGATAGCCGCCAGCGCCCACGGGCAGTCACGATGGTTGCGTATCGTCCGCGGCGCCGACGCATTCGTCCGTGTGGAGCTCAACACTTCAGGCGAGCCCGTGGTCTGGCTGGGCATGCGGGCCACGCTCTGCCAGGGCGCCGTCAACAAGATCAGAATCCCGGCCATCAGGAACCAGCACGATCTCAAGGTCCTGATGGATCGCTACGGCTTCAGCGACCAGGGCGCGGTTTCCGACCGGCTGCACCGCGAGGATGGTCAATTGCGAGTCTGTGTGCTGGCGCGGCAACTGACGGATCGTCTCCTTCGTGGCGCTGGTGACGACGATGAGGCGCCGCCCTCTGTCACAAAACTGGTCGGCGATTCTGTGACACGCGATGACGACGAACTTGACCTTGTGGCCCATGCCGGGGAGGTGGGACATGCAGGTTAATGCCTGTCCGCAAAGATATTACGTCGAATTCGCCGGATCACACTTTTTTTTATTTGCTTACACGCGCACGCGTCTCTCTTCTCTTGATTCATACATGGTGTGCGCACGCGTAGCAAAGAAAAAAAAGCGCGCACCCCATCGGAGAGCGCGATGACGACGCGGCGCGACCACGAGCACCAGCTCAACGACGGCCGCGATACAGGCGTGGTTGACTACGACCACGACCAGCCCGGGCATGAGCCTGGCGCGTCCACGATGATCAGCATGGCGCCTATCGAGCCGCTGGCAGTGGACGTAGACCAGGCGGCGACCCTGATCGGCGTCAGCCGCAGCGCGTTCTACAAGCTCGCCAGTGCTGGACTCATCGGGCCAGCAGGTGTGAGGCTGGGCAAACACGTGCGCTATCCCCTGGTCGAACTGCGCGAATGGGCTGCGGCAGGGATGCCTCCGCGGCACGAATGGGCCGCCCTGCATGGTCGCCTGGGAGGCTCGAAATAACTGGGAATTCCAGCATAAATGGCCTTGATCAATGTGCCAGCAGTCGCCCTTGTGTGTCCTGCCGGCCGCGAGGTAGATGGCCGGGGAAAGGACGCAAGCAATGGCGACATGGCGAGCATTCAAGAAGCAGAAGAACCGTACCCGGTACACGATCACCGGGCCTGACCATCTGGGCGTCATCCGGCAGATGCCGGCGTTCAGCCGGTTGGACCTGAGCATCGAACTGGCCCGCAATGTGGCGTCGCTCGTGGAGCACAAGCGAAGCAACTGGACGCTGGCGCCGCATCTGGCAGTCTGGGTCCAAGGGGTGGCGCCGGACATCAAGAACCGGTTGGCTGAGTTCGGGCTGGTGAACGGGCACGTCAAGCCCATCGCCGATCACCTGACTGACTTCGAGGCGGCGCTCAGGGTCAAGCGGAACACACCGCGGTACGTCGCTCAGACCTTGTTTCGCATCCGGTCCGTTGTGGACGGATGCCAGGTCATCCACTGGTCGGATGTGCAGGCGAGCAAGGTGCAGCAGTTCATCGCCGGACTGATGTCGAGCAAGACGCAGTCGGCTACGGCACAGACGATGAACTACTACCTGCGCGACTTCAAGAGCTTCGTTCGCTGGGCGGTGAGGGACGGTCGCCTGCCCCAGTCGCCGGTCGAGCACCTGCGTCCCTTGCCTGCCGCCAAGGTGCGAAGCGACCGGCGCCACGAGCGGCGGGCTCTGTCGGTCGACGACGCCATCCGGCTGTTGGCCACGACCAAGGCCCAGCCCGAACGGTACGGCATGACCGGCTCCGAGCGAGCACTGCTCTACCGCGTGGCGATCGAGACGGGCCTGCGGGCCAGCGAGATGCGTTCGCTCACCCGCCAGTCCTTCGAGCTGGACGCCGAGGACCCGACGGTGACCGTCCAAGGCGCCTATACGAAGAACGGGGAGAAGGCGACGCTGCCGCTGCGGGCGGAGATCATCCCCGAGTTGGCCGCGTTGCTGGCGACCAAGATGCCGCAGGCGCCGGCGTTCAACATGCCGGGGCCGCATGATGTGATCCGAATGCTCCGGGCTGACCTCATGGCGGCAGGCATCCCGTACAGGCTCGACGAGAAGCACGGCAAGGTGATCGACTTCCATTCGCTCCGCCACACCTGCGGGACGTTCCTGGCAGCGGCAGGGGTTCACCCCAAGGTCATCCAGAAGATCATGCGGCACTCGACGATTACGCTCACGATGAACACGTACACCCATGCCTTCCAAAGTGACGAGGTGGCGGCGATCGCTAAGCTGCCGAGCCTCGTCGCCCTCTCGCTACCCGAGCCACAACCCATCGCCCAGTCCGCGTAGGCGGGAGGCAACTCTCTGTCTTCCGGGGCGGGCGTCGCCGGTCAACGGCAGCCGATGCTCAGGCCCCACACTATAGGGTTCTGGTGTCTTCCACGAATCCGAGGTGCTTACAGACCTGACCACTGCGTTGCTCGCCACCTGAGTCTACAAGAACAACGGTTCGTCCTGATTCGAGCAGTTGTTGCACGTCGTCCGCGATGGTGGAAAGCGACTCGGCGGGGATAGGCGAAAAGTCGATCGTGGGGTGCTCAAGGACTTCAAGCGCAAGGTTCGGATGATGGCACTCGAGCCACTCCGACAGCGTTGACTTGCCACGCCGCTCCTCAGGCGTGCCCACCCCCCCCGCAGAACGAGTAGAAGCAGAATTCGCTCTGATCTTTCGGTGGCGGCTTCCAGTGCGTGGTTATACGGGCGGTTCCAGCCACTTACAGCTTGAGGAAGTAATCTCAAGTTGATGCTTGTGACCACCGCAAGTCTTCGGCTTAGCGCTCATGACCCGCTTGTACAACTCGTCTGAAAGCTGCTTCGCATACGTCGTGTCGTTTGAAAGCAACTTGCAATGGGAAAGCTTCGCGTCCACGGGCGACGACAGGAACTGCTTGATGGGTTGTGCACAATCCCCGCCCAGTAGAAGTGGCCCATGCGGGATTGCTTTTCTGTGAAGTCCCTCTGGCGACTTGAACCAGTCAACTTCGTAGACCGCGAAACCTGCCGTTGCAGCTTTTCCGAGGATCCAAAAGCCACAGTATTTCCGCAGATGACTACCAAGCAAAGTTTTGGCGATGGTGGCATCGAAGCTCGTTAGTAGCTTCATTGCGACCACATCGACATCCGAGTCGGTCGATCCAAGAGATGAAAGAAACGGACCGACAAGCGTCTCAACTGGTACACCATTAAGCTTGTTTTCGCCGTGATGAGCTATGGCGACGGGAAGCGTGGGGTGCGGGAAAATCTTCTTCAGGGTATCCGTTGTCACAGAATGACCCGCGGCGGTGGTCAGATTGCTTCGGCCGTCCGCTGTGACGACGATGCCGTTCGCAAACTTTGCTGAGATCAAGAGCGTCATCGCTGTATCGCCCCGCCCGTATAACGGATCAGCATTCAACGGCCGGCCGGGCGCTCAGCCGCGTGGGATCACAAGGACCGTTCCGCCCGGCCGGTCCGTTCCAGTGCGGGGTTATGCCCCAGCCGCGACGGCCGGAAGTTTTGCCACGTAGTCGTCATAGTTGGCAACCAGTTTCGGAACGCCATCGGGGAGATCAGCCCAAAAGAACTCGAACCAAATCGGCTCCGTCTTTCCGCCGGAAGTTTCCGCGTGCCGCCATGACTCCTTCACTTGACCATCATAGCGCAGATGAAAGAACCATCGATGCTGCAGCTCATTTGCGCCGCAATCGGACATGTCACGTTCGTCGCGGGCGATGAACGAAACCAGCTGGAGCCCCCTGAGCCCGGTCTCTTCTTCTGCTTCACGGAGAACCGCGTCCGCCGGCTCCTCGCCGGCATCAATCGTCCCGGCCGGAACCTGCAAACCCGCTTCAGGAAAGTGAACATGGCGGAAGACTAACAGCCGACGCCCACTCGTCACGTAGGCGTAAGCTCGATGGCGAATCTTTCGTGGGCCTCTCTGGGGCATAACCACTGATTATTCTGACCCGCCGTCCATATAGCATCCCGCCCGCCGGGCATGATAATCGGCGCGGATGGCGCGTGAAAGGCCAATCCCGAGGCGACAGGCGGCACAGCTCGCCCGATAGCGTGCCGCCTGGGCGGCACGGATTCCCGTGCGGCGGCCGGTGGCACATCCAAGACGGAGCCTACGGAGCCTTGTGCGCGAACGACCGGGCGCTTGCACGCGCCGAGGTTTCACGCGATTCCTGGCCATCCTCAACGCACGCGCGAGGCTTAGCACCCCGCGGGTCGCGCCACGGGTCGCACTAGGTGTACTGAACGGGACGGAACGGGACGCAACGGGATTTGAACGCGACCCGAGGCCGTATTAGCAGATCGGCCACAAGCCGCGACGGGGTCGTAGTTTGTGTCGGAGTTGACGAAACGACAAGAGGTTATGAAAATACCTCGCTCACCAGCCGGTGTGGCGGAACTGGCAGACGCGACGGATTCAAAATCCGTTCCGACCATAAATCGGGTGTGGGTTCGATTCCCTCCACCGGCACTCGCAACCTTCGCTGCACGCGAAGGTTGTGTCGTTTTGGGGGTGTCGGCTTGGGTGCCTCTGAGGTCAACTGCAACAAGACTTGCGTCCACTTTTGCGTCACTTTTGGACGCAAGGCGGATCGGGCTAGCGGGGCCCGGGCTCGAACCCCTCACGCGGTGACCGGTCCGGCAGCAGACATCGCCACGGCGATTGAACCACCTGGGCGTGGCGGGCGTGTGAAGGTATTGGTAGAAGTACACACGCAGATTACACTGCTTTGGGGGCAAATCATCGGAAAGAGCGTTGACATGAGTCTTATTGCATACCGGCATGGCATGACCGCCGACGAGGCTCGCGATGCAATTGAGCAGGAACTCCGCAAGCTCGGCTATGGGGACTATGTCAAATGGAACGGGCCGGACGTATCGGCCAGAGTTGGGATGGGTGTGATCCTAAACCTGCACGGAGGCGTAACCAACGAGACAGTCATCGTCGACACATGTGGCGGTGCTGCTGGCGGTCGCGTGCTTTCACACTGCCGCCAGATCGTCACACGCATCTTTCCTAATGGCGGCGAGCTTACAGGCTGATCCGCTGTGTGCGCCCATTAGCGCACAACGCGAGTCGGCTTGGATGATTTGCAATAGTAGTAGCCTGTCTGACTGTTGTCAGTGATCATGTGGGAATACGAGTATGGCAACAGGCACATCACTATCGAGTCACACAGAAACGAGAATAGCCATGAATAAGCCATCTGATTACGAATCCACGGCAATTCAGCAAATCCATGCTTGGAAGAATCCTGAACTTGGTTGGTTTGGCTGGGTGATGAAGCAGATCAACTGGCCAATCGACAAGCTTGGTGACGCCACCATGAAAGTGCCTGGGATTGGATGGGTATTGGAGAAGACAGTCGGCGGCATTGTACGGATCGCAAATGATGTTGCGCAGTGGTCAGTGCGGCCCAGCGCTATTTACGAGGAATATCGCAATAGTGGATTCACCAAAGTGCAACGGTCTGATGATATATACACCCTAGACCTCGCCAACGTGGATCGAGTGATTGGCTGGCTCGATGCAAAATACAAGGGCCTCGCCGCCACCGAGGGGGCTGCCGCCGGCTTGGTTGGTTTGCCGGGCATACCACCGGACGTCGCTGCGCTAATACTTCTCAACCTTCGCGCGATCGGAGAATACGCAACGTACTGTGGCTTTGACATCAATCGTCAGGAAGAACTACTGTTCGCCATGCACGTTCTGGGATTGGCATCAAGCCCAAACGATGCCTCAAAGACCCTCGCTCTTGCCCAGTTGACTCGAATCGCTCGTGACGTTGCACGCGACCGGACATGGAAGCAGTTGCAAGAGCACACATTTGTCGCGGTCATTCAGCGAATCGCAAAATCACTAGAGCGTGTTATGCACTTCCGCAGGCGGTGGCGGCGTAACGGGCGAGCATGAGGCTGACGAAGGCGACCAGGTGCAGGCCCACGACAGAGGTCGGCAATCGCTCGTAGTCCTTGGCGAGACGCCGGAAGCGCGTGGCCCAGGCGAAGCTGCGTTCGACGACCCATCGCCGCGGCAGCAACACAAACCCGCGTTTGGCTTCGGGCAGTTTCACCACCTGCAGGTCGATCCCGTGCGCCTGGGCATCTGCAGCGGGCGTGTCGCCGGTGTAGCCCTGATCGACGAACGCCATCTGCACGTGGTCGCCGGTGGCCTCCTGCACGGCCCGGGCCAACTCGTCGATCTGGGCGCGATCCTGCTCGTCGGCAGGGGTCAAGTGTAGCGCCAGCAGATGCCCCAGCGTGTCCACCGCCGCGTGGATCTTCGAGCCTTTCTTGCGTTTGGCCCCGTCATATCCGCCGCGGTGGCCGCTCTCGGGCGTGCTCTGCAACGTGCGACTGTCGATCACCGCTGCAGTGGGCTGCTCACCTCGGCCCTGGGCCAGACGCAGCAGCGCCCTCAGGTCATGCACCATGTTGGCGAATACGCCTGCGGCAAGCGGCTGGCGAGGATGCATCTTGGCGGAAGGAACTGGGCAAGGACCGCAAGTTGATCGGTGACTTCGCCTGCTACATCCACCTCTTCCTTGGACTCCACGCCCGGTGAGCACCTTGCTGCTCTGGAATCACTGTCGTCTCCAGCATGCACGCGTCAGTAAGCCCCCTGCATTGACGTGGCCCGTAGAGGGTTTGAATCGCCTCGCCAATGGTGTTTTGCAGGGCGAGTAACTATCGCTCGCGCCGCCATAGCGAGGCTTCACCGCCTAGCGCGAGTCAGTAGCAACGAGCGGTCAAGGCCAAGAGCAAAGCCAGTGGCAATCGCGACCTGGCGCTGTAACCCATTTTAGAATAAGGCGTTGCTGGTTGTGTCCACCATACTAACCCTGGGACACCAACCCACGTGTGCATACGGCAGACCTGCGGGGTTTCCCTAGTTGCAATCCGTTGCGATTGGTTTAGTATAGGTTCCATGAGTGAGACGCAGACGACATCTTCTGAAGAACTGCCGCTGAATCCGACTTCGGAGCAACTCAAGGACTTCATTAAAGGCGTGACTGACAAGGCTGGCATAACCGATTCTGAGTTGGCAAAGATCCTTGGTGTGAACAAGTCCGTGCTGTCACGAGCGAAAACACAGACACGCACCAAGGTCGTGAATCGACTCCATGCCTTGGCCGCCTTATGTCCTGAATCCAAAAAAGTAAGTGGCGTCCGCGCTGCGACGGCGACCGTGGGGTCGGTGATGGGGGCGTTGATGGGTGTAGGTGCTGTCAAGTTCCTTGGGAAGCGTGTTGTGTTGGGCGCTATCCCAGTGGTGGGAAGCGCTGTGGTCGCCTATGGCGTGCTGCAAGCACTCAAGGAAATACAGGAAGCCAATGGTGTCAAGCTGGAAGTGAATGACGACAACGCGGAACTCGTACCAGATCCAAAGCAGCGTGTTGCTGCTGAGCGCGAATAGAAAGGACACGTCATGAACGCATCAGTGAATCACGATCACAGTGCAGAGTTAGCCATGCTCTCCACAGGAGCGGGTGCTGCTGCGGGCACGACCGCGGCGTTCGCCGGTTTATCTGCCGGCGCAGCTGCCGGGACTGCCGGTGCCGCCGCCATGACATCGGGTCTGGCAGCGGTTGGAGCGGTTGTGGGCGGCGGCATGGCCGCCGGCATCGCAGTGGTAGCGGCGGCACCCCTTGCCGGTGCGGTCGCGGGATACGGCGTGTATCGCCTCTACAAGTACCTTGCACAGGGCTGATCAGGTCAACAGCGCATGAGGCGGTGCGACACCAATCGCTGGTGTCGCCGAGAGAACGACATCAACACCATTCATGGAGACGGATCATGAGCACCAACGTTCTAGGCGCACGATTCATGAGTCAAGGCTATGCCACCCCAAACATCGCCCGTTGCCCCAAGACCTCGTCCGTGCGGTGGATCTTGGCGTAGAACTTCATCGTCGTCGATAGCGTCGTGTGCGTTGCCCACTCCATGACCACGTTGGGTGGCGCGATCCGCGCCCAGTCGTCGATGCAACTCTTGCGCAGCGTGTGGAACGGCTTGCTCCACGGCTCCAGTCCCGCCGCCCGACAGACATACGAGAAGTGGTCGTAGGCGGTGGTGTAGGCGCGTCGCGAGATCACATGCCCATCGATCCTGATCGCGGTGCCTCGGAGTTCTTCGAGGATCGCCCGCAGTTCAGCGCAGATCGGCACGCGCGCGTCCCGCTTGGCGAATCGTTCTACCTTGATGGGACGGAACGACAAGACGCCCTCATCGAACCGCACGTGGGTCCACTGCAGCGCCATGGCGTCGGAGAACCGAAGCCCGGCCAGGCGGCACAGGGCAAACAGCGGCCGCATGATGTCATCGGCGGCCTGGTATAGACGCCAGAATTCATCGGCATTGATCTTGCGCCATTCAGACGACGGTGACTGGGCCAGCCCGAGCTTGCGGGCAGGGTTGCGAGGGATCAATTCATCGTCGTAGGCCGCGTTGAAGATAGTCGCCACAGTGCGCATGTACTTGTTGACGCTGACCGCATTGCAGCGACGCTTGTTGCTACACCGCAGGGCGCCGTGCAGTTCGTGCTTGCCCCCAACGTCGACTGCGTGGCCCTGTTGCGGCCGACGATGTCGCCGGGCCTCTATTACCAGATGGTCGGTCGTGGCTTCCGACTCCACCCCCGGAAAACTGACTGCTTGGTGTTGGATTATGGCGGTAATGTCCTGCGGCACGGACCGGTGGATGCGATCCGCATCACTGACGCGCCGCAGAAGGGTTCGAGTGAAGCACCGGCCAAAGAGTGTCCGCAGTGCAATGCACTCATCGCAACCGGCTACGCAGCGTGCCCTGAATGTGGGTATGAGTTCCCGCCACCTGCACGGGCGAAGCACGATGCTACGGCCGGCCATGAAGGTGTGCTCTCAGGTGAGGTGACGATCACCGAGCACGATGTGCAGGCGGTGTATTACAGCGCTCACACCAAGCGCGACGCGCCCCCGGATCATCCACGCACGTTGCGGGTGGACTATCGCTTGGGGTTCAACGACTACCAAAGCGAGTGGGTCTGCATCGAGCAGCCCCTCGGAAGTTATGCGCGGCAGAAGGCCGAAGCCTGGTGGCGACAACGGTCGCATGAGCCATGCCCGATGTCGGTCGACGAGGCGTTGGAGATCGCCGAAGCCGGTGGTCTGGCGCCCACTCTGGCTATCACCGTGCGATCGGTCAGCGGCGAGAAGTACGACCGCATCGTCAAGCATGAACTGGGTGCGATCCCACCGCGGCTCGATGGCAGCGATGAACGGGGTGACGAAGAGCTTACCCTGCACGACTGCGCGATTGACGATTCGGAGGTGCCATTCTGATGCACGCGCGAATCACCATCCATTCAGTGGCTGAACATCTCCACCAGCGCATCGAGGATCGATGTCAATTCGCTGGGCTTGAGCGTCTTGATCCGATTGACCAATCGCTGTTTGTCGATGGTGCGAACCTGGTCTATTGCCGCCACACCAGGCTGGCCCTGCACCTTCGTGGGGATTCGGAACGGATAAGCCCGTCCGCTGGTCAGCGGCACGACGACCACGGTATTCAGGTGCGCATTGAGTTCATCGGGCGAGACGATCACCGCTGGACGGGTCTTGCGGATCTCACTGCCGATCGTCGGGTCGAGATTGACCCACCAGACTTGGCCTTGGCTGATCTTCACGACCAGTCTCCGTCATCGGCGGTGGTGTCCCAGTCGCTCAGGGCGTCATCTCCCGCGGCATGGCAGGCCGCAGCGGCTTTGGCCCAACCACTTCGCGTGGTGTGGGCATTGCGCACGATGACAGCGCCGTCACGAACCTCGAGGTTCAGATCGTCCTTGAGGCCAGCGGCCTCGATCACGTGCCTAGGCAGGCGCACACCGCGTGAATTCCCGATTTTCACCAGACTCACATGCATGGCAGTCACCTCGTCTTGTATGCCAGAGCGTAATTACACCGTAATTACTATATCGGCTCGACACGGTTGGGTCAATCACACCAAGACGGAGGGGTGCTTGTGGTCTTGAATCTTCTCCAAGCCGCTGAGCACTACCTCCAGGCGGGCTTGTGCGTACTACCCGCCAAACGCGCCGAAAAGCGCCCCGCGATCGGTGCGTGGAAACAGTATCGAGACCGAGCACCGACCGACGCTGAGGTTCAGGCGTGGTTCGCCAATGAGCACGATGCCCTATGCCTGGTCTGCGGCGCGGTGTCGGGTCACCTCGAGGCTATGGACTTCGACTGCGGCGGTGAACTTATCGACCGCTGGACCGCGAAGGTCGAGGCCGCCATGCCCGGGCTCGTGGCCAAGCTCGTAATCGAATCGACGCCGTCGTCGGGTTGGCACGTGGGCTATCGCGGCCAGTCCGCCGTGTGCGGCAACCTCAAGCTCGCCCAACGCAAGCACCTGGTCAGCGGCGATCAGATCGAGCGCGATGCACAAGGCCGCGAGACGGTCATGCTCTACGGCAAAGCCCACGCCGTTCGCACCGACGCCGATGGGATCAAGCACGCCATCCTCACCTTGATCGAAACCCGCGGCGAAGGTGGCCTGTTCCTGTGCGCACCAACCCCCGGATATGAGCTGATCCAAGGCGACTTCCGGGGGCGGGGGCTGCCCATCCTGACTGAGGCTGAGCGTGACGTGCTGCTGCAGGCGGCGTGGGAACTCAACGAGTACCTGCCGCCCCTCGTGGACGGTGTGAAGACTGGGGCCGCACCGGCGCCGCAGGCTCGCCCTGGTGATGAGTTCAATGCCCACGGTGATGTCCGGGCTGTGCTCACTCAGCACGGGTGGTCGCTGGCCAAGCCTGGTGACAACGAATACTGGCGTCGACCGGGCAAGGACGCGGGTTGGTCGTAAGCGTCCGGCCATCCCACGTCTGATTTGATGCTCGGGGATGATGTTTCAG
>CAZFDT010000098.1:0-18956 GCA_964518335.1 uncultured Phycisphaeraceae bacterium
AGCTCGCGGTGGCCGGTGGTCTTGTTCTCCTCGATCACCTCGGTGCCGGTGATGTCCGAGGGCATGAGGTCGGGCGTGAACTGGATGCGTGCAAAGCCCAGGGACAGGCTCTTGGAGATGGTGCTTACCAGCAACGTCTTGGCCAGACCCGGCACGCCCACGAGCACCGCGTGGCCGCGGGTAAACAGGGCGATGAACATCTGCTCAACCACTTCACGCTGGCCGACGATCACCTGACCCACGTGCTCGTACAGCTTGCCCGAGGCCTCGGCGATCTGGCCGACGATCTGCTGCGGGTCGGGCGCGGCGTCGTTGACCGGCGATGATTGCTGGGACATGGTGCGTTCCTGACATCAATAAATAGGATGACCGGCCCAGAGTATAGCCGCCCACACGCCTGTTGGACCCTTCGTCTTTACAATTCCCCCATGCCCGAACTCCCCGAGGTGGAGGCCGTCAGACGATCACTGCTGCATGCGGTTGTCGGCCGGCGCGTGCTCAAGGTTGATCTGCGTCGTCCCGACATCGTCACCGGCGACACGAGCGGCCCGGCGCTGCTGCAGTCGTGCGTCCTGACGGACATCCAGCGGCATGGCAAGGAGCTATCGCTGTTGGGCGAGCGCGACCAGGGCCTGCCGCGCTGCGTCTGCGTTCATCTGGGCATGAGCGGATCGCTGCGTGTCGCCGCCGCGGGCCATCACGACCGGCATGTGCATGTCACATGGCTGCTGGATGACGGCTCCGCGCTCGAGTTTCGTGACCCGAGGCGGTTTGGCGGCGTGTGGCCGTTTGCATGCACGCACGACCGCGACGCCCTGCGATGGTCGTTGCGTGGCCGAGACGCCCTGGCGGCGACCATCGGTGATCTGTGCGCGTGTCTGCCCTCCACACGACGGGCAATCAAGGCGGTGCTGCTGGACCAGTCGGTGGTGGCGGGCGTGGGCAACATCTATGCCGATGAGTTGCTGTTTGCCGCGAGGGTTCATCCGCTGACGCCTGGGCGGGCACTGACTGTCGCAGACGTCAGGCGCATCGTCACGACGATGCGGCGTGTGCTCACGCGGGCGATCGAAGCGGGCGGCTCGACATTGGGCGACGGGACCTACGTCGATGGCCAGGGTCGTCCGGGCGACTACCAGCGCCAGCATGCGGTGTACGGTCGCGGCGGCCTGCCCTGCCGACGTTGTCGCAAGCCCCTGGAATCAACTCGAGTCAGTGGCCGAACGACCGTGTTCTGTCCGCGCTGTCAGAGGGTGCGGTTTCTATGAAGATAGATATAGATTCATTTCGTCTTCGTCGTAACATGCTGGCGCAATGTGGGAGATTTGGGTGATGACCGATGTAATCAGCGATGTCACAGGGTTTTATGTTTTTGAACGCAATGTGGATAACCTGTCGTGCTGCCGGTTCGTCTGTCGGCGGCGCTGGTCGGACTGTCACTGAATCAGCGTTCGTGTCAGGCGATGGACTCTCATTGGTCGTGAAAGTCATGCGTGGCGTCACGAATGTTGGCGCAATTGACAGGTTATGGGGAGCGATGTGAACAGAGGTGGTCACGCCGGACCTGAGTTTGAGCGCGCAGCAGAACCCGGACCTTCGGAGGACCTCAGGTCCGGCGTGGGAGGCCTTACTGCCGAGCGAGGATCAGGTCCTCGATCTGGTCGAGCTGGCGGGTGAAGACGGGGTCGATGGTCTTGCGGTCGCCGACGGTCTTGATCGAGTGCATGACGGTGGTGTGGTCGCGGCCGCCGAAGTAGGCCCCGATCTCTTCGAGACTGAACCGCGTGCGCTTACGAGCCAGCCACATGCACACCTGCCGCGGCTCGGTCACGCTCTTGTGGCGGCGGCGGCTCTGCAGGTCGCTGAGCTTAACGTTGTAGAACTGCGTCACCGCTTCGATGATGTTCTGCAGCGTCACCTGGCTGATGCGGCTCTCCGTGGGCTCGCCCAGTGCGTTCTTGGCCACATCGAGGGTGATCTCCATGCCCTGCAGCGCCGCGTGACCCTGCACCGTCGTCAGGGCGCCCTCCAGCTCGCGGGCATTGGAATCCACCTTCGTGGCGATGTAGCTCACCACGTCGTCAGCCAGCGTCATGCCCCGCAACTGCAGCTTGGCGCGGAGAATCGCCACGCGCGTCTCAAAGCTGGGCTTACTCACCGACGCCACCAGGCCCCACTGGAAGCGGCTGACCAGTCGCTCTTCCAGATGTGGAATCTCACTGGGCGGTGAGTCGCTCGACAACACGATCTGCTTGTTGGTCTGGTACAGCTCGTTGAAGGTGTGGAAGAACTCCTCCTGCGAGCGATCGCGCTTGGCCAGGAAGTGGATATCGTCGATCACGAGCATGTCCACGTGGCGATAGCGGTGGCGAAAGTCGGCCATTTTGCCGGCCTGCACGCATTCGAGGAAGTCGTTCATGAACGCGTCGCAGGGGATGTAGCTGATGCGCATGCCCGGCCGGTCGTGCAGGAGCTTCTGGCTGATGGCCTGCAGGAGGTGGGTCTTGCCCAGGCCCACGCCCCCGTGGATGAACAGGGGGTTGTACGCCGTGCCCGGCTGGTTGGCGACGGCGACGGCGGCGGCGTAGGCCAGGCGGTTGTTGGGCCCGGTCACGAAGTTCTCGAAGCTGTAGTCAGGGCTGATGACGATCTGGTCGCCGATGATCGAGCTGGTCATCTGGCGGTGCTGCCCGTTGCCCGGCAGTTCGTCCACGAGCGTCGGGTCGGCGTGGGACGAGTAGCGCGGGTCGTTGGACAGCGCCCGGGCCTCGGCGTCCGACACGAAGCGGACGGCCACGAGTTTGCCCGTCACCACCTGGGCCGCCTCGGTGAACTGCTCGACGCAACGATTCTGGAGGTAGTTCTGCTGCACCGTCGTGGCCGTACGCACCTCGAGACAGCCCGACGCCAGTCCGACCGGCTCAAGCTGCTCAAACCACTGACGGCATATCGGGGCGTGCTTGTGACGCAGATACTGCATCATGTCACGCCACAACCCTGTATCGAGCTTCGGCATCGCCCGGCCTTCTCGCAAGAGCCTATCGTCAGAGCCTTCGGCCAACGCGTCGTGAACGCGCTCAACCCCAGTCAACCCGAGCGCTCTCACCAGTCACACCACGACACGCCAACCTACGGCCCATCAACCGGATTGTCAACGACGCGCCAAACGTCATGAGCCCACATGACGCGCTTGACAACCGACTCGGATTTTGCCAGACGCCACCGCGCGCGGCATGATCACGCCATGGCAACACCACGTGTGCTCATCTTCGACGACGGACAGGGACTGTTCGGACCCATGACCGACCGGCGCCCGGCGTTCTCCATCCGCACCGGCGCGCTTACCAATCGCCAGCGCATCGAGGCGCGCTTAGGCGTGGCCGCCACCGATCTGCACGTGGGTGAGTCGCTTGTCGCCGTGCAACGCGCCGTCGAGCCGGCAGCCCACGTCAACGAGCCGCTGAGCCGCGCCGACTCGCCGGTGCTGATCGTCAATGGCCGGTGGACAGGCGTCGAGCATGTCGATGTCGTGCGATCGCTGCCGCTGGGCCGCGCCCTCGTGCAACGTGACCAGCAGATTCTGGCCGCGCATCTGGCGGCGAAGGATGCACAGGCCCTGCGCGAGGGCGGGTTTGCGCAGCTTCCGTCTTCGATCGTACGCACCACGCTGGACATCAGCGTGCTGCTGGGCCGCCCCTGGCACATTCTCGACCAGCTCGAACCGACGCTGGCGTGCGACCTGGCGCCGATTCAATCGCGAGTCGCACCCACCGCCAGGGTGCATCCCACCGCCGTCATCGATGATGCCGCGGGCCCCGTCGTCATCGCCGACCACGCGACGGTCGGGCCCCTGGCCATTCTGGAAGGCCCCTGCTACATCGGTCCCCACGGCGTCGTCGTCGCCCGCACGTTTCTCCGCCGCAACACGGTCGTCGGCCCGCACTGCAAAGTCGCCGGCGAAATCAGCTTCTCCATCGTCCACAGCCATAGCAGCAAGTCGCACGAGGGTTACCTGGGCCACAGCCTCGTCGGCCAGTGGGTCAACCTCGGCGCGGCCACCAACGTGTCCAACCTCAAGAACACCTACGGCGACGTCAGCGTGCAACTGTCGCGCAAGACCGCGCCCGAGGACACCGGCCGAACCTTCGTCGGCCCCATCATCGGCGACTTCGTCCGCACCGCCATCGGCACCCGGCTGACCACCGGCTGCGTCCTCGGCACCGCCGCCATGATCGCCACCTCCACCTTTGCCCCCAAGCACGTCGAACGCTTCGCCTTCCTCACCGACAAAGGCTCCATGCCCACCGACATCGAAAAGCTCATCGCCACCGCCCGCATCATGATGTCCCGCCGCGAGCTGCAGTTGTCCCCGGAAGAGGAAAAGCTTCTTCGTGAACTGGCGAGAACATGAGGCGATTGATGCGACGCGCCCTGCTGGCATTGGCCTGCGCGGCTGTCGTCGCGTGGATTGCCAGCTATTTTCTGTGGATGTCCCTCTGCGCCCCGCTCTGGGGACGCAACGCACGAATGATCCTGTATCAGGTTCGCGGGCACGTTCAATTGCATTTCGTGACCCGTCACCCGCATCCCGCCACGACAATCATTGAGGTCGAAGTCCTTGCAGAATTGGAGCGAAGGCTTAGTCAGGCGGGGTTCATGTTCGATGGGCTTCGCCCGCCAATGTTCAGGTTCCACCACGCAGATATAACCCGAGCTGACGGGGTGCGAGTGGCCTATATCGTCGCCGGTGTTCCACATTGGTTGCTCGTCATTGTGATGGGCCTTTGGCCGTTGATCTTCTGGGTACGCCAGCGCCACCGCGGCCGACCGGTGCGGGCCTGTACGTCGTGCGGCTACGATCTATCCGGCCTTCCGCCCCTGATCACATGCCCCGAATGCGGTGCCGCGGAGACGCCCGCGAGTTCGACCTGATCAACGCGGGATGGGCTTAAGAGGATAGAATCGTATATCACCGGAGTCCGCCATGACCTTCAAAACCAAACCCCAGTTCGTCGTCACCGACGGCAGGCCGACCGGCGTGATTCTGGACATCGACGACTACGAGGCGATGCTCGCAGAACTGGAAGACGCCGAGGACTTGGCCGAACTCGAAGCCATGCGCAAAGGACCGATGTCGTTCCGCTCTTTCGACGAGTACCTGGGGGAGCGTCAGAGCCGTGCATGAACTGCAGATCGAACGCCGGGCTGAGAAGGACATCGACAGCCTGCCGCGCGAGGTGGCCGAGCGGGCGATCCGCGCGATCGGCACACTTCGAGGGAATCCGCGGCCGCACGGAAGTGTGAAGCTTGCGGGCTCAGCCAACGATTGGCGCATACGCATCGGCGACTATCGCGTGCTCTACGAGATTCACGATGATCGCCAACTCGTGCGGGTCATGCGGGTGAAGCATCGCCGCGACGCGTACCGCTGAAACGGGGCTCGAGTTGTGACGGCTCAAGTGCAAGTTGATATATTGACGGCTATCGATTCATCAAGGAGACCATGTCATGCAGTATCGCGTGTTGGGTCGGACCGGCGTCAAGGTTCACCCGCTGTGTCTGGGCACGATGAACTTCGGCGGCCGCAGCGACGTCGCCACTTCCGGAGCGATGCTCGACAAGTACGTCGAGTTGGGCGGCAACTTCATCGACACCGCCAACGTCTATAACAACGGCAAGAGCGAGCAGATCATCGGCGACTGGATGCAGAAGGCCGGCACGCGAGACAAGGTTGTGCTGTCCACCAAGGTCCATGGCCGCCGCAGCGACCACGTCAACGACGCCGGCAACCACCGCTGGCACATCGTGCGCGAGGTCGAGCAGTCGCTTCGCCGCCTCAAGACCGATCGCATCGACCTGTACCACATCCATCGTCCCGACGCCGACACACCGATCGACCAGACGTTGCGGGCCCTGGACGACCTCGTGCGACAGGGCAAGGTGCTGTACCTGGCGTCGAGCACGTTTCCCGCGTGGGAGCTGGCCGAGGCTCACTTCGTGGCGAAGGAGCTGGGCACGGCCCGGTTCGATGTCGAGCAGCCGCCGTTGAACATCATCGACCGCCGCACGGAAAAGGAAGTGCTGCCCTTCTGCCGCCGCTACAACGTGGCGACGATCTGCTGGGCGCCGCTGGCGCGCGGGCGGCTGTCGGGCGCTTATACGCGCGGCGGGCGGAAGATTCCGGATGGGTCGTGGTACCACCACACCCGCAAGACCGACTTCCCCGCCAGCCAGTGGCCGGTGATGGAAGGCGTGGATGCCCTCGCCGACGCCCACGGCTGCACCTCCAGCCAGTTCTCGATCGCCTGGCTGCTGCACCTTCCGGGGGTGACGTGCCCCATCCTCGGCCCGCGCACGGTCGAACAACTCGCGGACAACATGGCCGCCGCCGACGTGACGCTGACCAAGGACGAGATGGCCGCCGTCGATAAGCTCAACCCGCCCGGCGAACTCTGCCGCGATCCGGGCGCGGGGCCGGTGCCTCGGTAACTCAGGCTTCCGTATCATGCCAAGCATGCGACGGTGCTGGGTCACATTCATTTGGCTATCTACGGCAGCCGCGATTCTCCTGTCGATCCTTGTTTTCTCCATGAGGATGCGTGGCGATTGGGAGTATCGACTTGTGTCGGTAGGATCGACCTTCCATCTCGCCTTAACGACGTTCGGACAAGATTGGTTGCCTCGATTCGCGTTCTACAGTGACTTGGATTACGGACCATATCGCGGGAGCATCATCTCGCTTGCACCGCTAACTTCAACACCGCAGTTCCACTTTGGCGACACGTTGGGGATATACGTGCGGTATTGGCGGTTCCCCACGGGCGCATTCTGGACTGTCGCAGTAAGCGCGTGGTATCCAATTGCCGTTCTTGTTGCAGTTCCTGCCGTAGCGCTTACACGTCGGCTATGCCAGAGGGGGCGAAGCACATCGAAATGTCCAAAATGCGGCTATGATCTTCGGGCCAGTTCCGGGGAGTGCCCCGAATGTGGATATCAGGTGCGTGGCTGAACCACGGGGCGTGGAGCCGATTCAACTGCCGGAGGTTGCGCTGGCATGATCCAGAAACGTGCTCAGCCCCGGCCTGAACACGACCTTGTCATCGACGACCAGCAGTTTCTCATCCAGGAACATCTGCACCGCATCGCTGAGCACGCGGGCCTCCAGGGCCTGACCCTTGGCCTTGACGTCCTCGGCGGTGTCCTTGCCCACGTCGATGTGAAACACGTCCTGCAAAATGATCGGCCCCTCGTCGAGGTTCTCGGTGACGAAGTGGGCCGTGCAGCCGGTGACGCGCACCCCCTGCTCCCACGCCTGCATGTAGGGCTTGGCGCCGGGGAAATAGGGCAGCAGCGACGGGTGTATGTTGATGATCCGCCCTCGAAACGCCGCCACGATCTTCTCATCGACGATCTGCATGTACCGCGCCAGCACCACCAGGTCCACCTGCCGCTTCTGCAACTGCGTCAGCAGCCACCCCATGTGCGCCGCCTTGTCGCCCTCGACCGACCCCGCGATCGGCATCGACTCGAACGGCAGACCCGCCGCCTCCGCAATCGGCCTCAAATCCCCATGGTTCCCCAGCACGCAGTCAATCTCCCCTCGACCCTTGAACTTCCCCAGCTTCTGGTCCTCGATCAGCGTCTCCAGACAGTGCGGCTCCTTGCTCACCAGCACCGCCACCTTCTTCACCCGCTTGCGGTCGTGCAGGCTCACCCGCACGTCCATCCCGATCGAACCCCCCAGCTTCAGCAAATCCGTGATCAACTCGTCCAGACTGCACGTCATCTCCGCCAGGTCCACCAGCATGTCCATGATGAACGTGCCCCGAACCACCTGCTGCTCCAGGTCCTCGATGTTGATCCCCCGCTCCGCCACGTGCGTGGCAAACCGCGCCACTACCCCCTTCTGGTCAGCACCCGACACACTCACCACCGCAAGTAGCTTGGCCATGCCGCGGATTGTAACGCCTCCCCCCGGAAGTTATCCACAGGAATCGGGTAGCCCCCGCTAATCGGAATCACTGGGTTTTCACCTTCACCAGTCGATGCGCCGGCCACGTCGGCAGTGGTCCTCTGCGGAGCTGGCTGAGGTGTGATGTGAAGACCCACCCTGGCATGCGACCCGCTCCCATGGCCGTGCAACCCCTGACCCCCGCGCCCGTCCCATTTTGCCCTTTGCCCTATGCATTTTGCCTTTTCCTTCCGACACCCGACACCCGACACCCGCTCCTCCCCCCCCGTCCACTGCAACGCTTCATTCTACCCCCGCCCGGCGCGGCGCATAGTCCTCGCGGGGGAAAATTCCGGGGGTCTGGCGGACAACGCCGCGAGGCGCTGCGGTGGCGGATACGATGCCGTCGCATCATTGCCGCGGGAATTCTCTCATGCGTCGCCTCAGGCCGTGCCCGCCACCCACCCGTCCGTGGATAGGATCATCCATGATCAGCCTCCTTGCCGTGATCGGTTGCTCACCAACCACAACCCTGCGCGACAGCCGAGGCCGATTCCTTAATCCCCGTCCCAACAACGGTTACACACTAACCAAGTGCCATTCGATCCTGACACCTTATCTTCTCCCCCGAACCCGGCGCGGCGTGCGCGATGGTGATGGCGTCGCTGGCGCTGATGGCACGCCGACGCACCCTGCGATCGACATGACACTCACGCGATGAACCCCGACTCGTAAGACTTCGGGATCACTGACAGGACTTCCTCACATCTGATGGACGAGAAGAAAAGGGATAGGAGTTCATCCATCGGCGGCGTCTTTGCGAGGTCGGCCGCGGCGGCGGAGGGTTTCGAGTAGGCCCAGGCGACCGGGCGGTTCATGACGGCGTGGCGGGTGAGGCGGGTGGGGCGGGTTCAGGCAGATCGCGGCCGGGACGCTACAATTCCGCGTCCTTCGTCAGCCTCCCTCACAGCCGGGAGCCTGGGGCTCCCCGGGCCGGGGACGCGTAGCGTCCCGGCTGTGTGCGTTTTGCACGAGACCCGCGAGAACTGCTTATGCCGTCCATGCCGCCGAGCCTGATTCGTAATGTCGCCATCATCGCCCACGTGGACCACGGCAAGACCACGCTGGTGGATCGGCTGCTGTATCAGTCGGGGATGTTCCGCACGGAGGAGTTGGACAAGCTGGCGGGGGGGCAGCACGGGCTGATCATGGACTCCAACCCGCTGGAGCGGGAGCGGGGGATCACGATCCTGTCGAAGAACTGCGAGGTGCATTACGCGGCGTTGGACGGGCAGACGTACAAGATCAACGTGATCGACACGCCGGGGCACGCCGATTTCGGGGGCGAGGTCGAGCGGGTGCTGAAGATGGCCGACGGCGTGCTGCTGGTGGTCGATGCGTTCGAGGGTCCGATGCCGCAGACGCGGTTCGTGCTGAGCAAGGCGTTGGAGAACCACCTCAAGCCGATTGTCGTGATCAACAAGATCGATCGTCCCGACGCCCGGCCGGACCACGTGGCGACGGAGGTGTTCGACCTGCTGGTGGAGTTGGACGCCGACGACGACGCGCTGGATTTTCCGCTGATTTATGCCGCGGCGCGGGACGGGTGGGCGACGACGAAGCTCGAGGAGCGCAAGAGCGATCTGCGTGAGCTGTTCGAGGCGATCGTCACGCACGTGCCGGCCCCGGAGCTGGACGCGACGGCGCCGCTGCAGATGCTGGTGA
The DNA here is from genome assembly GCA_964518335.1 of uncultured Phycisphaeraceae bacterium. Classification (GTDB taxonomy): domain Bacteria; phylum Planctomycetota; class Phycisphaerae; order Phycisphaerales; family Phycisphaeraceae; genus CAZFDT01. The sequence goes on from CAZFDT010000098.1 coordinate 9,677, forward strand.
CCACGCTGGACTACAGCGACTTCGTCGGGCGGATCGCCATCGGGCGGGTGATGGCGGGCACGCTCAAGAAGGGTCAGAGCGTTGCCGTGATCGATCGTGATGGGAAGATCACGAAGCAGCGTGCGATGCAGGTGCTCACGTTCGAGGGTCTTGGCCGCAAGGACGCCGAGGACGTCGCCGCGGGCGACGTGTGCGCCGTCGTCGGGCTCGACCCGATCGACATCGGCAACACGATCGCCGACGTGGACAACCCCATCGCGCTGCCGACGATCCACGTCGATGAGCCGACGCTGACGATGACCTTCCGCGTCAACGACAGCCCCTTCGCCGGGCAGGACGGGCAGTACGTGACGAGCCGGCAGATCCGCCAGCGGTTGGAGAAGGAGTTGCAGAGCAACGTGGCGTTGCGGGTCGATTTCACGCAGGCCGACGAGTTCGAGGTGAGCGGTCGCGGGCTGATGCACCTGGGGATCCTGCTGGAGAACATGAGGCGCGAGGGGTTCGAGCTCAGCGCGGGCAAGCCGCAGGTGATCTTCCACGACAACCACGGTCGCAAGGAAGAGCCGATCGAGCTGCTGGTGGTGGATTGCCCGAAGGAATGCACCAACAGCGTGATGGCGCTGGTGGGCGAGCGACGGGCGGAGGTGGTGAAGATGGATGCGAAGCCGGGCACGACGGGCTTTGCGCATCTGGAGTTCACGATCCCCGCGCGGGGTCTGATCGGTCTGCGCAGCCGGCTGCTCACGGCGACGCAGGGCCAGGCGATCATGCACCACGTGTTTTCGCACTACGAGCCGATGCGCGGCCCGGTGCCGCAGCGCCAGGCGGGCGTCATGATCGCCACCGAGGGCGGGCGCGTCACCGCCTACGCGCTCGACGGCCTCTACGATCGCGGGTTCTTCTTCATCCGCCCCGGCGACCAGGTGTACGAAGGCCAGATCGTCGGCGAGCACTGCAAGGACAACGACATTACCGTGAACCCCACGCGGCTCAAGCAGCTCTCGAACATGCGCACCACGAGCAAGGACGACGCCGCCCGCATCCGCCCGGCGCGCGACATGAGCCTCGAAGCCTGCCTCGAATACATCCAGGACGACGAGCTGGTCGAGATCACGCCCAAGTCGGTCCGCATGCGCAAGCGTCAGCTCAAGGAAAGCGACCGCAAGCGCGCCGAGCGCCGCGCCGCCGAGCTGGCCGCGGCGGCGGTGGGGTGAGGGTTGGCCTCTTCAAACGTGTATGACAAGTGCGGTTCACGCCGGGGCTGAGTCCTCGAAGCCCCGGATCCGGACCTTCGCCCCCGGAAATGCCTCAGGTCCGGCGTGGGACCGGTTCTCACACACGTTCTTACTTCTTCGGCGGAATCGCCTGCCAGCGCACGAACAGGATCAGGCAGACAAGGGCGTACGCCCCGGCGGGGACGGCCGCGGCCAGGGCGAGCTTCCACTGGCTCGACTCGGGCCCGATCAGCTCGAACCCGTGTTGCGTGGTCTTGTGGACGCGGGCTTCGACGATGGCGCGATCGAGCATTTCGTCGCGGAAGATCAGGTTCTCGTCGTAGAGCTGCACCTCGGCCAGGTCCGCCAGTCGCAGGGGCGGGTCCAGAGGCCACACCAGCCCGTTGCCGATCGGGCGGTTGGCGTACGTGGGCAACTGCACCCGCTCGCCGGAGTGCAACTGCAGCACCAGGTAGTAGTCGGGCTTGCTCGGCAGGCGCAGCTCCGGCATCGACGAGAGCTTCGTCACCCGGATCGCCTCGACCACGCCCGGCGGGGCGTAGTAGTAGCCGTAACCCACGGCCGCACCGGCGACGAGCATCGCCACGATCGACTGCAGCAGCCACTTCATGACTCGTCCTCCAGCGCGCCCACGTCCACGCACAGCCCCGCCGCCATCGACACCAGCGCCGCCGCCAGAAAACAGAACGTTCCCCACCGCGCCTCGACCGTCGCCAGCCCCTCGACCTTGAACACGAGGATCAGCAGCGCCACCACCACCACGTCCACCAGCGAGAATCGGGCCGTACGCTCGGCGACGGCGTGCATCCACCGCCGCGCCGCCGGCGACGCCGCCACCAGCCGCGACGTGCCCGCCAGGATCAGCACCAGCTTCGCCAGCGGGAACGCCACGCTGAACAAGAGCAGCAGCCCCGCCAGCACGTGCTTGCCCTCGTCCGCCAGCGCTCCGATCCCGCCCAGCAACGAAAACGTCCGACCCCCGTCCGGCCGCGTCACGCTCATGAACGGCCCGACAAACGCCGCTGCGAACAACACCCCCGCCACCACCACCAGCGTCGCCGCGTTGCGGTTGTCCACCAGGCGCATGACGCCATCTTATCAACCCGTCGGGGGCGGCATGGTCGCGCCCCCCGCACCGGGATGGCGCGGGGCGTCAGGCCGGCGGCAGGTTTGCCGCCGGCTGTTGATGCACGCACAACTGCTGCAAGACCAAGAGGAGTGTGGCTGGAACGCCATGAGCGAATGGCGAATGCATGGCCGATCAGCGCGCGTAAACGCCCCAATGCATCGAGTCGCTGGCCGTTTTCCAGATCGTCGTCGTGCTGCCTGACGACTGTGTGTTGCCCGCCACCGTGTCCACGGTGGACACATGCGAGTCAGCAAAAAGAACGTTCACCTTCTGCTCGCCGTGATGACGATCGTCGAGACTGCCGATCGACACCGTCGGGACACGCGAGGTCGGCTCACTCATGATGACGATGTTGCTGACGCTGGGCAGTCCGTCAGTTCGGATGTGATCGATCGTACTGCTCCTGTTGGGGCCGTAGGTTCCCGTGCCGTTGAGAATTGCATTCCACGCATAGTCAAAAGCGTTGCCGCCGCCCGTGACTGCGGGTGGACCATAGAGCACGCGCGCCGTGTTGCACCACCAGATGTTCTGGTTCTTGTACATGGTCGGGTTGGCGGTCCCATCAAACACCTGGTGATAGCGCGAGGCGTTCACATAAGTGGGCAGTTCGTTGTACCAGGCGCCGGGATCGGGGCCGGTCGATGGATTAGACAAATTGTTCTCGCCGGGCAGGTAGGACTTGTAGTCGTTCATGTAGGCCGCCGCCGCGATGCCCCACTGCCGCAACGCACTGAGACAGGTGGTGGAGCGGCCCGACTCCCGCGCTGTACCCAGCGCCGGCAGCAGGATGCCGATCAGCAGCGCGATGATGCTGATGACCACCAGCAGCTCGATCAGCGTGAAGGCCCGTTCGCGTGGGAGACGTCCGATCATGGGATGTTCCTTCGTCGAGAGAGGGTCGCACGATCCGCGACACAGGAATCCTACGGCCCTCGCACCCGAAAAACCACCCCCGGAAATCTGAACCCGCAAGTCCGAAAGTAGGGTGGGTCGAGTCTTCGAGGCCCACCGTCGATCGCCGGTTGCCGATGCGCGCCATCGTTGCCGTGACGCTCGCTTCGTGGTGGGCCTCGCCGACTCGGCCCACCCTACCTGCCGACCTCGCACGCGCTTCTATATACCCCCGGCATGTTGGCGTCGTGTGAGCGGGCCCGCGTTCGAACGCGCTTGCCCAGGTTCTCACGGCCGCCAACCCAAAAAGAAACGGGGCCGCGTCAACGGCCCCGCTTGGGGTATCACACGTGCGTCACCGTCAAACCCCCGCCCGCCCCCGCCGTCGCGTCGCCATCGCCAGCAACCCCAGCCCCGCCAAGGCGAGCGTGCCGGGCTCGGGGATACCTGTTGCTTCATTGAATGTCGTCGCCACACGCAGATTGTCGATCGTCTTGTCGCCATCGGACGTGCCGCTGATCCGGAACATGAACGCAGCCAGATTGGCGGGAGATCCGCCTGTATTCGTAACGCTGGTGCTAGCTTCGGATGACGGGTTTACCCACAGACTCGCCACATTCGTTCCTAAGTTGTACGCAATAACCACCTGGTACGTCGTGTCCTGATCGAGTTCTGTTCCCCAGTTGACGGTCGGATTTGCTGCCGCACCAATGGCCAATGTGTACTTACCTGCCGTTGAGCCACTGGGACGATAGGCCGTAAGACGCGAAATGAACGCGCCGGTGTCCACAGTCGTGCCAGTACTGTACCGGCCAAAATGTGCGAAGTAACCGCCAGTCGCAGTTGAACTAGGCTGATCAGAGGACAGTACCGTAAGATCGAAGGCGGCATAGACCGTACCGGACGACACGGGCGATGTAAATGCACGGTTGTAATCCCCCGTTCCATTGTCGTCTATGGCGAGCTGATTGGAGGCGATGGTCTGCCCACCCGTGCCGCTATGAAGTGCCCATGCACCACCGCTGGCAGCACCCAACTCGCCGTTGGAATAGGTGAAGGGCTCATTCAAAACTATCGCCGCATTTGCAGCGCCAGCAAAAAGTCCCGCCACCACTGCGCCGCACACGAACGTTGCAAATCTCATCTTCCGGCCTCCCGCCCTTCTTGGGGCTTAATGGTCACGCGACAACGGACGGACGCACATCACGCCGCCGGAGTCACGAACGTTTCCTAACACACATGGGGAACATCAATCACATGCAACCCGGATCCCCATAGCAGGCCGTCACATACTATACCACCTTCATGACGATAGGGTCAATACTTCGTGTGATTGTCGTTAACAATGTGCAAAAAAGATGTGGCGGGCTAACAGGCTGCCTAGTTTCGCATCACGCGCCTCGCCCAGACTGAGCGGCGGGGCAATATCAGTGCAGCGACTCCGATGAGTGGCGAGCGAAACCCGAAGCAAATCCCACGGCGTGGGCTGCCATGCTTCTGCCGGGCGGCGCGAGCGGTGGGCGTGACACATCGGCGCGGGCGCTGCTACAGTGACGGTGAGCATGTACGAGACGACCTGTCCGAGCTGCGGCCACGTGACCAAAGCCTCCTTCATCCGGGTCGGCGCGGTGGTGGTGTGCGAAGGCTGTGGTCAGCGGTTCCAGGTGCAGCCGGGCAAGATCGCGCGGAAGGTGCAGGCGAGCGAGGCGGCGCTGGCGGAGATCGCCGAGTCGTTGTCGGCGTCGGTGCGAGCGTCGTCGGCGGAGGCGACGGAGGGGGCGCGGGCGAAGGCCGCCGCGCCGGACTGGACCCCGCCCAGCGATGCGCCGCGCAAGCCCGCGCCGACGCCGGCGCCGGCGCCTGCGTCGGCCCCGCCGCGGCGCGCCGCGGCCGCAACTGCGGCGCCCGCGCCGGCTGCGCCCCCCGCCGCACCGCCGCCCGCGCCCGCGCCCGCCCGGCGGCGCAAACGTGCCCGCATGTCGTGGAGCACGATCTACGCCCTGGGCGCGAGCCTGCTGGTCACGGGCGTGCTCATCATCGCGCTGGTGGTGGCGGCGATGGACGACGGGTCGAAACGGCGCGGGGTGGGTGCGTCGGGCGGCCAGGACGGGCCCGAAGGCCTGGGGCCGCAGGCGATCGATGTGCCGATGCTCACGGCCGAGGCATTCGCCCCGGCGGCGTGGCGCGAGGTGGACGAGGCGGCGACGACGCTGTCGCCGGTGCCGGGTCCGGTGAACCTGACGCAGGAGAAGTGGGTGCGGCCGGCGGGCGCGACCGACCAGTTGCTGTACACGGCGCAGGCGGTCGCCGACGGGGCGGACGTGATCGCGCTGGCGTGGGTGCAACTGTCGATGATCGACGACGAGGGCCGCGTGTTCGCGCGGGCGTCGGCGCCGCTGCTGCACGCCAACCAGCGCGCGGCGGTGCCGGTGACGGTGGTGACGCCGCTGGCGCTGCGCCGGCGGATGGCGTTTCTGGTGTGGGAGTCGAAGGTGGAGCAGCTCTGGCCGGGGGCGGTGCTGATCGAGGACGCGGCGATTCATTCCTACGGCACGGGCAAGCGGACGCTGGTGCGGGTCAAGGCGTTCAACCCGTTGGCGGCGCCGATGAAGGACGCGACGTTCGTGATCGGCGCCACAGACTACGACGGCCGGCCGCTGGGCCAGTGGCGGGTGCGTTACAGTGAACCACTGGGCCCGAGGCGCTCGGTGGAGTTCACCGTGCTGGTGCCGCTGACGGGGGACGAGGTGGCGGTGCAGTGGACGGTCGCCGGCGCGGGCACGCCCGCCCCGAATCCGTAGAATCGGGGCACGAGCCGATGTTCTTCCCCATCCGCACCGACCGCGTTCAGCGCCACACGCCCTGGGTCAACTACGCGCTGATCGCCGCCAACGCCCTGGTGTTCCTGGCCACGCGCGAGAAGTTGGGCACGCCCCAGGTCGCCCAGTGGTTCCTCTCCCCGCACCAGCCGCAGTGGTGGCAGTTCCTCTCCTACCAGTTCCTTCACGCCAACCTCATGCACGTGGCGGGCAACATGCTGTTCCTCTACGTGTTCGGCAACAGCATCGAGGACCGGCTGGGCAAGCTCGGGTATCTGCTGTTCTATCTCGCCGGGGGCGTGTTCGCGGGCATCGGGCACGTCATCGGGTCGCCCAATCCCGTGCTGGGCGCCAGCGGCGCCGTCTCGGCGGTCACCGGGGCGTACCTGGCCCTGTTCCCCATGACCTACGTCACAATCGTCTATTTCTTCATCTTCATCGGATCGTTCGAGGTCGCCAGCATGTGGCTGATCCTGCTGCGCGTGGCGCAGGACTTTGTGTTCCACGTGGGCAGCATCGGCGGGAACGTGGCGTACGGGGCGCACCTGGCGGGCTACGTGTACGGGTTCCTCGTGGGCATAAGCATGCTGTGGGTGCGCCTGCTGCCGCGCGAGCCGTACGACCTGCTGTCGATGCTCGAGCATCGGCGGCGACGGGCGCAGTTCCGCTCCGCCGCCGCGCGGGGGTATCGCCCGTGGGAGTTCAACAAGCCCGGCGACCCGCCGCCCGCCGCCGGCGACGAGCCCCGCGCCTTCACGGCCCAGGAGCAGCAGATCACCGAGCTGCGCAGCCGCATCAGCGCCGCCGTCCGCGACCACGACCTGCCCGCCGCCGTCGATCTTTACGCCCAGCTCCTGCAGATCGACGCCGGGCAGGTGCTCGGTCAACAGCAGCAGCTCGACCTGGCCAACCAGCTCATGCACGCGCAGCGCTACGCCGACGCCGCCGCCGCGTACGAGCGCTTCCTCAACACCTACACCACCTATTCGCAGCGCGAGCAGGTGCAGCTCATCCTCGCGCTGATCTACGCCCGCTACCTGGAGCGCCGCCAGCGGGCGCGCGAGCTGCTCGGCGCCGCCGTCCCCCGCCTGCACGACGCCGAGCAGAAGTCCCTGGCGCAGGAAATCCTCGACGAGCTGGGCCCGCGCGCCTAGCGCCGCCACGCCGGTTCAACGTGCGCCGAACCAAGAGCGCGACCACTGGTCGCGGCTTTACAATGGACGCATGGCGAACACGCTGGGGTACCATCTCGTCAAATCGGGATTTGGATTGTGGCTTCCGGGAGATGATCGGGGCCATTGGTCGGATGCGTGGGACGAGCAAATCGGTTTCGTCGAGCCGCACACGTTGCACGGGGGCGATCCGGTGCGCAAACGCATGGCCGAGGAACGCATGAAGCACCCACCCGTGCGATTCACCGACGACATGCTCGGCATCATTGCCGCGACGCTCGGCGATCTGGTGCATCGGTCCCGCGGCGGCCTGCGCATCGCCGCGGCAGCGATCGAACCGACGCACATGCACTTGCAGTTGCCCTACACGGGGCGCGACATTGACCACACCGCCAAGTGGATCGCCGATCAGACAACCAAGGCGATTCACGCGCGAACGAATCACCAGGGTCCGGTCTGGGCCGGAGGACGTTGGCGCGTGTTCATCTTCGACGCGGCGCAATGGAACGCGTGCGGACGGTACATACGTCGTCACAACGAGCGCGGCGGCCGGGCCGCCGACCCATACCCATGGATCACGCCGCTGTCTTTGTAAAGCCGCGACCAGTGGTCGCGCATTCGGCCAATCGGGCCGACTCTTCCGGGGGTAATCGCGATATCACATCAACACGCCACGTCTTTGCCTTCGCTGCCGAACACCTTGAGGCGCTCGTCCTGGGCGATCTTGACAGCGTCGGCGGGGGCGTAGTGAAACTGCACGGCGCGGCGGCGCTTGTCGGAGCAATTGCTCGGCGTGCCGTGGGGCAGCAGGCCGTCGAAAAACAGCACGCCGCCGGGCTGCAGCGGCACCGCGACGCACGAACGCTTGCGCGCGAGGATGTCCGTGTCGCAGATCTGCCAGTCGCGCCGCTGGAAATGCACGACCGGCCCGTCGCGGTGCGCCCCGTCGAGCACGTGCATGCAGCCGTTGTCCGTCGTCGCCTCGTCCAGTGCGATCCACACGCCCACCACCGGCGTGCCCACCGGCAGATCGAAGTAGGCCTTGTCCTGATGCCAGGGCTTTTCCCGGCCCTGACGCGGCGGCTTGAGCAGCGCCATGTCCTGAAACAGTTGCACCGGCCCGCCCAGCAATCGCTGCACCGGGCCGACGATCCGCGCGTCACCGCTGAGCGCCTTCAGCCGCGGCGACCATGGGCACAGGTTCCACAGCTTGCGGATCGCGTCCGCCCGCGCGTCGCCCTGCAAGGCGTCGAACCGGTCGATCAACTGGCCCTCCGGCTGCGTGCCGTCGTAGCCCTCGACCTTGCCCGAGATCAGGTCGAGCAGGGCGTCGGCGACTTCGCGGACATCGGCGGGGGGAATCAACTGCTCCACGGCCACGTAGCCGTGCTCGCGGTAGAAGGCGACCGCCTCGTCGTCGATGCCGGCGGCGCCGATGCGCTTGGGCGCGATGGCATCGACGGTGTAAAGATCGGGTTGGTGCGGCTCGATCCCGTCGGGCACGTGCGTCTGATACTTGCGCGGGGGGGCGCTGGCGGTGCTCATGGCAGGTCTCCGTTCTGCCCCCATCATCGTCGTCGGCGGAACGCGCGGCCATGGACAGCCCCGCTGGGGCTTTGTATAAATCCGGCAGAACATCATGCCCATCGACTGGACCCAATGGCAGGTGAGGCTGAATTACGGCGGTCGCGTCCGTTGCGAACCGGGGTGGCGGATCGACGAGGCGTGGATGGCGCGTTTGCGCGACTTCGACCTGTGGTTTGTCTGGGGCGGACGGGGCACGATGCAGTTGACCGGTGGAACGCTGGCGCTGCGCCCGGGCGTGGCGATCTGGATGAGGGCGGGGCGACGCTATCTGGCCGAGCAGGACCCCGAGCACCGGCTGGGCGTGACGTTCATGCACTTCGACCTGCTCGACCCCTCGGGTCGTCCGAGCCTGACGCCGCGCGGCCTGCCGGGGGAGGTGCATCACGTGGCGGACATGCCCTACGTCGATGCGATCATGCGGCGGACCCTCGCCCTGGCGGGCGGGTC
>CAZFDT010000099.1:0-18667 GCA_964518335.1 uncultured Phycisphaeraceae bacterium
ACGCCTGTTCGAGAAGACGGTTCTTCTGCTCAGCCTGCTTGGGATTCGAACCCAGAGTGAAGACGCGCGACGAAAGTTGCCCTTGGGCATTGACAAACTTACCCAGTGTGCGTCGATACGTGCCGCGCGTGGGCTTGCCCAACGGCTTGTGTTTGGTCACGCCTCGACGGCGTGGCCTACCGGAGGGGTCGGTGGAGGTGGTCACCACCTGCCATTCTACAGGTATTTCTGCGCAACGTCCCACCTATTTCTGCGCACGACCCCCACTATTTCTGTGAGAACGGGGTCATGGAGTATTGCGAATCAACGCAATTGGTCGAAAAGTGACAATCTAAACACATGTCAACCATATACTTAGAATACTTACATCACTCGTCATCTTAATGGAGCCGACCGGGCTCGAACCGGCAACCCCTAGCTTGCAAAGCTAGTGCTCTCCCAATTGAGCTACGGCCCCGCGACAGGGGATCATACCGACCGGGGCGGGCCAGGCCAATGGGTGCCGGGCGAGGGTCAGTAATAGTTGAGCGAACGCATCTCCTCGACGAAGCGGGGGACGACGATCGCCAGGATGACGGCGACGGGCAGAAGTACGGCGGCGAGACGGAGGGCGACGATCTGCCACGGCGGGCGGCGGCGCAGGGCGGGCAGCTCGGCGACCCAGGCGAGGGCGGGGGCGGCCAGAAGGGTGGCGGCGTAGCGCATGTGCAGGTCGGAGGAGTGGGTGCCGAAGAGGAGGACGGCGGTGAGCAGGGGCATGGCGACGGCGGCGTGGCCGCGCGGGGCCAGGTGAGCGGGCAGAAGCAGGGCGGTTGCGGCGCCGCCGGCGAGGACGGCGGCCAGGACGAGGCCGAACTGGTCGACGGTGATCGAGTCGGTCATGGCGGTGACGAGGCCGGCGGCGGCGGCGGTGAGGGCCAGTGCAACGGGCAGGTCGCGGCCGGGGCGACGACGCTCGACGGCGACGACCAGCTCAGTGCAGCACCAGGCCACGACCGCGCCGCCGCTGACCCACGCCGCTGATGTGGGAATCGACCATGCGTGCTGGATCGCCGGCTGCATCATGGCGATGCAGATGCCCACGACGAGCGCAAGGCGCAGGGACAACTGCAACGGAACCTGCCCCGGCGTGGTCGCCAGCATCGCTGCGGCGACGCCGATGGGCAGCAGCCAGTTCTCGCCGGTGTTCCACGGCTTGCCCGGCACGCCCCCGGTAGCAAGGTAGCCCAGCGTCCATCCGGTCGCGATCGCCAACGCCCAGCCCACCGCCACAAGCCGCGGCGTCAGCGTCCGGCGACGCGGCAGCGTCGTGCCCGCCAGCGTCGCCGCCGACAGCAGCGCGGGCATCAGCAGACCCAGGATCACCCAGCGTGGCTCGATCATGCGAGCATCACTGACGGATGCCTTCGAAGCTGATCATCATGGTGACTTCGTCGCCGACGGCGGGGAGCATTTTGTCCATGCCGAAGTCGCTGCGACGGATGACGTGGGTGGTGGAGAACCCGGAGCGGTAGGAGCCGCCGGGTCCGTCACCTTCGCCGATTTTCTGGAGTTGAAACGTGATGGGGCGGGTGACCCCGTGGATGGTGAGGTCGCCGGCGACGCTATAGGTGTCGTCGCTGACGGTGACGCCGGTGCTCTTGAAGGTGAGTTTGGGGAACTGCTTGACGTTGAAGAAGTCGGGGCTGCGCAGGTGGTCGTCGCGCTTTTCGACGCCGGTGTCGATGCTGGCGGCGTCGATGGTGAAGTCGAAGCTGCTCTTGTCGGCGTCGAGGGTGAAGGTGCCCTGTGCCTTGTTGAATCGGCCCATGGTTTCGCTGAAGCCCAGGTGGTTGATTTTGAAGTAGAAGCCCATGTGGGCCTCGTCGAGCTTGTAGTTGTCGGCCAGGGCGAGGGCGGGCAGGGCCAGCAGCACGGCGGCAAGCGTTCCGATTCGCATGAGCAGGTCTCCTTGTCAGGGGTTTCAATATAGGCGGGGGACAACGGCATAATATGCACGGGGTCTCATTTATTCCGCACCTTCGACGGAGCTACGGGTATGACACGCACAGTGGCGCTGGCGGCGGCCAAGCAGCAGTTCGCCTCGGCGCTGGAGCGATTTCAGTCGGTGGAGACGGTCGCTGCGGACCTGTTCAAGGAGTGGGAGGCGGAACTCAAGCACAACCTGAATGCGGCGGCGATCACGTCGCTGCAGGACACGGCGGTGGAAATTGAAGGCGACGTGGCGAAGCTGATCCAGGAGATGGAGGCGTCGATCAACGAGGCCAACGCCTTTATCGATGAGATGACGCGTTCGTCGGCGGCGGGATGAGTCGCCGCGACGATAGGGCCCAACGGCTTTACACTGGGGGGCATGGGTGCAGGCCGTGCCATTCTGTTTGCGGCGTTTGAGCCCAGCGGCGATGCGCTGGCGGCGAAGCTGGCGGCGGAGCTGCGGCGGCGCGACGTGGAGTGGTCGGTGCATGCGCTGGGCGGGCCGGCGCTGCGCCGAGCGGGGGCCGAACTGATCGAGGAGACGACGGGTGGGGCGGCAATGGGACTGTCGGTACTGGGGCACGCGGCCGAGCACCGGCGTCGTCTGCATCGGCTGACGGCATGGCTGGCCGAGCACCCGATCGCTGCAGTGGTCCCGGTGGACAGCCCGGCGGCCAACTGGTCGATCTGCAGCCTGGTCCGCAAACACCAACCCGCAGCGAAGGTGATCCACCTGGTCTGCCCTCAGGTGTGGGCGTGGGCGACATGGCGCGTGCGGCGACTGCGGCGGCTGAGCGACCACGTGCTGTGCATCCTGCCGTTCGAGCCGGCGTGGCTGGCGCGGTACGGTGTGGCGGCGACGTTCGTGGGACACCCGTTGTTCGACGACACCGACCTTCAGTCGCTTGGCCGCGACGGCAGCGGCCTGCGTCTGGCGATGCTGCCGGGGTCCCGCACGTCCGAGATCGACGCCAATTGGCCCACCATGCTCCAGGTGTTCGAGACCCTCCAGAAGCAGCATCCGCACCTGCGCGGCATCGCAGCCGCCGCCAATTCCCAGATCGCGGCAAGGCTCCAAGCATCGCTCTGCGTCCTCGACGACCCGCGCATCTGCATCGAAGACGACGCCGACCAGGTTCTGCTGACCAGTGACGCTGCACTTGTCGTCTCCGGCACCGCGACGCTGCACGCTGCCGCGCGCCGCTGCCCGATGGTGGTGTTCTACAATGTCAGCCGGCCCGCGTGGCACCTCTTTGGCCGCTGGGTCATCAAGACGCGCACGTTCTCGCTGCCGAACATCCTGGCCGAATCGCTCGATCTGCGCGGCCGCGTGCCCGAGTTCGTGCCGCACTTTCGCCAGGTTGCCCCGTTGGTCACAGCGATGGATCGCGCCCTGTGCGACTCGGCTGAACGCCAGCAACAGGCCGACCTTTTCACCGCCATCGCCGCCCGGTTCGCCGATCGTCCATTTGCGACAAGTGCGGCCGATGTTGTGCAAGGCGCCATTGGCCCATGACTCCAGTGGCACGATCAGGCACACGTTGGCGCGAGGCGAGCGAGCTTCACCTCTGACCCGGTGCGGCAGGATTCGTAGATCGCGTCGAGGATCTGCTGAACGGTCAGAGCCTGCTCGATCGTGCAGCAGGGTTCCTCGCGACCGAGGATCGCATTAATGAAGTTGTGAAATCGTTCGCAGTGGGGGTAGGTCGGCGGTGCATCCACGACGTCGGTCACCTCGTACTCGTGGGTGGCGGCATTGGGGCGGTACAGCTTGGGCGGGAAGATGCTTGCGCCGGCGTCGGTGCCGTACAGGTCCACGTTCATCCGCCCCGGCTCGGCTGCATGGCAGGCCCACGACACGTCCAGCGTCACCGTCGCGCCGTTGCTGAACTTGATCAGTGCGCTGGCGAAGTCGTCCACGTCGAACTTGATTGTGCTGTCGGGGTCGCTCTTGCCCCACGTGCCGGCATGCAGTCCGCGATTGCCGAACTTTGTGTAGGTCGCGCCCGTCACGGACACGGGGTCGAAGTTATCGATCGTGTAGAGGCACAAGTCCAGCAGGTGTACGCCGATGTCCAGCAGGGCGCCGCCGCCGGCCATGGCCTTGCTGCTGAACCACGTGCCCATCGCGGGAATGCCCGCGCGACGGAACCAGTACGCCTTGGCGTGGTAGATCTCGCCCAGCATGCCCTGTTTCACGATCGTCTTGATCTTCTGGCTGGGCTCGCGAAACCGCTGGTTCATGCCGAGCATGAACAGGCGCCGCGACGCCGCCGCCGTGTGCGCCACCGTCTGCGCCTCGGCCAGGTTCATCGCGAACGGCTTATCCAGAATCACGTGTTTGTCGGCCGCCAGCGCCTGCAGCGCGAGTGGTGCGTGGAACTTGTTGGGCACGGCGATGTACACCGCATCGACCTCGTCGTCGCCCAGCAAGTCCTCGACCATCGCGTGAGATCGTGCGATGCCGAACTTGCTGCACAAGTCTTCGAGCCGGGCGGCGTGCGGGTCGTGAGCCGCGACGATCACCGCGTCCGGATGGCTCTGAATGGCCTTGGCGGCAAAGTGCGAAATCGCTCCGGCGCCAATGAGTCCGAATCGAATGTTGCTCATGGTTGGATCCTGTTCCTTTGCGGGTCAAGTGTGAATGATTCGAGGTTGAACAGTCCGCCACCGGGCTCGCCGACGAACATCCGACTCCAGTCATGCCGCCCGAGTTGGCGCTCGCGGCGCGGAAGCTCGTGTTGTGGCGATCTATGCCCAAGTCGAAGTCCGAATGGATCGATTCGTTCACCCCACGCTGCGACCGTGGTCCTGGCACGCGGGTAGTAGGTCTGAGCATCTGCCGCCTCGAGCCGATCCGCGCAGATCCGCTCGTACGTCCGTCGCGTCGAATGGCCCAACTCGTTGGCATGGCTGAGCACGGTCAGGGCGGCCTGAACCTTGTGCATGGGCCATTTGATGTTCAGCCCGGCATGGCAGACATAGAGGTCCACCGGCGCCCCGTTCCTCGCGGTCTCTGCGTGGTCGGCCTGCTGGCTGTCACCCGAGTGCATGATCGTGAAGTTGCCCGCGTCGCCACACGTCACCCGGACAATGACGTTGGGCTCCCTGTTCCCGTAGGGCGGGTTGCTGTAGCCGACGCCCTGGAACGAGATGACAAATCGCAGATGAATGTCGCCCTCGTCGTGCTCGAACACATCGTCCCACGTCCACCCGTTCTGCCCCGATTCGTCGAACGCGCCCGAAGCGATCTTGATGGTGGCCACGCCCACCGGCTTGGGGCCATAGACGTTCTTCCCGCCCAGCTTCACCGCCTGGGCGATCGTCCTGTCAAAATGATCGTTGTGCGAATGGGACACGATGAGGAAGTCCAAGACATCGGCAAATGCATCGGGATCGGTCTGCTTCACGTCAATGCCAAACGTCTTGGTCGGGGTTTTGACGATCACGCCCATGTTGTACATGTTCCAGACGAGAACACCCTCGGTGACTGCGGTGTTCTGGATCTCCTCGAGCGTGTCAATCTCGATGCGTCGCAGGTAGTGGAGGATGGGGTTGCTGCTCTCGTAGTTCTGCTTGGCTGCGGTTTGCTGCTGGTGCAACTGCCACTGACTGTCGTAGTGCTTCCAGGTCGCCCTGTAGGCGTTCCACGCGTTGGACGGCAGGGCCGCAGCCGCCTCGTCAAGCATCAGCATCCGGACCTTGCGCTGGTGGTAGTGCGCTTCCGAGATGGGCGCGGTGACCCGGTTGTTCTTGAGCCACTGGTGCACCGCGTCCATGTCGGCGTGGGACGCGGCGACCGTACACAGAGGGCAGAGCATCGCGGAGGCAAGCATCGATCCGAGCAACCGACCCGAGGTGATTCGCATCGCAGTGTCTCCTTGTCGTGAGCGATGGCTCGCTCGGGTACGAGCCAGCTCGAAACGTCCGAAGCTCGCCCCGTTCAGGGGCACAGGCAGCGGTGCTCGACGATCAGGAGCCTTTCGGAAGGATCTTGACCGCCAGGTGTCCGTTCACGGCGGGAATAGTCAACTGCAGCGATCCGTCGGATACTGTGGCGTTGTGCTCGCTCACGGCGCCGCCCTGCTCGATGTCGAAGATGACAACGCCGTATTCGCCCGCCTCGAGTCCGCGGACCGCGATCGTCGCATCCTTCACCGGCACCAGTGCCTGTTCGAGCACGGTCTGGGTCATTTCGCCGCCGGTGGCGTTGCGGATGTAAAGCATCGCCCGTTTGCCGTCGCTCAGGCCGCTCGCGTCGAGTATGCGTTGGGGCTGAGTCTCGTGGTAGGCCAGCATCATGCGACGGATACCCAGCCAGTCGCTCTCCGGACCCTCAAGGGAGAAGGTGAGTTCATGCGATCCGGCTTCGAGCGGGAATCGCAGGAAGTGCTGCTCGCGGGTCGGCGGTCGGCGGCCGGTGCCCTCGAGCGGAACGTTCTTGAACTGCTTGCCGTTGTCACTGACGACCAGATGCAGGCCGTCTCCGGACATGTCGCTGATTTCGAGGATCATGCTGCCGGCCGCGGGCAGGTCGAAGACGAAGGTGGGCGTGGTCCGCCACTGCAGGCGATCGGGTCTTTGGCCGTAGAGCTTGCTCGCCATGCCTTCGAGGAACTGGCTGCCGCCCTTGGGGTCGATGTCGAAGCGGTCACGGGTGGCCTTCTCGCCCCAGCGATCGACATCGCCGTAGGCCGCCAGGCCGATGGCCCGTAGCGGCGCCGTGCCATCGATCGACGCGGAAACGACCTGGACATCCACGGGCGAAAACTCACGCTGGTGCAGGGGCAGACCCTCCACGAAGCTGACAATCGCGCGGAACTCGCCCCACGAGTCTGTGCCATCCACAAGCGGGTGCGGCCACACCATCACGCCGCCCACCCCGCGGGCCAGGTTCGACCACAGCACGAATCGCAGCGTGTCCACGAACCACGCCGGATCGTGACTGAAGTAGCCTTCCTGGATGACATTGGGTTTGCCGGGCACGAGCGTGGCCACCTCGGCCTGGGCGTAGTCGCTGACGAACTGGGCCTCGTCGCGGTAGTTCGTGCCGTAGATCACCGGTCGCCAGTCGCCCACCAAGTCGTGTACGTAGCCGTGCATCTCGACGAACCACGGCAGCACGCCCGGCGACAGGCCGCGGCAGTCGTTCCAGCTGTTGAGCGACCAGAGCGCGGGGCTGTAGCCCCAGCGGGCCATCACGTAGCGCAAACGATTGCGATAGGCCCTGCGTGCCTCGGCGTCGGTGAAGATGTCGCTGGGCTTCTCGCACGGCCCGCCGTTGATCCGGTTGTACGGGTTCTTGTCCCACGAGTGGGGGGTCACGTCGGCATGATGCTCGTTGTTGTCGTCGAGCACGAGCATGACGCGGATGTTGGATTCCTCGGCCATTTCAAACACGCGGTCGAACGCCGAAGCCACCATCTGGTTGTAGTAATTGAGCCCTGCGTAGCCCGACCATGAGTTGGTGGCGGGCTCGCCGGGCCGGGGCGTCCACTCGATCCACCCATAGTGGCACTGCCACACCCGCGTCGCGCTCATCTGGCCCGACGCCTTGGCGAAATAGTGCTCGTAGTGCATCTCGGGCTTGCCGGTGTACGGCGCCATCTTGCGTGTGCGCGTCCACGGCAGGTTCACCCCCGAGGCGTAGAACAACGTGCCATCGCCTCCGTTCTCGAAGAACAGCGGGTTGGCCTTGCTCACCTGCACGTACCCTGGATGGGCGGCGGCACGTGCGTTGAACTCAATGGGCTCGGACTGCACCTGCTGCTTGCGACCGGGCATGCTCGCCGCGAGTACCACCTTGTGTCGACCGGCCTGCGTCGGGGCGTAACGCAGACGCCAGCCACCGTTGCCCGTCGATCGATAGTCCACCTTCGCCTCAAGCCGCGTACGGCCGTCGGCCGCCTCAAAAGGCATCATGTAGAACGCGGGCACCGTGATCAGGCTGCCATCCGGCCGCGTGATCTGTGCGTCAACCCGCACCTGGTCGGGGTCGAACGGGTTGGCGTAGTCGCCCTGCACGTCAAACCGCAGCTCGTAACGCTCATACTGCGCCGGTTGCTCCGACGGCGGCGTAACGTGGTCGATGCGCAACGTCGTGCCATGCCCGGCGAACTGCTTGCGGACCTGATCCGCCATCGCCCGCCGCGCTTCGGCCGATTCGGGATCGGGTGCAATCGCCGTCGTGATCACCTCGACCTTGGCCGCGGGCGCCGCTGCATGAGCCCGGGCCGTCTCCATCGCCGCCGCCGCAACAGGCGCGGCTGGAACCGCCACCGCCACCGTGCCGAACGCCACGTCGTTACGGTTGTAGGAGAACAACAGCAACTCCACCGACACGAAGCGCGCCGGCGGCTGCGGATCGCTATGCGCCAACAGTTGCTTGCCGTTGATCGACAGGATTAAGGCCACATGATCGTCTGCGAAAGTGACATCGAACTGGCAGGCGTGCGACTGGCCGGGAGTCCAGTGCGGATCGTCCAGCTTGGTGCGGATGTCCGCCAACGCGATGCTCGCCAATGCTGCGCTGCCGCGCTTGATGAGCAGGGCCTTCTGGCCGGGATCGTAGAGGAACCAGTAAGTGTCGATGGGCTTGTCCTGGGCGGTGTAGCCGCGCAGAGTCACGCCTGCCGGCCCCGCGACCTCGGGCAGGTCGCGCATCACCGCCGACACGCCAATCGATGCGTCACGACCCAGGTGGAAGCGCTTGGTCGCCGCGATCGCCGTGTTCGTCGAGTTGGCGGCGAAGGCGAGCATGGGCTGTCCTTCGACATCGACGACGGCGACTTTGCCCTCGCCGTGAGCGACCTTCCAGCCGGGCATGTCCGACACGGACGTGCCCACCGCATGGCCCGACCACTTCTCCTGGAACACGATCTCCGACCTGGCTGCGTTCGACACGGCCAGCAGCAGCACGGCGCACCAGAAAGTGCGAGTCATGACAGCGTCTCCTCAAGTTGAAACCGCAAGGCAGCGCATCGTCCGCTGCAGTGATCTTCAGGCGCGCCGCCGCCGGGGCAGGATCAGCCCGAGGCCAAGCACCGCCAAGGCCGCTGACGCAGGCTCGGGGATCGAGGCCGTGGCGAGCTTGACGTTGTCGATGCGCACGTCGTTCTTGTTATCTGCGTGAAACGCGATGCCGACGTAGTTGATCGCGCTCGGGGTCACATCGATGGCGGACGACACGAGTTGGGAGCTTACGAACAGTTCAAGGAGGTTGGACGTGTCGCCAATCGTGAGACGGAGTTCGAAGTTGAGCAGATTGCCGTTGAGCGTCGCGTCGCTGACATTGACGCCGTTGGCCGTGATGAGAGTCTGTGTCGTGGTGCTGAGGGCCGTCGGCGATCCGCCGGTGGCCTTGCGGATCGGCACGTTGTCGTTGCTGCCGGTGTCGAAGAAGAAGTCGTAGCGGTTGGGTGCGGGGGTGGTGGCGGTAGCGGAAAATGTGAGGTAGAGCCCCATTTTGCCCGAGGTGTGAGTTGCCGAGCTGTTGTTGCCCTGCAAGTCGGCACTGACGGAAATGATCGTCGCGCCGCCTGTTGCGAAGGTCACTTCGGTTGTGCTGGTCCCGGGCCGCATGAGATAGAAGCTGTTGTTGGCATTGGTGCTCGTCTCGACCACGCCGCCACTGACGGTGACGGTGGGATTGTTGGAGACGTACCAGCCATCGATGTTGCCATCGTCGAAGTTGTCCTCAAAGAGGATGCCGCCGTGCGCCGCCCCGGACGCCGCCGCCAGGCCAAGGACAGCCACTGCAGCCAGCACATTTCGTTGCCCATCGCGAGATGCGATCGATGTCACATGCAAGCCAGTCATGACAAACCTCCACGTCGATAGAGAAGTCAGGCGGTTCGTGCCGGCCCAGACGGGGGCGCGGTCGATTCCCGCACGATCAGTTGCTCGTTGAACCACAGCCGCTGCTCCGCCGGCGGCCGGCCACTCTGCATCCACTGCACCAGCATGTCCGCCGCGGCGTGACCCATGGCCTCGGCAGGCACGGCCATCACCGTCAGCGGCGGCTGCATCCGCGCCACCGGAAATACGTCGTTGAACGAAGCCACACTCATCTGATCCGGGATGCGGATCCCCGATCGCCACAGTGCATGCATCACGTCAATCGCCACCGCGTGATCCATGGCGATGATCGCCGTGGGACGTGGCGTGAGGCCCAGCAGCATGGCGACCGCCTGGCCCGGCGCCTGGCCGGTCACCGTGCGGATGTGGGCGCCAAGGCCGGCCTCGACCATCGTGGTTTCGTAACCCTCGCGGCGGCTCTGGGCGCTGTAGTGGCTGGTGTGCTGGCGACTGATAAACGCGATGTCACGGTGCCCCAGGCCCAGCAGGTGTCGCGTGAGCATGGCGGCCCCGGCCCGATCGTCG
The DNA here is from genome assembly GCA_964518335.1 of uncultured Phycisphaeraceae bacterium. GTDB lineage: Bacteria > Planctomycetota > Phycisphaerae > Phycisphaerales > Phycisphaeraceae > CAZFDT01. Next base: position 10,357 of record CAZFDT010000099.1, read on the forward strand.
GCGACAACCGCCGGAAGATGCGGCACAGTCAAGTCATTGACTTGGATCGTGGGCAGGTCGCGCAACTGCGGCATCTGCTGCAGGGCCGCAGCGCCGGGGAACAGCGCGACCACCCCGTCCATGTGGTCGCGCCCGATCAGCCGCTGTGCTGCACTTGTCTCATCTTTGAGCGAGATGAGCATCTGTGTGTAGCCGTGCGACGACAGGCCGTCGATGAGGCTCTCGACGAGGATCTCGTTCATGCCTGTGAGCATGGGGGCGGATCGCGCATAGACGAAACCGACCATGCTGGTACGGCCGGACGCCAGGGCGCGCCCGCGGAAGCTGGGCTGATAGCCCAAGCGCTGCGCTGCGTCCACGGCTCGGCGACGCGTGGACGGCTTGAGCGGGCAAGTTTCGGGGCTTCGATTGATGGCGAGACTGACCGTGGCCTCGGAAAGCCCGGCCACGCGAGCGACATCCTTGAGGGTGGGCCTGCCAAGCACATCGCGTCGACTGATCACCTGACTGTCCATGCCCCAATTTTAATGCGCTTAAATTTATTGTCAATACCCACAATATATGTACGTAAATCACTGTTATAAATAGTTTTGTATATAAATCATCCGATTAGGTACTTTTATCTAATGTAAATCGCTTGAAATCCTGCTTGGGGTTGGTAAGATAGCGGCAGCTTTAAGGATCAGGAGCACACCCATGACTGCCTCCCTGGCCACGTTGAGTTCGCAACCCTCTCCCGCTGGGTTTGTCAGCCGCAACCGCGATCGCCTGCGACACGGCTTTACCCTCATCGAACTGCTGGTCGTGATCTCGATCATCGCCCTGTTGATCGCGATCCTTCTTCCCGCCCTGGGCACCGCCCGGGCCACGGCTGTGTCGATGAAGTGTGGCGGCAATCTGAAAAACATCTGCACCAGCTTGTATGTGTATTCCCATGAGTCACGCGACTACCTGATGCCCTTCCTGTCTCATGTCGCGCCCGGGTCGCCCCCGGCGCCGGCGACCATCTGGAGCGACAACAACAACTGGTGGATCCGCCGGATCACACGCTACATGAACACGCCCGGCGTCGGCAGCCAGCAGGGCACCATGAACAATGTGCTGCGTTGCCCGCTCAAGATCGGCAACGTGACGATCACCTATGGGTTGAGCGTCGAAACCGGTTGGCAGGAGGGCTACGACGCCAACTATCAAAACTACAAAAAGCCCCTGCGGATGACCGACGTCACTAACGCCACCCGCAAGATCGTCGTGGGTGACACCAACCTCAACGACGCCACGAGCTACGACGCTCAGCTCTTACGACCCTTCGCCATCTGGATCCTCACTCAGGGCAAGGATCGGTATTTCCCCGCCGAGCGACACCCCAACCAAACCGCCAACTTCGGCTTTGTGGACGGCCACGTCGAGAACAGCGGCAAGTACTTCGATCCGCCTGATATGTCCCTCGAGGCGCAACACTGGCTGCTCAAGAACTAGCGCCCTTCCATGAACACCGCCCGCACCGCGCCACGCTGGGTCTTGGCCGCCCTCATCACGACGGCGCTATGCAGCGTCAACTGGGCACAGGCCCCGACGACTGCTCAACTCCGCCTCGCCATCGAGCGACAGGCCGACTGGTGGTTCCCCCGCTCGATCGACTCGCTGCAAGGCGGATTCATTGAAACCTACGACCTCGATGGTCAACCGCAGCGCGACGAGGTGCGCACGCTCGTCTTCCAATGCCGCCAGGTCTGGCTCGCCTCCACGCTCGCCCAGGCTCTACCGAATCGCGCCCCGGCCATGCGCCAGCACGTCGAGCATGGCCTGCGGTACATCCGCGATCGCTTTGGCGATGCCCAGCACGGCGGACTGTTCTGGGCACGCACCCTCGACGGCGGTCCGACGCCTCGTTTCGGCGATCAGAAGCACGCTTACAGCCTGTCCTTTGTCATCTATGCCGGCGCCACTGCGCATCGCGCGGCACCCGACGCGGGCGGGCTGGCACTGGCCCAGCAGACCTTCGCCTGGCTCGACGCTCACGCGCACGATGGTCGCCATGGCGGTTATCACGAGGCCTACGATCGCGACGGCCGACCTTGCCTCCAGCCAAAGGGGCCCGGTCCTCAACGCTTCGACGCCCTGGGCACGCTCTACGGCTTCAAGTCGATGAACACGCACATCCACTTGCTCGAGGCGTTCACCGCACTCTATCGCGCCTGGCCCGACCCGCACCTTCGCCAGCGCCTGGCCGAACTCGACGACATCGTGCGGCATCGCATCTATGTCGAGCCCGGTTGCCTCAATCTTTACTTCACCCGTGACTGGCGCGCGATGCCCGACCACGCCTCCTTCGGGCACGATGTCGAGACCGCGTTCCTTCTCACCGAGTCCGCCCATGCCCTGGGACTCGACGACGCGACGTCGAGCGTCCAGCCCAAGCGCCTCGTGGATCACGCTCTCGAGTTCGGCTGGGATACGACCCATGGCGGGTTCTTTGACGTGGGGGCGGCATTTCGCAAGCCCAAGGTCGAACCCAAGACGTGGTGGGTGCAGGCAGAGGGGCTGCACGTCCTGGCTCTCATGCATCGACGCTATCCAGATCAGCCGCTGTATGCCCAGCGACTCGCCGAGCAATGGCGGTTCATCGCCGATCACCAGATTGATCCCGCCGACGGCGCCTGGTTCGCATCGGTGAACGCCGATGGCAGCCGCATACCCGATGCGCCAAAGGCCCACCGCTGGAAAGCCGGCTACCACACCGTGCGGGCCCTGGTGGAATCCTTGCGATTGCTCGAGTCCCCGCTCGATCTCGGCGACGCGGCCGCCTCCACCCCATGATCCCGCTGGATCACTGCAGCAGATGTCACAGCCGCTTGAGACATGCCTCGATGACCGCGCTAAGCGAACCCGTCGCCAGCCCGATGAACTGGTCGCCCGCGCCATAGTACAGCCACAGCTCATCGCGGTCGGCGTCGGCGATCGCGCCGCAGGCGAACACCACGTTATTGACCTGCCCGTGTCGCTCGTATTCGGTCTCGGGCGCCAGCAACCAACTCTGCGTGAGGCCAAGCACCTGCGTTGGATCATCCAGATCCAGCAGCATGGCCCCGATGTAGTAATGGCCCCCGACCTCGCTCCACGCCATCACGCCATGCACGATCACCAGCCAGCCCTGCGCAGTCCTGATCGGCGGCGTCGGACCGATCTTGATCCGGTTCCAGTACGAGTACCCAGCCTTGATCAGCGGGCGATGCCGGCCCCAGTGAATCATGTCGGGCGACTCGGCAAGCCAGATCGACCCGCCCACCCGCTGCGCGCCTGGACGATCCAGACGCATGTACTTGCCGTTGATCTTCGCCGGAAACATCGAGGCGCCCCGATTGGGCGGCAACGACACCAGCTCGATCGGCTCGTACGTCTCGAAATCATCGGTCCTTCCCAGGAGCACCAGCGGCCCTTCGCCGTTGATGAACGCCGGGGTCATCATGTAGTACGTGCCGTCGATCGGCGTCACCCGGTTGTCGATCATGGTGCACGATATCTGGCCAAACGGCGGCCCCGCGTGGGTCAGGTCGATCAACGGCTTAGGCGAGACCGAAAAGTGTACGCCGTCGTCACTGCGGGCGACCCACGTGCCGCGCGCACCCGCCGGCGGCGCGAATTCGTATGCCGACACCAGCAGCACGGTCTGGCCGTTGTGTCGCACCGGGCTGGGGTTAAACGTCGCCATGGTGCCCGCAATATCCCGTGGCGTGATGATTGGATTGGCAGGATGGCGATTGAGGATCTGTGTGGCGTCGTGTGGCATGAACCGATGATACCACGGTTTGTAAATCTTTGACAGTCTGAGACGACAGAAGAGGTACAAATGCTCATACCTATGTGATTAATAATAAGAATCGTAAACTGATTTTGGAATCAGTGTAGCTCTTGCTTGGCGCCTGATCAGGAGTGTGAACATGCTGAAACTGACTCGACATCCAGCCAATCCAATCCTTAAGCCGGACCCGACCATCCCGTGGATGTCCGCAATGACCATGAACCCTGGCCTGTGGTTCGACGGCAAAACGTTCCATATGCTGTTCACGGCACGGGGGACGGGAGACACGCCCATGTGCCTGGGCTATGCGTCCAGTTCCGATGGCGTGAACTTCACCTGTCGCAAAGAGCCGTTTATGGTGCCCAGCCGTGAGGGCGAGGGATTTGACACACGAACTGTGGATGATGCGCGACTCAATCGATTTGGGGATACGTATTACATCTCCTATAACGCACGTGGGCAACACCCCTATCGTCGCGTCGGCTTGGCGACCACACGTGATTTCAAGGCTGTGCAGCGGCTCGGACCCCTCACGGCGCCCGACATCAGTAACGCCAATGTCCTCTATTTTCCGGAGAAAATCGGCGGATGCTACCACGTGTTGCACCGGCCCAGCCCGTTCCAGCCTCATACCATGGCCATCCAGAAGAACCCCGACTTCCAGTTCCAGATCCGGATCGCCAAAACCAACGACTTTATGAACTGGTACGACGACAAGCCGCTGGCCGGCTGCGAGTTCGAGTGGGAAAACCAGAAGATCGGCGGCGCCGGTGTGCCGGTTAGAACCAGCGAGGGCTGGCTCATGCTCTATCACGGCGTGTACTTCGGCCCGGACGTGCACATCCGCACCTACCGCGTCGGCGTCATGCTCCTGGACCTCGACGATCCGTCGCGCGTCATCGCCCGGTGCCCGCACTTCATCATGCAGCCCGAAACCGACTACGAACGATTCGGCAATCACGACAACGTCGTGTTCCCCTGCGCCAACCCGGTGATCGGCGATACGTTGTACATCTACTACGGCGCAGCCGACACCGCCTGCTGCCTTGCAACTGTCCTCCTGAGCGACCTTTTGGCCTGCGCCTTGGAGTACAAGCGGTAGCGGTCTGCCTGCAATGCAGTGACCCTTCGTAGCGTGCATGCCAGAGGGCTGCAGTGACCTCACGCAATCAATGCTCCCTGCCGGGAGCATGCAATACGCGTGAGCGAGGAGATGCTGCGGCAACTGGTGGAGAGCGAGGGCCATGCGGTGATCGCGGCGAAGGAGGTCGAGCAACTGGAGTTGGACTGGCACGCCAGTGAGTGTCGCGTGTTGCGTGAGGATGGCCAGGTGAGCACGCGGCTGTACATGGGCGGCGACGTTGTCTTTGTGCTAGTGGTGACACAGGCGGATAGCCGCATCAACCCTCGTGTCATCAAGACCAAAATGAGCAACTACGCCAAGAAGCAACCACACGACCGCGGCACATGGGTCAAGCCCCTCGCATCCGCCGTCGTGATGCTTCAGTGAATCGTATTGGGGCTAAGCGCGGACTGGCGGATGGATATCGCCTGACCGGTCGCGCTACGGACTGAGCAACTGCAGCGTCAGCGGCAGATGAATCCGCCGACAGAGCGGGCGGCCGGCGTTCCATTGCTCATTGAGCAGCCTGGCCGCGCCCTGGCCGACTTGGCGATCGTCGAGGGTCGGCGCGTAGATGGGCAGCATCGGCCGCTGCCGATACATCCCATCGCTTCCGCAGGCGACCAGCAGGACGCCGGCCGACTTGACGCGTCGCCGCGCGGCAATCTCCGCCACCCGCAACGCCATCTGGCCAGAGCGGCATACCACCGTAGGCGTCTCGCCCTGGGACATGACCGCCGTGCGGAGCACCCGCGACGCGAGCTCCGGCTCGTCGGGAACCGACAGCACCCGCAGGCGCACGCGCGGCTGTGCCCGATCCAACCGTCGCTGCAGCGCATCTACCAGTTGGTTGTCGCCCAGGTCCCACTCCTGCTGCATGGCCAGCACCGCCTCTCGCCGACGTTGTGCGATCAACAGCGCCGCCACGGCATCGCCAAGCGCTGACTGATCGTGCCTGACACTGGCCATTGTCAGATCATCCTCGGCTGTTCCCAAGGCGACGGTCGGCAAGCCGCGCTGATGGAAAAATCGGCGTGCTTCCCGCCCAACACGCAGCAGCACGACGCCATCGCCGCAGCCATGCTGAGCTGTCGTCTGCACGAGGTACTCGGTCACATCCGTGGATGGAACAAAGTGTAACTGAATGGGTACATGGCGAGGCAGCGTCTCGATGAGGCCCAGTTGCAGCCCGTCGAGCAGAAACCGCAGGCGCAGATCCGGGTTATCGCGCAGAAACACCTGCACCATTCGACTTCTGCCGCGGGTGGACGCGGGCTGCAGGATGTACGCGCCAGAGCCTCGCCGTAGCTCAATCAAGCCCTGCGCCGCCAGAGCAATCATGGCCTGGTGAGCGGTCACCGGACTGACGGAGAAGCGCTTGGCCACCTGGCGCACGCTCAGGTACCGCTCGCCCACGCGAAATCCGCCGCCCAGGAGATGTCGCCGCAGCGTTTCGATCAGCGAGAACACAGCCGGCGGTAGAACAGGGGGCTTGTGTGCGCGGTGCGGCGGCGACATGGTGAAAGTGTATCACAACCGTACTTATAACTGTAGTACGCCGTCGTGCGCGTGATACCATGGCCATATCACCCGATGGAGAGCACCATGTTGACCACCGATGATGTGCAGTCTTATGAGCGGGATGGGTTTTTGATCGTGCGTCAGGCCATTGACAAGACGACGCTTGACGTGCTGCGCCGGACGACCGATGACCTGATCAACAGCACAAGAGCCTTGACCGAGGGCACCGAGCATTTTGACCTGGAGCCCGACCACACAGCGGCGAATCCGCGGCTGCGCCGCATCGCCCACCCCGTGGCGCTGGCGGAGGTCTTCTGGCGCGTCGCCAGTTCCCCGGCGCTGGTCGGGGCCATGACTGCTCTGCTGGGCCCCCACGTGAAGTTTCATCACTCCAAGCTCAACACCAAGGTCGGCGGCGGAGGCACGAAAATCGGCTGGCATCAGGATTTCGCCTTCTTCCCACATACCAACTTTGATCTGGCGGCGTGCGGCATTGCCCTGGACCGATCGAGCCTGGCCAACGGCTGCCTGTTGGTCGTGCCCGGTTCGCATCGCGGTCGCCTGCTGAATCACCGCCGTCCCGATGGTGAGTTCGCCGGCGCCATCACCACGGGCGAGTTCAGCGACAAGGCCATTCCCGTCGAACTCGAGCCCGGCGACATGAGCATTCACCACGCCATGTTGATCCACGGATCGGCGCGCAATGACAGCACGTTGCCGCGGCGGTTGCTTATCTTTCAGTATGCGGCGTGCGACGCGATTGCGCTTGATTACCGCCCGCCGGCCAATGAGTACTCGCAGCGCGTGGTGGCGGGCCGACCGGCGCGTGAAGCCCGACTTGCCGGCTCCGTGACGCTATCGCTTCGTGGCGAGATCAAACGCAACTCGTCGTTGTTCAAAGTGCAGCAGACCGCTGGCGTTGGCTGACATAAGGCATCGGTGTGAACGCCAGACAACGCATCCAGGCCGTGCTCGATTGTCAACGGCCCGACCGCACGCCCGTGGCCTGCCGACTCGAGCTGTGGTATGCCGCCCAACAGTGGCGCCAGGATCCCGGCGGCGTTCTCCACGGGCGGGATCTGATGACGGTCCAGCGCGACCTGGGCATGGCCGTCTCCGCTCGTGCCGGTCGCGTGGTCATCACCACTTGGCGCGAGCCGGTCCGGTTCGAGCAGCAGCGATGGGGCAGCGAACTGCACGAGTACTGGCATCTGCCGCGAGGTTCACTGCATCGCGTGAGCCGCTATCACGGCGATGACGAGGCGATGGGCATTCGCCCACACATGGTGCAGCACCCGGTCGTCACGCCACGCGACTACACCCTTCTCGCTGATCTGGCCCGGCATGTGAAGTTCGAGCCGTGCTCCGACGAGTACGAGCGATATGATCGGATGATCGGCGACGCGGGCTACCCGATGGCGGTGCTCGGACCGTGCCCGGCGCACGACATCCTGTTGAACTGGACCGGCTACGAGGCAGGTTATCTGCAACTCGCCGACGACCCGGCGGTGTTCGATGCCGCCGTGGAGGCGTGGGTTGAGGCTCGGCGGCGGATGTGGCCGATCGTGGCGTCAAGCCCGGCTCAACTGGTCTTGCATGGCGTCAATTTTGACGCGGCTGTGACGCCGCCGCCGATATTCGAGCGATACTTCCTGCCGTACCTGCGGGCATTCAATGACTGCATGCATGCCGCGGGCAAGAGAGTGGCGTTTCATCTGGACGGTGAATTGACGGGCCTGCTCGATCTACTCATGAAGTGCAACGTTGATGTTGCCGATTGCCTCGCATGCGCGCCGATGACGCGATGCCCGTGATCTGCCCCCGATTTATGTGCCAGTGGTTATGAGAGTCGGGTTGTGGTCATG
>CAZFDT010000100.1:0-17517 GCA_964518335.1 uncultured Phycisphaeraceae bacterium
CGGCACATCCCGCGACCATGGATCACTCAACTGGGGTAAATGTCTTCACCCTGGAACGCGGGTTGTGGTGTGGGCCTCCCGGGACAAAGGCAGCGTGCGATGGCCCGCCACGGCACGCTGCGCCACCGCTACAATGCTTGGCTCGGCCGCAACCGATCGCACACGGAGAATCGCCCATGCCCCGCACCCGGAAGATGACCATGACCGAGAAGATCCTCGCCGCCCACGCCGGTCGGCCCGAGGTCTCGCCCGGCGACAACGTCTGGGTCAACGTCGATGTCCTCATGACCCACGACGTGTGCGGTCCCGGCACCATCGGCATCTTCAAGGAAGAGTTCGGTCAAAACGCCAAGGTCTGGGACCGCGACCGCGTGGTCATCATCCCCGATCACTACATCTTCACCGCCGACGGCAAGTGCCACCGCAACGTGCAGATCCTCCGCGACTTCGTGAAGGAACAGGGGCTGCGCTACTACTACGACCCCGACTTCCTCGACACGCGCGCCGACAGCGGCATGCCCTCGCCGTACCGCGACCCGACGCAGACCAGCTACAAGGGCGTGTGCCACAAGGCCCTGCCCGAGGAAGGCCACATCCGCCCCGGCGAAATCCTCCTGGGCACCGACAGCCACACCTGCACCGCCGGCGCGTTCGGCCAGTTCGCCACCGGCGTGGGCAACACCGACGCCGCCTTCACCCTCGGCACGGGCAAGACCTGGCTCAAGGTCCCGCCCACCATGAAGTTCGTCTTCCACGGTGAGATACCCCCCTACCTCACCGCCAAGGACCTGATCCTCGCCGTCATCGGTCAGATCAGCGTCAGCGGCGCGACGTACAAGGCCATGTACTTCACCGGCGACGGCATCGCCTCGCTCACGCTCGAGGACCGCATGACCCTGACCAACATGGCGATCGAGGCCGGGGGCAAGAACGGCATCTGCGACGTGGACGAAAAGACGCTGGCTTACGTCCGCGCCCGCAGCACGCGACCGGACTGGACCGTGCAGGAAGAGGACGACGGGGCCGAGTATTGCTTCGAGCACCACTGGGACCTGGGCACGCTCGAGCCGCTCGTCGCCAAGCCGCACAGCCCCGACAACAAGGCCACCGCCCGCGAGTGCAGCGACGTGAAACTCCACCGCGCCTACATCGGCTCATGCACCGGCGGCAAGATCACGGACATGCTCTTTGCCGCCAACATCCTCGCGGGCAAGCAGGTGAAAATCCCCACGTTCGTCGTGCCCGGCTCGACCGAGGTGCATCAGGACATGCTGCGCCTCAACCTCGCCGGCGAGGAAAAGGCCGCAGGCGAAAAGAGCCTCTACGAGGTGCTCGAGAACGCCGGGTGCATGATCGGCGCCGCCAGTTGCGCCGCGTGCCTGGGCGGTCCGACCGACACCTTCGGCCGCCTCAACGAGCCGCTGCTGTGCATCAGCACGACCAACCGCAACTTCCCCGGCCGCATGGGCCACAAGGAGGCCGGCGTCTTCCTCGCCAGCCCGCTCACCGCCGCCGCCAGCGCCCTCACCGGCAAGATCACCGACCCGCGCGAGTTCGTGAGCGACCCCATCCTCACCGGCAGCGCGGGGGTGGTGTAGCGTCGCTAACCCACAAGCGTTGCAGTGGGCCCGGGAAGGAGTGGGGGGATGCCCTGGATGCGGCGGGCTTCCTGGCAGCGGTCGCTGCCGGCGGTGAAGTCGCGGCAGACGCGCGGGCGGGTGGCGTAGATCGCGCATCGCTGATTGTCGTCGAGAAAACAGCAGCTTTCGTGGAACGGTAGAGGGAAGAGTTGATAGCGCCAGTAGGGCGTGCCCAGGTGTTCGGGGAGGGTGCGGCCTTCGATGGTGATGCGGACCTCGCGGGCCGCGTCCTCGTCGCTGACCAGTACGGGCCAGGTGCGACAGCAGGCCCCGCAGCCGTCGCATTCGTACACGGGCGTGTCGGGCATGATTCAGCCGCCGGCGGGTCGGGCGTTGTCGTCGGGCGCGGGCGTCGTGGCGGTGGGCGTGCGCTCGGCGGGGAGCGTGGCTTCGAGGTCGGCCAGGCGACGCGCGGTGTCGTCGCTGATGGCGTGACTGAACAGAGCGCGGACCTGGGCGGTGACGGACCGAGCGGTTTCGGGCCGGCCGGTGGTCGCGGCGCGCTGGGCGGTGTCGAGGAACCAGCCCACGATGGTGTCGGCCGTGGACGTGTCGGCGCGCGGCGCGGGGTTGGCGCCTATGATCTTGCGGGCCAGCTCGAAAGCGCCGGCGATGTTGCCCGTGCCCAGGCGGGCGCGGAGCAGGCCGCGGTCGTAGCGGTCGCGCTGGGCGGGGCTCAGCGGCTGACGCGTGGTGTCGATGCGGGCGTAATCAGCGACGGCGCCGGTGGGATCGGGCACGAGCCGCACGTCCGCACGAGCCAGGAGCAGCTCGATCAGATCGTTGTTGGCCGTCTCGCCGTTGAACCGTTCCAGTGCAGCGGTGAGAAAGGGTTCGCGCGTGGTGGCCGGCTCGCTGAGTTCCATGAGCCGGCGATCGGCGTCGATCGCCGACCGCGCCGGCACACGGCGAGCCATGGCGATGAGCGCACGCCGCCAGGCGACGGCAATCTGCTCCTGGGCGGGCTTGTTGTCGATGAGCGCAAAGAGCGTCTGCGGGTCGTTGCCCCGTGCCACCGCCGCCTCGATGACGATGTCGCGGATCACCGGGTCGGCTGCGCGCTGCGCCAGGGGCGCCAGGGGCTTGTCACTACCGGCCCAGGCCTGGGCGGCGGCCTGCTTCACCGTCGCGTCGCGCGCATCGAGCCAACCCTCGATGCGGCGGAAGTCCTGATCGTTGCCCACACGACCCAACAGCGTCACGATCTGTGGCCGGGGCAGCGCCTCGGGCTGAAGCTGCTTGCGCACCGTCGCCGCGGCGCGGCCGGCCTGCTCGGGCGTGAGCATGCCCGCGTCCGACGCCGACGCCAGCATCGCCGCCGCTTCCGCCTCCAGCTCCGGGTCGGCCAACATGGTCAGTGCCGGCTCAACCGCCTCGACCCGCGGCAGCCGCGCCAGCATCAGCAGGTACGCCTGCTTCACGGTGGGAATCGGCTCACTGCCATCGGCCAGCCGCGCGGCGATCAGGTTCGCCGCCTCCTCGTCGCGCATCTCGCGCAGCAGCAGCGCCGCTCGCTGACGCAGCACCGGCAGCGGATCGTCCAGCCGCGACAGCAGCGCCTCGCGCAGCGAAGCGGGCGTCGGCTCGGCGTCGATCAGCCGCTGCAGCATCAGGTCCATGGCCAACTGTCGCGTCGCGGCCATGTCGTCGAGCAGCATCTGCGCCAAGACGCGCGGGCGCTCCTCCGTCGAGGCGGCGCGGTAAAGCTGACGCTGCACCTCCAGCAGGCGCGCCTGCTGCTGTTGATCGCGCGAGGTGGTGCGCGTGTTGTAGCGGGCGAAGTTCTCCACCAGCCGCGCCAGGAATTGCTCGCGCGACAGACGGCGGTTGGCGTCCCACCAGCGCTGCCAGGCGTCGGCGTCGGCGCCGTACGCGTCGATGCCCGACAGCACCGCCAGCGCGTCGAACGCCGCCTGACGCAGCAGGTCCGGCTGCCTGGCGTCGGTCAGGTCGATCAGCACCCTGGCCACCTGCTGCTGGCGGAAGTAGCCCAGTGTGAGCGTGGCGCCGCGGCGATAGCCCAGCGGCTGGCGCCGGTCCTGGGCCACGTCCATCATGCGCTTGGTCAACCCATCGTCCTCGTAGCGACCTAGGGCCGCGGCGATGTCGCTGAGCAGGCCCGGCACCTCGGGGTCGGCGCGCGGCAGGAGGTTGGCCAGCGGTTGGCGGAACTCCGCGGGGGGCATGGGCTCCCACCCCGCCAGCGCCTGGGCGATGGCCTGCTGCACCATCGAGTCAGTGGTGGTGTTGAGTTCCTTGATGAGCTGGTTGCGGGCGTCGTCGTAGCCGGAGGCCAGCAATTGACGCACGGCGTCGCGGCGGGTGATCAGGTCCAGCCGGGCGTCGCGCGCCATGGTAAGCAGCTCGGCGCGGCGGCGGGCGCGTTCCTGCTCGGCGGCCAACTCCTCGGGGCTGAGGGGCGTCTTACATGCCGATAACCCGACCAAAGCGGTCACAAACAAGATCAACAGTTTCACAAACGTGGCCCACCACGCGCCGCGACACTTGGCCGAGGCGTGAGAATCTGTAACAGATGCAAGGCGCGCGTCGTTCATGCCGATGGTCTTGATGATGACGGATACAAAACCCCTGCGTCGGCGACTGGCAATTTCAGGGTCCTGCGTATAATACCCTGCCCATTCGTTGACCGACGGTACTTTTGACCATCATCGGCTGAATCATCGCTTCGGCGATGCAGGATTGTGTGGTTGGGTCCGAGTTGATCGAGATTCAGGCCCTGGAGGAAGAGGCAAGGCCATGCACGACTGGATTGAAGCCGAGGCTGCCGCGGAGAAGGCCCAGCAGTTTTACGAGGCCGGTCAATGGGACCAGGCGCTGGCGGCGCTGGACATCGCGCTGTCGGTCAACCCCAATCAGAGCGAATGGCAGTTCGGCAAGGGACTGACGCTCGACGCCCTGCAGCGCTATGACGAGGCCGCCAGCGCGTTCGAGGCCGTGGTCAAGATCCGCGGCGAGCAGCCCGAGCCGATGCTGCACCTGGGCATCGACCTCGTGCGCAGCGGTCAAGCGCAGCGTGGTGTAACCGTGCTCGAGCGCGTGCTCGAGCTCGACCCCGAGGCGACGGCGGCGCGGTGTCATCTGGTCGCGGCCTATGCGCGGCTCGACGATCACGACAAGGCGGAAGAGACGTTCTATCTGGCCCAGCAGTCGCACGAGGAGCCGTGCCCGCTGTGCCTGGACCACATCGCTCACAGCCTGCTGGCGCGCGGCGAGGCCGATCGCGCGGTGTGGTGCTGGTCGAAGGTGCGCGAGATCGACGCGCGGTTCCCGGGTGTGTCGCTGAACCTGGCGCGGGCGGCGTGGCATCAGGGCAAGCTCGACCAGGCGCGGGATCACTACCTGCGTCAACTCCGCGAAGACCCGGGCGACACCGACGCGCTGCTGGACTGCGGCCGACTGCTGCGGACGATGGGCCTGCCCGCCGAGGCCGGCGAAAAGTTCCGCCGCATCATCGAACTCGACCCCACGGTGGCGGCGGCGCACTTCCAGCTTGGCGAGCTGGCGTTTGCGTCGGGCCACCTGGACGCGGCCGCGGGCGAGTTCGAAATGGCCAGCCGCCTGGCGCCGGACCATCCGGGCGTCCATCTGAACCTGGCCGCGGTGGCGATGCGTCGCGGCCGCGAGGATCAGGCCCTGCGCCACCTCATCGCCGAGCTGGAGATCGAAGGCCAGACCGGCCAGCAGGTGCTCGACCTCGGACGCATGCTCATCGATCTGGACGCCCCCGCACAGGCCATCGACCTGCTCACCCCGCTGCTCGACGGCTCGACCGAACCGCTCTTCGAGGACGAGACCCAGCTCACCAACGCCTTGGTCTATCGTGGCGTGGCCATGGTGCTCTGCGGCGACCTCAACATCGGCGTGCGCGACTTCCGCCTGGCCCTGCAGATCGACCCCGAGCACAGTGTGGCCCTGTACAACCTTGTCGTGGCGTATCTCGATCAGGGCCGCTACCGCCGCGCCCGCGCCGCCCTGCGCCGCGCCCTGACCCATTCGCCCGGCGACGGTGAACTGCAGCGCCTGGGGCAGCGCGTCCGACGCGAGCAGTGGCTCGACAGCATCCGCCGCGCGCTGCAGTTGATCCGCGCCCGCTTCGCCTGATCTCCGCCTCCCCTTCACGATCGCCCGCGATTATGCCGCCTGGCCCGCCAGCGGGCGGATATCCACCGCCGTCATCCCCGCCGCACGCGCCGCCTGCAGTCCAATGTCCGTGTCCTCGAACGCGCAGCAGCGCCGCGGGCTCACGCCCAACCGCTCCGCGGCCTTGAGATACGTGTCCGGCGCCGGCTTGTGGTGGGCCACGTCCTCGCACGACACCAGGGCGTCGAACAGCTCACCGATTCCCAGGTTCGACAGGCAACGCTCGATCACCTTGCGGATGCCGCCGGTCGCCACCGCCATGGGCTTGCGCCCGTGATAGCGGCGAACAATGGCGACCACCGGGGCGATCTCTCGCGCATGATCGAGGTACTTGTCGAAGAACAGATGCTCCTTCTCGTGGGCGACGGCCTCGGGGTCGAGGCTCACGCCCTGCTCGGCGGCGAGCAGGGCCAGGATCTTGCTCGCCGGGGCGCCGCCCAAGGCGTAGAACCGCTCTTCCGGGAACGACAGGCCATACTTGTCGGCGATCTCCGTCCACGCCTCGAAGTGCGCCGGCATCGTGTCGGCCAACGTGCCGTCGCAGTCGAACACCAGGGCGTCAAACGCATCCAGATTCAGGTCGGCGGGAATGCTCATGGGCGAGGCATCATAGCGTGATCGCACCGCCGCCTTCCGGCGGCACGAGTCAGGCCTGGCCCACCGCCGCCAGCACCTCGGCCTCGTTGGCCACGCCCTTGCCCGGACGCGGGACCAGCATCGGCACGCGACGGCGGTACTCGACGTACGCCCGGCCGTACACGCCCTCCAGATCGCGCTCCTCAAACGGTATGGCGATGAGCATGTACGCCGTGAGCAACCCGGCGAAAACCAGGTGGGCCAGCGTCATCGTCGGCGTCGCCCAGAAGGCAAGCATCCATCCGATGTACAGCGGGTGACGCACGAAGCGATAAAGCATCGGCGTGCGGAAAGGCGTGTGGCCCTGCGTGCGACCGGTCAAGTGCAGCCAGACCTGTCGCGTGCCGAAGAGGTCGAAGTGGTTGATCATCAGGCTGACGATCGGGACCATGAGCCAGCCCGCGGCGAACAGGCCGTAGAGCAGGCCGCGCCCGATCGGGTCCTGCACGTCCCACACGACGCCGCCCATCGGCCGCCACTGCCACATCAGCACGATCATGAGGATGCATGAGATCAGCACGTAGGTGCTGCGCTCGATCGCGGCGGGCACGTACTGCGTCCACCATCGCTTGAATCCCGGCCGCGCCATCACACTGTGCTGCACGCCGAACAGCGCGATGAGCAGGACGTTGATCACAGTCGCCTCCAGCAGCGACCCCTGCCGCGGCGAGTCGATCGCCTTGGGCACGAGGATGTTGCCGACGAACCCCGCCATGTAGGCATACACGCCCAGGAACAGCACGTGGCAGAACACGCCGTAAGCGAAGAAGAGTTTGCGTTGCATGATGAGTCTCCGTTCGGGGATGAGGGGTTCGACTGCGCTGATTCCAGTATCGCCCGGCGGGCCGCCAAAACAAGTGAACTTGAGGTCAACAGGCGGTTGACTCATGGTCAACCCCGCCGCAGCATCCCGGCGGCGACCAACGCGGTAGGATGAAGGCATGACCCTGACCGGATCGCAGAAGCGCTTTCTCAAGTCGCGGGGCCAGACGATGGCCGACGACGCCCACGTGGGCAAGGCCGGCGTCACCGACGCGGCTGTCACCAACCTGCAGAGGCTGCTCGCCCGTAAGGAGTTGGTGAAGGTGCGTTTCGACGACCTGGAAGGCAGCGCCCGTCGCACGTTCGCCGCCGACCTGGCCATCCTGCTCGATGCCCAGTGCATCGCCGTGGTCGGCCGCACCGCCCTGCTCTACCGCGCCAACCCCGATCTCGATCCCGCGCAGCGCGTGCTGCCGGCACACCCCTCCACCGGAGCCTCGTCATGATCCGCCGCTTCATGCTGACGCTGGCCGCTCTTGTTGCAGTCAACCTCATGCCCGCCGGTTGCGAATCGGTGCAGAGCCTCATGGGCGACAAACCCACCGCCCGCGTCGCCGGCGTCCGCTTCGGCGATCTGAATCTCGACGGCCTCACCCTCCTCTTCGACGTCGAAGCCTCCAACCCCTACGCCGTGGACGTGCCGCTGGTGGACATCGCCTATGGCCTGGCCAGCGGCGGCACGGCGTTCCTCTCCGGCGACGCCAAGCTCGACGGCGTGATCCCCGCCAACGGCAAGCGCACGCTGCAGTTGCCCGCCAAGGTGAACTTCGCCCAGCTCCTGTCGGCCGTCAAGAACGTGCGGCCAGGCGACGTCGTCCCCTATGCCGCCGACGTCGCCCTGGGCATCGACGTGCCCGGACTCGGCAGGCAATCGCTGCCGCTCAAGCGCGAAGGCCAGTTGCCCGTGCCCGCCGTACCGCAGATCAAAGTCGCTCGCGTCAAGCTCGACAAGCTCGACATGACCGAAGCCGCCGCCACCATTCACCTGGAAGTGGTCAACACCAACAAGTTCAACCTCGACCTCAACGCGCTGGACTACGAGCTGGCCCTGGGCGGGACCACCGTCGCCAACAGCAGGCTGCTTTCGAAGTCGTCGTTCAAGCCCGGCGGCAGCGCAGCGATCGATGTGCCTGTGTCCTTCTCCCCCTTGGCCGCGGGCATGGCGGTCGTCGAGGCGCTGCGCGGCAAGAGCGCGGGCTACTCGATCAAGGGCGTGATGGATGCCGGCACACCCTTCGGCCCGATCAAGATCCCCTACGCCACCAGCGGCACCACGCCCCTGGCACGCTGACGTCTCACGAATGCAGCGGCGTCGCTACGAGCCTCCGCCATGCCCGACCTGCCCGCCCTGTTCGACAAGCTCGACGCGAAACTGCGGCGGATCGCCGACGTGGACTATGCCGACCAGTGGGGCGGCCGGGCGTATAAGTTGCCGGGCAAGGATGGGTCACGCAGGAAGCCGCGCTTGCTCGCTTACGTCGAGCAGGCCAAGAGCGGCAAGCACCTGTCGCTGGAGTTCAAGCTCCCCCCGGAAGTTGGGGCGCGGGCGATGCGGCGGCACAAGTGGATCGGGGAGCACCCGTGGCCGAGCCTCGGCGGCGCGGGGTGGGTGCAGGCGAAACTGACCAAGGCGGCGCAGGTGGCGCCCGCGGCGGCGCTGGTCGTCGAGGCGCGCAAGCAGTTCGGCGAGGTGAAGGCGCAACCCGTCGAAGCGCCCGATGACGCAAACGCGAAAGCCGGATCGTCGATCGCCCGACGCATCGCCGAGGCGACGCGCACCGCCAAGGCCGAGGGCAAGTGGCGCGCCGACCGCGTCTAGCCGGGACGCTACGCGTCCCCGGCTCCTGGGACGCGTAGCGTCCCGGCTATTGAGGAAATCTGCGATACTGCCGCGCATGGTTGCCGTCATGCTGCTGCTCATCGCCGGAGGTATCGGTCTCGCCCAGGCCGCGTCGGATCCCCATCAAGTCACCCTCCGCTGGCTTCGCCTCGGCGGCATCATCGTCCTGTCGCTGATCGCGGTGGCGGGGACGATGGCGATGATGGCAGATCACGAGGGATGGCAGGTGTATCTGGTGCTGAGTGTTGTAGCCATGATCCCTTCGGCGCTTCAGCTCTTGTTCGTACAGTTGGCTCGGCGCACGGGGCAACGCGTGTGCGCACTCATGGGATGGTTAGTTTGTGCAGGCATCGCTGTATGGTTCGTCGGCTCAGTGTTTGCACTTAACGAAGTCATGGATAATGCCGGCGTAGAGCCTGATGCGATCCAGTGGAGATACCCAGATTTTTTCCGCGCGACGAGCGTATCGTTTCCCATCGCCGCCGGTCTCACCGGCGGGTTCCTCATGACAATGCTTCTGGGGCATGCGTACCTGACCGCGGGATCGGAGATGACGCAGAAGCCGTTTGCCCGGCTGGTGAAGGTGCTCGCGGTGCTGCTCGTGTTGCGGGCGGTGGCGAGTCTCGTCTTTGGGCTGTGGCCGTATATGTCGCTGGAGGTTCCTCGCTCGCAGCAGATGTGGAACACGTTGATGGTGACGACGCGCTACGGTGTGGGGCTGGTCGTGCCCGCGGTGTTCACCTACATGATCTGGGACTGCGTCAAGCGGCGCGCCAACCAGTCGGCCACCGGCATTCTCTACGTCGCCACGGTGCTCGTGATGATCGGCGAAGGCATCGCGCTGGGGCTCATCGGCGAAACGGGCGTGGTGTTCTAGGCCCGGCCGGTGAAGCGCAGGCCGCCGGTCGATTCCAGCGCGGGCACATCAATCGCGTCGCCACCGATCATCTGCTCGTACACGGCCTTGAGCCCGGCAGTATAGCGCTGCTTCGAGAAGAACGAGTAGCACTCGTGGCGGGCGGTGTCGCGGAGTTTCCACGCCAGGCGGGGGTCGTCAATGAGCTGCGTGATGCGGTGGGCGATCTGCTTGTGCTCGCCCGGCCGGGCCAACAGTGCCGAGTGGTTGGCCTCTACGATTTCGCTGACGGCGTAGTCGGCCTCGGCGACAATGGGCACGTTGGCGGCCATGGCCCACAGCAGGCTCAGCCCCCCGCCGCCGCGCCCGGTCGTCAGCGCCACGTCGCAGCCCGGCAGCACGTCCCACGGCGTTGTCAGCCGCGGCTCGCGCACCACGCGCGCCGGATCGCCGATCTCACGCAGCGTCCTTTCCGCATTGGTCCGCCGCGCCATGTCGGGATGCACCAGCACGTGCAGGCGATGGGCCGGATCGGGCCGGCGCGGCGAATACACCTCGCCGGCGATGCCCACCGCCAGGGCGCTGAACATCGCGTCGTGCGCGCTCGGCGGATCGGCCAGCGTGGCGACGACCACGGCCGTGCGGTCGCGCGGATCGATACCCCACGACTGGCGCAGCGCATCGCGGTTGGCCTGCGCGACGCGGCCCAGGTCGATGCCCGGGCGCAGCACGTGCACGGCCGACTCGGGCACACCGTGCTGCAGCGCCGCCCGACGCAGCGTGGCGCTGGCGGCCAGCACGACGCTGCGCCCCGCTCCGTGCTCGACGAGCATCCTCAGCCAGTGCAACTGTCGCGGCGTCGGGGCCTGCACGAGCGTGAGCAGCCGCGGCACATCGCGCCACAGCAGCGACGCCAACGTCAACGTTCCCAGCGACCAGCAATGCACGACGTCGGGCACGCCCATCCCCGCCAGGCGCCGCCGCACCGTGAACCACCCGGCCAGGGCGCGGCCCATGGGCACGCCCACCAGCCCCGCGTCGGTCACACCCGCCGCGACCGCCGCGGCGCGCAGCGCCGCGCCGCCCAGCAGCACGACTCGCTCGGCGACGCCTGCCATCCGGCCGGCGGCGGCGCCCAGCAGCGCCAGCGTCGTCGGGCACGCCTGGGGCGAAGCGGCGTCAATCAGGTGCAGCACGCGCATGGGCAGAAGATAGCACGAACGGCCGCGGCCCCGGCCCGTGCGGTTCAGTAGTAACGGGTCTGGCCACGAGTGATGGTTTCGCCGACCGCGGGCGGGGCGTGATCGACGAAGAGCCAGGCGACTTCCTTGCCGATCTGCTCGGCCAGTTGCCGCTGGAGCATATAGGGGTCGCCGTGCTTGATGTTGCCCGACGGTTCGTGAGGGAGCTTGACGTTGAAGCGGTAGCCGCGCGGGTCGGCGACGGCGCCGGGCTTGGGCGACCCGGCCTGGGCGTGCGGCGAAAACGTGTCGGTCTCGAGCTTGTTGCTCTTGCCCGTGCCCGACCCGGCGGGAAACAGGCGGTGACCCGCGGCGGCATCAATCACCTTCACCTGCACGCCGGCGATCGGCCGGTACATCCCCGGCCCCGACGCCAGTTGCACCGACTCGATCGACACGTAGATCACCTGCGACACACCCAGCTCGCGCCCGATGCGGTCGATCGGCGTCTTCTCGAACTCCTTGCCCATCCGCGCCGCCAGTGACGTCACCTCCTGCGGATCGATGACGTCTTTAACCTCCTTGCCGTCCATCACGAAGAAGCGCACGTTGGACGCGACGACGCCCTTGAGCCCGGGGTCGCCCAACTGATCGCTGGGATCATCCACGAGCACGGCGGTGCGCACGTCGGCGAGTTGGTGGATCTTCTTGATCTTGCGTGCGCCGCCCATGGCCGTGAGAAAGCCGATGCCCTCGCACCCGACCAGGCACAGGGCCAGCGCCGCCACGACCATCGGTGCAACTCGACGCATCATTTGTTCTTGTGCTCACGGGTGTGGTCGCGGAACAGCCGCACCGTGTCGCGGCTGAAAACGGAGACGATCGCCAGCTCCAGCGACTGCATGTCGGCCTCGATCACGCCGAAGCCGTGCTCCTCGGGATACAGCGACTGCACCGCCGCGCTGAAGGCGAACTGATCGGGGTCCAGCCCCCGCGACGCGGCGTCGGACTCCAGCACGTTCACGTTCGCCACGATCTTGCCCTGACCCACGTGTTGATTGCCCGCCTCGTGCGTCTCGTACTCGACCAGATCGACGTACACCAGCCGCTCCACGCCCAGACGCTTCAGCAGGTCGGACAACAGCAGCGTGTTCCAGTAAGGATTGTCCTTCTGAAACCTGACGATCTGTCGCGGATCGACCACCCGCGCCCCGGGAATCTCATCGCTGATGCGCGCCGAGATCGCCCGGCAGGTCTTGAACGGCGCCTCGGGATAGCGGAAGAGCGTGAAGTCGTCGGCGGCGACGACCACGGCGATGGTCTTGTTCTGCAGCCCCAGGTACTGCGCCTTGACCTGCTGCTTGGTCACGCCTCCGCTCATGCCGTGCGCCGCCCAGCCGATGGCCTGGCAGCCGGCCAACGCCAGCGAGACGACGAGCAACGCGACCTTGGCGACGAAAAGCGATCGGGGCATGGCAGTTACACCGCGTACAGGGTGACGACGATCTTATAGAGCCAGCTCGCCACGAGCATGGCGGCGAAGGACCAGACGACCGCCGGCCGCCACAGCCGTCGCCCCAGGGGCGCCAGCGACACGCCGCGGACGAGCGCGTAACCGCTGACCAGTGCGGCGGCGGCGGTGCACAGCGCCAGCACCGCGCCGGCCGGCTGGGTGACGAACGACGCCAGCAGGTGGCCGTGGGCGGCGTAGCTGAAGGCGGTGGTCATGCCGCAGGTGGCGCAGGGCAGATCGGTGGCGAACTTGAACCCGCAGGGCGGCAGGCCCAGTTGCTGGTGCGTGCCCATGCCCGCCGGATCGGGCCGTAACAGGTAGGCCGTCAGCAACACGCCCATGGTGAGGGCGAAGACCAGCGCGTTGACCACGCGCTGCCCGGTCGTGACGGGCGCGGCGGCACAGCGCACAAACCGCGGCGGCGAAGCGGGCGGAAACACGGGCGAAGCCTGCGACATCGCGGCTACTTTACGTCCCCCGGCATATCCGGGCAATCGCGTCCACACGCCCCGGCGTCCCCAGGGCGCTCCACGCCCCCGGAAAGCGATGCACAGGGTTTTTCGCCCTCCAACGCACCTCAACCAACTCATCTTGTTGCCGCACACAACAAGTTGCACGATCCGACCCTCAAGTTGCCTGCCCGCCCCTCCCCGCCATGCCCCCGGCCGACGCCCCGCAACGCGCTCAACTTGATCATCACCACGTAGAGCAAGTTGCAGGTTTTGATGATCGAGTTGCCTCGTCCGACCCTTGCCCACAGCGTCCCAGGCGGGGCGCCCGTCAACTTGCCCATCACCACACAGTGCAAGTTGCAGGTTCCGATGGACAAGATGGACCCGAACAGACCGCACTGCTGAAGGCGCCGGACGCCGAAGCGCCCCGCCCCAATCGACCCGCCCCACGGTGGCCGGCGTTACAAACATAATACGAACATTATATCCGATCCCGCCGCCCGGTCAATCGGCGGCTCGCCCGCGGGGGAGGTCTGCCGCCCGGTGGTGCTGACGCGCGGGGCGCGGATAGCACCGTCTGCAACTACCGGGTCGGTCTGGCATCGTTCAACCACGTTCGCGAGTCCGGCACATCCATCCACCGCCCACCTTCAGCGATGGACTGTTGGCTGATGAGGCCGGGGAGGGTCATGTCCATGGCTTCGTGCACACCGATGACGCAGGGGCGTTGCCCAGTGATCGCGGCCACGAAGTCGAGGATCTCAAAGTAGTCGCCACCGCCGTGACCGGCTGCCCTTGCTCGCTGCAGACCCTCCTTCCATAAGTCAGGCAGAAACGCGTCGTACAGGTCGTCGAGATTCATCCACGCATTGGCGTCCTGGCCACGGGAGCGAAGCCAAATGCGGTTCATCTCACCGTGAGAGCGCGCGGACTCATAACAGCCTTCAGTGCCTTGAAGCTGGTAATTGGTCATGGCGTGTGGCCGGTTGGACAGCATGTCCAGGCGGATCTTTACCAATCCACCCGATGCCATCCTGCACAGCATGACGGTCGTATCCTCTTGTTCATACTGATTGCCACGGGGGTCGAGGTAATGATGACCGCTTCCGACACAACACACCTGGGTCACGCGATCGCCGGGCATCCACTGAAGAATGGGGCCGAGGCTGTGCGTGCCGTAGGTGATGCCGTTGATGCCCGAGTGCCACGTGCGCCGCCACCGCGTGATCTCATTGAGTTGCTTGAGTTCGTGGAGGTATTCGCCGTCCGCGTAATAAGGTGTGCCGAACTCCCCTCGACGCACCAACTCACGCACCACCACGTTCTGGGGCATGTACGTGTAGTTCTCCGCCATCATGTACACTTTCTCGCTTCGCTGGCACGCGTCCACGAGTTGCCGACACTCCTGGATCGATACGCCAGCCGTCACTTCAGAGAGCACATGCAGATTGTGATCCAACGCGGCGACGGCCTGCGGCACGTGCAGGTGCATCGGCGTTCCAAGGATGACGGCATCCAGGTCAGATTGCGCAAGCATCGCTTCGTAGTCAACGTAGCGCTCTTTCGCTCCAAGCTTTTCGGCGACGGCGCCGAGACGCGATTCATCAATGTCGCACACCGCGTGGATCGCGACATTGACCATGGCATCGCACGCGGCTTTGAAGCTGGCGCCACGTCCACAGGCACCGACAATACCAAGCTGCAACTTGCTTGTTGTCCTCATGACGGCAACGACCCTTTCCTTCCGTTCCAACGTATTAGAGCAGAAGACAGCGAAAAGGGTATGAGTACATTTTTCTTGACGTGGCCGGAGGCATCGGTAGATTGGGCGGATGCCTCGGACGGCAAGGGTGCAGCCTGGCGGAATGGTGTTTCATGTCCTGAATCGGGGCAATGAGCGTCGGTCGCTGTTCGCCAGGCCGCAGGACTTCGATGCCTTCGTGCGCGTCCTGGCCGAGGCGATGACGCACGTGCCGATCGACTTGCTGGCGTACTGCGTGATGCCCAATCACTGGCATCTGGTCGTGCGGCCGCGGGCGGACGGCGACCTGGGGCGGTTCATGCATCGACTGACGGTCACGCACGTGCGGCGATGGCGCGAGCATCGTCGCAGCGTGGGGCAGGGGCACGTGTACCAGGGGCCGTACAAGTCATTTCCCGTGCAGGAAAATGGGCATTTTCTGATGCTGTGCCGATACGTCGAGGCCAACGCGCGGCGGGCGAAGCTCACGCCGCCGCGCCAGGCGCAGGCGTGGCGATGGTCGAGCCTGTGGCAGCGTCTGCAGGCGACGCTGCCGGGCGACGCGATGGACTGGCCGCCGCTGACCCCCTGGCCGGTGCCGCCGCCGCGCCACTGGCTCGATGAGGTCAATCGGGTGCAGGCGTCCGGGGACCTGGAGCGCATGCGCACGAGCCTGGCGCGCGGCCGACCGCTGGGCACGCCCCCGTGGACCGCCGCCGCCGCCCGTCGCCTGGGCCTGCCCGAAACCCTCCGCCCCCGCGGCCGACCCCGCAAAGACGCCGCCGATAAATGAACGCATACCCTTTTTTGGTGACCCGCTGCCGTTGCCGTGTGGCGGACTGCATTGGACGAGGTTAACCTTGCCTCGTTGGGCGTCCATGGGTTGGACACATGCACCGGAGATCAAGCGGATCACACAGGTGAGTATTCATGACGCGATATGACATTGCAGCTTACATCTGGCCTTCGTACCACTATGAACCGAGGGTGGAACATTTCTGGCCTGAGAAGGACGGCGAGTGGTACACCGTTCGTCGCGGCGCGCCGCGCTTCCCGGGTCACGACATGCCACGCATTCCCCTGCTGGGCTATCAGGACGAGGCCGATCCGAAGGTCATGCGACAACACGTCGAATTGGCCTTGAATCATGGGGTCAATGTGTTCATCGTGGATTGGTACTGGTACGACAACGCGCCCTGTTTCGAACGACAACTCAACGAGGGCCTGATCCCCGCGCTCGAGGGCACGGACTGCAGGTTCTATCTGATGTGGGCGAACCACGATGTGGACACACTGTGGAACATGCACGAGGACACCCATTGGGATCGACCCCGCAAGACGCTCTGGAGCGGGCAGGTGTCGCGGGAGGTTCTCGAGCCGATGTGCGACCGGCTCATCGCCAAGTACCTGACGCATCCGCATTACTATCGAATCGACGGCAAGCCCGTGTTTTCGATCTTCACCTATCCCAACCTGGTCGATGGTCTTGGCGGGGCCGCGAAGGCGGCCGACGCCTTGGTGTGGATGCGCAGTCGGTGTCAGGCGGCCGGACTGCCGGGGATGGATATCCAAGCCATTGCCCACCTGTGCGCCGGAGTCGAGGCCGGGGCAAATCTAGCGCCGGGGTCCGAGGCGGACGTGGCCAGGACGCTTGCGTTTGACGGGGCCACCAGCTACCAGTTCTGCCAGGACGCGGGCCAGACCGGGGATTACGTCACGTGGGCCGATCGTGCGATGCGCAACTGGCCAGCCCATGAGGCCACGTACGGCACGTACTATCCACACGTGTCCATCGGCTGGGACAACACGCATCGCAACCCTGGATTCGGTGCGGAAAAGGTGGTCGTCAACGCGACGCCAGATGCGTTTGAGGCTTGCCTCTGGAAAGCCAGAGCATGGCTCGACGCCCGCCCGCAGCAGACGCCGCTGGTCACGATCAACAGTTGGAACGAATGGACCGAAGGCAGCTACCTTCTGCCCGACATGCGCTGGGGTTACCGCTACCTGCAGGCCATCCGCAACGTGTTTGGAAGATCGTGACTCAGGTTGGCGGGGGCGTTGACGCGCGTCGTTGCTCACGCGACCGACGCCGGCTGTTGCCAGTGCTCGGGCAGGCCGTCGCGCTCGGCGTCGATGAGTTCGTCCATGAGCCGATCGATGTCGCCGATCGAGTTGGTCAGGGGATCCACGATCAAGGCGCGGCGGAGCAGATCGCGGTCGGCTTCGTACACGGCCTGGGCGGTCAGCTCGTGTGTGTCGAGGACGGTCTCGCACATGCCGCGAATGCCGCGGGGCATGTCGCCCACCGGCAGCGGGCGCGGGCCGGCCATGTCGATGTCGCAATAGAGCTCCAGGAACGCATCGTCGGCCGTGTTCGTCACCGCGCCGCCGTTGTGCGTGTTGATGAAGAAGCGTTTGCCCAGCCCGGCCCACATCGACTCGATCACGTCGGTGGCCGGGTCGGGTCCGAACTCGGTGTCGAACTCGGCGATGGGCGCCCGGCCGGCGATGTAGTCGTCCACGCGGTCCCACACGCGCTGCGTCCACGCCAGGCGCTCGGGCACCTCGAAGAGCTTCAGGGGCGGGAAGCGGTCGGCGCCGCTGACGCCGTGACCCTGGTAAAAGCGCACGTACTCCTTGGTGTGGCCCAGCACGGTGGCGAGGTAGCCCAGGGC